>CAYMZK010000016.1:0-3829 GCA_964394985.1 uncultured Candidatus Saccharibacteria bacterium | reverse complement strand
GTTTCGGCTAATCAAGCCCAAAGAAGTCATTTTATTTCTTAAATCTTTCAGAGAATATTCGCCGGTGGCGTAAAGCTCAAACATTTTTCTGACAAGCGGAAATCTTTCCGGGTCGGGAATAATTTTGTGATTAATCTTGTCGTTGAGATAGCCGGTTATCGCCACTCCGCATTGTTCGCCCTTTCTCACTTTTTGTCTCAAACCTCTTTTTACATTCTCTGAAAGATTATCAATGTAGTATTTTGACTGCCCAAAAGCGATATTCAACATAAATTTTCCCTGCGGTGTTGTGTCAAACCAAAATGTCGGGAATTTTAGCGAAAGGATTTTGCCTGTGTCTATGAGATAAATTATTTGTCCGCCGTCTATGGAATTTCTTGCTAATCTGTCGGGGTGCCACGCTAAAATTCCCTCGGCCTCGCCGGACTCAATCCGTTTTATCATTTCGTTGAAAATTGGACGGCCCGGAATTTTGGCGGTTTGCGATTCAATGAAATTTTCAAGGATATTCAGACTTTCCCGCTCGGCAAATTCTTTCAGCTCCGTTATTTGGGCTTCAATGGAAAGAATCTGCCTGTCCGGCTCGTCTGTGGATTTTCTGGCGTAGATAAAATATTTTGTCATATTGTTTTATATTTTAATTTGTAATCGCTTTTGGGCAGAAATTGCCGCTTTGCGGTCGCCCTTCGGGCGACAAAAAAGATTGGCTCGTTTGGAAATTGCTTGAAAATTCATTTGCCGACCTGCCCGCCGAATTGGCGGGAGCGAGGGGCCCCGCACAACAGCAAGCTGTATGCGGGGTAAGCTCCGCCCCGAGCGAGGCGGGAAACGCAAACTTTACTAATTGGCTGTCTATCCTGAACAAAATCCGAACTTTTTTCAAAGAAAATCCGGACACTGACTTTTGATAATTTCCGCTCGGGCGGGGCGGGAAGAAAAAGGGGTGTGGGGAAAATGAATTCCCGCCCCGCCCTCGCTTCTTGTCCCGTAGCGAACGCAAAGCGTTATGCTTTTGAGGTTCCGCCGCCGCCGAATTTCGTTTTTTGCTTCGCAAAAAGCGCCGTAAAAAAAGGTGTTGCCCTTGCCCCAACCCTCCCGTGCGCGGGTAACGGATTTGCTCCCCTTATCATTGTATCATTATAATACAACATTGCCTAATAATGCAACAAGGGCTATAATATTAATAACTTATATGGCTGAAATATCAACAAAACTTGGAAAAAATTTAAAGCGGATAAGAACTGTTAAAAAATTGTCGCAAGGCGCAATCGCCCGAAAATTGGAAGTTCACCGAGCTTATATTAGCGGTATTGAAAATGGAAAAAGAAATCCTACGCTTGCGACAATTCAGAAATTAGCCGAAGCTCTTGGTGTCTCGGCTGATGAATTATTGAAATAAGTATGAAATTCGAACTTGAAAAATTTCATCGTAATACTCCCGACAACAAATTGTTAGCTGATTTAAAGCGCGTAGCCACAGAATTAAGGAAAAGCCCTACACTAGACGAGTATAACGAACGAGGTGATTATCACAGCACAACCCTAACACGGCGATTTGGAAGTTGGTTCAAGGTTCTCGAAAAAGCTGGTTTGGGTAAAACAAGAAGTTTGCTTAATATTCCCAAAGAAGAACTTTTTCAAAATTTGGAGGAAATTTGGAGAAAATTTGGACGGCAGCCACGTTATCAGGAAATACAAAAACCTCTTTCAAAATATAGTGCCGGAACTTATGAAAATCGTTTTGGGTCGTGGACAAATGCTTTGGAAAAATTTGTTGCTTATATGAACAAAGAGGAAGGTTTATCTTCGGAGAAAACGATTGAAAAATTAAGCATTGAACCGACGACAAAACACAAAACAAAACGAAGTATAAACTGGAGATTGAGATTTATTGTTATGAGGCGTGATAATTTTAAGTGTAAAAAATGCGGAAGATCGCCTGCCACCGACCCAACAATAATTTTACATGTTGACCATAAGAAAGCATGGGCAAATGGCGGCGAAACAGTATTAGAAAATTTAGAGACTCTTTGTTCAAAATGTAATATCGGTAAAAGCAATTTAGAATAAAATTTATGGAAAAAGAATTATTAAAAACAATTCACGAAACAGAATTAAAAAATTACCTTAAAAAATTGGATGTTTTGAATGATGTTCAAAATGGTTTAATAAAATGTAAATTCTGTAGCGATGTAATTAAATTAGATAATATCCATGCCATATTTCCAGAATCAGGGCAAGTTAAATTTGTATGTGATAAGCCAAGTTGTATTAAAGAGTTGAATAGCTACTTAAGAAAGAAAAAATATGGCGAATAATATGAATATAAATTTAGATCTAACCCCCGTAATTTTAGGCTTGATAGCAGAATATGGCTACATAGTTGCGGCCAGCTTTATTTTTGGGTTTTTTGTTGCAATTCTCATCGCAATCTACTTTTTTAAAAACCCAGCAAAACTTCAAAAGTTAGCAGCAACAATTTTATCATTTTTGGTAAAAATTGGTTTCAAAATCCAAAAAACATATATAAGACTAGACATCGAAGGACGAGTTAATGATTTTATATATAATTTACAGCCATTAGTGTATGGCTACGAACCTATTGGCGTAAAAATAAAATGGGTAAATTCTAATGATGCGGAAACATCTTTTTTTGACGAGGATTGCCTTGTTTTAGTTATGCGCGATTCTGGTTTACAGAATAGAAATTTTGTAAGAGCTACTATGGTTGCGGTTGCTAGAACCGTTTTGCCTAAAACGCGCCGATATCTTTCTAAATCACAAGCTGAGTCAGTTGATTTATATATTGGGAAAAAATTATTTGAAAAAGAAAAACCGCAAGTTGTGGATTATTTTTTCGAAGAATTTTTTGATAAAAAGACAACAGGAAAAGATTTAATAGCTGATTTGGTAGAAAAGTATAACATTATGGATAAAGCAGGAGTTTTCTTCCCGGTTTTTATTCAGGAATTAAATTTTCTCGGCGAAAAAGTTTTCTATCAAAAAAGAACAGATGATATTATTAAGGATGTTAATTCCTTGATAGATTTTTTGAAAAATTATGCCGTGAGAGAATTAGGAACTACCACTACACCATTGGTTTATCAGGGAAGATATTGTCGCTGTGGAATAGTTATTATTGGGAAAACGGTAAATGTTGAATCTGGTAAAAAGAAAATTTACACTGATTATATTGGAAAATTATTAAACCAAAAAATTGAAAATTATTATATAATAAGTCCAGACAAAAAAGAGAACATAGAATTTGTTAATCAAGTAATCCCTTGTTTGTCTAATTTACAAGAATATAGAAGAATGTCGTATAACGCACTGGTAAATAAAAACGGGAGGTTTATCCTAGCAAAAACGCACCTCGTAGTTTTAAGAGGCGAAGATATTATAAGATATTATGACGCTGATTATCAAAAAGGTTATATAGAAAATTCGGAGGTAGTAAATTTAGAAGAAAGCGAGAAAAATTAAAATAGCGATGCGCCCCGCTTTGCGGGGCACGAAATTCGGCGGCGGAAAAGCGAAGGCGGGCAAAAATTCCTTCCCCCCAACCCCCTTCTTTTTTGCCCGCCCGAGCGGAAATTATCAAAAGTCAGTGTCCGGATTTTCTTTGAAAAAAGTTCGGATTTTGTTCAGGATAGACAGCCGTCTAGCACATAGTCCGAGAGACCGAAAGACCCTAAAAATGCCCAAAAAGGCTAGTTTAATGTTAAAATTAAAGCGAAAAGAGGGGACGCATCACTTTTAAACGGGCGAAATAGGCGAAATAGGGGACGCATCACTTTTAAACGGGGAATTAGGCGTTTTAGATTTTTTG
>CAYMZK010000015.1:3873-5136 GCA_964394985.1 uncultured Candidatus Saccharibacteria bacterium | reverse complement strand
CAATGAAAATGTAAAAATGAGTCGGAGTAAAAATAAAAAGATAATTGTTTTGAGTTTAGTATTCTTTTTATTTTGCTTCTCCTTCCCCTCTTCTTCTTTTGCCGAGACAAACATAACCAAAAAAGATATAAGAAATCATCTCAGTTTTCCGGAAAAAGACACTAAAAATCTTTTCCATTTTTTAATAAAACATCTCGGCGACGAATGGATAAACTTAAAAGCGTCCGGCCGAGCAAGCGCTCAAGAAGAAATTGTTCCTCTAATAATAAAAAGAGCCGCTCAAATAGACACATTAAGATATTTAATGATAGACGCTCCTTTTGGAACCACAGCCAAAATTTTAAAATACGGAATAAAAATAGCTATAAATTTTTACGGAGCGGAGCTTTCCGACATTTTAGAAACAATAGAAAAACAAACCGTAAAGATGGCGGTGAACTACGCAATGGAGCAACTGATATTGAGAGATATTAAAATAACTCCGGGAGCGTTAAAAGTAAAGTATTATAACAAAGACAGCGAAAAAGAAGAGATAATTTTACAATATATTTTAGTATTTACCCCGGGAAGCAAAAATCAAGGAAGCGTGGAAATTAATATCTACTCTCCTCGCCATATAAGTCCGCCCGAATCAAGGGGTTCTTTGGGTGGAATTTGGGGCATCCCAAATGACTTAAAGAAACCTCTTGCTCCCTTTATTATGGAGGTAAAGGGAAGCGTTGAAAAAACAAGCGGGTATTATAACTGGCAAGGAACTCCCAAAATTGACATTTTGTTTCCCGAGGAAGTGCCGGATTTTGGTTTTGAGCCAATGAATTTCTGGCAAAGGCATCTCTGGCAACCGCTCAAAGAGAGAGTAAAAGAAACCAGTTTTTTCTTAAAGAAAGCGCTAAAAGTTCCCGCCAAGGCGTGGGGTGGAGTTAAAAGCGGGGTTTCGGGACTTTTTAACAAAATCAAATCGTCTTTTTCGCCAAGCGAGGATTTAACGGCTCAAATTTCCACAAGAGTTGGAAATTCCAAAGAAAATTCCAACTCGCAAAACTCAAAAAACAATAAGGAAAGCGAACCAAAAAGTGAAGAAACCGACAGCCCGCCCGGCAATGAGCCGCCATCCAACCCTTCCGCCAACTCCCCCGAAACGGAGCAAGAATATCCGCCCCCGGATAACAATAAAGAACAAGAAAACGAAAACGATAATGAACCCAACGAGAAAAAGGAAGAAAATCAAGATAAACCCGAGCCCGAAAAAGACGAAAACGAAAC
>CAYMZK010000015.1:2434-3773 GCA_964394985.1 uncultured Candidatus Saccharibacteria bacterium | reverse complement strand
AAGACGAAAACGAAACAGAAGACGAAAACGAAACCCAAGACGAAAACGAAACAGAAGACGAAAGCAAAACAAAAAATGAAAATCTCGCTAACGAAGAAAGTCCCCCGCCAATTTGCTCCGCGGAGAAAATTTCAGCTGTGGCGAGAAATAAGGTTATTATAAACGAGGTGGCGTGGATGGGAACCGAAAACTCTCACAATGATGAATGGATAGAGTTAAAAAATATTTCCAAAGATTTTCTTGATATAAGCGGCTGGCAATTGCTTGATAAAGACGGACAAATAGAGATAATTTTTGAAAATTTGGCAATTCCCGCCGGGGAGTTTACGCTTTTAGAGAGAACGGACGATAATTCCGCTCCCCCGGAGGCGGATTTAATCTACACCGGTTCACTTTCCAACAAAGATGAAGCGCTTTATCTATTTGCTCAAAACTGCTTTCCGCAGGATTTTGTAAAAAGCGAGCCCGATTGGCCGAAAGGAGATAATTCCAGCAAAAAAACAATGGAGAGAAAATCCGACTTTAACTGGCAGACCAGCGCCGCTCCTGGAGGCACTCCCAAAAGAGAAAACAGCCAAGGAAGCGAAGAAGAAAATGCGTCAGGCGGCGGAGGCGGCGGGAGCTTTATCTCGCAAAACAACAATAGCGAGCAAAGCGAAAACGAAAGCGAGAACAACGATTCTTCTCAACCCGAAACGGAAGAACTCGCCGCCAAAAGCGTAATAATCACAGAGGTTCAAATTGAAAACTCTTCTTCAACCAATAACGACTTTTTAGAAATCTACAACCCCTCCCCTACCACAACCGCCGATATCTCGGGATTTCAAATCGCCAAAAAATCGTCCTCCGGCAAAAAATATTCCATTAAAGTTTTATTGAATAAAACTTTAATCTCGCCTCTCTCCCATTTTCTATGGGCTAATTCCGATTATTTAGAAATCGCCCAAAAAGCCGCCGCTACTACCACTCAAACAATTTCGGCAAACAACAGCGTAGCCATTTTAGACAAAGATAAAAATCCCGTGAGCCAACTTGGCTGGGGCAATGGAGATGACCAATACAAAGAAGGGGATATTTTCCCCGACAATCCCAAGAATGAAGAAATTAATGTTTCTTTGGGGCGGATTTGGGTTCACAATCAATACTCCGCCGAAAACTCCAATATCGCCGACTTTACCCTTCAATCCCCCACCCCGGGAGAGAAAAACACCAACTCTTTGTTAAGCGCCAAAAATTTCGTCCCCACAACCACCCCTACCTCTACACCAACAACTACGCCAACAACTACACCCACTTCTACTCCCACCACCACGCCAACCACCACGCCAACCACCACGCC
>CAYMZK010000015.1:0-2334 GCA_964394985.1 uncultured Candidatus Saccharibacteria bacterium | reverse complement strand
CTACACCCACTTCTACTCCCACCACCACGCCAACCACCACGCCAACCACCACGCCAACCACCACGCCAACCTCTACGCCAACCTCCACGCCAACCTCCACGCCAACCTCCACGCCAACCACCACGCCCACCTCTACGCCAACGACTACACCAACAACTACGCCGACGACTACGCCCACGCCCACGACAACCCCCCAAATCGCCCAAGGGCTTGTCATATCCGAGATTTTGCCGGGGCCCGACGAATTTGTGGAAATTTACAACGCCTCTTCTTCGCCTATAAATTTAAGCGGAAACTATTTTTCCTATTTCTCCTCAACGAGAGAAAAATGGAACGAACCTTACAGAAACAAAGAATTTCCCGACTTCACTCTGCCGCCGAATTCTTTTTTCTTAATAGGGCTTATCGGCTACCCGGAAAGGCGGGGCAACCCTTCCTCTGATTGGCAAATATACTCTTCCAAACAAATCTATCAAACAGACGGCTCGGTGGCAATTTTTAGAGAAGACCCCAAAAACGCTTCCACCAGTAAGCAGGCGTTCGCCCTTAAAATAGACGCCGCAAGTTGGGGAGCCGTTTCATTGGGAGAGGGAGAGCCGTCAAGCGCTCCGCCAAAAGAGTTTTCGCTAACAAGAAAAAAAGAACAAGGTAGATTTGTTGATTCTAACGATAATCGGAGCGATTTTACCACCTCCTCCCCCACTCCCGTAAATTCTTCGGGAGAAAAAGGAGACATTTTGCCTCCCTCCGCGCCAATTATCGCAAATACCTCCTCTTCCTTTAATAAAATAGAAATAAAGTGGGCGACTTCTTCCGACCCCGACACGCCCGCCGAAGATATCTATTATTTCGCGGATTATAGGGGGGAGGGTAAAATATCCACCAGTTCGGCTACAACAACCAACACGGAATTTTTATTTAAAAATCTTTACTATGACGCTAAATATGATTTATCCGTAAAATCTTGCGACCCGTTTCGCTGTTCAGGGGCGGCTACCGCTTCTGTGGCTATTTCGCCAACAATTCCCGACTGGCAGATGTACGGGGGAAATAAAAATAGAAATTTCTTGGCGGGAACTCCCCCGCCGGCCAGCTCCACTCCTTTTTGGGATTATGAAAACAATCATGGAAGAACCTCGGGCGGAGCGACCCTTGACGAAAACGGAACTCTTTATGTCCCCTCAACACAAGGAATACTGGCGATTGACACGAAAAACCAAAAAGAAAATTGGTTTTTTAGAACAAATAGTCCCGTTGTTTCTTTATCTATTGGGCAAGATGGCAGCGTTTACGGTATAACAAAGAGCGACAAAATTATCGCTCTTTCCCCTTCGGGAAAAACAAAATGGGAAAAACCCTTTAATTCCCTGTTTTACACTTCCGGGCGGGGCGACTTCAAACAATTAAAAATTTTAATTGAGGGAAATTCCCTCTTCTATTTAGTCCCCGCCGAGGAAAATGTTAAGTTAATTTCCCTTGATGGTAAAAAAGGAATTGAGAATTGGAGTTTTTTGCTTGAAAAACAATCTATATTCTCTCCTCCGCCCGTTTCCGCTTCTTCCACCGCTTCCACAACTTCCGCAACCACCTCTACTTCCACTTCCACTTCTACGCCATCCTCGGCAACTTTTAGCAACTCTTCTTTGGAAAATTACAAAGACCCTCTCCCTTCCTTGCCCGCCATAGCGGGAGAAAATGTTTTGCTGGGATACGGCAACAAACTTTTAGCCGTTAACAAAGAAAGCGGGGTTAAATCTTGGGAACACGATTTTGCGGTGGAGGAAAACTGCCAAGGGGAGAAGTATAAGGGTGTTCGGGGAATTACGAGCCGAGAAAATACCGCTTATCTTTTTGTTCGCGGCGGTTATTACATCAAAAGCAAAGACGAATGTAAAACAAGATTTCTCTCTTTTAACCTTGAAGATAAAAAAGAAAATTGGAGCAAAACGGCAAAAACTATCTACGAAAAAGCGTTGAGCAGCCAAAATGGCAGCATTTTCTTTGTGAGCGCGAGAGGCGATAACTTTTACTCTTACTCTCCCGGCGGAGAAGAGTTGTTTTCTGAAAGGCAGGTATCTTACGAACCGTTTGCGGCATTTTCCGGCGGAGAAACGGCCGGCGGTTTTGGTCTAGGCAGTGTTTCTCTTCGCTTAATATCTGAAAATGGAAAAAATTTGTGGGAGTTTAGGCCCAAAAGTAATTCTAATCGCGTGATATTTCCCTTTGCTATATCTAAAAAAGGAACAATGTTTGTTCCAACTCATAATAGAATTTACACTTTTAAGTAAATCGCTTTTGATAAAATCGCCGACGAAAATTTTACTTTTAGCAATT
>CAYMZK010000014.1:0-6366 GCA_964394985.1 uncultured Candidatus Saccharibacteria bacterium | reverse complement strand
GTTCTACTTTGAGAGAAAGAGGAAGGCCTAAAAAAGGCTCCTGACCCCTTTTACCCTTTTACCCCTTTTACCCTTTTACTGCAGTAAAACCTAAATTTTTGAAACGTTTTCCTACTTGAGACGTCCCACTGAATAAATCAAAAAAAATAGAATTAGAATCAAGATTTAGAGACATGACAACATTCTCTATATAATCAAGCAGTTTTGTCTTACATCCGTAGTATCTCATATTGTTTATTTTAGCTTATTTTTATTAACTTGGGAAATTATAACTTTTCAAATTCTTTTAAATTATAATAACAATTCTTCTTTTAAGCAACGGTTACAATCTAAGGGCGTAGCCCCACTATTAAAAATAATGGGGCTGAGCAGTTATTGAGTATGGCACGGAAGAGAGCAGTAATAGCATCCATTTGACTGAGGGTAGTATTTCTTAGCTTCTCTAACAGCTTCGTGGCAGCTTGAGAATTGTCCTAAATATATTCTGTTTTCACGGTCAGGCATATAAGAACAACCCTCTTTGTGTGCTTCATGGTCGCCATTCTCTTGAGCATTTTTGTTGACGTAATATCTGTACAACATTGTTTTCTAGTTGTTAATTTCTTTGTTTCCCCAAAAACTAGAAATATGTTACCATAAAATAAAGTGTTAATGTGTTTGGTTTCGACCGGCACATTTCAGACAGGGTAGTCGACCGCGGTTACTCTGTTTGTTTTTGAGGACTATATTTATTTTAGCAAACCAGAGAGTTCTGTCAAGAAAATAAAGTGGTGTTAATAAATGACATTGACAATATGGTATGCTTTGTGCTAAACTGGTAGCAGATTAATGATAATTATTAAAATATATGACTAAAAATCAAGAAGAAATATTGAAACTAGCTAGAAAGACAGACATTTCTAAAATGAGTTTTAGAGAGATTGCAAGGAGGCTCAAAATAGAAAATCCTCAAACTGTGATTTACCATTTGGGCCAGCTGAAAAAGAAAGGATTTATATATTTTGATCCTAGAGAAAAAAGGCAAAAATTAGCAAAGGTTAAAGCATTTATTGTAGACTCTATTCTTAATATACCAATTGTGGGCTCAGCTAATTGTGGGCCAGCTTTAGAATTGGCAGAAGAAGATATTCAAGGATATTTAAAAGTTTCTAAAAAAATAATTGAGAGGAGTAATCCTAGTGGATTAGTTGTAGTTAAGGCTGTGGGAGATTCTTTAAGTAAAGCAAACATTGAAGAAGGAGATTATGTTGTGATAGACACCAAAAAACAACCTACTAATGGTGATTATGTTCTGTCTATTATTGATGGTGCAGCTAACCTTAAGAAATTTTATATAGATAAAAACAAGAAGGAAATTAAGCTCGTTTCTGAATCAACTAAAGATGTGCCCCCGATAATTTTGCATGAAGAAGATTTAGAATCTTCCAACTATTTAGTTAATGGAGTAGTAATTAAGGTTGTTAAAAAATAAAAACATATGACAAATTGGACTTTTAAGCAAAAATCAGATAATGATTTTATGTGTTCATTTAATGAAGATGTTAAAAAATATCTTGGGATTAAAGATGGGTTTCCGTCTGGAGATCCTGCTCGTTGGTTATTAGATTCTTTTCAACTCTTTAATGTAAATTGGCCTAACGATTACGGAGATTATTCATTCCTCGTAGTTCCGGTTTCTAAAGCTTTGGAGAATTGGATTTTCAAAATAGCAAAGGATTTAGATATTGATATAAAAACCAATAAAGCAGGAGTTGTCAGGGATCAGATTGAAAGTAAGTTAGAAACGACATTGTCTGTAGCAGAAGAAAAGATTGGTGAGAGTATAAAAATTGACATTGCCTATCTACGGAATTTTATACAAGAATATAGAAATGATATTGTCCATTGTGAGAAAAGAATAGACAGCGTCGGAATGGCTAAAAGCAAAGTTTTCGCCATTTATGAAAAAATAAATTCTGTTACGGATAAATTAGTTAAAGCCGGCATAATAAAAATAAAGTAAATTATGTTTTCGTGGAAATAAAAGCAAAATGTAGGCAAAAATTATGAATATAGACCGGGAAGAAGTAGTTGTTTTTTTAAAGCTCTCCTGTTGATTTTTAAGGAACTTTGGTATGTTTGGTTTGTTTTAGTTGCGGTTTTAATAGTTAAGAAATTATTAAAAGTTTTGGGAATTAATTTTTTTGGATATGTCGCTACCAAAAGTATTAGAATCTTATAGAACAGGGAATAGAGGTGAAGCGTTTTTAGAATTTATCATGTCTAAATATTGCTTAATGCATAAAATAGTTGGTTATAGAGATGTTGGCATTGATTATATTTGTGAATGGCTTAACGGCGATACACCGTCCCGCATATTATTTGGAATTCAAGTTAAAACATCGGAAAGAAAAGATATAAAACTGGAAGACAAAGGAAGAAACAAAAAACTCAATGATTTGAAAAGATTTTCAATCAAACCCTTACATTTTAAAATAAAGCCCGAGACTATCAACTATTGGAGTAAATTGGAAATTCCATTATATCTTTTTAGCGTAATAAAAAACAGTGAAGATAGTTTTGATTGTTATTACTTGAGACTAACTCCCATATTACATAAGAAAAATGGTAACAAATTAGAAGAAATAAAGAAGGGGATCTTTTTCAAGGCGAACAGAAACTCCGAATTTATTGATTTAGTTAAAAAAGAAAGTAAAAGCGGTGGTTTTGTCAGAGATTTATTCATAGATTCTATTAGATGTTCTTATCAAAACGGAAATATTTCCTATAGAGATCCTAAAGATTTTGGATTGGAAAAGAATTGGCCAGAAAGTACTATATTTCCTGATGTTCTTGGCGAAAATGATACCGATTATGCCGAAAATGTTAAAAAAGGCCTGTCTCTTCTGGAGAGAGTTGGATTGATTAAGGTTAATGCTAATTTTGATAATAAAATAAAAAATCTAAAAAACAAAGTAATGAGAATAAGAAGAAACTAATTTATTTTTACAAAACCACACACTTTAGTATATTTACTTTTATTATAATGTTCTCGGGAAAATAGATAATCTTTTAAAAGATAGATTTCTGTTTTCAGAAATTTTGCTTTAAAAATAAACTATTAAAATTAATCCAAAACATTGGCCATGCCCGGGGTTTTTAGCTTAGGTTTTCTTAAGATTATATTGATTGCGAAATATTTTACAACTTACTGAGACTTTTATTCTGGGCTTGACAAATTTATTTATCTTTGCTAAAAATTAATTAGTGGCTGGATGTTATTTTTCCAGCAATGTTTCTTTAACAATTTAATAACTGAAAGGATGCGACAAACGATGAAAAAGAACTCGAATAAGTTTCAACCAGAAGTGATTATTGTTTCTTCTAAGAAACAAGATCACTCTAACGTGGGACGAGCTTGTTGCGGTGGCTCCTGTATAGGAGGCAACTGCAAGGCCATTCCGGGAATCCCGAACATTAAGTAGGGGGCTAATACTCATCAGGCCTCATAGTTTAAATACTTTGAGGCCTATTTTTTAGAAAGGAAGGCAAGAAAATGAATAAGGTATTTATATCAGAAAGAGTTGTTCTCTATATTGAACAAGATGGAAAATTAGGAATTTTCCATGATTTAAACAACGATGAAAGGGGTTATATTAATGCAGATACAGTTAGAATAATCAGGCATTTAACGAATGGATTAAATTTAAACTCTTTCTTTTCAAAAGAATTACCTGAAGATGAAAGAAAAAGTTATATTATTCAAAGTAGAAATGTAATACAGAAATTAATTACAGGAGGTTTTCTAACTAGAAAAAAACAAGACAGAGAAGGTCTTCTTAAAAAGGTTAGATCCAATCCTCCTCTTAGAGTGGTTTTTCTTGAACTAACTAAAAAATGTAATTTGCGCTGTAAGCATTGTTATGTGCCAGATTGTGATAACATTATCAGTGTTGGTACTGAAAATCAGATTAATTTTTCCAATATACTCAATTTGGTTCATCAAGTAGACGAATTAGGGGTAATGGAAATACAGCTTACTGGCGGAGAGCCATTTGTATTGCCTTATATTCTAGATGTAATTAGAAAGATACAAAGTAGATTAATTCCTTGTTCTATTTTTACGAATGGAACATTAATAGGAGAAAAAGATTTTGATTATCTGTCTAATAATAATTACGGCTTAATGTTTTATATAAGTCTTGATGGATATGAAGAAACACATGATACTTTTCGTAGAGTTAAAGGATCATTCAGGAAAACAGTGAGAACTATTAAAAGATTAATTGAAATGGGTTGTGATGTAAGAATTAACACTTCTGTGGGAGGGCATAATATTAAAGAGATGCCTCAATTTATTAAGTTCGTGAACAGGGAATTTAGCACACTACACCGGTTGGTTACTGTAGAAGCAATTGGTAGGGCTAAGGAAGATATGACTATTAACCCTGAAGAGTTTTCCGACTTGCTTAGGGAGAGCCAAAATACTCTAGAATTTCTTGATAATCATGATTCTATAGTAGATTGGTCAACCCCAGCTTGTGGGATTGGCTCTTCTATGTTGTTTATTGATGCATATGGTAATGTGTCTTTTTGTCCGACTTTAACGCAAAGAGAAAACCCAAATTTTTTAGCAGGAAGCATAAAGCAACAATTCTTAAAAGATATTTGGGAAAACTCGCCAGTTTTTAAGAAATTTAGAAAGATTCAATGTAGAGACGTGGATGATTGCGATTTTCGTGAACTTTGCAAAGGAGGTTGCAGGAGTCGGGCATATCTTTCTACGGGCGATATTAATTCACCTGATACAGCGATGTGTTTACTCTATAAAAGAAAACAATATCAAGCCTAATCAATTTTTGATTAGGCTTTATTTTTAACATAAAAAATGTTAATATTTATTTATGAGTTTACCGAAAGTAAAATTTAGGGATATCGCCTTAAATACAGAAATTGATTGGATTCATGGTTTTTTATTTCAAAATAAAATGGGATGGGGAAAATATATAATTAAAAAGCACCCTAATATTAAAGGTGTTTTTTCTTTTAAGGAAGAGTCAGAACAAGTTAATTTCCTTAAAAGATATATTACTTCTTTTAGAAGAAAAAATATTTTTGTTATAAATAAAAATAAAGACAGATATCAAAAAACATGGAGTAAAATAGAAAAGGAGCATCTCAATCTTTTATCAGAAATAATGGATATTAATTGGCCCCAAAAAAGAAGAGTAATTAAAGCCATGATGTCTATTAATCCTATTTGTCCTCGCTTTTTAAATAATTGGAGTTTTTCTATTTTCTACAATTACAAGAAAATGTCAGATGCCATGGAAGTGATTATGCATGAATGCTGTCATTTTTTATATTTTGAGAAATGGAAGGAGATATATCCTGAATCTAACAAAAAAATATTTGAAAGCCCTTATATAGAATGGCACCTAAGTGAAATAATAGCTCCGATTATCCTTAATGATAAAAGAATCCAGAAGTTATTAAAACAAAAAGCAGTATTTTATGAAGAGCATTCTAAAATAAAAATAGGCAAAAAAACAAGTCCTCAATTTTTTACCAGCATTTATAATAAAAACATGAAAAAAGAGAACGGTTTCGAGCTTTTTCTTAAAGAATCCTATAAAGAAATAAAAAAGCATAAAGATTTATTTAAATAATAAAATCTTAAATCTCGATGAATTAAATACGATGGCAACGGTATTACATCGGATCTTTTATCTAAAAATGGAATTAAGGGAATAACAGAAAAGGATTTGCGGGGAAAAGACCCCTGACCCCTTTTATACTAAAAACAATTGAATTGATAGTAGCTCGGGAAAAACTAAAACTTGAAAAAAAGCCATAAGCTCTTTACTTGATATATAATAATATGTAAAGAGCTTTTTTATATTTAGATTTTATATATGGCTAATTTTTTGGTAAAATAAAATATAAACTAAATTATTTTAAATATGATAATAGGCAAAGGATCGGGTGTTATTTTATTATCTAATAAAAACCTTGTTTTACTCCAACACAGAGACAGGAATAATAGGTGGAACCAAGACTCTTGGAGCGAATTTGGTGGTCAAATAGAAGAGGGGGAAAGTCCAGAAAAAGCAGCAAAAAGGGAATTGAAAGAAGTTAAAAGGGGGAGTTAAAAGGGGTTAAAAGGGGTTAAAAGGGGTCAGGGTTAAAAGGTTAAAAGTTAAAAGGGGTCATTAAAAGGGGTCAGGAGCCTTTTTTATTGGGTTAAAAGGGGTCAGGAGCCTTTTTTATTTATTAAAAGGTTAAAAGGGGTCAGGAGCCTTTTTTATTTATTAAAATTAAAAGGGGTCAGGTTAAAAGGGGTCAGGAGCCTTTTTTATTTACATCAGAAATGATATAATTAATTAA
>CAYMZK010000013.1:0-7258 GCA_964394985.1 uncultured Candidatus Saccharibacteria bacterium | reverse complement strand
GGTTAGACTAAAGAGAAGTAGTATTAAGATTGCAAGGATGATCTTTTTCATTTAAAGAAGCTCTTTAGTTTACTAATTGCTCTTTGGATTGATTCTAGCATTGAAGCGTACCAATTAAGATCTGTTTCTTTGGAGATACTTGATGGTTTCTGCTCATCATATATTGCTTGTATTTCTGATTCACTCAACGCCCTATCATATATCATCACATTGTCTATTTGACCATTAAAAGAAGCTATAGGATGACTAATATACATACTTTCTCCATCGCCACCGGACTCTAAAGTGTCACCCACCTTATTACCACTTCCTTTGTTTATGTTGTCTAAATAAGCTGTCATAACTCCATTGTTCCATACAGCAACTAAATGATGCCAATTAGTATTATTTAAATCCTTTCTTAGGTTTGCAGAAGAAACGTTACTATTAATATCGTAACCTTGCAAGAATACAATATTATTAGTTGCAACATAGACACGAGCCACTTTTTGATTATTATTTACAGAAGAAATAAAAATATATTCATTGGAAGGGCTAGCACTATTGCTTTTAACCCACAAACTAATTGTCATTTCAGACAGCCCCTCAATAGGGTCTGGTGATCCTAGGTCTATGTAGTCTCCGTCGCCGTCAAAATCTAAAGCTTGTCCTTCGATTCCGCTAACATACTGAGGATCTCCATTTATCGTTCCATTGTTATTTCCTGTCTCATCATTAGTATTACCATTAAATTTCCAAAAGGATAAATAATCTGTTAAAACCTCTCCTGTAGTTGGCTCTGGTTCTTCTACTGAACCATCCACCTGACAATCTTCATCTACGCTTCCATCGCAGTCATTGTCTAGAGCATCGCCGCAGACTTCGTTTGTTGAATTATTATCTTGAACACAAGATCCCCAATTTCCATTAGCTTGACAGGTTTTCGTCCCAGTAGAACAGACTCCTTGTAGTCCTGTTGAACAAGATTGGGTTTGTCCTGGAATACATTCGGTTGTTCTAGTATATAAAGATTCGTTAGCTCCGATATCTGGAGCATTACCGTTGTAAGCTAAACCTATTCCTTGATTAGCAGACCAAGAAAGAGATTTGTTGATAGTTATATTATTAGTGTCGTAGTTTACATCTATGATTCTTGCTGTAGTTGTTTGACCTTCTAGCTGGATAGTATCTCCTACTTCCCCGTCAATACCAAAACCATCATAGAAATAATTAGCATCATTTACTCTGATCGTATTTCCTGATCCTGAAGAAGCAGTAGTGGTTAAAAACGATCCTGAATCTATCATTGAACTGTTTGATTGGAGTTCAAAGCTTTCAGTGCTAGTAAAAAGTGGATCTTGTTGAAGGTTACCAGACCAACTTGAGAAGTTTTGGTTGTAGTGATTTGGCGTTTTGGGGTCTTGGTATTTATAATCTACATGATTGTAAATTAGATGGTCTGAATTAAAGCTAGTAGAGTAAAAATTATTGTTTATAAATTGAGTGTTGTCTATATTTCCCGTCAAAAAGACTTGAACACCTTCTCCTTCATTCATTTGATAATTCCCCCAATTTTTATGATCAACTAGACGCCCTTCTGAAAATATATTATTTTTAAACAAATTATTATCAAACTTCCAGGTCTCGCTATAGTTCTCCCAATTCTTCTCCCAGGTCATTGGAGCATAATCAGGAAAGTCATCCATAATATCTTCGCTAGGCACACTTGTTTTCAGCCAATCATAGCCGTATAAGGTATTATTAAAAAACTTATTATCATAAACAAATCCGGCTTCATGCCCCTGACCCATAACTGCTTGCCTATTCTCGTCCCAATAAGTTTTTGACCCCCCCCATCTCAAAGTAATTGCCCTTCCAGCTGCATCTGGATATTGGCTAGTAACCGGATTGTTAAATATATTGTTTCTAACAATTGTCTTTTGACCAGAGAACTCCATCGCTTGAGCATTGCCATTTAATGGCCAGGAAGTATAGCCAAATGTGTTTCCTTCAATTAAATTATATTTAGTGCTATTATATCTTGGAGTTGGGTTATAAAAAACGTTTAAGCTAGGCTTTGCTACCTTAGAATCATAAATTTCTAATAATTGATTTCCTTCATCATCGCTAAAAGTATTGTTTCTAATTACATTATAACTAGATCCTCTGATTGCTAAAGAAGCATGACCACTATTGGTAAAAACAGTATTTTCTATTACGTTATTTCCCCCTCTTTCAATTACTAGAGAATCTCCTTGAGTATTATAATCTTTAAATGAACAATTGCTAATTTTTACCTGCTTGGAATTATATATTTTGGATCCTTTCCAAGGATAACCAGCATCGTGAAAGTCACAATTAGTAATATTGATATGATCAGAATCTATAATAACTAGCCAGCCACCAGTAGGACCAATTTCAATGTTTTCTACATTAACATAGCTAACATTTCTCATAGATATTGCCCCCCTAGCAATAGAAGCCCAGCCATCATTTGGATAGGAGGTTAGATGTTCTGGATCGTTTCCAATTACAACTTTTTCATTATTATACGGCCTATAAGTAATTGGCTTACTAGCTGTTCCAGATTGTTTTGGCCAAATTACATCATATGTTCCATCTTTAAATTCATGATAAATCCCACCTCTAATTAAAACTATGTCTCCAGGGCCAGCGACATCGTTCACTTTTCCAATAACATTATAGGCACTTCCATCAGAGCCTGAGCAGTCACGATTAGCAATAGAATAATTACCCAACAAACAATCAGATGTTAGTTGCTTGTCTATATAATAGTTTTCTGAAATATCATTAGCTTCAGCTACAAATTGAACATTTAGAGTATAATTACGACTTACGTTATAAAAAGTGAAGGTTGGTGAAACTCCTTTAGACCCAAGAACATAAATATTCTTTGTTATGTAGCCAGAATCAGGAGTAATGGTAAAAGTAAGATCATCTCCTTCTTTAACGGTTACTGGCCCGGAAGGAGAAACGGTTCCATTTCCTTCTATTTGGACATTAATAGTATGGGTGGTACCCGAAAGATCACAAGCCCCACAATCATTAGAACAAGTATAACATGACTCACTCCCATTACATGTTCCATCCCCACAAGAACTAGCTACTTGATCTTCTAGACAAACATTATTATTACAACTATAACCTGAATTACAAGATCCACAGTTTAAACTATTACCACATCCATCTAAAATTGTGCCACAATTCTTATTTTGAGCACTACAAGTAGTTGGAGTACATGTCTCTACGTTGTTTACGGTAATAGTAACACTCTTTCTGTCTGTTAACTCTCCATCTGAGACAATGAAGGTTATGGTGTAGCTTCCTTGTTGGGAGTTGTTAGGAGTAAAGGTAAAAGTATTGTTGTTTAAACTAGAGTTGTTGGGTCTGTTTTGGACTGAGTAAGAGAGGCTGTCTCCGTCTATGTCTGTGGCAAAGATAGTGAAAGTTAGTGTTTGTCCTTCAGCTACTTGTTTGTTTGAGATTGAGTTTAGGTTTGGTGCGTTGTTGGTTGGAGGTTCTTGAGCGTCTTCACTTGTATCATCTTCTTCTGTGTCTTCTGGTGTTGTAGTAGATCCTCCTGTTGTATCAGTAGGTCCTCCTGTTCCTTGATGTACTCTGTTAATGCATTGAGAAGTATCAAAGGTTAGACAATCATCAGAACATAAGATCGTTCCTGCCCTGTATCCTATGTTAGTACATGAGTTGTTGTTAAGGTTAGTGCTGTCACAGACTTCGTGTTCTCCATTGTCATTTGGTTTTTGGATGATTCCGTCTCCACAGTAGGTTTTGTTTGTATCTTGTTTCTTGTCCCTTGCTTCTTGTAATACTTGGTTTAGTTTAGTTCTAGTGCCTGGTCCTAGTAGTCCTGTTCCTGCTATGGTATATCCTGCATAGTTAGATATTTGGGTTTGGTACTTGTTTTGGAATCGTTTGACTGCATTTAAGGTGGCTTTGCCAAAGTAGTTTGTCTCCTTTCCTGGAGATCCTAGTCCAGTGGTGTCTACTTGGGTGTCTTTGTCTTGGTTGAGAAGTCTTTGGAGATAGAGGACGTCTTGAGATCTGGTTCCGTATTTGAGGTTAGTGTTGAAAGTGAAGTTAGTTGGTATCTCTGGGGTTCCTTGCATTTGAGCTAGCATTGTTTGAAGTTGTTTGATAGTGGTGAGTATTTCGGTTATCTTTTCTTGAATCTCTGAGATAGTCATTTGGTTAACTGGCTTGTCTAGGGTTGGAATGGTAAGAGCTTTAGTGGTTAGACTAAAGAGAAGTAGTATTAAGATTGCAAGGATGATCTTTTTCATTTAAGCTTTTTCAATTACTGCCTTTTTAAGTTCTGTTAGAATTTTTGGATTTTCGCTTAAAAAGGTCTTTGCTCCTTCTATTCCTTGTCCTAATTTATGTTCTCCATAATTATACCAACTCCCTGACTTTTTAACTACTCCGTTCTTTAGGCCAACATTTAATAAGTCAGCGGTATAGGAAATTCCTTCATTATAATAAACATCAAATTCAGCAATCTTAAAAGGAGCAGCCACTTTATTTTTCACTACTTTAGCTTTAACTCTACTGCCAATAACATTATCTCCCTGTTTTATTTGAGCAACTCTTCTTAAATTTAATCTCACTGAAGAATAGAATTTTAAAGCCATTCCTCCCGGAGTAGTCGTTGGATCCCCGAACATTACTCCTATCTTCATTCTTGTTTGGTTAAGAAAAATAACACTAGTCCTATTACTTTTTGAAACAATAGAAGCTAATTTTCTTAAGGCCGAAGACATTAATCTTGCTTGAAGACCAATAGTAGTATCTCCTATCTCGCCAGCAATTTCTGCTTTAGGAGTCAAGGCAGCTACAGAGTCAACAACCACAACATCAACTTCGCCAGAAGCAACTAAAGTTTCAACGATTTGTAGAGCTTGCTCTCCAGAATCTGGTTGAGAGATTAAAAGATTATTAGTATCAACACCAACTCTTTTAGCATAATCAGGATCAAGAGCATGTTCAGCGTCAATAAAGGCAGCGGTTCCTCCTTTTTTTTGAGCTTCAGCGCAAACATGTAAAGCTACAGTAGTTTTACCAGAACTTTCTGGCCCATAAATTTCAACAACCCTCCCTCTTGGGATTCCACCTATTCCTAAAATACTGTCTAAAGAAATAGATCCAGTAGAAATTGCGTCAACATCTACTTTTCTTTGTTCGTTTAAATTCATTATAGCGCCATCGCCAAAACGTTGTCTTATTTCAGCTAAAGCTTCTTGCAAATTCCTTTTTTCTTCTTTTTTTGCCATATTATTGATTAGTTAACTTTAAATTTTTAAATTTTTTCCCATTGTTCATCCTCTCCCTTTTCAGGATTAGGAATTTTTGAATCGTCTAATTCTCCACTAGTTAAAATTTCTCTCGGCTTAGCTCCATTAGCCGGACCAACTATTCCACCGTCTTCTAGCATATCAATTAATCTTGCTGCTCTAGCATAACCCACTCTCAACCTTCTTTGCAAGAAAGAGGCTGATGCTTTTTTTGATTCAATAACTAGATTTTTAGCGTCTTCAAATAATGGGTCGCTATCTGCATCATAGGAAGCGCCCGAAGCTATACCAGCCGGCGTCGCATCGTCTCCTCCTCTGGCAATTGACTGCATCAACTCTTCGTCCATGTCTTTTTCTCTCCCAGCGTTATCATTAATATGCTTAATTACTCTTCTAACTTCTTTTTCTGAAACATAAGATCCTTGAATTCTTTTTGGCTTAGGAGTATAGGAAGAGATATACAATAAATCACCAGCCCCCAAAAGTTTTTCGGCTCCAGAAGTATCAATAATGGTTCTGGAGTCAACCTGAGAAGCTACTTGAAAAGTTACTCTAGAAGTAATATTGGCTTTAATTAAACCGGTAATAACCTCTACTGAGGGCCTTTGAGTGGCA
This sequence comes from uncultured Candidatus Saccharibacteria bacterium, assembly GCA_964394985.1. Lineage (GTDB taxonomy): Bacteria > Patescibacteriota > Minisyncoccia > Minisyncoccales > GWA2-38-27 > JAHJSY01. The sequence goes on along the minus strand of CAYMZK010000013.1, from coordinate 1,334 downwards.
ACGACCAAGTGAATACCAACTGCTCGGGCCATTTGAGCTAATCTAACAACACCTCCTTCTATCTCTCTTCCCTTGGCCATCATTAAGTCTGCCAACTCATCAATAATTACAACAATAAAAGGTAGAGGAGCCGTTCCGTTCTTTAGTGCCCTGGCATTAAAAGAACCAATATTTCTTGATTTTGCTTCAGCCAAAATATCAAACCTTCTTTCCATTTCTCCAGTTAACCATTTTAGAGCTCCTAGTGTCTGATTAGCATCATAGAGAATTGGACATAACAAATGTGGAATATTGCTGAAAACTGGAAACTCTACTCTTTTAGGGTCAACTAAAATCATTCTAAGAGTTTCTGGTCCACCACTCTTAAAAGAAGTGCTTGGTTGATAAAGCAAACTTAAAATTAAGGTGTTAAGGAATATAGTCTTTCCGGTGCCAGTGGCTCCAGCTACTAGCAAGTGAGGCATTCTAGTTAAGTCGGTATAAACTGGCGTTCCGGAAACATCTCTTCCTAAAGCAATATTTAGATTAGCATCTGATTCTTGAAAAGATTTATTTTCAATTAAGTTTCTCAAACGAACTTCAGCTCTTCCTTTATTAGGAACCTCAATCCCCACCAATGACCTACCGGGGATAGGCGCCTCTATTCTAATCGGATGGCTGGCTAGAGCCAAAGCTAAGTCGTTTGAAAGTCCGGTTATTTTTGATAGCTTGATTCCTTCTGCCGGCTTAAAAGCATATTGGGTAACGGTTGGTCCAACATTAACTTCAGACATTGAAATGTCTATATTAAAGTTCTGAAGGGTTTTTTGAATAGTAGCTGAATTAACCTTAATATCCCCACTAGTTGGCGCTCCTTTTTCTGGTTCAAGCAAGCTTAATGGTGGTGGCTGATAGCTGAATACTTTAGAGCTAGAAACCGGCTTGCTTTCTAATTTAACTTCTTCGGGCTCTTTCTCTTTTGCCTTAGCTTCTTCAGCGCCAAAATGAGGAACTTCTTTTACTTTAGCTTTAAATAATTTGCTAACCATTGAGGGTTTCTTTTCTTTTTCTGGCTCTTCTTCTTTTTCTTTGACCTCTTCTCTCTTTAAAAAGTGCCAGAAAATTACTCCAGCGATTATAATCAAAGCCACAAAAATTAATTCGGTTGCCCAAAATCCTAAATAATTTAAAAATGGCCAAGAAAATAAATAACCCAGTATTCCTCCATTCTTTGAAGAAGAATTAAAAGTTCCAAGCAAACCAGTTAAGCCAATGACCGAAAGGGCAACGGCTATAATCACTGGCCAAAAAACCTTTTTTCCCTTATCTATAAATTCTTGATTATTTTTAGAAAC
>CAYMZK010000012.1:0-8004 GCA_964394985.1 uncultured Candidatus Saccharibacteria bacterium | reverse complement strand
GGGCGGAAGATTAACAGAAAGAACAACTCAAAAAGTTTTTGAGAATGCGCTCCGAGTGGCAGGCACCAAAAAAGACGCTACTTTTCATTCGTTAAGACATAGCTTTGCGACACATTTGTTAGAAAATGGCGTTGATGTCAGGTATGTGCAAGAGCTTTTAGGCCATCAAAATATCAGAACAACCCAGATTTATACTCAAGTAACAAACCCAAAACTTAAAAACATTAAGAGTCCTTTATGATAAGTAAATTGTAAATTTTTCAGATGATTCATAAAAACGGCACAAAAAATTTTGAAAAAAGTTTTCGGCGAGCGGGCAAAAATTGGAGGGGTTTAAGGGGAGGAAAATTTTTGCCCGCGAGTCATAAGCAAAATTGCGAAGCAATTTTGTGTCAACCAGCGTCGGGATTTTGCTCAAAATTGGTTCGGATTTCGTCCAATAGACACCACACTTCGCTTCGCTCAGTGTAAACTATTTATTATTTTTTATACTTTAGTAAAAAGGGGACGCATCACTTTTAAACAGGGTTTTAGGCTTTTTTTGGTTTTGAAAAAAAGTAGTAAAAAGGGGACGCATCACTTTTAAACAGGGTTTTAGGCTTTTTTTGGTTTTGTAGTGTTTTGTGAAGATCACTCCTGACCCCATTTACATGTATTATATAGAAGTTATCTGTAATTAGCTTATCTTGTTTTTCTTGAGGAAAATGGTGGCTGACCCCATTTCCCCATTTCCCTAGAGGGTTCCAGTGCAGAGAAGTGGAGCAATGTCATTTTCGCGAACTCTGCAAGGGAGGCTGTAGAAGTCGAGCCTATCTTGCTACTGGTGATGTCAATTCATCTGATCTTGCAATGTGTTTACTATACAATGCGAGATAAACTTAAGCCCAATTATTCATGATCGGGCTTTATTTTTTGCGGACGGGCTATTATTAAATTCAATAGTCGCCCTTGCCCCACCACTCCCGTGCGCGGGCGACACAAAGGAACTCCCTTTATTTTTGTTGCTAGAATATAAAATATTTGGTATCATGATATTGAAAGTATAGCATGCCACTTTTATACTATCAAATTTATGAAACTATGGCAACAGAAATAAACATCGGGGAAAATGTAAAGAAGTATCGGAATAAACAAGGTCTATCGCAAGAGGATTTTGCGAAGAAATCTGGCGTTAAATACACTACCCTGACAAAAATTGAGAGTAATGTAATAAAAAAGCCGTCCGTGCTTATTATGGCAAAATTAGCCAAGGTGCTTGACGTTTCAATTGAGGATTTAATAAGATAATCTATGAACTACATCAAGTATCAAGACAAAACAATTCGTGAAATAGCTAGTGGTCATCAAGATTGGTATAAAGCACGAAGTATTGTTTGGGGTGAACGATACATGAAAGAGAAGGAAAGTATATTAACGAAGGAGCGCGATAAAAAAGAAGTTCGTATAATTGTAAAATATTTACCTAGGAACGGTAAGCGCATTCTTGATGCGCCGTGCGGTTACGGAAGAATCTCAAATAGTTTAGCTGCTTTAGGATATAAAGTAACAGGCATTGATATAAGCGATTATTTTATCGATCTTGCAAAAAAACAATCTGAACAGCAAGGATTATCTGTTTCTTATATTGTTGGCAATATTTTGGATAAAAAAATCCCTAGGAAATTTGACGCGGTCTTAAATATTTTTACTTCGTTAGGCTATTTAGAAGACGACGAGAAGAATGAATTGTTTATAAAAAGGTTATGTCAGTATACCAAGCGAGGAGGTAGATTAATCATCGAGATTATTAATCCTATCGCTTTAACAAAAGATTATAGAGAAAAAGATTCTGTTTTATTGAAAGATGGGACGAAACTTTATTTTAATCGATATTTAGATTTTAGAACGTCTACAAGCGTAACGAAAATTCGGGAGGTTAAAAAAGGTAGTAAGGCAAAAAATATAGTTCATATTATTAGACTTTACTATCCACACGAACTAATAAACATTTGCAGAAGATTCGGGTGTGATTTAATTGATATTCTTGATCAAGATGGTAAAACAAAAAATATTAAAAATTCTTTACGAATATGGCTAATATTTCAAAAAAAATAACAGAGCGAGCTCGTGCTATTATCATTGAGCAGGATAAGATCCTACTCATTAACCGTGTTAAAGGTAATGATTCTTATTGGGTTATACCTGGTGGTGCCGTAGAATCTGATGAGTCTCATGAACAAGCTGTTAAACGCGAATGCCTTGAAGAATTGGGAGTTAAGATAAAGGTACAGAAACTTTTTTTGCAAAGACTTGGCGATAAACAAGAAATAGAAGGCCAGCAAGAATTTTTTTATCTGTGCAATGTCATTGATGGCCAAATTGGAACGGGACAGGGACCCGAATTTCAGGCAGGAACTCAATATAAAGGTGAATATAGGATTAAATGGGTTAATCTTAAAGACCTCCCGGGAATTAATTTAAAACCAGAGGAAATAAAGAACAAAATTATTCAACAGACGATTCTGGATAAAATAAATCATTCGATTGTTGACAATGAGGACATTCAGAATGTTGTTACAGTATTAAAGAGTGGTTTCCTATCAAAACCAGATGGTGGCTCGCAGGTTATTGAATTCCAAAAACTTATGGCGGAGTTGCATAACAAAAAATATGCGTTTGCTGTTAACTCTGGAACTTCTGCGCTACATTGTGCGATTGTTGCTCTTGAACTACAAAAAGATAACGAAATTATTGTGCCGGCTTTGGCAAACATAGCTGATTGCTCGGTGGTTTTGCAAGAAGGAGGGAAGCCTGTTTTTGTAGACATTAGCTCCGAAGATTTTAATATAGACCCGGCAAAGATTGAGGAGAAAATTACTCCTAGAACAAAAGCAATAATCGTTGTTCACATGTACGGCCAACCAGCCAGAATCAAGGAAATACGAAAAATAGCCGATAAGCATCGGCTAGTCTTAATTGAAGATTGTGCTCAAGCAGCCGGGGCAAAATATAAAAACAAGTACGTCGGCTCTTTTGGCGATTTAAGTTGTTTCAGTTTGTATCAGACAAAACATATAATTTGTGGAGAAGGAGGCATTGTAATGACAAATAACGATAAATACGCAAAACTTATTACTTCTGTTGCTAATAACGGGATTATGAAGCATGATTTAGATGCTTATGATTATGACCGCATTGGCTTTAACTATCAATTAACCGATATACAGGCCGCTTTTGCGATTGGTCAACTACAAAGGCTGGATAAAAAGAATAAAAAAAGGAGAGTTAACGCCGAGGTATTCAGAAATTCGCTAAAAGGTACCGATATACAGTTCCAACACACTGACAAAGCGACCGAGCATTCTTATTTCTATTTAACAGGTTTATTGCCAGAGGATTTATCTAATCAACGAGATAGATTTTTAGATCTCGTGAAAAGCTTTGGGGCGCCGATAAAAAAACTCTACCCCCTTGCTTTAACAGAAACTACTTTACTTCGCGGCAAGGTCAAACAAGATTATCCTGTAGTACAGGATATTACCAAGAGGATGTTCAATGTATATGTAAATCCCGGGTTAAATCGTGAGGACATAGAATTCATGGCAAAATCAGTAAAAAAAGCGTATAAAATAATCAAAATGGGCAGTAATAGCTAACAATAAATTATGAAAGATTTACAAAATAAAATTAGCAAACTCCCAAAGTTTAAGATTAACTCCATAAAACAAAGCTTGCGGGCCACACCATTATTGACAGATCCAATCAGATGGGCTTCTTTTCATAGTTATAGAAGGAAACACAAAAAGCTTCATAACTCAAACGATTTGTTCTATACAACATCACCAATGCTTTTAGAAGGAATTATTAAAGCATTTCATTTTCAAATAAAAAAGAAAAAGACAGGAATTAATTTACTAGACGGATACTCTTACTGGGAGTTTGGAGTATTTCGTGGATTTAGTCTATGGTTTGCCGAAATGTATGCACGTCAATATGCTATCTCTAATTTTTACTTTTATGGCTTTGATTCTTTTGCTGGTTTGCCAAAATCAAACATTGATAGCACCAATCCGTCTTTTGGTAAGGGACATTATGCAGCAAATTATGAATTTGTAACAAGTAAGCTTAAAGAGTTGGAAACAGATCTTGATCGAGTAAAACTTTTTAAAGGATTTTATGCGTTAGATTTTTTTCGTAAACTTGAAAAAGAAAATAATTTTCATCCTATTTCGGTCTTTGTTAACGATAATGATATTTATGAATCGTGTGCTGTAGTATTAGAGTTTGTTAAGAAATATATAGTGCCAGGGTCAATCCTTCTATTTGACGATTACAATATGTTTTTGGGAGATAGTGCCCATGGCGAACTTAGAGCATTACAAGAGTTTGAGCAAAAATATCCGAATTTCAAAAAAGAACATATTTTTGACTTCGGTTGGCATGGGAAAGCGTTTGAAGTAATAACTATATAATTTAGGAACTAAGATTTACAAAAGAACATAGTTTTAGGTATATGAAATTATCAAAGCGAATAGTCATCACAGGTAGCCGGGGTTCGTTGGGAAAGATTTTGCAAAACGAATTGCGGGGTGTATTTGATTTGACATGCATAGATAAGAAACCTGATAGCGAAGAAACGATCATTCTGGATATTGCTAACGATTATGAAAAATTTAAAGATATTCTCAAAAGCAATGATATTATTGTTCATTTAGCGTGGGACACGTTGGAGGATTTTCCAAGCGAAAATATTGTTCAGCAAAACAAAATCATGGCGGAAAATGTTTATAGAGCTGCGGTGGAAAAAAATATTTCTCGCGTTATCATCGCGAGTTCGGTCCACGCCAACGATTATTCAAAAATTCCGACTGGTGCATATCTTAGCCCTAAATCAGAATGTTGGCCAGACACTACTTATGGAGCAACTAAAATCTATATTGAACATTTTATACGATAAAGTTCTGCTATATAAAGAAGATTTTGTAGATTTAATGCGGATGTGTATTAAGGTTGAGAAAGTACCTGATAATTTTGCCGTCTTTTATGCAGTTTCCAACGTGAGGGGAAGAGTCCATACTTTAGATAATTTTTTAGGTTGGAAACCTAACTTCCCAAAGAAATGAAAAGTATTGACACTATTGTAATAGCCGTTGGAGGTCAAGGTAGGCGTATCGCTACCGACCTAAAGAAAAGAGAAATCAAAACCTCCAAAATTTTTTTGGAGTTGAATGGCAAACCGTTTTTGGGTCATTTGCTTGATACGTCGCTTGCCTTAAATTTTCGAAGAATTTTTTTGCTGTCTAGTTACCATGAGCGTGAATTGCGCATATTCTTAAAAGAAAATTATCCAACTGCCAGCCAGATTATACCAATTTACGGAGGCAAGTTAGGAAGAAAGTGGGGCGTGCCGTGGTTGTTATATTCAATTAGACAAAAACTTAGAAAACCCTTCGTATATTCAGATGGTAATATTTTGTATGATAAAAGTGTTCTTAAAAAAATAAGAACTGCCGCCGTTCTACAATCCGCTCTGGCTAATGTTGTATTAAGTTGTAAAGACTTAGCACCTACACATTCGCGGTTTACCCTAGAAGGGAAGCAAATTAAGTCAGTAGATACGAGGATACTAGACAATGAAGATGATCGCAGAACTTTTAAGAGTCAGCAATTTTATAGTCTTGGACTGATGACGCTACACCAAAATATTTTTTTGGATGTTCCTTCTTTCGCTTACAAAAAGGATTTAGATTTTGTCATTCATGACATTTTTAAATTGGATAGAAATATGGTTGAAGCAACAATTTATAATAAAAGTTGGATTGCTATCCATAATATATATGATGTTGACAAATTGGGGATAAAGGGTTAAGATAGCATATCGTTCTTTGACATAAATCAAAACCTACTTTGCGAGGGGGTAAACCATGATCGTAATGAATGAATGCTTCCTTGCAAACGCGGGAAGCAAGTACGGCATTGACTTGAGCCTGCCGTTGCGGTTGCAAAAAAGGGCTCTATTGAAAGCACTGGGTTTTTCTGGTGATCCCAAATTGAAGGGGTGTCGAGCCTGCGAAACTAGCAGGGTTAAGCAGTTCCTCGATGAGTACTGCGCCGAAGGGTATCCTTTTCTGATCATCGTTTCAGAAAAGCCGATGCATACCCTTGTGCCTCCGCTCTTTGTCGTGAACGGTTCTGAGAGCGTGCAATGGCGCGACGACCAAGGCGCTAAAAAAACCATCTCGGCGGACGAGGCATTAGCGGTTATCAGCCAATACCCGCAAACGACGTGGGTGGAGTTTACTCCACGCCCTTGGAATGAGCACACCATCGCTGGACGACTGATATACACTTCCATAGATAATCAGGTCCTTGAAATCCAGCAGGGTACTGTTCCGGCAAAGCTCATTAACGATCGGCAACTGCCGACATACGTTGGTGAGCTAAGCTTTCTGGAAGGGACAAGGCGTGGCTATCTTGACGATAGCCGTCGTCTCCGAGAAGCGGGATACCTTAACATTTGCTCCTTCAGTGTGGTTCGGAGCATTTGTAGAGCGATGCCCCCGATGGGTAGCTTCGAAGAGTTGCGTCTCGTTGCGCGGCTTCCAACCCTGGAGTTCGCATTCACCGAAATGGACCGGCTGATGGCAATTGACATCGACTGGCCCGCACAGTATGTCGAAAAGAAAGGAGGTAGATAGTTATGAGCCAGTTCGAAGTTTCTATGCTGGTGGTGAAGCCGGACGGCGTTGAAAGAGGATTAGTGGATCCGATACGGCAAATCCTCATCCGAAACGGTCTCGTGATCAAGCAAGAAGTCCGTAAGACACTCAAACCTGCTACGGTAGAGATGCTCTACTGGAACATTAGTGATGCACGACATCGCGATTATTTCCCGGAACTGGTAATTTTTATGTCGTTGTCGCCTATCCACATTTTTGTTGTGGACGGCTACGATGCCGTCAACAAGATTCGCCAAATTATCGGGAAGCGCGTTCCCGCTTCTGGTCTTCGTGCTATGTGGGCGGAAAGCATCATTAGGAATGTCGCTCACGGTCCTCACACTCCAGCGAGGGCCAAACGAGAAATGCAACTTCTTTTGGAGGACTACAGTATGAAAAAAGTGTTTGTTATCGGTGGGATGAGCGAGTCCGGCAAGAGTACCCTGGGTCGTTACCTCGACCAACGTGGTATCAAAAGGTTGAAGATCACCTTCTTCCTGAAGCGTGCGATGGAACGCGAAGGTGCGACGGGTGACTTCGTTGAGTGGAACAATCAGAACATGAAGGAAAGGCCGAAGTGGGTCTTCCGGACGTTCGCCGACGAACTCATTCCGTGGACCACTGATCAGGGCATCGAATTCTGTTGCCTTGAGAGTCTCTACACTCCAGGTCTCGCCGTTCACCTTCGCGAGCGTCTCGGGCCGGATAAGGTTGTCATCGTCTATGTGGATATGGATGAGAACATCCGTCTCCAGCGACAGATGATTCGTCAAAACCTTGCCTCTTTGGACGAAGCGCGGCAGTTGATGCTGCCCCGCGATCAGATCAAGAGAGAGTGGGGAGTTCCCGCAATCGCAGATGTCGCCGACGTCATCATTGACAACTCCGGTTCAGTGGAAAACTTGACGAGAATCGCGGATGCGATGATCGTCAGACATTGCCCGGAACTGCTCGTTTAAATGAACGTTCAGCGTCGTTTTTCGACAAGGGGGGTTTCCTTCTACGGATTCCCCCTTCTTTTTTAAATTATGAAGATTATTACACTCTCAAAACTTACAAAAAAGCTTAAACCCCTTACCGCCACACTTGTTGGTGATGTTTTTGATTTGTTCAATATTGAGCATGTTCGCTATTTACGAGAATGCAGCAAGATTGGAAGGCCGCTTATTGTTATCGTGCAAGCCGATAAGACAGCGAAAATCCGATCTGGATTTGGTAGACCGATAATGAATGAAAGACAACGAGCTGAAATGGTTGCCGCCCTTGAATTTGTTGATTTTGTATTGATTCTCGAAAGACCATCTGA
>CAYMZK010000011.1:0-8537 GCA_964394985.1 uncultured Candidatus Saccharibacteria bacterium | reverse complement strand
AAATAAATGGGAAACAGAGCAGTAATAACAACGCCAGAATTTGAAAAAGACGATAGCACAACTGGCATATATTTACATTGGAATGGTGGCAGGGATAGCATAGAAGCATTTTTAACATACTGTAAATTGAGAGGGTTTAGACCACCCGAACAAGACAATTATGGTATGGCTCGACTAACACAAGTTATTGCGAATTACTTTGGCGGTGAATTGTCAATCGGAATTGATAAGTGTAATCAGCTAGATTGTGATAATTTTGATAACGGTGTTTATCTAATAAAAGATTGGGAAATTGTCGGCAGAAAATACTTTGAAAACAGACAAGAGAAAAAAAATTATAATCTTGTTGAAATGGTTGTTGACATAGACAACGCACAGCCGGAAAAAGACAGATTGGGAAAAGAAAAAATTGAAACTGAACTGAATACGATGACCGATTAAGCAATGCTAGCAGGGGTTTGACAATGGCTTCAAACCCCTTAGGGACTGCTTAAAATTTAAATAAAGATTGGAGGTGAATAAGGTGAAATTGAAAGAGTTTAAACAGGGCATAAAACACAAACCAGTGAAAGGCAACCGAACATATTTATCTATAACTGTTGATAAGTGTGAATATGGACAATCATACCAAAATGCGGTCAATACATTGGAAGATATGAAAAACAGGTTTGTTATGTTTTATTACCCGATAGCGTGTGAATAATTTGTAAATTTAAATAAAGATTGGAGGTGAATAAAATGGCTAAAATGACACTAGACGAACTAAAAAAACATTTCCAGAAATACACACTGGAAACTCAACGGTATTTTTTTTGGAATTACATTAGATATGTAGCCAAATTTCCCGAAACGCACGATGAGGGTAGTTATCCTGTCTGCTTTTGGGAGTGGTATCAAAATGATTTTCCTAACACGGAATTCATACCGTTCCCACAGTTATAAATTAATAAAATAGAAAGGTGGTGAAAAATGAATAAAATTCAAGTCTATGACAACGGCGGTAAAACTTTTGACCGTTATGCGGTTGTGCTTGGCAAGGATGTCTATACAATGAGTAATAACCCAAATTCGCCACAAGGATTTAACCAGTGGTGGGGGGAAGTATATGAAGTTGTTGATGATGGCCTGCTTGGTAAAAAGTTAGACCATATACCAGAATGCTTGCGTGAAGCAATTTTGAACAGACTAAAAGGTTGACACTCTCTCACGAGAGAGGCGTTGACAAGGATAAATAAATATGATATACTATATACAGTATTGTGGCGGATAACAATGAAGTCATTTCGGGCATTACAATCTGCTGTTGATTATTTTCAACGGCAGAAGCAATTTCCGAAATTAAAAAATGGAGGTGAACAAATGGACGCAATTAGAATAAATGAAATACCAGATAAAAATCTTACTAGATATCCAACGGAGCTTGCTGGCTTTGATGGTCTGCTTGGCGGTGGCTTTATTCCAGGCGAAGTTTTGCTCATGGCTGGCGAACCTGGTTCAGGAAAGTGTTTAGGAAAGGATACTCCTGTTCTTATGTATAACGGTTCGGTTAAAGCTGTGCAAAATATTAAAACTGGCGATAGAATAATGGGGGATAACTCTACTTCGCGAACCGTTCTCCAAACGACTTCGGGGAGCGGAATGCTTTATAAGGTTTCCTATAATAATGGGGAGTACTACATTGTTAATGAAAACCATATTTTGTCGCTTAAACGAAGCAAAAATAGAGGTAAACACTTGCATGGAGATATCTTAGATATTCCCCTTAAGGAATACCTTACTAAAACCGCAGGGTGGAAATCTTGTTATAAGGGGTATCGAGCGGGAGTAAGTTTTAATGAGCAACCAATTAAGATTAATCCATACTATTTAGGGGTTTGGCTTGGGGATGGGCATTCAGCAAATACCCGTATAACAAGTCCCGACAAAGAAATTATTTCTTTTGTTAAAAATTATTCTCAAAAAATTGGGCTAAATTTTGTGCGGATTAAAAATACAAAATATACAGTTAATACTCCCAGAAAGGTTGGCGGAGAAAAAGGCAATTACTTGCTAAATTGTCTAAGGGAGTACAAACTTTTAAACAATAAGCATATTCCTAGAGCATATAAAATAAATAGCTACAAAACTAGACTTTCCCTTTTGGCTGGGCTAATAGACTCAGATGGCTACTACCAAGACGGAAGCCATTATTACACTTATACTACCAAAAGAGAGGGCTTGGCAAATGATGTTACATTTTTAGCAAGGTCATTAGGGTTTTGGGTTAATAAAAAAGCTATTTATAAAAAATGTAGCAATTCCAATTCTCCGAACAAATCCCGTAAATATTATCGACTTTCTATTTCTGGTGATATTTATAAAATCCCCTGTAAGGTGGCAAGAAAGGTTTGCAAACAGTTTAGTAATTGCTATAACCGACTCCATAAAGCAATTAAAGTTGAGCCGATAGGGCGCGGAGAATATTATGGGTTTGAATTGGATGGTAACGGAAGATTTATTTTAGGAGATTTTACCGTAACCCACAATTCTACACTTTTAACTCAAATTGCTGACAATTTGGCTGATAATGATTACAAAATACTATATGCTACCGGAGAAGAAAACTTGCTACAAATAAAATCCAGAGCGAACCGTCTAGAGGCGTTAAATGACAATCTGTGGGTTACAGAAGCAGTGGACTTAAAAAAACTTTTTGAAATTTCCGATGAATTAAACCCAGACTTTATAATTATTGACAGTTTACAAACAATCAATAATTCTGAAGATAAACGTTATGCTATTGGTTCGTCTGCCCAAATGAAAAGCGGACTTAATGCTTTGATAAATTATGTCAAAAAGAGAAACAAGGTTTTAGTTGCAATTGGACACTCTACTAAATCAGGGCTTGTTGCTGGACTTTTAACGCTTCAACACATGGTTGACGCTGTATTCACTATAAAAGTAAGGGAGGATGGCGTTAGAACTGTCAAGGTGAAGAAAAACCGCTTTGGCGATGCCCAAACCGAATGGAATACAGTAATGACTGAAAAGGGACTGGTTGACCACGAAATTAAATCAGAAGAAATCGAGGTAGGGGAAACAATCAAACTTAACCACGAGGACATTAAAAAAATACTAAAACTTAAACCGCTTAATAAGTTTACAGTGAATACCAATATTGAATGGTTGCTAGGGAAAGCACTAAATGGGAACTTGCCAAAGATAAAGAAATATGATATACTATACACATTAGAAGGAAATTGAGAATAAATAATAATGAATAAAAAAAACAATACTCCTATTTTAGAAAAAGGGCATTGCTCTGCTTGTGGAACAAAGGTTAAGTTTGTAGAAAAAGAAAGCAATGACCCTAAATACGAACTTCAAGTTTATGCTGTTCCCTACTGCCCAAACTGCGGATTTTTAAAAAACGAAAACAACCTGCTTAGTGAAGCAAGGCAATATCTTGGATGGCATTGTAAAAATATTGAAGAACCTGCTTGCTTTGGCAAAGACCCTGCCGATTGGACAAGCGAGGAAATTATTAAGTGGTATAGGCACTATGTAAGATGATAAAAATTATTGTAAATCCTGGAACTGAACCAGTTAAAAACCATTCAAAAGAAAATGCGGAAATCGCTGCTGGCTATTTCCTTGAAGATTTAGCGATAGATGGTTTTGAATACGAGGCAACAGGGGAAGTTAGTGGGGACGGCTGGTATAAATTTGTTTTTCAAAAAGATAATTTTAAAGTTGATGTTAGCTTTCCAGGTAGCGACCCTGAAATTACAAGAAAAGGTAAATCGTGGGTTTCGCCGAGAATTTATGTTAATGGCAGTAGTTGGCTTTGGGGCTTTGGATTAAATATTTTTGAAGGTAAGTATAAAGATTATTTGTTTGAAGCGGAAACAAAACAATGATAGTATCAGCGTTATTTTTTGGCATTGGACTGGGAATGGTTAGTTGGGGGCTTTGGCTCACAACAAGGTCTTATTTGTGTTTGGGACTGTTTTGGTTGTTAATTAGTATTAGTATAGCTACGGCAATGGAAGAAGGTGATAAAAATGAATAAACTAATAAAATATGCTTTTTATGCTTTAATTGGCGTTACTTGCTTGGTGCTTTTAACACAAGCACTCGGAGAAGATAACAAAGAGCAGAGGGAAACAATAACCCCAACACCAACAATTACGGTTGCTCCGACAAATACACCAATAGCAACACCAACACCAATGGCAACACCAACAATTGTAAACAAAGAAACCTCAATAATGAGGGAATCTTTTATGGACGGTTGTATGGAAGATAATCCCGCTCAATACGATTATTGTGATTGTACCTTTAATAAAATGCTTAATGGGCTAGGAAGAAGTGGGTTTTTAGAATTTGCTATTGAGTATGATGAAACAGGTATAATTCCGGAGTGGGGATTTGATGTATTTATGGATGCAATTGATAGTTGTTATCACTTAAGTGTAGAAAAAAATGGGTAAAGCAAAAAAGCTAAAAGAATCAGATATTGGCGGCTGGCTAACCTACATTCGGTTTGACGGAACAGGGGAACGGGGAAAATTAAAAAGTTTCAACAACGAAACCCAAACGGCGTGGATTGTTTATAAATGCGATAATAATTGGAATGATAATCGATGGAAAAACTATACAGCCGCCTCTACTAAATACGATGACATTAAAGAATTAAAAGAGGAAAACAATGAGGGAAACGGGGGTGAAAAAAATGGCAGATAAAAACAAAAGAATAATCGAGATTGATGGGGTTAAGTTAGAAATTGACTTGCGCGAAGCCAAGCAAGTGGATAAGTTTCGGGTAGGTCAAAGCGTAAAGGTTTTAGTCGAGGAATATGAAAATAAGTTTGAATCTTATCCTGGAGCAATTATTGGTTTTGATAATTTTAAAAACAGGCCAACAATTGTTGTAGCTTATTTGAAAGCGGGCTATTCCGGAGCGGAAGTAGAATATGCTTATATTTGTGAAGGGCAAAAAAAGAAAGTAGAAATTGTACCTGTATCTGATGAAGAAATAAGTTTTGATAAGGGGCGGATAATTGACTTACTGAACAGAGAAATCGAAACCAAAGAGCAGGAATATAAAGACGCTAAGGCAAAGAAGGCATATTTCTTGAAGCATTTTGATAAAATGTTCAAAGATTAAACATTACAAGTGTGCTTATTGTCGCAAGGTAATAGGCACACCACCAAAATCAAATAATTATAAATTAAAAAGAGAGTGAGGAAGAAAGGACAGGGAAAAATGGAAGAAAAGTATAAATCAATGTGTTTTGAGTGCGGCAGGAGAGAATATCCAAAAGCTGACGGAAAAAAATTAACGGGGATAACAGTTATTTATGATAGGTGTCCAATTTGCAGTAGGTGGCGAGGGGTTGTCCCTGCTAGAGATTGGGCTTCGGCTTGTGGAAAGAAAGGAACAATGTGGGATTAAATAATCTAGTAAAAGTTAAAGAGATTAATTCTCAGGGTGTACACTATCATGGTTTGTGTAAGTATAAGCCTGCGGTTTTAGCATACATCAATGACCGGGCAATTAGATTTACTAATTGGGAAGATATAGTGAGGTATTTTATATGAAGCAACATATAGCTCGCAAACAGTTGTTTGAATTGAATAGGGAAGCGTTAGGGAAATATGCCAAGTGGTGTTTTAATACTTTAGGAAATGTAGCGAGTATTAGCTGGGTCAATGATGACGAAGAGAATATTTGCGACTTACCATTATTAACTATTGGGCAAATGATTGAGTTTTTGTATGAATACGAAGGAGAAGGGCAATTTAATTTCAGTTATGGTGAAGTTGGGGTTGAGCCAACTGGGTTTTTTGTTACTTGTGGCCAAAAGAAAAACAAAAATGTTCCTTCTGGTGAGCGGGCAGAAGGAAGCGTGGTAGTTGCCTGGGATAGGGGTTATATTTGGAAAGATAGCCATATCGTAAAAAAAGCTGATTGCGGTGAGTTATGCGATGCCCTATGGGAGGCAGTTAAGGAGGTATTAAAAAATGAAAATACTAACTAAATACATAGGTAAAGACTTACAACATGCTGGCATACGCTGGGTTAAGGCGTGGGAAATATTTGGTTGGTTATTAGTTTTAAGCGGTTGGCGGGTATGGCTATACAAGTCTAAAGAAAAAATGCAAGAAGACTGGAAAGTGGCTTGTGTATTATATCGAGGTCGTAAATTAAAATCAGAATTATGAAAGGACAAAAATGAAAAGCATTGAAGGAATAAAAAAGTCTTTTATAATTTTATTTAGTAAGCAATTTTGGAGTGATTTTTTTGAATATTATTCTGTTGATAACATAGCAAAATGGTTAAATAAATTAGCAGAAAGAAAAAAAATGAGGAAAAAAAACTTGTCAGAGATGGCCAAAAAACTAAAAGAAAAAAAACTGGAATTAGCAGTTACAATTAGGACTGATAATGACTGGCGCTTCAAAGAAGTAAGACTACGTGATAATAATGCCAAAGTGGGCTTGTTTATTACCAAATTATGTGAACTGGCTGTTGATGATAGTGGGCCATTTTGGGCTGTTATTTCAATGAATAAAAAGTTTATGGTAGAAGACATAATGTTGCGAAACAGGTTATTAAAAGAGGTATATGATTTTGAAAATAATTGGTATCACGAATATGCATTACAAGATTTAGGAAAGGATGAATGGTTAAATCAATTAACTAGAGAATGGGAAAAGGAGCGTAGAAGATTTGAAGACTTTTACTACAATTATTTATTTGAGCCGAATACTAGGGCCAATATTGTAAAGAAAAGAGAAAATTTTATTAAAAGTTTAACCAGAAAATTAAAAAGTTGAAAGGAGAGGGGAGAATGAGTAAAAAAAAAGTAATACCTATTACTAAAGATTTTGATAAAAAAATTATTGGGAAAATGGTTATTATGAAAGATGAAATTCCTTTAGGGGCGAATTATTCTTTTCAAATTGGGGGGCAAGTTGTTGAGAAAAAAGACGGTAAAATTATAGAATTTGAAATTCTAGAAGTTAGTTTAATTAGAGACAAAAAGGAGACTAAACAAAATGAATTGGAAAGAACATAGAAACAAACTACTAAAAACAGACAAGGAATTTAGGGAAGAGTGGAACAGGTTTGATTTGTGGTTTGAGTTAAAACAATTATGGTTAAAGATTAAAAGCACACTTAAAAAGTTGAAAGGAGAGGGGAGACAATAATGGTAGATACTGGTCATTATGGCAATCGGTATTTTGGCAAGTGGTACACTCTTGAAGAGGCAGGAGAAGTAGAGGCGGATATGAGTGAAAATTGTCGGACAGGTGATGGTTGGCAATGGGTAGACCGAAGTGGGGACACAGTTATTTTTAGTGGTTCAAAAAGGGAGACCAAACAAAATGACAAAAAGTAAAATGCCAAACATACCAATGTGCTATTCGTTTTGGGGAAAAAATAAAGACAAACCAAGCATTAAAGTAGCTTTTGACGTGGATGACACCTTGTTAATTCCGTCAGTAGCAACAGGGTTAAAACAAGATACGCCGAATTACGAAACAATCGCTTTATATAAATGGTTTCAAAGTCAAGGGTATTACATGATTATTTGGAGTGGTAGTGGGATGGATTGGGCTAGGACTTGGGCTGATAAGTTAGGCCTTGAGCCGGATGAAATTAGGCCAAAGGAAAAATCAGGCGATATTGATATTGCCTTTGATGATTGTGATGTAGATTTAGCAAAAGTAAATGTTAAGGTTAAGCGAATTAATAATTCTGTTAGTAGAGGGGAGTGGAATAAAAAATATGACAAAAAATAATAACTGGCGGGAGGAGTTAAAAAGCAAGTTGGATTATCGTGAAAAAGACGGGTTTTTATACAAAAGCGGTTTTGACAACTGTTATGAAGTGGATGAGGAGAAGCTAATTGACTTCATTGCCAAAAAGATTAAGGAGGCGAAGAAAGAGGCGGTTGAGGGTTGGGTAGATATTACAATAAATGATTTTATTAGCGTTGATAAAGATGGAAATGAGTATTTGTCCGATGAAGATATAGTTAATGTGAAGAACGCCTTAAGTGATAAGGCACGTCAGCAAATAGCTCAAGTGAAGAAGGAGACGATTGAGGAGTATAAGAGGAGCGAGGGGTTTGCGAGTTTAGTTAAAAATAAAGCTCATCTCAAACAACTGGAGGAGGAAGAATGAGTGTAGGGTGTGATCATAGGTGGGAAACAATAGAAAAAAGGGAAGAGTATAAATACTTTGATAACTATACAAGGATTTTAATTTCAGGCCGGGAAGGGTGTTTAGAGTGTGGGCTAATAAGGAGTTTTAAAGAGGCAAAAGAGGTTAGTGTCGGGGGAGGCGTTTCCCCGATATGGAAAGAGTTTGTTATAAAGGAGGAGAAATGAGTAAGATATATATAACGCCAGAATTTTATAATTCCTTATCAACCTGGCAGAAGATAAAATTTTGGTTTAAGGTTTGGGGTACGGGAGTAGAAGTAAGGGAAATAACGGAAAGGGAGAGAAAATGAGTATTGATAATTACATTTTAATTGAAGAA
>CAYMZK010000010.1:0-13808 GCA_964394985.1 uncultured Candidatus Saccharibacteria bacterium | reverse complement strand
ATTAGTTGGCTATATAACCGCGGCCGCCCATAATGGTTTATCCATTGGTTGCTCGGCTTGGCCGAGCAACCAGTTATTCACTAAATTAAGCGCATATATGAGAAAAATTAAATTTGAAGTAGGTAAAATATATCATATTTTTAATCGGGGAGTAGATAAACGGCGAATCTTTGTGGAAATCGCCGACACGTGGCGTTGTCTTCAGGGACTATGTCTTTTTAATGACAAAAAGAATGCCAGTAATGTTCTTTGGCAGGTAGAAAAAAACAAAGGCAGAGTTAGTCTCAAAATATTAAAAGAGCACATAGTCAAAGAAGGCAGAGAGCCAATAGTGCGTATTTTGGCCTATTGTTTAATGCCTAATCACTATCATTTATTAGTAGAAGAATTGCAGGAAGGCGGAATTACTAAATTTATGCACAAATTTGGAGGATATACTTTTTATTTTAATAAAAAGTATCAACGCACCGGTAGTTTGTTTGAAGGTCCATTTAAGGCAGTTTTGGTAGAAAACGAAATCCAGCTTCAATATTTATTAGCGTATATTAATGTAATAAATCCCGGTCAATTGGTTGAGCCTAATCTTAAAGAAGAAGGAATTCACAATATAGAGGCGGTAATGAAATCTGCAGACGAATATCTTTTTGGTACCCATCAAGAATATTCGGGCAAAAGAGGTTCAATTATTATTGACAAAGGAATATTAGGAGAGATTTTTCCAAGTCCGAAAATATATCAAAATTTTGTTAAGCAGGTTTTAATAGCAAAAAAATATCAAGAGATTAATCATCTTGTTCTAGAAGATTAAAAATAGTCAACTATTATTGGTTGCTCGGCCAAGCCGAGCAACCAAGGAAAAATTGTGAAATTAGGAATTAAAAATTTAATATTAGATATTTTACTTCCCAAAAAATGCTTAGGTTGTGGCAAAGAAGGAAGCTATATTTGTAGTCAGTGCGACCTCTTTCTTTTAGATCTTCCTGTATTTTCCGAGACTCCCGTACTTTCTTTTTGGGAATATAACGGATTGATTAAAAAAGCAATTCATTTAGCAAAATATTGCGGAGGATATGATATTTTAAGAGAATTAGTCAATAAAAAAGACTTTGAATTAAAAGAAAATACAATTATTACTTTTGTACCGATGCATATTAAAGAAAAAAGAAAAAGAGGATTTAATCAATCTGAAATAATTGCCCAAGAGATTGGTAAAAAAACTGGAATGTCGGTTGTAAAATTGCTTGAAAAAATAAAAGAAACACCGGAACAAGCAAAGCTAAATCGTGAAGAAAGATTGCAAAACTTAAAAGAATCCTTTATATCCCGAGAGGTTGAACCTCTCGGGGACAAATCAGTGTTGTTGGTTGATGATGTTTATACAACAGGGGCGACAATGTTAGAGTGCGTAAAAACTTTAAATAAAGCAGGTTATAAAAATATACAATGTTTTACATTAGCCAAAACGATATAAAGTATCCTGAGTTGTTGAAACAAACAGGCAAACAAGCTCCGAAGCAATTGTATTGCAAAGGAAATGTTTCTTTATTAGATAGTGATTGTTTGGCGGTGGTCGGAAGCAGAAGAATGACAACTTATGGCAAGCAAATTACAGAAAAGTTGGTGAGTCAAATTGCCTCTGCTGGAATAACGATTGTTTCGGGATTTATGTATGGCGTGGATGCTACGGCTCACAAAACAGCGGTGGAGTCGGGGGGCCTGCCTGCCGGCAGGCAGGGTAAAACAATAGCAGTAATGCCTTGCGGGATAGAGAGAATTCATCCAGAATATCAAGTAAAATTGTATAGAGATATTTTAGAAAATGATGGGTTAATAGTTTCTGAATACGAAGGCGATGCTCAACCGGGCTATTGGACTTATCCGCAGAGAAATAGAATTGTTGCCGGAATTTCAAAAGCAACTCTAGTAATTGAAGCGGGAGAAAAAAGTGGTTCTTTGATAACAGCAAATTTAACCACTAAATTTAGCAGGAAACTTTTTGCAATGCCAGGACCAATAACTAGCGTTAATTCTCTTGGAACCAATAAATTAATAAAAGAAGGAAAAGCAGAAATGGTTTTGAGCGCAAAAGACATTTTAAAATATTTTAATATAAAGACAAGGGCAAATGTGCTTAACCGGGTTAAGCACATGCCTATTGAGCAAGAAATTATTAATGTATTAGAAGTAGAGCCGATGGAGATAGATATTTTAGCTAGAAAATTAAATAGAAATATTTCAGAAATAAGTAAGCATGTTTCTTTGATGGAAATAAAAGGCCTTATTAAAAAAGAAAATAATAAATATTATGTTTCTTAAGGTTCAATCAGCAACAAATTTAGGGTTAGAAACTACGGCAGTAGATGTTGAGGTAAATATTGCTTCTCGAGGTCTGCCGACTTTTGAAATTGTTGGATTGCCGGCTAAGTCGGTTGATGAAAGTAAAGAAAGAGTGAGAACGGCAATTTTAAATTCGGGGCTAGAATTTCCTCAAAAAAGAATAACTGTTAACTTGGCACCAGCCGACATTCCAAAGGAAGGGTCTTTTTATGATTTGCCAATAGCAGTAACTTTATTAACTTCAACAGTTAATTGCAAACTTCCAGAAAATAGTTTATTTTTTGGAGAGCTTTCTTTGGATGGTAGTTTGCGTCATACTAGGGGAGCTTTATTATTGGCTTTATTCGCCAAAGAAAATGGTGTTAAAAATATTTTTGTGCCAAAAGATTCAGCCAACGAGGCTGCTATTGTTGGCGGGGTAAATGTTTTTTCGGTAAAAGACTTAAAATCACTTTTATTGCACTTATTAGGTAAAGAAAAAATAGAGCCACTAGAATATAGAAAAGAAATTTTGGATAATTCTAATATTCGTTCGGAATTTAATATGTCAGAAATTTTAGGCCAAGAACAAGCTAAAAGAGCTATGGAGATAGCAGCCGCTGGTGGCCATAATATTTTAATGATTGGAAGTCCCGGATCTGGAAAGACGATGTTAGCAAGAGCTTTGTCTGGAATTTTACCTAACTTACAAGAACAAGAATCTTTAGAGGTTACTAAAATATATTCTGCGGCCGGAAAAATTCCACCGGGCGGATCAATAATTACAAAATGTCCTTATAGGGCGCCTCATCATACGATTTCTAGAATAGGTTTGATTGGCGGAGGAAGCAAGCCCAAGCCGGGAGAAGTAAGTTTGGCTCATAGGGGGGTATTGTTTTTAGATGAGTTTGCCGAATATTCAAGATCGGTTATGGAAGTTTTAAGACAACCAATGGAAGATGGAAAGTTAACAATTTCAAGAACAATGGCTAGCGTTGATTATCCGGCTAGGTTTATTTTAGCTGCTTCGGCCAATCCTTGTCCTTGCGGTTATTTAATGCATCCTAAAAAACAGTGCACTTGTTCTGAAAGAGAAATTAGAAGATACAAAAAAAGGATTTCTGGACCAATAATGGACCGAATAGATTTACATGTAGAAGTTCCGGTTGTTGATGTAGAAGAATTATCAGAAGACGATAGTGTTAAAAGTTTTTTAGAACCATCAAACAAAATAAGAGAAAGAATAGTTGGAGCCAGAGAAATACAAAACGAAAGATTTAAGAATGATAATATTTTTACTAATGCTGAAATGAGAAACAGGCAAATTAAAAAATATTGTCAGTTAAATAAAGAATCAAAGCAGATTTTAATGACAGCGGCCAGAAATTTTAATTTGTCGGCAAGGTCATATTTTAAAACAATAAAAACGGCTAGAACTATAGCTGATTTAGAAAATTCGTTAAACATAGAATCTAGTCATGTAGCCGAAGCGATCCAATATCGCTTTAAAGAAAACTAATAATAAATTTTATAATTTTTAATTTTGTAATTTTTAAATAATGCTTTAATGCTTAAATTTTTAAACATACATTTATGGATTATAATTTAGAAGAAAGAACAGCAAAACTTGGAGAAGAGGTTATTGAATTTGTTAAAATATCTGAAAGCTGTAATGAGAAAATTAAAAATTACAAAATTAAAAATTGTTATGAGGGGACATAATAAAAATTTGGGGGAGATTGGAGAAAATTTGGCGGTTGATTATTTGAAAGAAAAAGGATATGAGATTTTGGAAAGGAATTTTCAAAATAAATGGGGAGAAATAGATATTGTAGCGGAAAAAGATGATATAATGGTTTTTGTAGAAGTTAAAACAAGAATCGGCGAACAATTTGGTTTGCCGGAAGATGCAATTAATAAAAATAAAAAGCTTAAAATGATAAAAAACGCCAAAGCTTATATGAAATATAAAAATGACCAATATAGAATAGATGCGATTTGTGTTGTTTTAGATAAGGAGTGCAATTTAAAAAGAATAAATCATTACAAGAACATCACACTATTTAGTTGAGTTATTAACATTGAAACCTATACATATATATAGTAGAATAAATAATAAGAAATATAAAAAAATAAATAAATATGAGTAAGCTACAGAACACTTCAATCATTGATAATTGTGACAAGGTCACTAAAATAAGTACTTATCTTTTAGTCTTTTTGCTTCCGGTATTATTTTTACCATGGACAGCAAATGTATCAGATTTTAACAAACAAGCGCTATTAATTGTTTTAGTGTTAGTTTCTATTTTTGCTTGGATGTTAAAAATACTAACTTCGGGTAAAGCCAGTTTTAATTTCAGTTTAGTTCATATTCCAATTGCGGTTTTCTTTTTAGTCTATGTGGCTTCAAGCATTTTTTCTAAATGGTTTACTGGTAGTTTTTGGGGATGGCCTCTATTGACTTCTGAAAGCGCTTTAACTGTTTTGGGTCTTACTTTGTTGTATTTCTTAATTGTTAACGCTTTTAGGAGAAAGGAGATTTTTTATTTGGTAGTCACTTTAATAGCTTCTAGTACTTTGGCGATGTTTTACGGATTATTACAATTGTTTGGTAAGTTTATTTTTCCTATTAGCTTTACTAAGTCCATTTCTTTTAATACAGTCGGAGGAATAAATACTTTAGCTGTTTTGGCTGGAATTATGCTTCCTTTGGTTATCGCCTTTTTGACTATTAGCAAGGACAAGAAATTGAAAATTCTTTTTATTGTTTCAGCAATTCTTTCCGCTATTTTATTATTATTGATTAATTTCAATGTTGCTTGGTGGGTAGTTATTATTGGTTCGGCTTTAATTATTGTTTTTGGCACCCAGAGAAGAGATATTTTTGATGGCCGATGGTTAATTTTGCCAATGTTCTTTTTAGCCATTGCTTTATTGTTTAGTTTCTTTAATTTTTCTATTCCAGGAAAGCCTCAAACCCCAGCTGAATTTTCTTTAACTCATAAGGCAACTTTTGATATTGCTAAACAATCCTTGCAAGAAAGTCCGGTTGTTGGTTCTGGTCCCGGAACTTTCGTTTATAACTTTGCTAAATTTAAAGATCCAAAATTTAATCAAAGTGATTTTTGGAATGTAAAATTTGATTGGGGATCATCAAAGGTTTTAACTCTTTTAGCAACTGTTGGGGTATTAGGCGCTTTATCTTTCTTGGGATTAATTGCTGTCTTTGTTTTTTATGGAATTAAATTTCTCTTTAGCAAGTCTTATCAAAAGAAAGAAGAAGATGATTTAAGCCAAGAATTTTATTGGACTCTAGGGATGGGGCTTTTTGTAAGCTTTATTGTCACCACTGTTTTGTTTTTCTTTTATCGATCAAGTATTTCCATTGATTTTATTTACTTTGCCCTAATGGCCTTCTTTGTTTCTCTTCTTTATCCAATAAGAAAAGAATTTGAATTGAAGCCATCTTCTTTAGTTACTTTAGCTGTTACTTTTGGTTTTACCGTAGTCTTTATTCTTGGTCTTGGAGTTTTAATTATTGAAGGGCAAAGATATGTTTCGGCAGTTAGTTATTTAAATTCTATGAAAGCTATGGGGGAAGGAAGAAGAGCTCAAGCAATTGAAAGATTGGAAACTGCAGTAAGGCTTAATCAAAAAGTAGATTTATATTGGAGAGACCTTTCTCAACTTCATTTGGCTGGCATTAGAGAAGCTGAAAACAGCCAAGAAGTCCAAAGCCATATTAGAGGCACTGTTGGGGCAGCCAAAAATGCAATCGAAGTAAATCCTAATAATGTTACCAATTGGGCTAATCGAGGGAATGTTTATCAAAACTTAATTGGAATTGTTGATGGAACCAAAGAGTGGTCAGTTGAAGCTTATCAAAAAGCAATGGAATTAGAACCAGCTAATCCTTTATATCCAAATCAGGCGGGGATATCTATTTTGACTAAAATTAGAAGTCTTACAAAAGAAGCTACTCAACAAGAAAAAATAGAACTCTTCAATGAAGCCGAGGAGAAGTTTAATCAAGCGATTGAACTAAAAGAAAATTATGCTCCGGCTTACTTCCAATTAGCTATATTAAATCAGCTAAAAGGAGATAGTAGCGAAATGGAAAGATATTTAAATCTAGCCAAAGAAGCAGCTCCCCTAGATGTTAATATGGCTTTTCAAACTGGCTTAATTTACTATCAATTAAAAGATTGGCAAAAAGCTCGAGAAGAATTAGAAAGAACAATTACTTTAAGTCCGGGATATGCTAACGCTCTCTACTTTTTAGGACTAGTCTATGATCAGCAGGGAGAGAAAGCAAAAGCTTTAACTGTTTTTGAGTCATTGAATAAGACAAATCCTGAAAATGGCGTAGTTATTCAAGTTTTGAAAAATTTGAGAGCTGGCAAAAAGGCCTTGTCTGGAATGGGAAGAGAAGCTGAAGAGCCACCTATAGAAGAAGAACTTGAAAAATAGGGGTTGACCCCGTAGAGAAAATTTGACTTGCTTCGCAATTTGCCCAAGCCCATAGATTATGGGCTGGGTCAGTCAAATTTCTTCTATGGGGTTGACAATTTTGTTGGAGTAGGCTAAGATTTAAATTAAGTTAATTTTTAATGCTAATTTAAAGCTATTTTGTTTTCCTTTCCTTATTAATTAAAAAATAAAGCCATTTACCCTATGGAATAGGGACTTTTGTGTTTATGAACAATTTAAAGACAAAAAACTTTTCTAAATCTAAAGTTTCTCTAAAATTACCCTATTTACTTGGTCTTCAAAAAGAGAGCTGGGACTGGTTCTGGGAAGAAGGTGTAAAAGAACTATTCTCAGAAATTTTTCCTATTAGAGATTATACTGGAAAAGAGTATGAAGTTTGGTTTACTGATTTTAAACTAGAAGAATCAAAATATGTCAACGATCTAGAAGCTAAAAAGAACAACGATTCTTATGAAGCTTCTTTAAGAGTAAAAGCTAAACTGGTGAACCTAAAAACCGGAAAGGCCAAAGAACAAGAAGTCTTTTTAGCTGATTTTCCCCTGATGACTGAAAGGGGAACTTTTATTGTTAATGGAATTGAAAGAGTGGCCATTGCTCAACTTATTCGTTCTCCAGGAGCCTTTTTTAATTTGCAAGTGAGTAGAGGAAAAAATAGATTTGGAGCAAAGCTTATTCCAAATAGAGGAGCTTGGCTAGAATTTGATACTGAAAATAATGGTTTTATCGCTGTTAAGGTTGATAGAAAAAGAAAGGTAGCGGCCACCACCTTATTAAAAGCTTTGGGCGGTTTTAGTAATGATCAAATTAAAGATCTTTTTAGAGATGTTAATAATAATCCGGATGTTGATTACATTGAAGAAACCCTTTCTCGTGACGGAACGATGCATCAACCAGAGGCTTTAGTTGAAATTTACAAGAGATTAAGACCGGGGGATATGGTTACTCCCGACACCGCCAAAGAACTAATCGAAAATACCTTTTTTAATTTTGAAAGATATGATTTGTCTAAAGTTGGTCGTTGGCGAATGTGGCAAAGATTGCCAAAATTAAAGAAAACTCAAGAGAAAAAAGTTATTCAACCGGAAGACAGAGTGCTAAAAGTTGAAGATATTGTTGAAACTATTAGAGAGATTATTAGGCTAAACAATAATCCTGACGCCAAGCCAGATGAAATCGATCATTTAGGAAATAGAAGAGTTAGAACTATTGCTGAAATAGTTCAAAATAGGTTTAGAGTTGGACTAATGAGAATGGAAAGAATTGTTAAAGACAGGCTTTCTACTATTGATCCTCACGAAATGGATCTGTCAGCTGTTATTAATCCAAGACCAGTAATGGCGGTTATTAAAGAATTTTTTACCTCTTCTCAGCTTTGTCAATTTATGGATAACGAAAACCCTCTAGCTGAACTAGAGCATAAAAGAAGGCTATCAGCCACTGGTCCCGGAGGACTGACTAGAGAAAGAGCTGGCTTTGAGGTCAGAGACGTTCAGCCTTCTCATTATGGAAGAATTTGTCCAATTCAAACACCAGAAGGTCCAAACATTGGACTGGTCAACCATTTGGCCGGCTATGCCAGAGTCAACGAATATGGCTTTATTGAAACCCCTTATTACAAAGTAAATAAAGGAAAAGTAACCGATAAAATTCATTTCTTAAACGCCTTTGAAGAAGAACAATATAATATTGCTCATGGAGGAGTAAAAATAGATGATAAAGGTAACATTTTAGAAACTAAAGTAGAGGCTAGGAGCAAAGGAGCTCCGGGGATTGTTGATAGGGATAAAATTGATTTTATTGATGTTTCTTCAGGGCAATTTATTTCTATTGGAACTTCTTTGATTCCTTTTCTTCAAAACGATGATGCTAATAGAGCTTTAATGGGGTCTAATATGCAAAGACAATCAGTGCCTTTGGTAAATCCAGAGGTACCTTTAGTTGGGACGGGAGTAGAAGAAAGGGTGGCTAGAGATTCTGGTCAAACAATTATTGCCCAAGAGGCTGGGACCGTAACCGAAGTTGATGGAGACCATGTTGCGGTAGGCAAGAAAAGATACGATTTAAGAACTTTTATTAGAACTAATCAATATACTTGTTTTCATCAAAGGCCTTGTGTTTCAAAAGGAGAAAAAGTTAAAAAGGGAGACATATTAGCCAATGGTGGAGCAATAGATAATGGCCGGCTAGCTCTTGGTCAAAACGTTTTAGTGGCCTTTATGTCTTGGAAGGGTTGTAATTTTGAAGACGCTATTATTATTTCTGAAAGATTAGTTAAAAATGGTTACTATTCTAACATACATTTAGAAAACTTTAGTTGTGATGTTAGAGAAACTAAACTAGGACCAGAGGTAACCACTTGTGATATTCCTAATGTTTCTGAAGAAAAACTTAAAGACCTTGATGAAGAGGGTATTGTTAGAATTGGAGCTGAAATAGGGCAAGGAGATATTTTAGTTGGAAAGATTTCTCCTAAGGGAGAGGTTGGCTTGACCGCTGAAGAAAGACTGCTAAGAGCTATTTTTGGTGAAAAGGCTAGAGATGTTAAGGACACTTCTTTAGTTGTTCCTCATGGTAAAAAGGGGAGAGTGGTTGGTGTGAAGGTTTTCTCAAGAGATCAAGGGCATAGACTAGATCCAGGGATTATTAAGAGAATTGAAGTTGAGGTAGCGGTAATGAGAAAAGTTCAGGCTGGAGATAAGCTAGCTGGACGACATGGTAATAAGGGAGTTATTTCTAGAGTAGTTCCAGAAGAAGAGATGCCTTTCTTGAAAGATGGAACCCCAGTAGATGTTATTTTAAATCCTCTAGGGGTGGCTTCCAGAATGAACATTGGTCAAATTTTAGAAACTCACTTGGGAATGGCGGCTAAAAAACTGGGCTATGTAGCTGAAACACCTTCTATGGCTGGAGCTAAAGAAGAAGATATTAAAGAAGAATTAAGAGAAGCTGGTTATCCAGAAAGTGGTAAATTTACTTTGTATGATGGAAGAACTGGAATCCCATTTCCAGAACCAATTACGGTTGGCTATATGTATATGATTAAATTGATTCATATGGTTGATGATAAAATACATATGAGATCTATCGGCCCCTATTCTTTAATTACTCAACAACCCTTAGGGGGAAAGGCTCAGTTTGGAGGTCAAAGATTTGGTGAGATGGAAGTTTGGGCCTTAGAGGGTTATGGAGCGGCTAATATTCTTCAAGAAGTTTTGACTATAAAGTCAGATGATGTTATAGGAAGAGCCGCTACTTACGAAGCAATTCTTAAAGGAAATCCAATTAGAAATCCAAACATACCAGCATCATTTAATTTATTAATCTCAGAACTTAAATCTTTAGGTTTGAGTATAGAAATTAAGGAGAAATCTAAAAAATAATATTATGAGAGTTGAAGATTTAGAATCAATAAGGATAAAAATCGCTTCTCCAGAAGATATTTTGTCCTGGTCACACGGAGAAATAACTAAACCGGAGACCATTAATTATAGGACTCAAAAAGCAGAAAAAGATGGTTTGTTTTGTGAGAGAATTTTTGGTCCAGAAAAAGACTACGAATGTTATTGTGGTAAATATCGAAGGATAAGATATAAAGGAATAGTTTGTGATCGTTGTGGAGTAGAAGTGACTAAAGCTAGCGTTAGAAGAGAAAGGATGGGGCACATTAAACTTTCTTGTCCAGTTTCTCATATCTGGTTTTTAAGAGGAGTTCCTTCAAGAATAGGAATGGTTTTAGATATTCCAATGCAACAATTGGAGAAGGTAATCTATTTTGCTTCCTATATTGTTACTAAGGTAAACGAAGAAGCTAAGAAGGGAGTTTTAGATCAAATAGAAAAGGAGTATAAGTCAAAAGTTAAAACAAAGAAGCAAGAAATAACCGACAAAAAAGAGCTAGAAAAAGCTTTAAATCAATTAAGAGACGCTAGAGACAAAGCTAAAGAGGAGGTAAGCAATCTCAAGTTGTTAAAGGTTCTCTCTGAAGTAGAGTATTATGATTATTCTATAAAATATGGAGAGGTTTTTGAGGCTGGAACTGGTGCTGAAACTTTAAAAAAGATATTTGAAAAAGTGGATCTTAAAAAAGAAATCAAGGCTTTAGAAGAAAAAGTAGATAAAGCGGCTGCTTTAGCTAAAAAGAAACTTTTAAGAAGATTGAGGTTTTTGCAAGGAATGGTTAAAGCTAACATTAAACCAGAGTGGATGTTTTTAACCGTTATTCCGGTTTTGCCTCCTGATTTAAGACCAATGGTTCAATTAGATGGAGGAAGATATGCTTCTTCTGATCTTAATGATCTTTATCGAAGAGTGATTAATAGAAATAATAGGTTGAAATATTTATTAGATATTGCTGCTCCGGAGGTAATTGTCAGAAATGAAAAGAGAATGCTTCAAGAAGCAGTTGATGCTTTAATAGATAACGGAATGAGAAAAGGAATTTTGACTACCGCTACTACTGGAGGCAGGAGATTATTAAAATCTTTAGCTGATATGTTAAAAGGGAAACAAGGAAGATTTCGTCAAAATCTTTTAGGAAAAAGGGTAGATTATTCTGGAAGATCAGTAATTGTGGTTGGTCCTCAGTTGCAATTACATCAATGCGGTTTGCCTAAAAAAATGGCTTTGGAGCTATTTAAACCTTTTGTTATTAAAGAAATATTAGAAAAAGAATTGGCCTATAATGTTAGAGGAGCTTCAAGATTAATTGAGCAAAGAACAGATGATGTGTGGGCTATTTTAGAAGAAGTAGTAAAAGACAAATATGTTCTTTTAAATAGAGCCCCAACTTTGCATCGTTTGGGTATTCAAGCTTTTCAACCAGTTTTAATTGAAGGAATTTCCATAGAACTTCATCCATTAGTTTGTAAGGCCTTTAACGCTGATTTTGATGGCGACCAAATGGCTGTTCATGTTCCTTTGAGCGATGAAGCTCAAACTGAAGCTAAAGAATTAATGCTTTCGGCTAACAATATGTTAAAGCCGGCCACTGGTACGCCGGTAGTCGCTCCAACTCAAGATATTGTTTTGGGTTGTTATTGGATTACTAAAATAAAAGAAAAAGCTAAGGGTGAAGGAAAGATCTTTTCTTCAAAAGAAGAAGCGATTTTAGCTCAAGAAAATGGTGATGTTGATATTAGAGCAAAGGTAAAGATAAAAATAGGCGATGAAATTATTGAAACTTCTATTGGTAGGGTTTTAATGAATGAAACCCTTCCTGAGGATCACGAGTTTATTAATGAAGTAATGAATTCCAAAAAGCTAGAGAAACTAGTTGGTCAATTATTAGAAGATGGTAATCAAGAGAGAGTAGAAGTAGCCTTAGATAAAATAAAGAAGTTAGGATATGAGTCAGCTACAGTTTCTGGAATAACTTGGGGAATGACTGATTTAATTGTTCCTAAAGAAAAGAAAAAGATTATTGCTGATGCTGAAAAAGAAGTCGAAGCTATTGAGGGCCACTTTAAAAAAGGGCTTCTTTCTAGAGATGAGAAGAAAAGCAAGGTTATTGAAGTTTGGACTAAAACTAAATCAGAATTAGAAAAACTTGTGCCGGAATCTTTATCTAAAACTGGCTCAATTTTTTCAATGGTAGATTCTGGGGCTAGGGGTTCTTGGAGTCAGCCAGTTCAAATGGCTGGAATGAAGGGCTTAGTGATTAATCCAGCCGGACAAATTATTGAATTGCCAGTAAAAAGATCCTTTAAAGAAGGGTTTGATGTGCTAGAATACTTTATTTCTACTCACGGAGCTAGAAAAGGAACTGCTGATACTGCGCTTAGAACCTCTACTGCCGGATATTTAACTAGAAGACTGGTTGATGTGGCTCATGAGGTAATTGTTTATGAAAAAGACTGTAAGGATAAAGATGGATTTATGGTGTATAAAAAGGACTCAGATATTATTGGGCAAGATTTTGGTTACAAGATTGTTGGCCGAACTATTATGGAAGATATTAAGGTGGGGGAGATAGATCTCAAGAAGGGAGGTTTAATTAATTGGGATATGGCTAGAAAAATCTCTGATGAAAAAAAGATTGAAAAACTTAAGGTAAGATCCCCAATTACTTGTAAATCAACTAGAGGAATTTGTCAGAAATGTTATGGCTGGGATTTGGGTCGAAATGATTTGGTTGCTTTAGGTTCTGCTGTAGGAGTTATTGCTGCTCAAGCAATTGGTGAGCCGGGAACTCAGCTTACGATGAGAACTTTTCACACTGGCGGTGTGGCCGGAGGAGCCGGAGATATTACTATGGGTCTTCCACGAGTCCAAGAAGTTTTTGAAGCTAGAATTCCTAAAGGCAAGGCCGAAGTTTCTAAAGTTGAAGGAAAAGTTTTAGAAATTACCGATAAAAGAGTAGCAAAAATTGCCGTTAAGGACTCTAAAGATCCGGTAGAACACAAGCTACCAGCTAAAACTGCTCTATACATTCAAAAAGGAGATCAAATAGTTGTTGGACAACAGTTATGTGAAGGAAGTCTAGATTTAAAAGAGGTCTTTAAAACTAGAGGAAAGGAAGACGCTCAAAGATATATTCTTGATGAAATTCAAAAGATTTATGTTTCTCAAGGTGCAATTATTCATGACAAACATGTTGAAGTTATCGTCCGTCAAATGTTTTCTAGAGTTAGAATTAAAGATGCTGGGGATACAATATTTACTATTGGCGAAATTGTTGAAAGATCTAGGTTCTTAGAAGAAAACGAAAGGGTTAAGAAAGAGAAAAAGCAAATCGCTAAAGCTGTTGTTAGTTTGCTTGGAATTTCTAGAGTAGCTTTAACAACTGACTCTTTCTTGTCTTCTGCTTCTTTTCAGGAAACATCCAGGGTTTTAATTAGAGCTGCTATGGAGGGCAAAGAAGACAAGCTAAAAGGATTAAAAGAAAATGTAATCTTAGGGAAAAAAATACCAGCGGGAACCGGTTTTAAGAAATAACCTTAGAATAAAAATGTGCTCCACCTGGTGGAGCACATTTTTGTTTGTATTTATGTTATATGTTA
>CAYMZK010000009.1:0-15033 GCA_964394985.1 uncultured Candidatus Saccharibacteria bacterium | reverse complement strand
CCCAAAACACAGACAGAATAAGGGTAAAAAATGGCTAGTAACAATGATGTGTGCTAGTAGTGGAGAAGTAATAAGACGTTTGGGGGCTTTTAAGGATTTAGTAAAGGCAATTAAAAAGGGACAAGGCGAGTTTGTAGAGTATGGTTTACACTTTAAGTTTCTAAATATGGAGGAAAAATGAGTAAGAATAATAAAAAGAATTATGGCCATACTACTTGCCCATTTTGTGGAGGAACTCATATAATGGGATTCAGAAAATGGTTTAATTTAAAGATGCCATGCTTAGAAAAGAGAAGATTGGAGGACAAAGATGAGAAAAAGAAAGCTGTATAACTACATTTTTGAAAAACAGCCAATCCTGGAAGGTTATCGTGGCTCTATTGCACACGGCTTATACATTGACCCGAAAGAGGACGAAAAATTCGGGACTTGTGATACCGACTTATTCATTATTTATAAGTTCCCCTCGGAATATTACTTTTCTTTGGAAGGATACTATAAAAACAAAGAGGTTTACGAAAAACAATACGAAGAAATAGACGAGGTTGGATATGAAATCCGGAAAGCCGTTCATTTGCTCAAGGGATGCAATCCCAATGTCATTGCCTGGTTATTTAATAGAAGAAAGGATTATATACATATATCCGAGGATGGACAAAAACTTATCGACAATAGGCAACTGTTCCTGTCTAAAAGACAAGTAAGGGATAGGTTTGGGGGTTATGCCCACAGCCAACTAAAACGATTGCAGAAAGGTGCTTACAAGGGATACATGGGGGAAAAGCGAAAAGCTATCGTTGACGAATTTGGCTACGACCTTAAAAACGCTATGACCTGTATTAAATTACTGCGCTGGGGTAGAGAACTTCTCCTCGGCGGGACAATGGAGGTTTACCGAACTAAAGATAGAAATATGCTCCTTGATATCAAACGGGGACACTACAAGTTAAGACAAATCCAGAAAATGGCAGATGAAGGTCTAAGACTACTGGACGAGGGTTACGAAAAATCAGTTCTACCAGAAAAAGTTAATAAACACAAAATTAACGAATTGTTAGTAGAGATTATAAGAGAATGAGTTGGTAATAAAATAAACAATTGGTAATGGTTGACAAAGATGATTAAGGATGCTATAATATATTCATGAAGTTAAAAAACACTTTAAAAAAGGTATCAGGATTTCCTAAAACAAGGACTTATTTGTATTTACTATTTACGGTATCTTGGAGTATTTTTCTTATTGGTATATTTGAGTTAGTTTCGGGACATATCTGGACGAGTGTAAAAAGTATGCTGATTGCCTTTTGGATGTGGCAGTATGCAGAGGTAAAATTTAAAGTATATCTGGCTAAAAAATATTTTAAAATGGTAAGCAAGAAAGAAAAAGAATACAAAAAATTAATCAAGATGTTAGAAAAAATGTTGTTGGAAAAAGAAGATAAATTAATAAATTAATTTGACAATAATAAAAAATTATTAGATTATAGAGTATATATGATAAAAGGAGGTGAACTATAATGAAAAAACTAAAAGAATACAAACCCTATTTTCAGGGTTTAGGAGTAGCATTTGCTATTCTTCTCGTTCTAGGACTAATATTTAAGCTTTTAACTTTACCGTCTGATAAGGAGATAGTTATTCGAAATCCGATTATAATTCGGAGCCGGATAATTAGCCCTATCATTGAGGAAAACCTAGAAAAAGAGTGGCTGGAAAAAGAACTTTTGAAAAAGGTTGACTCTTTACTAGAAGATAGAATAGGCGGAGAGGGCGAGACATCTTTAAGGCCAGTCAAACCAGTTTTGGCTGGTCAACCCTCCCCAACGCCAACTATTTCTTTGGCGTTAGTTAAAAATGGGAGTGATAAAGAATTGCTTTTAGCTTTGACAAAAAAGTTCACTACTGAATACGGGTCTAACTACGATATGGCTATATGTATTTTACGGGATGAAAGCAATTTTCAAATTGACCCTTGTTGGGGTGAAGCAAGTTGTGATAATGGGAAAGCAATGGGTCCTTGGCAGTTTCACTGTGGTACTTGGCAAAGTTTTAGAAAACAAATGGGGTTAAATACAGATTGTAATTTAAGAGGCGACCCAATCGAAAGTACTAGAACCGCAGCCTGGGCATTTGCTCAAGGTTATCAATGGCATTGGACTTCCGTCAAGACGGGAGAATGCCAGTGACTAAACAATTAACAATCTTAGGACTTAAGGTATTAGCCTTTGGCGTAGGGATGAGTATTTTTGGTGTATATTTGGTTTACGGAGAAAAATTAATAGATAAATGGAAGGAAAGGAGCAAACGTGAATCTACTAAATAAATTAATTAAACAGAAACTGGTTGTAAATAAAGACGCAAAGACTGTAGCTGGAGTTTTTGGATTAGATGATGAAGCAGCAAATAAGATAAACAAAAAGGTAAAATCCTTGGTTGACTCTTACGAGGGGCAAACTATTGAAATTTCTAGGGTCGTTAAAGATATGCTGAAAACGCGACTGATAAATAATGACCGGAAGCTAGCCTACGGAATGTTTGTTATTGGAAACTTGACAGAAAAATATACCGTAGATAGGCAACTGAAAGATGTTGTTCTTAAAGAAGCGTTGACACATAAGCTACAACGACTAAAAAGTGAAGGTAAGTTAGAAGATATGACTCTAAATTGAAAGGAGGTGAAAATAATGGCTAATACAAAAGGAACAAAAGTAACGCCAGAAGAGTTTAAGGAAATTAAACTCTTGACTGAAGCTAACGTATCGACGGGACAAATTCAACGCCTTAAGCAAAGAAGCTATGGAGTAGTTCGTGCAGTTGATGAAACCGAAAACTTTGAAGAGTATATAGAGTATGTTCGTAAACAATACGAAAAATACCACGATTCAAAGGATGAGAAAGATACTGACAATGGCAGAGGGACCAAAAGCGGCGAGACAATCGTCAAGCTTTTGAAAAAAGTATCCGTTGGGTTAGATGATATTAACGGCAGTTTGCGGGAAATCGGAAAAGCAATGCGAGAGTTAAACCAGCATTGGGAATAAGGGAAGGATATTGTGGCGAGGCTGGCCCGGGCGAGGTGAGGCATGGTGTGGTCGGTCTCGCCAATTAAAAAAATGAAAGTAACGAAAATCTTAAAGGACTATGTTAATTATGATGATGGAAAACATGACCGTAAAATAGGCAGATATTGGGCCTCTGAGATTTATCGAATGCGAAAGGGATATTTTAAACCTGAAGATTTTTTCGAGAAAGAAAAAATAGGGTTAACCGGAGCAAGAAATATTATCACGGGGATAGCCAGTGAAAATATTTTTGCGGACATTTTAGAAACGCTAGAAGTTGATTTTAAACATGAGCCTAAAAAGGTTTTAAAACTCAATGACAATATTGAATTAGTAATCAAAACCGATTTTTTATTTAACGGGTTTGTCGTGGAAACTAAGCATCCAACAAGAGAAATAAATGAGATACCACCATGGTACAAAGACCAATTGGAATGCACGGGACGGGCATTCGAAAATGAAGTATATTTGGGAATTTTCACTGTTCCGTTTGACCTTAAACTGTTTCCTTATGAGCTTTCGGATAAACGGTGGGAGGAAATACAAAAAATTGTTAGAAAATTCCACCGAAAACTGGAAAATATATCTTGACAATTTTAATTAAATATTATATAATATAAACAACGTTAGATATGAATAAAAAATTAAAAAAATACCGCTTAAAGAAAGACTTGATAGACTTTCAATCAGGCGAGATTTTCACTAAGGAAGAAAACGAGTTTGGTGAATCCTTTTATGTTTCTGAACACGATGATGGCTGGGGACTAAGGCGGAATTATTTAATAGAGCAAGTTGAGGGAAACGACGCATGGTTTCAGGAAGTTGGGAAAAAACCAGGAGAAGAAAAAGAAAAGACTACTATCCAAATCAAGGGGGACAAGGCCATGTTTACCGTTGAAATAGATAAAAACGGAAAAGTATTTGCTTGCAAAAATTGTGGCCAAGAAGATTTGGTTTGGGGGAAAACTAAAAACGAAAAGTTTATTCCTGTCCGATTCAGTCAAGAAAAAGGGGCATGGATTAGTCACTTTAGTGAGTGTGATAAATATAACGATTAGGTTGACAAAAATATTACACTTTGATATAATATAATGAATAATGATTAAGGAAGGGAAATAGACATGGCAAAGAAAAAAACAAAAAAAAAGACAGAAAAAAAGATTGAAATGCCTCTAGACGACTTGAAGAAAAATATTAAACAAGAGGTTGAACAAAGAAAGCTTCTCAGGAAAAACATTGACGAGCATTTAACCAATGAAATTGATTACGGAACAATTCAGTTTAAAACTAAGAGTGGGAAAAAGGTTAAAAGCAAGCCGACGCTGTTTAAGCCAGGTGCAGAAAGGATTATGAGTTGGTTTGGACTAAAGGCGAAGTTTAAAAAGGACGATGAAACGTATGAAATGGCTGACAGGCCAGCTGGCTTATTTTGCTATTTGTGCCAACTTATTAATGAAGAAGGAGAAATAGTAGCGGAAGGTCGGGGAGCGGCTCATGAAAATGAGCGAACATCTTGGAATGAAAACAATGCTATTAAAATCGCGGAGAAAAGAGCAATGGTTGATGCCACTATTAGGGTTGCTAATTTATCTGAATTTTTCACTCAAGACATCGAAGATATGAATTTGGGGCAAAAAGATGAGGATGATAAAAAACAAACATCAACATCTAAAACGGGTAGTTACGTTAAGCGGATAGACGATGCTAAAGATAGAGAAAAACTAGAAAATATTAAAAAAGAAATTAAAGATGATGACGATATGGCTGATGTTCAAAAGAAAGCGTTGACAACAAGGGCGGACAAGCGAATTCATGCCTTGGAGGGAGACTTACCGATATGAAATTTATAAAAAAGATTGAAAGGATTTTAAAATTTTTATTTATTTGTTCTTGGCGGGGGCATAAAAGCGTATGGATAAAAGTGAGCAAAAACAATAAGGTTGTTGGTTACAAAAAAATATGCGAGGCTTGCGGAACAAGGACTAGCTCTCATGACCAGGAACAGAACTATATTAAAAAAGAAATTGAAAGGAGGAAGAAAAAAAGAAATGCGTAATTTTTCATATATTACACCAGGTAAAATTTTGGAAAGGCTTAAAAAGGAGGGTTTAAACATCTCCAGGGCTACTTTCTACAAACTAGAGGACCAAGGGTTGTTCACGAGCCGAAGAACAACTGGGGGTTGGCGTGTATATACGCCGGAAGAGGCAGACGTTATTGTTAAGTTAATCAAAGAAAACTACAAACTTATTGACAACGCAGAAGAGGC
Source organism: uncultured Candidatus Saccharibacteria bacterium (assembly GCA_964394985.1). Classification (GTDB taxonomy): domain Bacteria; phylum Patescibacteriota; class Minisyncoccia; order Minisyncoccales; family GWA2-38-27; genus JAHJSY01. The sequence continues at coordinate 9,702 of CAYMZK010000009.1, read as the reverse complement.
TATTTTAGAAGAAAAAGAGGAAAAAAAGGAAACTCTGGAAAAGCAGGATTGATAATGAAAAAACAACCGAACTAAGAATAAAATGGAACATAAAGTAATTAGGCGAGAACTAAAAAGTCATACGTGGGAGTTTGACGAGGAAACTCGTGAGTTAACTATCACAAGATATGTCAACCACGATTTAGAACCCTATAAGCAAAGGGTTGTTTTGGATAGGGTTCGAATGTTTAGTCTCATGCGGTTTATGATTAGAGTCGCTCAGCGCCTTCCTATCGTTTCTAGAAAAGAGTTTAGAGAAAAGGCACGACAGAAACGAGAAACTTATCGGGGGCGGCGAGACCGATATAGGGAGAGAATTGACAAGTGGAAGGGGCGAGCTAAGAAACGGAAGAAAAAAATAAAAGAATTAAAAAAAAGTTAAGACTAAATAAATGAGCAGAATACACCGCTATCCTAAAATATTTAATGTTGGCAACGAATATATACCAAACTTATTTGAAGGAGAAGTTGAAGTTACCGAAAAAATAGACGGTAGTCAATGGGGATGGGGCGTTGACAAGGAAGGCAACATTGTTATGCGGTCTAAAGGTAAAGAGGTTTATTTTGAGGACTATGAAAACATGTTCGAAAAGGCGGTAAGCTGGGTTGATAAGAATAGAGAAAAAATTAAGTCTTGGGGCAATGATACGTATTTTTACGGTGAATTTTTAAGTAATCCATCGCATAATATATTGCAATACGAAAGGGTTCCCAAAAATAATATTATGCTTTTTGGAGCGCGAATTAATGGGGGAAAATTTGTTTCTAAATATAATGAGCTACAAAAAATTGCTGATAGTTTAGGTTTAGAACCTGTCCCAATTCTATTTCGTGGTGAAATCAAAACGTTTGATGAATTGAAAACTTTATTAAACGAAAAATCTATTCTCGGGAAGGAAATTATCGAGGGAATGGTAATTAAAAATTTTAATCAGCCCATTGTTATTGGAAACAGGCCACAACCGTCTTTCGGCAAATACGTTAGGGAGAAATTTAAGGAACGACATCGGAAAGGGTGGAATAAAAAATTCAGCCCCAAAAATAAGTTAGAGCAGTTTATTAATAGTTTTAGAACTGAGGCAAGGTGGCAAAAAACTGTTCAACATTTAAGAGAAGCCGGAGAGCTAGAAAATGCGCCGCGAGATATTGGCAAACTCCTGGTTGAAATTGAACAAGACATTAAAGCCGAGGAGAAGGAGAATATTAAGGCGGAGCTATACGATTTATTTATTGACCAAATCACTAGAACGGCTAAGGGCGGTTTTCCTGAGTGGTATAAACGCCGATTAGCGGAAAACGCCTTTAAAAATAAGGAAAATAAAAAATGAACAATAAATTTAATAAAAGAAATGGGAGAGGGGGTGAAACGAATGATATTGAGAGAAAAAATTGAATCGATTCTAGAAAGCAAGATTTGGAATGGAACTGAATGCCCGTATTGTAGCTATAAAGGAAAAAAACCAAGACAAACAACTCATCACATTACAGCCGCTCATCCGGAAAAATATAAAAACGATTTAACCAAGGAAGCTAGGATTTTAAATCTAATTGTTAAAGAAAAAAACAAGGTAGTCAGTGGCATTGGGAAAAAACTCTTTAATAAAAAACCAAAATTCGGTCTTAAATTTTGGCAAAAAGGAGGGTATAATAAGGCAATGAAGAATGTAAGGGAAATACTAACCTTAGAATCGAAAAAAAGCCGATTATCGCTTTAAGGCCAAACAAAATGGGAAACAATAAAGAAATAAAAATATACTTGACCAATTGGGTTAAGCATCATCCTGATGTTTGGCTTAAAGATGAGAATGGAACACCACATTTTTGGTGGGTACAAAATGCAGTAGGAGACATATTGGCCTGGCCATCATGGTATTCCAAGTTTATAAACAAACTAGAGAAGGAAGGAAAAAATGTCAACTGAAGACATACAGCGCCTAGTCCAAGAAGCCAGACAGGAAGGGAAAAGGGAATTGGCCAAAAAATTTAAAGTTGGTATGCAAAGCATACTTGACGACGGTTGGTTAACTACAGAAAAAGAACTTCAAGAACTACTAAACAAGCTTGTCGATGAAAAACCCAATAAAGAAAAACAGGTCTCCGTTTACGAAATATCCATCTGGTTAGCAATATTCTTTATTGGGCTTGGTTTAACCGCGCTACTTACTTACCGCTGGAGAGCTCGAAGTATTATTTTTGTAATTTTATGGATTATTGGTTTATACTTTTATTTAAAAAATGGAAATTGCAGAGTGCGTTGAAGTTTTAATTTGCGAAAATGCAAGAAGTGGCCGAGATGTCTACTTTGTAGTAGATGGAAAAATTGTGCCAACAATTTATATCTCGCTAAGTTGCAGCCCAAATCACAATATCTCAGCGAAAATAAATGCTGAACTAGACAATATCAGTACAATAAAGGGACTGAACGTTGATGATAAAAGAGATTGATACGCAGTTAGACGTTCTTTGGGCTGAAGTTGTAAAAATAAAGTCCGGCAGAGCTTGTGAATACTGTGGGAAACGAGGTACCTACTTAAATGCCCACCACATTTTTTCTAAAAAAAACATGTCCGTCCGCTGGTGTTTAGATAATGGTATTTCCCTTTGCTCTCAACACCACACTCTCTCAAGCGAGATTTCAGCGCATAAAACGCCAAAGAAATTTACTGATTGGCTAATAAAAGAAAAGGGACAAAAATGGTACAACAGATTAAGAAGAAAATCGCATGGATTTAAGAAATGGACACAGTTAGAAAAGGAGAATCTTTACGCTAAACTACTAAAAGAAAAAACTTGGCTACAAGCCCAAGATTAGCATCTTGTTCTTAAACTTATATCCTTCTTCCTAATTCTATCCAACCAACGACTCCTGCTTTCATCTACTCTTATCCACTCACCGTCACTCCACTTGACCCACCATATTCCGTCTACCTTCATGTCTACACCACCATCTCTCCATTGAATAAACTGGCCATTCTCGCCATCCTTAACCGCTCTTAATATGTGTTCATTTTCTTTCATAAATATGACAGTGGGCGTGGTTTTTTATTTTACGTTGCTCAAACCGTACCTCACTGTTTGGAAATAACTTTTTAATATCCTCTTTTTCTTGTTCACTAAATTCCGGTTTATGCTCACTAGACACCAGCATGGGTTGATAGCAATTTTGACAAAGCGTTATCCAAAACCAGCCAACAATGCGTCGCTGGCGTTCGCATAATGGACAATTATCCACGCTTTTTACCCTTCCCAGAACCCAACCTTTTTTCTTCAATATCCCTTTCAGTCATCGGATACAAATCCAGCCCTCTACTCATAGATAAACTTTCCCTACCGATTTGTTCGGCTATACGTCTTGGAGTTGCTTTATCCCTACGTCCCTCAACCTGTTGTTTTAATCGTTCAACTAAATTCATTTTCTGTTTCTACTCCTTTGCGGAAACTTACAACGATTATGTTTTTTTTCCCAGTTTCTGATTCTCGGTAACCTTTCGTGTGGCGGCCGCCGTTTAAATCTCCGCCCAACCTCGTGCGGATAAGTCCTGTCTTCGGCTATACGCCTCTCTTTACTCATCCCTTAACGCCTCCCTTAAATAATGGGCTTCATGTGTCAACATTCCAGTATCAAAGTCCAAGCTACCTGTCATTCGTTTTTCTTTAGGCCAAAAAGTAACTGACTGTCCTGTTGGTTGTCCAGTATCTCCATACCTGCCAATCGACCAACTATCACTCACTTCGCCTGTACCTTTAAGTGTGCCGGACTGGACATAAACCTTCTCAACTCGTCTTTTGTCTCCGACACCTTCGTAAACTTCTTCAACAGCACCGACGTGATAATGAGCACCAGCAACTACATCGCATTCCATGTTCTGTTTCAAGCGGTTCATCTGTTTCAGTCCGTGTGTCCTGTTAAAATTAGACCTAAACGGGCCTATTTTGTGATAAATGCCCAGGGTATATTCGTTTCTACCTTGACACCTAATATTTAACCTACCTCCGTTTTCAAGTATCGGGAATCTTCTCCCCTCATACCCGAAAATTAAAGCATTAACATTTTGTCCCGTCTTCTTCCAAGTATTTCCGGTTACGCAAACTTTACCGTTTCGCCTTGTAACAATAGTTTCATTTTTAGTATTTGGACACCATATTTTACCTTGGTATTCTTTTTTACTAAACGAACCATTGCCTTCACGTCTTACTGGATATACAAAGTTGCCACCGTTCCTGCCATCAGGTTCTTTCATATAAACATCAAAAACCTTTACGCCTTTACGCTTTCGGACAGTTGCTTTTATTCCAGCCCTAATGGCTAACTCTTGAACATCAGCCGCTAAGCTCTTATAAGCCGTTACATAAGTAAATTCCCTTTTCATTCCGTCGCCCAGCATAAGTTCCCTTAAAAATGCTCTCATTTTCTCGGGTGGCTGGTGCATTATCTCTCTTGGAATTTTTAACTTAAAATTATTTGGAAACCATTTACTTAACCACTTTTTAGTTGGCCTAAAATTAAATCCAGTAACTGGAAGCCCACCAAAACCTGATTTGTGTAAACGCTCCTTAAACTCAATGTTATTAAGTCTTAAAACTTCTCTTATACGCTCGCTTGTTGCTGGATGTTTAGTTGATTGGTAAATTGTTACTGCACCATCTCTCCTAATAGTCCCGTCAGTTATAATCCAAGCAATTAGTGCTAAGTCAGCAAAACTTATCGTGTCTTCATATACACCTTTGTCTAGTTCGGCAGTTTGCCAAAACCTAACCCCAGCGTAAGTTGTCCGCTTATTTGCCTCTTGAAACTTAGTTACCCATTTCTTTTTCTGACTGTAATAATACTGGTATAAAAGTCTATGGTCAGGCGTGCAAAGTAAATCAACATTATCATTTTCAAAATGATACATCTCGCCATCATAATCGCCAACATATTTATCCTCAACAGGTAAATACTCAAACTTTTCTGTCTCCTTGTTAAAGGTTAATATTTCTTCACCAATTTCAACATCAGTCTTCCAGCCATCCCTAGATAATACCTGTGTATCCGAGGAAACACACCACCCCTCGTGGCAAGGCGATTCAACTGCTCCTAAAACTTTACCCGCTTCATCTAGCTCTTTAACAAAATTCCTCATAAATAACACCTGCTTGTCAGGCGGTATAGCGTTATTAAGCATTGAATCGGGATATTGTGCCGGAATAGCATTATCAATAAGATTACTCATCAACACCACATAAGTATTAGGTGTTTCTTTAATCTTCTCGGCCATTTGTTTCATCCGGTTATTATCAGTAAAAATTGAACCGTAATGAATATCACCGATAAAGAATATAGTAAACGGCAAATCCGTTTCCATTTTAATATTCCCTTCTTTCTGTCCTAACCTTGCTTCCTTGTATCGGTTAGTTGCCATCCTAACCTCCTTATCTATAGCACTTAGGTTTACTTCTTGACTGTGTGTATCTACAAATTCTGGCGTAAAATGCGGCCAGCGTTTATTGTAAGGTATGCCTTCGGAAAACCTGCTTCTTAGCGTATCACGCTCTTCAGCCTGCTCCCTAGACATTCCCTCAGCTTCAAATGGTATCCATGTTGTTCGTTCTGTCATACTTCACCCCCCTCCTTTTAATAAAAATTATTCTCATCGTATTCGCAGTTTTTTAAATGGGTCTTTACACATTCGGTAAATCCCTAATTCTATCGTGTCATCGTAAGATACAGATTCGCCGTCAACGGTTTCCATTAATCCATTCGGGTCCTGAAGTATTAACCCTTCAGGCCGTTTATCTTTAAAATAGCCAATGTCCCAACCCGCCTCCTTAGCTTTCCTAACATTGTGCATATTAACTAGTTTTTTCTCCACTTATTTCACCGCCCCTCAAAATCGGTTTCCGTTCAGCAATAATTAAATCCATCCGTGTTGTCAAGTGAAAACCCTGCTCGGGCAATCCTAAGCTTTCTACTACCTCTTCCATGTCTTGACGCTCCGTGTCAGTTAGTCCCTGTTTTGCCTTGCGGTGTTCCATTGCCTCGGTCCAAGTTCTTGCTGTTTCTATTTTCATTTTTAAAACATCATTACATTTTGATTAAATTAAATAACTTTAATATACCTTATTTATCTACTTTTTTTATCCCTATACTGGCGGTTCGCTTTTAAACTCACGTCTAAATGTCAATATCTTCGTTCGAAATAGACCACATTTCCTACAAAAAATAGCCGCAACCGCCTCTATCCTTTTATCCGTTGACTTAAAGACATCAAATCCTAAAGCCGCGAATTCATGGTCACAATCATCTTTATAATTTATTTTTTTCATTTATTTACTTTTAATAATTAAAATGGCAGCTTATCTATTAAACTAGAATAGTCTCTCTTATCACCAAACCGTTCTCTAAATAATTTACCAATAGCGGAAATGCCTGCAGTAGCTCCTGCTATAATTCCGGGATAAATTGCTAATGCCCACAGAGTTTTTAAGAATTGTCCAATGTTAATTATTGTCGCGTCTCCTAAAAGTTCTGCACCATCAAATGCTGCCAAAACTCCTCCGAATGTAACAATAAATGAGGATACAAAAACCCTTAAATATCTCCAAGCTACTAGTTTCCAAACCGGATATTCTATTTTTTCATTCATAATCGTATCACCCCCTTCCACATTGTTTAATGCTTCACGTGCGTCTTTACGAGCTTTCTTGGCAATTTCATTTTCAGTATACACTAGAGAATTTTCCCTGAATCGACTAAACAAAAAACCAAGAGGAATTGTAATTATTATCATTATATACCCAAAAACCGTTGGTGTATCTCCCAACAGATAATCCGTTAACGGAATTAGGGATAGTGTCCCAAAAAATAATGACAATAGAATTAAAAAATTCCTTAAATCCCTTATTATTGGGGATTTTTTCATTTCTCTATAACCTAATCCGTACAAAAACCCCAGGATAGCTGTTTCTAAAGCTATCCAAACATAAATACAAAACCGAAGTATTTTAAGCGGTACATATTCAAAAAACATCATATTATATTTTGTAAATTTGGTAATAATTCAAACACCTTTTCTGCCCCGGCTAAAACCACTAGGGCCGCAATAATAAGTAAGAATACCCATTTAATCATATTCATTACCGCCTCGTTACACTGAACCATGTCTCGAATAACACGCGTATTATTATCTAACGCTTGGCGGTGTAAGACATTATTATCATTTAAATCCCGCAACGCGTCTTTAACACCCATTGTTGCCTCAGTCATTTGTCTATTTCCTTCAATAATGATTTTAATCAAATCATCTTTAGTCAAGTCTTTCTTTTTAATCGCCATAGTTTTTACCCTCCTTTCTTACCAAACTTTTTTTCGATAAACTTTTGGAGTCTACCAAAAAGAATCTCTGTAGCTCTTTTCAGAACTACCTTATCAGCATATTCTGATATGTCAGGAATTTGTGGACTTTCAGATTCTGCATTCTTTAATTTTTCTTCCAATTCCTCAATTTTACCTTGGCACTCCTTCTCCTGGCTTGCCAGTTTGTCTTGAAGTTTATTTCTCTCCGTCTCTAAGGAGGAAGCTTGGTCCTTCAAAATCTTTTCTTTTTCTTCCTTTGTCTCAACAAGTTCCTTATAACGTTTTTCCCAATCAATAATTGGTTCTGGTTGTGGCTGCGGAGTATAGGGAACACGGTTCTTTATTCGTTCATACATCGAATCTCCAACCCCTTTCCAGTTATCTCCTGGGCACTGAGTGGCCTGTAGCTCCTTATGACCAACCAAATCCGACCAATCATTAAAATTGGAAATTGCCGAAACATCGAAAAGCAAATACTTGCTCAAATCATGCGCTGAAAGAATTTGTTCATCCGTCGGATTTGTCTTTGTAAAATCGCCCACCAAACAAACCCCGATAACTAGGTGATTTTTGTCTGCTACGTTGGCTCGTTGTGTTGAAATATCGCCAACATACCAAACTGTTCCGTCCGCAGTTATTACAAAATGATATCCTATTCCGGAATTGTGAGTAACAGAAACTTTCCCATTATGTCTTATTATTATTAACTTTCCACCCAAATCTACATCCCAAGTCGGCTGATATGAAAATGATATTTCCCTATCTCTTAAATCTACATAAACATCATCCCTGTCAACAATACTTAAACGATAAATATCCCGTCTCGGATTATCCCTATTTATTTTTGTTATAGTTGCTCTCTTACCTAAACTAATTGCTATGGCTTGTAAAGTATCAATATTTTTTTTATTAATAGACACGAGACACTCATATTTATCAGTTTCTCTACCATTTTCCCCGTGTGTATTATTCCAACCATCGTGGGTAATGTAGGCATTAAGAATTGATTGCCTATACTCCCTAGGCAAATGGACTAACCAAAATGGCAAACTTTTGTCTGCCTCTAAAATTTCAATAAGTGGTTGTATAGATTCCTTTTTAATTCTATATCTGTAATAACCTCTTTTAGAACTGGGAGTTGTATAATTAACGCCAGTTTCTTCTAACAATCTTGCTAAAAAATCAGCCTCTCTTTTTTTGGCAAAATCAAATCCAATTCCATTAACCTTACCCTTCTTTTTGTAAAACCACCCATCTGCCGCTACTGAAGCGGCTAAAGCATAAAATTCTTTTTTATATTTAGGTTCTTTACTTGTATCACCAATATAATTGCCAGCAACTTTACAAACTACATTTCCTCTTCTTTGTTTAACTTCCTCTTTCCACTTTCTAACCTTAAATGACGTTTCATTACCAGAACCAGTATAAACCCTGTGATTTAAACTAAATTCCAAGTCAGCATTTAAAGTAGTTGCCCTTGCTGTTTCTTGTCTCTCATTGAAAACAATTTTATTTGCCAACTCAAAACTTATAACTCCATCCTTATATGTAGCAACCTTATCCTTTTTAAGGCTAAATTGATGATAATTTTTCCAGCCATTATCAGTTAATATTTCTGTATCCAATGGAAAACACCAACCACGCTGCTTATGTATATGGGCAATATAATCAACATCGTCCTTCGGATTGTCAGTTGGATTGGTTACAGAATGATGGAGAACCAAATATTTTATGGTATTCCAATCACGGTTTTTCCACCAGTTAAAACTGTCACCCCAAACATCATAACGATAGTCCTTAAATTTACTCCGTTCCTCAAGAACGGGTATATATAAAGGTGTATTCATTACTTTTCACCTTCTTTCTTCTCTTTTTCCTTCTCAATTTCCTCAATCTTTTCCTGCTCTTTAGCAGAAAGGAGTTTTATATCGGGTTCTCCTTCACCCCGTTTTTTTGATATTCTCATTTTAAATAAATTAATCATTAACTTAAATCATTCCTCCTAAAACCGGATAACCATTATATTGTATATAAGCCGCAGTCTTGTATGCTGGCTGGTTACTTTTAGTATCAGCCGTTATATTTGTACTAGAATAACTGGCTGTAACTGAGGATATGCTTGATACTGTGTGGGTATGGTCACACGGAGTTTTTCCGGCACTACCACTTGATGAATGCCAACAAGTACTAGCATTTCCGTGGGTACCACTATGATTATGGCTACTACTTGCACTATGTGAATGTGAAATGTTACTGTGATTATGGGTGTTAGAACCCCCGGTATCACCGTTGTTAGATAAACTACCACCTATCCTTATAAACTTACC
>CAYMZK010000008.1:0-17054 GCA_964394985.1 uncultured Candidatus Saccharibacteria bacterium | reverse complement strand
AAATTAACTGCTAACTAAACCATTATAAGACTATTAACCTACAAAGGTCAAATACACGCTTATTATTTAAAAAAAGGTCCGCAGACCAGCGATATAAACTAACCAGTCTAAAACCAGAAAGATCAATATAAGGTAAAGAATGCTTTGTTTTCCTACAAAATATACCTTATGTTATCTTAAAAACCACTCGCATATACCTAAACACTTCCAAAAACAGCTCACAGCAATATTATATTTTTCTAAAAGAAGCTCGCATGTACATTATGTTTTTATAAAAACAGCTCGCGGCAACATTATGTTTTCTTGAAGCCAAAAACAGCTCGCATATACCTTACATCTTCCTAAAACACCCTCACATATACTTTAAGACTTCTAAAAAGAGCTCACAGCAACCTGAAGACGCCGGGCCTTCGGCCCGGCTATTTTATTATTAAAAACCAATAGTAGGTAGAAAAAAGACCATTTAAACCTCGCAGAAGCTCGGTTAAATCATCTTTTTTCAATTATTGATATAAGAAAAGGAAACCTTATAAAGATAAAAAACTTGCCGTAGCAACATTTTTACTTTTCAAGGATAATTAGAAAAAAAACTAACCCGGATATAAAGATTGCCCGCTAAACGCTGGGCAAACTTTATTCTTTAATGGTTAAAAATAATCCGGCATACGCCGGATTATTTTTGGTATTGCCTTTATTAAAACCGCCTTACGGCCGATTTAAAAAGCCAAAAAAACCAAACCCATATCCCGGAAACCCAGAAAAGAGGCTGGCGCTTCGCGCCAGCAATCTGTAAGAATATAAAGAACAAAGTTTAATTTTAAATTCACGAAACACTTCGCGAGATAATTTTAATTACCACGCTTCAATTGGCGGGTCTTTCAAAAATTAAACTTTGGTTGTTTTTATCAATTCACGGCTAATCATAAAAAAACGCTGACGCGTTTTTTTATTCTTCAAGAACGGGTCTTTCAAAAACAACCGAAACCCGGAAAGGATGCCGGCCTTCGGCCGGCAATTAATATAAAGGACGCGCGCCTTCGGCGCGCAATCTATATCAACACTGGTTGCTAATTTAAGGTTGAAACCCAAAACCTCAACTTGGAAACCCCAACCTAAACCTGGGTGCTAGCTGAAAGGTGGCTGGCGGCTTGCCGTTCTATTGTTTTGTACCCTTTTTTTAAATTGCCGCCAGCTTATCTATAAATCGGGCGGGTCAGCAGGCAAGCCTGCTTATTCGCGCGGGGCGGAGCCTTCCTTCCCCGCGCTTTTCGGGCTTCCTAAACGCTCCCTTCGCCTTTTTGGTCGTCGCAAAAGTTCTTTTGCGTACGCCCAAAATCTCCTAAAAGAGATCGGCTTCGGTCGCTTAGGCCATCCGACAATGGCCCCATTGTCGAGACGTCCTTTCGGTCGCCCATTCCCGCCCTCTGCCCCCTTCCGGGTGCTTTTGCTTGGTGGCCCGCCGTTCCCGGCGGTCAATTTATATTAGTAGAAAATAAGAAGAAAATAAAAGGATGCCGGCCTTCGGCCGGCACTATAAACCAACTAGTCTAAAACCAGAAAGATCAATATAAGGTAAAGAATGATTTGCTTTATTGCAAACTATTCTTTGTTATTTTAAAGAAACTGGGAAGTTGGTTATAAAAAAACGGCCACTAGGCCGTTATTATAAACCAACTAGTCTAAAACCACCTATTGTTTCCTGCTTTCAACAGATCTAGTCTAACGCTGTCTCTTTTTCTTTTTCTATTCAGTTCCAATAAAGTTCAATTTTTATCAGTTGTCACTTAAACGAAGGGTGGCACTAGCAGAAAAAGAAGAAAAAAGGGGAATAGGATTAAAGATAACCCCAGCGTGCTTCGGCGGTTTACCGCCTTCGCATGGTTTCGGCCGCCGCTAATTCTGTTTTTTTATAGTTTTTATTGCGGCGGCCGAAATCTCCGGATTCCGCCCTCGGTCATAAATCTTTTTCTCGGGCGTCGCTAGTCGGCCAGGCCCCTCGCTTTAGTTGGTTGCTGGGCGGCTGTGTACTCTTTTGCCCGTCACCATCTGCTCGTCGCGCTGGGGTAATTGCGGGCCGCTTCTCGGTCGGTCTTTCGCCTCGCTCCGCATTTTTCCAGTGTTTTGTTTTTTGTTTTTCCGCTTTGCTGTCGGCCTTATAGTCCGGCTTCGCTCGGCTTAGCCCTTCGGTCGTCGCGGCCGCCCCTTTCGGCCTTCCCTTTGGTCGGCCGACCCCTATTAAAATAAATGGGGCGGGGCTCCCGCTTTATTTTCTTTTTTCTTCTTTTTCTGCTTTTCCGTTTCCTCTCCGCTGGTTTTTTTAGCGGCTGGTGGGACCAGAAAAAAAAAGAAAGCATGCTTCGCGCCTTCGGCGCTCCGCACCTTTTCTTCCTGCCGGGCCGGCCGGATTTTTTTACTCTTAATACTTTTAATTCCCTTTTATAAATATATTATATTAATATTATATTATATTATTATTATATATATTATTAGTAGGGTATGTGGAAATGTGGATAACTCTGCCTGGGGCCTTCCTAAAAACAATGTGGAAAACATGTGGATAACTCTGTTTTTAATGTGGATAACTTTTCTTTTACTAGCTCTTATGGGTGAAAGCCCTACCGTTGTTTGCGCACCATAATGCGTTTCTTTGATGAATCCACTAATCAAAGGCAGCTCTCCGGTAGGGCTTTCCTAATACTTTAATGTGGGACCTCTGCATTCTGTACCTTTTTATTAAATGGTGATTTAATAGCTGTTATCCTCATGCTTAGCTTTGCCGCCTTTTTCATTTGGTCCAGATTACGTTCTTCTCCTCGGCTGAATTCCAGCTTGTAATACTTCCTAGCTTTCCGTTCAACTTTTTTGCTCGATATTATAGTTGTTGTTGAAAATAGGGGCATACTCTGGCCCATTATTCCATTTATGTATTTTCTGGCTGGACCGAAACTTGTTCCTTTAGCTCTTAACATAAATGGATTGCCGTCCCTGTCTAAGCATATAAATCTAAAGTACTGTTGACATGGCGGTGGATTTCCGTCCTTCCACTTACTAAATTTACATAGATCACAATCTCCGTATGTTGATCCTGTTAATGAATCGCGGGACCTGCATTCAACTTCTGTTGAATCTTCGTCATCAACGAATTTTATCCTTTCAAGAGTGAAGCCGAGTATAACTACTTCTAATTCTTCTTTAGCTTCTTCCGTAGCTGGATTATAAAACATTCCCGGCTTAACTTTATTTCCTTCCGAATCCGTTTGGTCCGAAGACATTGGCTGGATTAGATAGACCTCAATCGGTCTAATAATTTGGTCCACTGCTGACGGTATCCCGACATTAGATAATTCTTGTGGTGTTTTTACACTTTCCATCATTCCTGATTCTTCCGGTCCGCTTAGCTCTTTCAATGCCGCTTCTACTAAATCATCTTCCGGTTTTTTAGTTTTCTTTTTTTTACTTGTCATCATATGGTTGTATATTAACTATATCAGACTTATTAATATGCATTTGGCCGATCTTTTTTACCCGGACCGGAAGAAAATATTGGCTGTCATATAATCTACTTTTAATTGTATAATATGTCTCCTCGGACCGTATTGGTTTTGGTTGGCCTCTTATAAATATATTTGCTTTCAACTTGTTTCACCCCCTAACTATGGTATATTTAAAACTTGTAACGCATGTATTATATTCGGATCCTTTATCTTATCCTTATTTGCTTCATATATTTTAGGCCAATATTTGCCATTTCCGTATACTTTTTGACTTATTTTCCAAAGACTGTCGCCGGGTTTAACCATATATCTTTTTTTATCTACTACTGGCGGTTCTGGTTCTTCTATATCTTTTTTAATATAATCTTTTGGGTCCGACCAGCCCCGCATTCCTTTAGCGCCCTGCCCCACAACTGCCACGCCAAAGTGTAAATGGGGGCCAGTCGCAAATCCTGTGTCCCCGGATATTCCTATCTTACAGCCCATGCTTACTTCATTACCCACTCTTACACTCACTTCATCCAAGTGCCAATATAGACTTCTACCCCATTTGTGTTCAATTATTACTCCGCAGCCGTTTGAATCTGGAGTATTATCAGCATATATTATATTACCTTTATCACAAGCTAGGACCGGAGTACCTTTAGGCATAGCAAAATCAATTCCATTGTGTGGGTAGCCGAATACTTTGGTATACCACTCCGGGTCCGCGCCGAATTTAAAACTTATCCGGTACTCTTTTTCAAATGGTTTTCTAATTTCTGGCTTTTTTGTCATCTTCTTCTTCCTCTTGTCCTGCCTGTCTAATTATTGCTTCAATTGTTTTCTGTAGTTGGCTTGTTATATGTCCATAAGTTACATCTCCTTTAGCTCTTACTGATACCGTCCCCTTATACTCATCTTCTACTTTATTTCCCTTCATTATTACTGTTACCTTATATCTATTAACTTTACTTTTGTTTATTTTAGATTTCTTTTCTTTATCTTTTTTTATATCCATATTATTATTTTACCTGTTATTAAGTAATATAATTTCTGCAAAAGCTATAATTAATATGAAACCAAATATCTGGACCGCCCACCAGCGCCAATCCGTCGGGCTGTAACCAATGGCAGTCAACATACAGCCAAAATATATGCCTATTAAGGCCGCTATTGCTATTTCAATAAGTTTAGTTGTTCTCATTAAAATATAACCTTTCTCCAACCCTCATTAAGGACCCAATACCAAACTTCTCTAGACACCCATTCGGGTACTTTTAAATTCCGTAATCTTTTTTCGTCAGCCGTTTTTTTAATATTCTCATAACTATCTTTTACTTTTACTTCTATTAACTTCACTTCAATAGTACCAATCGCTACTATGTCGGCTGGTCCTTTTGAAGCACTTGCCCGGATACAACGGTAACCTGCTTCCTCAAGCTGTTTAAATGCTTTGCGTTCCGCTCTATATGATCTTTGATAATATTTATTTGCCATTTGATTTTTAAAATAATACTGTCATTTCTAAAACTTGCCACAATCCGGCACCGAAAATAAATCCTATTCCCATACACCAGAGGAATTGTTTAAATCCTTCATGCGTTGCATAATATGCGCCAGTTAAAAATGCTATTGCTATATATATCACTGTAATATTTATACACTAGGTTGTAGAGAGTTGTCAAGGACCAGTTTTCTACCAGCTATTTTTATGGTGACACTTTTTTGTTAAAAAGTGAGAAAAAACACGGCGTGATGTAGGTGTTGCTTGTTTTGCTTGCTTTATCTCTCTGCTTCCTCATTTTATCATGCGGTCAAGGGCTTCCGCTGCACTCGCTAAATATTTTGTTTAATAACAAAATTCCGCTCGTTTCACTCCGTAAATTTTTAATTTCCTTATTTAAATAATATATCTGTTGTCCAAATTAAAAACCCTTGACTTTCGCATGCTTTATTCGTCATTAGAGCGAGCTTCGCAAGGCGAGTTCGCTTTGCTTATTAATTTATAAATTACTTAAGGATAGGAGGTGAAATAATATGTCTTTATTAAAAGTTTTACAACTTTTATGTCGGATCAATATAGATTCTGTTGTTGATCCGAAAACAGGCAAGGTTTACTACTTTGATCCTCTAAGAGAGGATATCGTAGATGTTGACTATTTAACATTAAAGTAAATCTTAAAGGGCAGGGGTTAAGGCCTCTGCCCTTATTTTTTTGTCACTAAATCTTTGTTTTAATATCAATGTACTTCTAGGACCATATAACTTCCTTAGCGTAGACTTAGCGTTCTAGTTTCTAGTAATTAGTTGAGCCGTCCTAGAAACTCTTTAACTCTTTTAAAGTCTTGGTCGAAGTCAACATTTTCTTCATATTCCTTTCGGCACGCTTCACACATTGCCTTATGCCTTTTAGGATCAGAGAACCAACGGATTCGATTGATATTTTCTTCAATTGAGTACCCTTCTAAATCCAGACAAGTTTCCTCATCCTTCATCATCGGATAAGCAATCTTGCCCTTATAATAATCTCTAATAGTAATGAGAGGCCGGCCAACGCAAAACGCATTGTGAACAATATGTCCATATCCTTCACCATGCTGTTTAATATGCCAAATCCAACTTGTCTCGCGCATACTTTGAGCCAACTTGGATACTGGGGATATAAAGCCGTCGTCGCCATTTAGTCCATGCATGAACCATTGATAATTATCCATTAGATTTTCGTATGTTTTCCATATTTCATAGAAAGGCGTCTCGTCAAAACAATTAAGGTACTGCTTAACAATTTTTTGAGACTTGGGCTCCGTGTAATAAAACAAGTCATCCGGGAATTCTTGGTGCCAGACTACTCTTTTTACTCCATCCGGTGCCGGATATAGGTTAGTAGTATCAATTAGATTCCTTGTTATATTCCAATTTACCGGAGCCCCTGAATTTCCGATAAGGCGAACGAATTTAGCTTTTGGTTTTTTAGTTACTTGCAAGTGTTTGAAAGTAGCTTCATGCTGAAATACTGTCGCTAATACGATATCGATATCCATTTTCTCAAACTGTTTGAAGGTTAAACATTTATGATCTATTTCTTCGGAGTTATCGCGCCAGTAATAATAACCGTCTTTCCTTAGCTCATGCTTATCCGGATCCAAATACTGTCTTTGGGTTGGCGGGTTATCGCTGTATTTCCAGATCCCTTTTTCTGCCCATTCCATGCCGACCGGCCGGTACAGCTCCCAGCCAAGGCGCTCCACAAATAATATATGGAGAGCATGGTATAAACCGCCGTGATGGTAGTCTGCAAATACTTTTTTCATTTACTTCATATGGGCCTTATCCGGGCCATCCCAAATTCTAACTTCAAAAATTTCTCCTTTATTTACATCAATAAACTTTTCCAGCTCGAAATTTTTATTATATACTCCAATTTTCCCCCTTTTAGTTTCTCTTCTTTTTTCTCTGTCTTTTATTTGGGCAGATATCCCTGCATATATCTTATCTCCGACAGCCAGTCCCCGGCCGTAGCCAAACTTATCAAAAGGCAGATCGGCTTCTTCTTTGGCTTCTTTTTTTACATTCTTCAAGCTAAACAGTTCTCCTTTAATTCTGCAAAGATTATGTGCGTCTCCGCCGATTTCCTTTTTTTCTTCTAATAGTTTTTCCGGATAAGAGAATTTCCAAATTTCTGCTGGTCGGTCAAAGTTGTGGGCTACTAAATAAACATTTCCCGGTTCAAACCAAATTGAATTAAAGTGGTTCCAGTCATATTTACCATGCGCGCTTTCTGCTTTCTTTTTTGGTGCTTCCGGATTAGGATTCCAGACATCAACTGCTTGCTTATCTCCTAAAATTACAACCTTATTTAGTCCGCTTGACATGATAAATAACTTATTATCATACCAGCAAATCTGATGTAAGTCGCTGAAAAAATCCGGTCCTAAATCTAATGTTGACAACCAATTAAAGTCATGGTCATAAATATCAACAAACTCACCGGTTCCCGGTGGCTGGGACCGGACAGCTACAAATACATTTTCATCATTCCATGTCAACCCATAAGGAAGGAGGTTTTCCGCTAATTTTGCTTTTAATGCATTAGTTACTTCTTCGGTTTCCGTATCTACAAAACTGACGCCGTATCTTGACGATACTAATAATTTCATCTTTTTTATTCTGCTATGAATTCTCCAAAACTTGATAATTTTCTTTCCGCCCACTTTGAAAGTCCTATATAGGGGACCGCTTGAGGGACCGCTGCTTTCCGCGAATAATAATTCCAAACTAGGAAATTGGCCGGCTCATGCATATCTTCCAGTTCGTCGTCCATGATCCTAAAATAGTTCCATGTCAAACTGCTCATGTGATACCAGTCCTTATTTTTAAAAAGTGCTAACCGGTCAAATGTAATCGGCTTGCCGATTGATTCAATCTCTTTACTGAATATAGAAAAGTGGTCCATGTCCTGTTTCGGCGCTGAAAAATCCTTGCTTGTCTTATCGATTATCTTCCGTTTTACAAATAAACTGCAGGGATGGAAGCGGTTACCCTGCTTTACTCCAATCACATTATGGTCCTTCATTGCTTCAAAAATCCGTTCGAAGCAATATAAATCCTTAAATAAAAAGTCCTGTTCTGTAAACCACACCCAATCAGCCGTTGAATAGTTTAATGCCGTATTAACAGCATCTTCGCGCCATGTTTGGCCGATTGAATCTGATATCAAGAATTTTACTTCCGGGAAATTACTTCTCAAAAACCTTGTGAAATCTAAAGACCCTTTCGGGTAAAAGACAACAATTATATTATTAAACAGCTTGTGGTAGTGGGATATAAACCACCGCCATGTCGGATAGTCCATCCCAGAAGGCCATGTAACTATTAAATCAATTTTTGGTGCTTTGTCTTTTAAGGAAGCGATTCCATCCTTCTTCGGCATTACTTTTGCCAAAATGCTTGACAGCAGACCGCCTTCCCTCTTGACCGATTTTTTTTGCTTTTTCATGGTCATCTAATAATACTTTAACATAGTTTCTCAATTCTTGTATGTCATCTGAATAAAATCCATTCTTCCCATTTTTAATTAAATCCGGCACTTCATAAGTATCCTGACCTTTTTCATAAGGAGAAGATCCAAGTTTTTTCCCGACAGCTACTACCGGTATGCCGGTAATCCACGCTTCCATAAAGTTTAGGGTATAGCTTGCCGGGTAAGTACCGGTATAGAAATACGCCCGAGCATTACGCAGAGCGTTTTTTAGTCCTTCGTATGAAGCCTGACCATGATCCATTTCTGTTACATCGTCATTTCTCGGACCTATTAGAAATCTTGGAAGGCCTCTAGTTGCTTCTTCAAAATAGTCATAACCGCAAAAGTCGCTTCTTGCTTTCATTGACTGGCCGATGGTTATTACTTTTTTCTCCTTACCGTGCCAAGGACCAAACTCTTCCGGGTCCTTATAAAACCTTATCATTGCGTCCCCGCCGACATAGCCGGGGATTGTTGCTTCTTTAGGTGAGTACCTGACTATTTTTACTCCCTGCTGCCGATAAGGTCTTAGCTTATTTTCAATCCAAAGAGTACTCTGGCCGATTGACCGCCATATAACCAACTTATCATGGAGTTTATTCCAGTTTTTTTGGATCCAATCCACCCGGTGCATAACAATAATCGCGTCGGCCCAATCTATCATATCCTCATGTAAGTTTTCTTTACCGTAGGCCATTGAAAGATTATAGAGCTCATCATTAAATGGTATATCAATTCCCGGCCGTTTAGGATCGCCCGGTTTTTTAGGATTAGTATAAGCTCCATGGGAGAATACCTCATGACCAAGTTCGCTTAACAGCTTCACTTCGTCATATTCTAATATGCTATGGCATGATAAATATAATATTTTCATTTTCAGCAACCCAGTAAAGTCGGCCGGCCTCTGGTTCCGTCAACTTCGTCTAATACATCATCTATCCGGTCAAACATTTCTTTTTCTGTATCTCTTAATAAAGGTTGAATTTTTATACCTTCTTCTTCTAATCTTTTTAATTTTGCCACCTTATTTACCGCCTCTGCCAATGATACTCGTTTACTACACTCCCTTTCTGTTCTCATCGCCTAATCCACAAAGACTGTTCATAATCAATAATATTTAACCAATTTTGGTCTATTAAAAACTTTTTTGCCCATCTTGTTTTACCGCCGTTTTCAAACCAATTATCATCTAATAAGACAATACCATTATCAGTCAGCCGTGTATATGCTTTTTTTAGTTCCTTCAACTGGTGCTCTTGTGCTAGACGGCTTATCCCGATATCTTTAGGTGAACAGTCTTTTGAATCCAGATATAATAAGTCAATCGGCTGCTTCCATTTCTCTAATACTTTTATTGAATCTCCAAGGTGGAAATTTACTGCCGGATGGTAGTCCCCGACCGCTTCTCTTGCAATCGCTATATTCTCTTTTTTTATTTCAATGGAATCAAATCTTAAGTCATAACGGTCAGCAAACATCGCAAATATATAAGTCGAGTATCCGCCCGGCCAATCATCCATTTGGCGGATACTACCGGTTTCTACTATATATTTCCCGCCTCGCTGTAAAAGTAAATTTAAAGCAGTATTAAAAGTCCAGAAGCGCGTAGTTAATTTGTCGTGGTATTCCTTATAAAACCAATTTTTGTTTATATCTCTTAGATGTTCCACTTCTTGTCATAAATATTTTTAATTCTCTCTACTGCTTTTTTCTGAGTTGTTTCCCAGTTCCAGTTTTTATGTATATATTTACTGGTTTTTTCTGCCTTCTTCTTATAATCTTCTCTATTTTCGTAAATTTTTCTCATTAGTTTTCTGAAATGTTTTACACTCGGCTGAAACCAATTAAAGCCATGATAGTAGATCGAATCTCCTTTTTCATAAGGTTCAAGTTTACCGTCGATAAGTTCAACCCCCGGTAATGGCTCACCATCTTTAGTTAAAAACTCTAAATGCGATGAATGGTTGGAAGCAATAACCGGAAGACCGCATGACAATGCTTCCAAAGGCGGAAGACCGAAGCCCTCACCCCTTGACGGCCAGACGAAACAATCTCCCATTTTGTAAAACCGGCCCATTTCATACTTTTTAAGTTCCATGTCATAGACATAAACCGGAGCTGATCCTTCCCGCTCATATACTAATTTCAATTCGTCCTTTATTTTATGACCATGAAATGAAGGCAGAGCTTTTAACATCAGGCAGACATCCTCATCATCATCAAATTCTTTTCTAAATGCTTCAAATAATACATCAACACCTTTTCTTCGGCCCCAAGCGAAATTAGTTATAAATTTAAATTTTTCTTCCGGAGGGTTTGAAAATGGAGCGATACCCGGATGGAAATAATTTTTGTCAACACCTTCATGAATAACATGAACAGGTGTAGTAACACCAGAATCTACAAACGCTTTTTTAGCAAAATGCGAGGTGGCCCAGACCTCATCCATTTCATTAAAGCACTTAACCCAGTCATCAGGTATGCCGTCAACCTCGGTCGTTGAAAAAGCTATTTTATAAGCGCCGGAATTCTTGAAGTTATTAGTCCCATGACATAAGGTTATTTGCGGAAGCTGGTTAGAACCATATTTCATTTTAGCGTCATCTACAAATGAACATTCACTTGCCGGCTCATCTTCGTTAGTCCCGCCAATAAAGTGATAGTAAACCATTACTCTTTTTTTATATAATGCTTTCATAAAGTTAAAAGCATGCATGTTATACCCGCCAGCTTGTGAAATAATTGTATGGACCACCACCGGATAATTATATTCTCTATCTAATTCTTTGGCCCATTTATCTTCAAACTTCTTTAAATCTTCGGTAACCTTTTTGGTAAATTCTTCTTTGCCAATTTCCGGGTTAAAAGCTGACGGCCAGACACAATGGACATTAGGAGTTACAAAACATTTAACACCCATTTTCTTGGCTTGCATTATAAATTCCGCGTGATCAATAATATTATCGCCGAATTTATCCGGGACATTCATTTTCTGATATAGATGATCCGGCATTAAAAATGCATATAAGGGTATAAAACCAACTTCCCTTGTTTCCGGATACTGGCCGATCCATAATTCGTCGCCGGCCCAAGGCATTGGTAAATGAGTATGCGGTAAGAAGTCTCCGCCGTGAAAATATATTGTCTTATCCGGTGAAAAGACAACCGGAGCTAAAAGAAAATCTTTTGGCAAATCGCCTATTTCTTCAAAAAGCGCCTCGCCAAATAATTCTCCTGCTTGTTCTACTTTTGGATTTTTTATCAGCCAAAAATCCTCATGAACTCTAAGATGGTTTTTAGGTTTTTGTTCATTCATGAGTAGTTTATTTCGGATCAGGGTCAACTTGAGGATCAACTTGCGCTCCACTTTCATAGTTGTCTCCGATATATTCACGGATATATCTGTTGAATCCACTTTCTCCGAGCCCTTTGGCATAGGTATTCCACCAATTCCGATCATCCTGACTTACATGTCCGAAACGCCATTTCGACACACCATCAGTAAGAACATCACGGACCGCTGTCTGAGCAGCCGACTGCGGGTTATTAGGAACTACCCTTGACCGGACGTAGTTAATACCTCTCCAGAAAGAGTAAGTAATAGCATCGCCCATTGTTTTTCTCGCGTCAAGCGAGAAACAAGGACCAGTTACGCGTACCATTTATATATTTTCACCCCCCTTCGTATGTAATTAAATTAATAATTACTAACATTCTATCATAAGATTAAACTTACTATTTGATTTTGTCAAGTAATTTCTCATTATTCTTCATTCATATACATTCTAATGAATCTATTATATCCGCTCATTTTTAAAGGATATTTCAGCCCCCTGTAATAACTTTTAGTTACATTATTCATTGACTGCCAAGTGCTTATCGCATCTGCAAATTTATTCTGGCATACCAACTGTGCTTCCGTTTTCTTGTTTTCCGATATCGGCGGTCTAATCGCCCGTGGTTGTATTCCGTGCCAAGTTCTACAACGCTGATAGCACCACCCTTTCGGTGAATAATATATATGGTTCTGCAGATGATCAGGCAACAGCCCTATTGGATATGGTTCCGTTACTAACCCAAGTCTTTTATATACACCTTTCCCTAGCCAGCCGTGAGCAGATAGTGAAAACAACGGTCCCCTTAGTTTTACCATTTACAACCATATTACCATTATAGTTAAAAACAGTAAGAATTATCTAAAAATTTTGATCCCATAAATCATCAAAATATTGACGATACGGTTTTATAGAATTTACACCTTCGACAATTATCGACGCTTCCTTATTTCTTGAAAAGGCAGATTTTGTCCAGTTGTGGGACCCAAGAATCAAAATCTTTTTATCTATAATCATCATTTTAGCGTGGACCAAATGGCCGACATGATAGAACTTTACTTCGCAGCCATAACGCATAAGGAAATTACCGGTCCGGGTATTTATTTTTGTTATTGCGTGGCCCATTGATTCAATATTAAGTAGAGCGCGGATCTTAATATTTCGCCTTGCCGCTCCGATTATTGCATGATTCAATTTCTGTACGCCCCCGGCTGATTCATGGCCGTACCACTTCCATTCATACATCAATATGTCTATAGTCTGGCCGGCAGACTTGACAAGAGGTATAACATGCTTAGGAAATTGCTCTGCTATTGCCGGTGTTATTTTTGGATCAGACATTTTTATTGTGCAAACATTTCATGGAATTTTTTAATATTATCTTCGAACTTGTCCATCATCTTAGGATAGCATTCTTTACATAAAGGTAAAGCACCTTCTTCTTTTAACGCTTCCACCCACTTTGGGTCCAGCTTCTTTTGACACCGCCGGCAGAAAGGATACTCAAACGCTTGATCAACCATTTTCTGCCTTCTGCTCTTGTTTCTTTCTTTCGGGTCCATTTGCTCCAATTTTTTAGCTTCTTCATTTCTTTTTACCCAGTCCGGTTTTTCTTCTTTTTTATTGACTTTTTTTGTTTTTGTCATTTTTACTTTCTCCGCATAATCCCCGCAGTCCCCTACCCTACTCTGGCCTTATTTTTAATCCTTTTTATACCTGCAACCCCTAGACCGATGGCGGAGTAGGGGAGTGTTATTAGCGATCCCTCATCCACAATAAATCATAAAGCTCCACGTGCCGATCCGATACTCCATCTGTATAAATATCATAATAAATAACGAATGAATTTGAGTCAGTAGGATAATCATTTGTTGCCGTATATTTTAAAGTTCCGTTTACATAAAAATAAATTTTGTTTTCGTCTGAATTACAGTAAGCTCGATAAACATTCAAATTTGTTACTGTAACGCCTGTAATTTCAGACGTATGTTGTACTCCGCCTTTAGTCCAATAAGCATATAAGGTACTATTTACCACCTTAAAGCCGAATGAATCGTCTGCAACTTCATGCGCGGCCGCACCTAAGACCATATAAAAAGTTTGGTCAGTATCATAACCAAGCTCTACTGTTGTTTGAAAAAAGGGGTTTTTTGTATAATCTATATACGCTTCTAAAGAACCGCTTTCAGCTAAACACCATCCATGATTACCACCGCCCTCAGCTCGAATTGTACTACCCATAAACCCCGACGAAACATATTTGCCGCCGGTACCAAAGCCGTCAAAGGTTATAAAATCAGTAAACTTTACAATTTTATCTGCTACTATTTTTTTAAGACCAATACATCCATCTGGATGATCTAAAATATCTTCTGTCCGGTGGGCATTTATGCCTTCGCCTGACTGGCCATGAGCCGAGGGGTCTTGATTGTGAGACTGCAGTTTGTCATCTACAGCTTCTAAAATTGATTCTGGATCACTTACTGTACGGCTTAATGCGTACCATGTTATTGGGTCGCCCATTTTATATTACTTTCATTCTATTGTTAATTTTCTAAAAAATCAACTTCAAAGTAGGGGAGTTCATATTCCGGATAAAAAGTCCATCCTCTTTTCCGATATAAATTTGCCGGCTCATATATCTCGCCGGTTTTTATAAACCAACTTTCTTTTGCTATATACTCATCCGGCATTTCGTCTTTGCCGTCATAGTATTTGACATAGCCCCAACGGCTTTCAGTTTCATATTCTTCAAGTCCTTGGTGTTCAAACTTCACTTCCTGCCCGCCGGCTGTTGTTAAAAGTTTTCTAAAAGCTAAGTTTTGGTTTATATAAAAATATAATCTATCACCCAGAATATAGCTTTTGTATCTCCGATACTTGTCAGTAGAGTAGTGATATTTATAATATTCTGATCCTAATTTTAATATAATACCGTTTGTGTAAAACAGGAATTCTACTTTATGCTCTCCATCCGAATGGGTTACTTTTGTTGTCCACTTGTCATTGCCGGCGTCTTTATCTGCTCCAGATACAATTTTCAATCTCCACTTGGCCGAACTTCCCAGAGAATTATTAAAAGTGGGGGTGCGGCTGTAACCGCCTGTGTTTGTATAGCCCTCGCTCGCTTCAATAAATAACTTACTGTATTTTGAATCTATTTCTTCAAAACTACCCTCTTTAGACCAAGCGGGGTCAGCGTTCTCGGGTAGAGTAGTACAATCATATTCAACAGTCCAAGAAATCGGCTGTCCGCTGATTAAAAAGTTTGCCAGATAAACTTCCGCGTCATAATTTTCTAAATGAATTTCTACCCGGTGGTGGAAATATTTTCTTCCCGCCGTTCCGTACTCCTCACTAAATTCCGTCCAGTCTATATTGCCGGACCCAATGTTGTATGTATAGTTCTCGGTCTTATTCTCGCCGTCCTCAAAATACCAAAGCTGGACGGTTATATTAAACGGATCTCCACCGGTCAAAGAGTTTTCTACTTTTTTATAATTAAAACTTAATGTTACTGGGCCGATTAAATCTTTATCATCCCTTTGGATATATACATCTTCTGATCCGCCGGGATTCTTCATTACCAGACCATGTGTCTGGTGTTTTGTATTTGGACTTGCCGGAAATGATAATCCGTTTTTAATTCTATAACTGGTATCTTTTACAAAAAGTTGATAACCATTTAAGTTTACAAACTCGGCCGCAGTATTCCAATCATCTTGTGTTGATTCTCCAAGTGCACTCCAAAGGTCTGCTATTGTTTTTAATAAAGTATTTTGACGATTGCGGGTTTTAGCACTTCTTGTTTTTTGTTTAAAGAACGGAGCCCAGATTGGATACTGTTGGTTATCATACCAGCGCATGATTTTTTTCATTAAAGGGATCCATGAAGGTGGAACTTGGAAGGTTGTTTCTTCACTATCCGGAGTTTCTTTTCTGGTTGCTTCTACATCTTGAGACATGAAGCCACTTATTTTTGTCATTGTTATAAACTTTCCTGACTTCCAAAACTATTTATATTATCAGTTTGAACATGATAATCTGCTTTTACCCAAGCTGTGCTTCTTGCCACTTCGGAAACTCTAACTTCATCAATTATACCGTCAAAGTATTTGTTATTCCCAGTATATGCCCCAAATTCAACAGGTTGGTCTGTTGTAGCTATTGGGTCTGTTCCTGCATCCGTGCTTGCCTCTAATGTCTCATTAACATAAATATGCATATTGTTTCCCTCTACTCCACTATCAAATGTTCCAGAAATTAAATAATAAGTTCCATCTGTTGCAAGATTTGCACTAGATGTCACTAAATCATTTTGAGAACTATTATCAATATAGAACCCTACTTCTGAATCATCTCCCACTATTAACTCATAAATATCATTGCCGTTTAACCCATGTTTTCCCAGCATGACATCAGCATTTGGATGAACTGGGGAGGTACCTGTTATAGAATCCGGCTTTATCCACATCTGAAAGGAAGCTGCTGCTCCTAAATTAAAATCGCTATGTGTTCCAATGTATATATAGTCAGAAGAAAAATCTTGACCATATCCTATTTTCCCATCTACCCTTGATGGAACTTTATTTCCATCTCCCTCTCCACCCTGACCATGATGTCCATTTCCTGTTGCGTCTTTAAATTCGTCAGCTGTTCCGTCACCTTCTTCTGATAAATGCCAAACACCTAAAAAATCGCTATCCCAAACTTCTGTTCGACTTCCTACAACATCAACATAATCAGTATTATCTGATTGAGTATTATCATAATATATATAGATTTCCGTCTCTTCTGTATTTGATATATTCCAATCTGATTTTGATGCCCATAAAATAGCTTCTTCATTTGTTTCATCCCATTTCTCTATTTCTACATAAAGCTGAGTTGTTCCATCGGATTTAGTTATTGCAATTTTTTTGGAATTAGCCCCAACTTCGTCGAATATATCACTTACATCTGTATTGCCGGTTCCAACCGAAGTGCCTAATTTAACTAATAAAGGAAAATGGGTTAAATCTGAATCAATATTTGCATTTGATATTGTAATTTTCCGGCGGTAAGCCCATGTTCCAAGCCAATCTTCCGGTGCCGGTGGTTCTTCCTCATGCTCATATTTATGTAGATAATAATGATAGCCGGTGCCAATATAGCCGGCTTCCTCCGCGTCATCATCCCATTCTTCTTTTTCCTCATCTGTTAAGGCCTGCCAAGCCGCCACCG
>CAYMZK010000007.1:0-27770 GCA_964394985.1 uncultured Candidatus Saccharibacteria bacterium | reverse complement strand
ATTTTTCAAAAATTCCTGGTAAAATAAGTTCGAACTTGGTTGAATAAACGCACAATTATGTATTTAGATACTAACATTGAAAAGGTCTCAAATATTGGTCCAGTATACAAAAAGAGATTAAAAAGAATAGGAATTGATACAATTAATGACCTTTTCTTTTATTTTCCTCGTAAATACGAGGATTTTTCTAATTTAGTTCCTATTTCTAAATTAAAAATAAATGAAATAGCTACTATTTATGGTCAGATTTTAACTATAGAAAGTTCCAAGAGCTGGAAAAGAAAGATGACTATTACCGAAGCGGTGATTAAAGATAAGACGGGAGCTATAAAAGTGATTTGGTTTAATCAGCCATATATTGCTAAGTCTTTAAAATCGGGAGACAATGTTTTTTTGTCGGGCAAAGTAACCGTTTCAAGAAAGGGAGAATATTTAGCTAATCCTATTTATGAAAAAGGTAATTTAGGAGACTTAACTCATACGGGAAGATTAATACCGGTTTATCCGGAAACAGTTGGCTTATCTTCTAGATGGATAAGGTATATTTTAAAACCTCTATTATCTCAATTAGGAGATCAATTAAAAGAAACTCTGCCTAAAGAGGTTTTGCAAAAGCATAAATTGATGCCAATCAAAAAAGCTCTTTGGGAAATTCATTATCCTAGCAAATTAGAATATTCTCAAAAAGCTCAAGAAAGGTTTTCTCTTGAAGAACTATTCTATATCCAGTTATATTTGTTAAGAGAAAGAAATCTTTTAAATCAAGAGAAAGCTTCTCCTTTACCGATTAAATTGGAATATATTCAAGATTTTGTTAAATCTTTACCCTTTAAATTAACTGATGCTCAAAAAAAGTCTTCTTGGCAAATCTTAAAAGACTTAGAAAAACCAAAACCAATGAATAGATTGTTGGAAGGAGATGTTGGCTCTGGAAAGACTATGGTAGCGGTTATTAGCGCTCTTAATACGATTAAAAATGGCTATCAAGTTGCTTTTATGGCTCCAACCGAAATATTAGCCAAACAACACTTCAGAGAGGTTTCCAATCTCTTGCAAGACTTTAGAGTCAATATCGGTTTGCTTACTGGCAAACAAGATCAATTTAGATCTAAAAAGCTAAAGAATCAAGTTGTTGAGATTTCTAGAAAAAAGCTTTTGGAAAAAACCTTAAATGGCGAGATGGATATTTTAATTGGGACTCACGCTCTGATTCAAGACAAAGTTAATTTTGGGAAATTAGGATTAGTTATTTTAGATGAGCAGCATCGCTTTGGAGTAAAGCAAAGAGCTAAACTTTGCAAGCAAGAAATGATTCCTCATTTGCTTTCAATGACAGCTACGCCAATTCCTAGAACTTTAGCTTTAACCATTTACGGAGATCTAGATCTTTCTTTAGTTGACGAACTACCTAAAGGAAGAAAGAAAATCATTACTAAAATTATTTCTCCCGATAAAAGAAAAGAAACTTATGATTTTATTAGATCGGAAATTAAAAAGGGCAGGCAGGCCTTTATAATCTGTCCTCGGATAGAAAAAAAGGAAGAAGAGAATATGTCAGAAGCA
This sequence comes from uncultured Candidatus Saccharibacteria bacterium, assembly GCA_964394985.1. Lineage (GTDB taxonomy): Bacteria > Patescibacteriota > Minisyncoccia > Minisyncoccales > GWA2-38-27 > JAHJSY01. Next base: position 26,207 of record CAYMZK010000007.1, on the reverse strand, counting down.
AAGCTTAGTTGGTCTAAGGTAAAAGCGGTTAAAAATGAACACGAAAGATTGTCTGAAGAAATCTTTTCTGATTTAAGATTGGCTATTCTTCATGGAAAAATGAATCCAAAAGAAAAAGAATCAGTGATGCTTGATTTTAAGAATAAGAAAATAGACATTTTAGTTTCAACTTCTGTTGTTGAGGTCGGAATTGATGTTCCCAATGCAACAGTGATGATTATTGAAGGAGCTGAAAGGTTTGGATTAGCTCAATTGCATCAATTTAGAGGAAGGGTTGGCAGGGGAAAACATCAATCATATTGTCTTTTATTTACTGATTCTTATACTTCTAAAACAAGACAAAGGCTAAAAGCTTTAATTACTTCCCAAGACGGTTTTTCTTTAGCAGAAAAAGATTTAGCTATCAGGGGGCCAGGAGATTTTATTGGAATTAAGCAGTGGGGAATTCCGGATTTAATGATGGGAGCTTTAAAAGATATTTCTTTAGTCCAAAAAGCAAGAGAATCAGCTAAAAAGATTTTAGAGCAAGATCCTAATTTTAAAAAACACTCCTTAATAAAAGAGCGTTTAGCTAAATTTAGACAAAAGGTTCATTTAGAATAACTATTTTCTAACTTTTTCGGTAACCCAAAAACCCATATATCTTCCAAGCAACCATCTAGTTTGAGCGTCTAAGGCTGGTAGCGAGCCAAAAAAGATCATCATAAAAGGAAAAAGAAACCAGCCGATAATAAAAAGAGGATATTTCCAAACACCATACTTTGGCGGTCTTGGCGGAAGCAATAAAAAGCTTAAATAAATAGAGCTGATTAAACCAACCATGGTAAAGGTCATTATTCTGCTGATAATATTAGGTAAATTGTATGAAAGCATAGTGTGAGAGAATTCTGGGCCTCCCAAAACTAGTGGCAGCCAACCTAATAAAAAGATCATGATACTGGCGGTAGCCCAGGAAATATGACCTTCAATAGATTCAATCGTAAAAGACAGCTTTTTTTTAAAAGGAATATTTTTATTTTTCATAAAGCCAAAAAGGAAGTAGGCAATATCTCCTACTCCGTAGGCCCATCTTCTTTGTTGCTTAAAGATATTGTAAAGAGTTCTAAAAAAGCTTTGAGCAACATTAGCATCCATAGAAACCGGATAGTATAATGGCTCTACTCGATAATCCCCATCATATTGTAAAAAACACTGCCAAAAGATTCTAGAATCATCTGAAACAACATTTGTTTGTTTGAAATTAACATCCACTAAGGCTCTAAAACTCATTGAATGAGAAGAAAAGGTTATTAGCTTTTCTGGTCTTTCTTGGTTCATGGTGTGCCAAAAAGTAGAAGAAAAGGCAAAGATTCTAGAGAAAGCGGGAGCTTGCCAGATATTATTGGTGTATAGGGGGATTGGTTGGAAGCTAGTTCTAGTCGGTTTTTTAGCGGTTAAGTATTTGTAAGTTAAACAGCTGAAGTATTTAGGATAGACAACGGTATCAACATCAAAAGGAGAAAAGATTATTTTATCATAAGAAATATTTAAAGGATCAATTATTTCTTCTTTAGCTTTTTTGGTTGCCCAGGTTTCATTGGATCCTTTTCCGGCTAATTCTCCAGGGGTATCATTGGGGTGCCAAGTAATCATAAATTTAAAGAATTTATTTTTAAATTCTTCCTTGATTTTTTGAGCTGATGATTCCACTTCTTTTCTGGCTCTTTCTTCGCAAGCTAAAACAACAATCATTTTATCATTTGGATAATCTGAGTTATCCAAGCTCTTAAAACAGTCCCTAATTATTTCTAAGGGTTCATTATACATTGGAATAACTACTAAATGATAAAATTCTTTCCATTCTGGAATCTCTTTTAACTTTTTCATCCAATCTGTTTTTTCATGTCGGCTCATTTTTTTGTATCCAGACCATAAATGGAAAGAAAAATAAACTGTTCTAAAAAACCAAAAGATTACAAAAACAATAATAAATAGAGAAATCCAAAAAGGCTCTTTCCAAGAAAGAAAGATGATAAAAAATAAAATCAACCAAGAAATAACTCCTGGAAACATTTCTAGCAGTCTGTAGATAAACTTTTCTTTGGGATCTTTTAAATCCGAAGCTTTCCCAATTCTTAAATAATAGTCTTGCATAATTTACTTATAATACAATAAAAAAGAAGAAAATAAAAGGGGCGACTCAACGAGAGTCGCCCTTATTCGCTTGGGGTTATTTAGCCTCGATTTTTTCGAGGCGCTTCTCTAGCTCTTCTAATCTCTTTTTTTCTTTTTCCAGTCTCTGAAGCTGGAAGCGGCGCCGGATCTCCTTGTTAGAGCGGTTTAACGCCGCCCCTGTAGGAGAGTAAGTCGAGCAGGCTGTAGATCGATTGATGGCATGATCTACCAGCCTGTTTTGTAATTGATGGCGGTGCGCTTGTTCGCGCTCCACCACCTTCATCTGACGATCAAAGGCATATATATGCCCGATCGTCTGAATTGCTCCTACTCCTATGGCAACATTTCCGTTGCCATAATAAGAGTTGTAGCTACCGAAGCCGCCGGAGTTAAAGGCTCTTGGCCCGAATCCGAGGGCTTGTCCGTCCACCCATGCAGGGGCGGGAGAAGACCAAACGGCAATTACTACAAAGACAATAATCAGTTTCTTCATGATAAAACCTCCTTTCAGATTAAGTTTATCCCAAACGAATTTTTAATGTACACTTAAATTATATCATAGTCATATTTTTTGTCAACCCCGCAAAATGAAAACCAAAAGTTTTCATGCTTTTCTTTGTTTTCCAATTTTCACCTTCCAATATCTTCAAATTCAATTTACGTTTATTTAAAACATATGTGTTAACTGGAAGTTTTTAAGAATGGAAAGAATGGAGGGCTGAACCTTCACATATTTTGAACCAATTGATTTTTTCTTTTGTTTGGTATATAATATTAAATACTCTTATTGGTCCCATCGTCTAACGGTTAGGACGCAAGATTTTCAATCTTGTAATCGGGGTTCGATTCCCCGTGGGACCGCATAAATTTTTGTTAACACAAAAATTTGAGTAGTTAGTAGTTAGTAATTAGTATTTAGGACAAGAAAGAATTATATCATGCCTTGAAAACAAAAATTTATCCCTAAGTACTCACACTCACACTCACACTAATGTTTGATTTTGAAAAACTAAAGGTTTATCAAAATGCTAAAATTCTTAATAAGGCTGTTCTAAGTTTTTTAAAGAATCGCAAAGAAATTGATTATTATATCCGTGATCAATTAAAAAGAGCATCAATAAGTACCGTTATTAATATTGCGGAGGGTAGCGGTAAGTTTTCGAAAGCTGACAAGAAGAATTTTTATACTATATCTCGTGGTTCAGTTTATGAGTGCGTGTCTTTGTTTGAATTAATCTTTGAAGAAGGTCAAGCAACAAGAGAAGAATTTAATTATTTTTATCATAATTTTGAAGAGCTATCCAAAATGTTACTAGGACTAATTAATAGTCAAAACATACAATGATTATTTTAGCTATAGAAACAAGTTGTGATGATACGGCTATCGCTATTGTTGAAATAAAAAGAGGGAAATTTCAACTATTGTCTAATGTAATATCTTCTCAGATAGAAGTCCATAAAGAATATGGTGGTGTTTATCCTACTTTAGCTAAAAGAGAACATGAAAACAATCTACCTCTAGTTTTAAAAAAAGCTTTAAAAAAAGCCAAAAACCCTAAATTAGAAGCAATAGCGGTTACTGTTGGACCGGGACTAGATCCATGTCTATGGACCGGGATTAATTTTGCCAAAAAGCTAGCCAAAGAGATGAACTTGCCTGTTATTCCGGTCAATCATATTGAAGCCCACATTTTAGCTAATTTGTTTTTTAAAAAGGTTAAGTTCCCCGCTTTGGCCTTGGTTGTTTCTGGCGGTCATACTCAATTGATTTTAGCTAAGAAAATAGGAGAGTATAGGATATTGGGAGAAACTAGAGATGATGCAGCTGGAGAATGTTTGGATAAAGTGGCTAAGATTTTAGGCCTTAGCTATCCCGGTGGACCAATAATTGCTAAATTAGCTAAAGCAAAAAGTGATATTGATTTACCAAGACCAATGATCAATACTAATGATTATGATTTTAGTTTTTCAGGACTAAAAACCGCTGTTTTATATGATTTTAAAAAACAAAAGCCAAAAATTAGAAAAAGTAAAGAATATATTGGCTCTATTTGTGGTGAAGTTCAGCAAGCTGTTATTGATGTTTTAATTAAAAAAACAGCTAAAGCAGAAAGAAATCATGATGTTAAGACGATAATTGTTGGAGGAGGAGTTTCGGCTAATAAAGAGCTAAGAAGGCAGTTTAAAAAGAAGTTTGACAACGTTCTTTTTCCGCCAAAAGGTCTTTCTACAGATAATGCGGTAATGATTGCTATTGCTGGATATTATAATAAAGATAAAAAAAGTAAGCGTTATGGTGTTCTCAGGGCAAAACCTAATTTAAGGCTTTAATTAGAAATTAAAGGTATTTTATGTTAAGCTAGATGTATGGATAAGTCATATGATCCAAAGAAAGTAGAGGATAGAATTTATCGCTTTTGGGAAGAAGGCGGATTTTTTAACCCGGATAATTTGCCAAAAGAGAATAAAGATCCATATACTATTATTATCCCGCCGCCAAATATTACCGGAACTCTTCACATGGGTCATGCCCTAAATGCTACCGTTCAAGATGTTTTGATAAGGAGAAAAAGGATGCAGGGATATAAGACCTTGTGGCTTCCTGGGACAGATCATGCTGGGATAGCTACTCAAAATGTAGTGGAAAAGAAACTTAAAAAAGAAGGAAAAACTCGTTTTGATTTGGGCAGAGAAAAGTTTTTAGAAGAAGTTTGGAAATGGAAAGAAGAAAAAGGAAATGAAATATTAAATCAATTCAAAAAAATTGGTTGTTCTTGTGATTGGTCTAGAACCAGATTTACTATGGATGAAAGTTATGTAAGGGCAGTCAATGAAGCTTTTCATTATTACTATAACAGGGGGTGGATTTATCAAGGAGAAAGAGTGGTTAATTGGTGTCCTCGTTGTTTTACTAGTTTATCTGATCTAGAACTAGAATACGAAGAAGAGGAAGGAAAACTCTACTATATTAAATATGGACCACTGACGGTTGCTACCACCAGACCAGAAACTATGTTAGGAGACACCGCGGTAGCGGTTAACCCTAAAGATGAAAGGTATAAGGATTTAGTTGGGAAAAAAGTAGTTCTTCCTTTGGTAAATAAAGAAATTCCAGTAGTAGCTGATAGATTAGTTGATTTTGAATTTGGAACCGGTGCGGTAAAAGTTACCCCAGCTCATGATTTCACTGATAGTAGGATTGCTGAAAACAATAATTTAGAAAGCATTAAAGTTATTGATGAAAAAGGAAGAATGACTGATCAGGTTCCGGAAAAATACCAAGGATTAAAGGTAAAAGAAGCTAGAGAAAAAGTTTTACTTGATCTTAAAGAGGGAGGATTTTTAGAAAAAGAAGAAGATCATTTGCATCAGGTGCCAAAATGTTATCGTTGCTCAACAACCGTTGAGCTTATTCCTTCCTTGCAATGGTTTGTTAAAATGGAGGAATTAGCTAAAAAAGCCAGAAAGCCTGTTGAAGAAGGAAGGATTAAAATTCATCCGGAAAACTTTAAAAAAACCTATTTAGATTGGTTAGATAATATTAAAGACTGGTGTATTTCTCGTCAGCTTTGGTGGGGACATAAAATTCCAATTGAGGGCGAGGAAGATGTTTTAGATACTTGGTTTAGTTCGGCTCTTTGGCCTTTTGCTACTTTGGGTTGGCCAGAAGAAACAAAAGACTTAAAAACCTTTTATTCGACCGATGTTTTATCTACCGCAAGAGACATTATTAATCTTTGGGTTGTTAGAATGATTTTCTCTGGGATGGAATTTATGGAAGAAATCCCTTTTAAGGATGTCTATATTCATGCTACAATTCTAACTAAGGATGGGCAAAGGATGTCAAAGTCCTTAGGAACAGGAATTGATCCTTTAAAATTAATTGACCAATACGGAGCTGACGCTACGAGGTTTGGAATTATTTATCAAGTAATGGGAAATCAAGATTTAAAGTTTGCCGATGATAATATTGTTATGGGCAAGAAGTTTTGCAACAAGATTTGGAATGCTACTAGATTTGTAACTTCAAAGATTGATTCAGAGATAGAATTAAAAGAACCAATTGCTAAAACCAAAGAAGATAAAGAAATGTTAGAAAAACTAAAAGAAGCTATTAAGTCTATTGATGATGACTTGGATAACTTTAGATTTGGCCAAGCAGCCCACACCTTATATGAATTTTTCTGGCATGATTTTTGTGATATTTGCATTGAGGCTTCTAAAAAAAGAGAAGACGAAGAAGCTCAAAACTTTTTAATGTATATTTTAGCAACTTCCTTAAAATTAATGCATCCTTTTATTCCATTTTTAACGGAAGAAATTTATCAAAATTTACCAATTAAAAATAAAAAGCAATCTTTAATGATTGAAAATTGGCCACAATGATATATTTAGTATTTATTATTTTTGGGCTTTTGCCTAGTATTATTTGGCTACTTTTTTATTTAAGAAAAGACGCTCATCCGGAATCAAAAAAATCAGTTTTAAAGATTTTCTTTTTTGGAATGATTGCTGCTTTTTTGGCAATGAACGTTGAGCTTTGGCTTTTTTGGTTATTAGATGGTTTTTGGGGTGACTTTTTTAAAGCCAATTCAATTGCTTTTTTTCTAGTCCTTAACTTTGTAATCGTAGCGCTAGTAGAAGAATTTTCAAAATATTTGGTGGTAAGGAGTAGTGTTGTTAAGGATAAGGAGTTTGATGAGCCAGTAGATGCTATGATCTATATTATTATTTCAGCTCTTGGTTTTGCGGCTCTAGAGAATGTTTTAATATTATTTACCTTGGGCCCTTTTTCTTTGGTTAGAGATGCTGCTTTTATTAGCTCTTTTCGGTTTCTAGGAGCCACCTTTTTACACGTCTTGGCTTCTGGAGTAATCGGTTATTATTTAGCACTTTCTTTTTATCAAGAAAGAGGAAGAAAAACATTGCTCTTGAAAGGAATTATGATTGCCGTTGTTTTGCATGGAGTTTTCAACATTTTAATAACTATGATTGAAAGAGGCCTTATTAGAGAAGAGAAATTAGTTTTTACCGCTTCTTTCTCTCTTTTAATTATTTTGCTTTCTTCAACAGCTATCTTTATTTCCAAAAAGTTTAAAGAATTAAAAAAAATTAAAAGTATTTGTAAACTAAATTCATAAAAATATGAGTGAAGATTTTTTTGATAAATTAAAAAAAGGAATGGATATTCCTGAAGAAGAGCCGAGTATAGAATTGACTTCTGCTTCGGTTGATGATTCTGACAAGGTTATTGAAGAGGGCGCTAGCTCTAAAAAGAAAACTACCAAAAAGAAAACTGCTAAAAAAGATAAAAAACCAAAAGCTCCTAAAAAGAAAAAAGAAGCTGATAGTACAGATAAAAAGTCAGAGGAAATAGTTGATGATTTTTTTGAGGCTTCAGAGGGAGAATTAACGGTAGATGTTTTTCAAAAAGGCAAGGATCTTTTTGTTAGATCAGCCATTGCTGGTCTAGACCCAGAAGAATTAGATATTACCATTGAAAACGACCTGGTTATTATTAAAGGTGAAAGGGGAACTGAATTTAAAGAAGAGAAAGATGAATACTTCTTTCAAGAATGTTATTGGGGGAAGTTTAAAAGAGAAATTATTTTGCCAGTTGAAGTAGATAGTTCTCGAGCTGAAGCTAAAATGGATAAAGGCATTTTAACTATTAAAATGCCAATAATAGAGAATAAAGGCAAAACAAAAGTGGATATAAAATAGTTTGCACTGAGGAGCGAAGCGACGAAGTGTGCCGAGGGAGAGATTCGAACTCTCAAGGGTCGCCCCATGTGGGCCTAAACCACACGCGTATTCCAGTTCCGCCACCTCGGCATATTTTAAATTATAATTGTTTTTGGATAAAAAATCAACCCCGCTTGAAGAGGTTGATTTTTTTAGATATAAGATTTTTCTAAGCTCCTCCGATTCTTCCAACTAAAGCAACTAATCCTCTAGCAAGAATAGCAACCAAAACACCAATCAAGGCATATAGTACAAATTGTCTAGCAGAAGCAACTTTTTCTGGATCTCCTTGAGCGGTAACAAATTTGTAAGCGGCGATAATAATAGCAAGAGCAGCAATGATTAACAAAATGGCAAATAACCAGTTAATAATGTTATTCAAAACAGAAATTACGTCATTTGTTGGTGCTTGTGCTGGAGCATTGCCCACTTGAGTTCCAGTTCCGCCACTACCAGTTCCTCCTCCAAAAATACCTCCAAATATATCTTCAAGCCATCCAGCGTTAGCAACTGCTGGTACCGCTATTAATGATACTAATATTAATCCGCTTATTAAAGCTTTTTTCATTTTATTATTTCTGAATTAATCTTTTTTATCGACCTTTTTAATTTATTAATTATACGGCGTCTTAACTCCTAAAATCTGTCCAAATAAAGCAATTAATCCTTTAGCTAACAAAATAACCATAAAGCCAATTAAAGCCCATTGAATGGCTTGTCTGGCTTTAGCAATCTTTTCTGCTTCTCCGGCAGCGGCAATAAACATATATCCAGCTACAATGATTACAATAACAGTTATTGGGATAGAAACAACAAAGATAAAATCAATTATCTTGTCTAACAATTCATGAAAAGTATCAAACTTAAGAGGATTTTTAATTTCAACTTCAGGAACAACAGCCGCGTCAATAACTATAATTGGCAACAAAAGAACAGATAGGGCTAAAAAAGATATAATTGGTTTAATTATTCTCATTTTATTAATATGATTCCATAATGATATTTTCCAGCATTAAATTCTTTTAAAAGAGTAGCTCCTTGCTCTTTAGCTAACTTTATAACCTCTTCTTTAGCAATTCTTCCTTCTTCTGGCCCTTGACTGGCCTTAGTTAGCCAATCAATAATTACTAATTTTCCACCTCTTTTTAAAATTCTTAATGCTTCTAGTATTATACCATTTTTGTTATCGCTCTGAAATAAAACATTGGGGATAACTACCATATCCACTGCTTCGGCTGGAAGAGATGCTCCCCTATGAGCTTCTAGATCACACTTGATCAATTTAACATTGGTAATGTTTTCTAACATCAATCTTCCCTTAAGAGCAGACAAGGGAGCTTCCATAATATCTAAGCCATAGACCAAACCCTCGCTAGCTGTTTTGGCTAGAGGAACAGTAAATCCTCCGGAGCCACAACCAAAGTCGGCGATAATGGCTGATGGGCTAATGTCAAGCTCATCAATAATTTCATCTGGATTTAAAAACTTGTTCATATTTTAAATGCTTGCAGCAGAAGCAACTTTGTCGTCTGATGCTAGCCTCATTATTCTTACTCCTTGAGTAGATCGACTTATTTTGGGAACAGAAGATATTTTAGTTCTAATAACTTGTCCTTTTTCAGAGATTACAATAAGATCTTCAGCTTGTTCTTCGGTGACTATTTTAGAATAAATAATATCCCCGGTTTTACTGGTAACATTAGCGGTTTTAATTCCGGATCCTCCTCGTCCTTGTTTTCGATACTCTTTGACATCAGTCCTTTTACCATAACCATTTCTAGTTACCACTAATAAATATTGTTTTTCTTTTTCATCTTTTTCAATGACATCCATTCCAATAACTTCATCCTCTTTTTTAAGGTTGATGCCTCTGACTCCAGAAGCTGGGCGACCCATCTCTCTTATATCCTTTTCTTTAAAGCGAATTGACTGCCCTTTTTTGGTGACAATCATAATATCATTTTCTCCGTTAGTTTTAACTACTTTCTTTAACAAATCTCCCTTTTTAAGTTTAATGGCAATTAATCCAGATTTTCTAACATTTTTAAATTGATCTAATTTAGTTCTTTTAATTACTCCTCCCTTAGTTACCATAACCAGGTCTTTAATATTCTTTTCAGCATCTTCTTTTCCGGTTCTTAATAGAGAAAGAACTTTTTCATCTGAAGACAATTCTAAGAAGTTCAAAAGACCTCTTCCTCGAGCTACTCTGCTTCCTTCTGGAATTTCATAAGCAATAGTCTGGAAAACCTTTCCAGTATCAGTAAAGAAGAACAAAGAATCGTGGGTTTGAGCAGAAAGAAAATGTTCTACAATATCATTTTGCATGGTTTTCATCCCCATTATTCCCTTTCCGCCCCTCTTTTGGAGCTTGTAAGTGGAAGGATTGATTCTTTTAATGTATCCGCCTTGAGTTAAAGTGATAATTGTTTCTTCTTGAGGAATTAAATCTTCTTCGGCAATTTGTCCTACTCTTTGAGTAAATACTTTAGTTTTTCTTTCATCGCCAAACCTTTCCCTTATCTCCTTTAATTCTTTTTTAACAACCGTTTTAATTTTAGCTGGGCTCTTTAAGATGCTTCCTAGTTCTTTAATTTTTTCTTGCAATGCCTTTAATTCGTCTTCAATCTTTTGTCTTTCTAGCTTAGCTAAGCTGGCTAGTTTAGTTTCTAAAATAGCGTTAGCTTGAATGTCAGTTAGCTTAAACTTCTTCATTAAGTTAATCAAGGCATCTTCTCGGCTTTTAGAGGTTTTAATAGTTTTAATTACCGCATCAATTTGAGAAAGACATTTATGAAGGCCTTCTAAAATATGGGCCCTTTCTTTGGCTTTTTTTAATTCGTACTTAGTTCTTCTAATGACAACTTCTTTTCGGTGTTCAATGAAGTAATTTAAGACCTCAAGTAGTGATAGGGTTTTTGGTTGAATCCCGTCAACCAAAGCAATCATATTTAAATGGAAGGTTTTTTGTAGGTCGGTAAATTTGTATAATCGATTTAAGATTTTATTAGGATAGGCGTTTTTTTGAAGGTCTAGAGCGATTCTTAAGCCGTCTTTATCTGATTCGTCACGAATATCTTTAATCCCATCAATCTTTTTATCTTGAACAAGTTTGGCTAATTGTTCAACTAAACTAGATTTTAGAACCTGATAAGGAATTTCGGTAATAACGATTTGAGATAGCTTCTCAGTTTCTTTAATTTCTGCTTTTCCTCTAATAACGATTGGTCCCCTTCCTTGCTCGTATGCGGTGATAATATCTCTTTTACCGTAAATCATTCCGGCGGTAGGAAAATCCGGACCTTTAATAAATTCAACCAATTCTTCAGTAGCGCTCTTTGGCTTGTCTGCTAAATGAATCAAAGCGTCACATAATTCAGTTAAGTTATGAGGAGGAATATTAGTTGCCATTCCAACAGCAATTCCTAAGGTTCCGTTTAGTAGTAGCTGAGGTAATGGAGAGGGAAGAACAACTGGTTCTTTTCTGGTGCCGTCATAGTTGGGTCGGAAGTTTACCGTTTCTTTGTTAATGTCTCTTAACATCTCTTCTCCAATCTTAGCCATCTTAGATTCAGTATATCTCATAGCAGCCGCCGGATCTCCATCAATTGAACCGAAATTACCCTGGCCTTGGACAAGGGGATACCTTAAAGAGAAGTCTTGAGCCATTCTAACCAAAGAATCATAGACGGCTTGATCTCCATGAGGGTGAAATTTACCCAAACAATCACCAACGACAGTAGCAGACTTTCTGAATCTGGCTGAAGAGGTTAAACCTAACTCATGCATAGTGTAAAGAATTCTACGATGAACTGGTTTTAGGCCATCACGAACATCGGGCAAAGCACGAGAAACAATAACAGACATCGCATAATCAATATACGAATCTTTCATTTCTTCAACTATTTCTCTAGAATTTATTCCTTTGAGTTTTTCTTCTTCGGGCATTTTATTGTGGAAAATTAATTTCTGGTGGTTTAAAGTCCTTTATGCTTTTATACGATATATATATCCAAAGACTTCCTAAAATTAAAGCTAAAATAATTAAAATGGTCCATAATATTATTTTTCTTTCTTTCTCTGGTTTTTGTCTTAACTCGTCAACGAATTTCATTATGGTTCTAGTTGGATTATTTTAACTTCCTCAGATGATATCTCTTTTTTCTTTAAAGTTAGTTTTGGTAATTTTTCAATCTTTTTAACCCCCAAAGCTTTCAAAAAACTATCAATTTTATCTAGCTTATACTTTAGTTTTGGAATGTGGTAATGCATCGGAATGATAATTTTCGGTTCTATTTGAGCTATTATTTTTACAGCTTCGTCAGCATTAATGGTATAAGTTCCACCAACTGGTATTAATAAAATATCTATATCTCCAATTCTTTCTAATTGTTCTGAGGTTAATTCTTTTTGCCCTAGGTCTCCTAAATGACAGATTCTAATATCTTCTGATTCTATGGTATAGATAGTATTGGCTCCTCTTTCTTTCCCTTCGGAATTATCATGAAAAGAATTAATTCCTCTGACAAAAATATCTTTAACATCATATTCTCCGGGGTTGTTAATTAAAAAATAGTCCCCGGAAACAGTTTTGGCGTTGTTGTGGTCGCCGTGATTGTGAGTGATTAACAAAGCGTCAGCTTGTAATTTGGAGACCCTAAGACCGGTATCTTTATCAAATGGATCAATAACAATAGATACTTGTTTTCCTTTAATAGGATTAGTAGATATTTGAAAGCAAGATTGTCCTTTCCAGTTTATTATCATATAATTTATTTTATCATAGCCAAAAAACAAAAACAAGAACTAAGCCTCTTGCCTTGATTATGATAATATGTTATACATACGAATATGGAAGAAGTAAAAACAAATACAATTGAAAATCCAACAGAAAGCCTTATTAAGCCTCCTAAAATGGGTGATATTGTTGAAGGAACTGTCTCTGGAAAAGGAAGAGCTTCTCTTTATTTAGATTTAAATAATTTTGGAGCCGGGGTGGTTTTTGGTAAAGAGTTTTTAGATGCCAAGACTAGATTGAAAAGCTTAAATATTGGAGATAAGATTTTTGTTAAAGTTGTTGGCCCAGAAAATGAGAATGGCTATCTAGAACTCTCTTTAACTAAGGCTGGACAGGATTTAGCTTGGGAAGAGATTTCTAAAGCTAAAGAAAATGACGAAACCATCAAAGTAAAGATTAGTGGAGCTAACAAAGGAGGATTATTGGCAGAAGTTTCTGGAATTCCTGCTTTTTTACCGGTTTCTCAATTATCTCCGGTTAATTATCCTAAAGTAGAAGGTGGCGATACTCAAAAGATTTTAAAAGAACTTCAAAAGTTTGTTGGCAAAGAAATGGATTTAAAGGTTTTTGATTATGATAAAAAAGAAGAAAAGTTAATTCTTTCAGAAAAGGCCAAAGAAAGCAAAAAGATTAAAGAAATGCTTGAGAAGTATCAAGTTGGTGATGTTGTTAAAGGAGAGATTACGGGCGTAGTTGATTTCGGAGCTTTTATTAAATTTGATGAGCTAGAAGGTTTAATTCATATTTCTGAACTAGATTGGCAATTAATTGAGGACCCTTCAGATATTGTAAAAGTTGGAGATAAAGTAGAAGCTAAAATCATTGATATTTCTAATGGAAAAGTTTCTTTATCAATTAAAGCTTTAAAGCAAGATCCTTGGAAAGATATTGATAAAAAATACAAGAAGGGAGATACGGTTAAAGGGGAAGTAGTTAAATTTAATCCTTTTGGAGCTTTTGTGAAATTTACTCCGGAAATTCAAGGATTATGTCATGTTTCCGAGTTTAGCTCAAAAGAAAAAATGGAAGAATCTTTGAAAATAGGAGAGACTTATGACTTTCAGGTTATTTCTATTGAACCAATAGAGCACAGGATGAGTTTAAAGCTAGTAGAATCTAAATAAAACTTTTAAAAGAATCGGGCGCAAAACCCGGCTTTTATTTTACATTAAAATATATGAAGGTTGAACCTTCATATATAATCTTGCGATGAAAACTGTAAATTTTCATTTTTCGTGGTGTCTAGGTTCAGATACATATGATAACTAGGTTGCTCGGCCAAGCCGAGCAACCTAACGAGGGGGCTAGGTTCAGATAGATATTACACATCTGATTTTGTCCGATTGACTGGTCCATAGGACTATTTTTAGTATGAAGGTTGAACCTTCATATATTTGTGCTCCATTGTGCTCCACCTGGTGGAGCACAACTGTTGTTCCACACATAATGAGGGGCTTTGCTTTTAGTGGTTCCTCCTACCTTCAGCCAATCATAGTAAGTACTTTTAGGAATACCTAGTTGCATTAAAACCCAATGTTTAGGTTTTTTTAGTCGAGCACACTCTTGCTCAACTTCTTTTAATTTCTTTTGTTTCTCGTAATCAGACCTTATGGTATAATTTATCATAGAAAAGAGTAGTATTTAATAGTTTTTAATTTAACCTTTAAACTATTTTACTACTTTTTTCTTTTTGTCCGAAATGTGCGTTAATTGACTATAGCTTTACAAAAATAAAATATAGGTTTATAATACAGGCATTAAAGTTAACCGGATCTTTACAAAAATAGAAAGGAGGCCAAGAATGGCCAAGAGAGAAAAGGAAGTTTGTCCTGTCTGCGGTGAATACTGTCGTGATCCCCGACATCCTATGTGTTGGGAATGTAACAAAAAATTTACTGTTCGGCTTCAAAAAGCCGAGCGTGACGGTGATGTCATTCTGGTTACTCGTTTAGAGTATGCCAGAATGAAAGGCAAAAAGACGATTGAGCGTCTAGGCGAAGAGGTCGCTCTTGCTGAAAAGGACAAGAGCAATTATTTCGAAGAAGCTCGACAGCAAATCAAAGACGAGCTAGTGGCTGAAGGATCGATTACTATTGACCGGACGGAATTCAACCGTCAGGTCGGAAAGCGATTCGGAGAGCTTCTTGGAGATCCGGATCGTGCAAAAGAAATCTGGGACATCCTCAACAACCATCCTGGCCGAATCGAATCTATTGAAAAATTTCTCGCTCAAGATTCTGAATTCTCCTCTAGTGAAGAGGGGCTTGAAGAGTCCGAGAGCGAGAAAGAAACAGTCGTCGTCTGATGCGCACAGTTAGATTTTTTTCAAAAAACAATCCGGTTAACTGTAGCAGAGCCTCGAGTGCAAAATGTGCTCGGGGCTTTTTAATTGATAACTTAAAATAAATGTGTTAAAATGAGGATACATTAATTATTTAAATTTATATGAAATTTTTAGTTAAAAACTTTTTTTATGTTTTATTAATCTTTTTATTAATCTCGGCTGTTTTTACTTTGCTTTTCAATCCTTTTGAGAGTCAAAATGAAATATCTTTGACTCAATTGGTGGAAGATGTAAATCAAGAGAAGGTCCAAAAGGTAACCATTGAAGGTTCTGAAGTAGCTATTCAATATCAAAACGGATCAACAGCAGTGACCAGAAAAGAGTCAGAAAGTTCTTTAACAGAGCTTTTAGTTAATTTAGGCGTTAGTGCTGATAAAATTAAAGCTATTGAAATAGAAACAAAGCCAGAAGGAGGAGTTTGGATTTGGTTGGGTCCTATTTTAATGTTTGGTTTGCCGATTCTTTTGTTTGTCTTTTTCTTTTTTATGATATTTCGTCAAGCTAAAGCCGGAACCAATCAAGCAATGACTTTTACTAAAGCTAAAGCTCGTTTATTTGGTGCTGAAGGGCACTCTAAAGAAAAGATTACTTTTAAAGATGTTGCTGGCCTAAAGGAATCCAAGCAAGAATTAGAAGAAATTGTAGATTTTTTAAAGAATTCCGGCAAGTATATAAAGATTGGAGCTAGAATTCCAAGAGGGGTTTTATTAATGGGCCCAAGCGGAACAGGAAAGTGCATTGTTGGAGATTCTTTAATCTTTACGAATAAAGGATTAATTGAAATTAAAGATATTCCTAAATATTTTTGCGTTGATTCAGAAACTAATCGAGTTTATGGAGCAAAGTTGCCCACAATAGATATTGAAAATAACAAGAATATCAAAGATAGTGCTTCTCATTGGTATGACTTAGGAGAACAATCAACTATTAAAGTTTCGCTAAAGCAAGGTTTTGAACTAGAGGGCACGCCAGAACATCCAGTAATTATTTTAGACGAAGATGGAAGAATTAAATTTAAGAAAATCTCAGAATTAAAAGAAAACGATTTAGTAGCCTTAAAATATGGCATGGAATCTTTTGGATCTTTAAAGGAGGTTGACTCTCAAAAAGCATATATGATGGGGTTATTAACGGGTGACGGTAATTTAAGTCATAGTAGTCGTATTGGTTTAACGACTGTTGACGAAGAAATAAATCAAAGTTTCCGCTCTTATATAGAAAATAGCTATAACGGAAGAGTTAAGGTGGGGGTGGCTACCGATGGCATTACTCAATTAGTAACTTCGTGGGAGGTAAAAAAAGATTTCTATAAAGCGGGCATGTCTTATCTATTGTCCTATGATAAAACTGTTCCCGATACCATTTTGCAAGCTCCGAGAGAAACCGTAGTAGCCTTTTTACAAGGATTGTTTGACGCTGATGGTTATTTTGAAAGATACAATGTGGGATATGCTACTGTTAGCAAAAAAATGTCTGATCAAGTTTTAATGATGTTGTTGAATTTGGGAATTGTTGCTAGTCGTCGCATTAAAAGTAAAAAAGACAAAGATCATAAGAGAGAGGTTTATGAAACTATAATTTCTGGTTCAGCTTTAAGAGAGTTTGATAAAAAGATTGGTTTTCAGCTGTCTCGCAAAAGAGAGGCTCTAAAAAATTATTTGTCTGACAAAAAAGACATAAATACTAATGTCGATGTTTTTCCGTATATCTCTGACAAAGTGATAAGGCAATGGAAAAAATTAAGCGATATGAAAAAGAGTAATTCACATTTTGCAGATCAAGTAGATAAAATTAGA
This sequence comes from uncultured Candidatus Saccharibacteria bacterium, assembly GCA_964394985.1. Classification (GTDB taxonomy): domain Bacteria; phylum Patescibacteriota; class Minisyncoccia; order Minisyncoccales; family GWA2-38-27; genus JAHJSY01. The sequence goes on along the minus strand of CAYMZK010000007.1, from coordinate 9,370 downwards.
GAGCGCAACAGGGTTTCTAGAAGAACATTGGAGGAATTTTTAGGACTATTTAAGAAAAACAATTTAAAAAATGAAGAAGTTAATTATTTACAATCGCTGTATGATTTGAATTTACGATTTTTACCAGTTAAAAAGCTTGAAAAAAACAAAGCTAGGGTTTACGATTTTACAGTTCCTAAGACGCACTCATTTATCTCTAATGGGTTGATATCTCACAATACGCTTTTGGCGCGTGCTGTAGCCGGAGAGGCCGGAGTTCCTTTCTTCTCTATTTCCGGTTCAGAGTTTATTGAAATGTTTGTTGGTGTTGGTAGCGCTAGAGTAAGAGACTTGTTTGGCACCGCTAAAAAAGCCGCTCCTTCTATTATCTTTATTGATGAGATGGACGCTATTGGCCGTCAAAGAGGGGCAGGAATTGGTGGAGGCCATGATGAAAGAGAGCAAACTTTAAATCAAATATTAGTTGAAATGGATGGTTTTGACAGAGAAAGTAATGTGATCATATTAGCGGCTACCAATCGCCCTGATATATTAGATCCAGCTTTATTAAGGCCAGGAAGGTTTGATAGAAAGGTAGTTTTAGATTTGCCAGACATTAATGGTAGAGAAAATATTTTAAAAATCCATACTCGAGAAATATCTTTAGCTAGCGATGTTAACTTAAGAGAAATAGCCGAAAGAACTCCTGGATTTTCTGGGGCTGATGTGGCCAATGTTGTTAATGAATCAGCTATTTTAGCCGCTAGGAAGAATAAAACGCAGGTTTTTCAAGAAGAGCTATTAGAATCAATAGAAAAAGTATTATTAGGCCCAGAAAGAAGAAGTCATGTTATTTCAGATAAAGAAAAAGAAATCGCCGCTTATCATGAAGCTGGTCATGCCTTGGTTTCTGCTTCTTTACCTGGAACCGATCCGGTTAGAAAGATTTCTATTATCTCTAGAGGAATGGCTGCGGGATATACTCTAAAAGTGCCAGAAGGAGATAAAAGAATGAAAACTAAAGCTGACTTTTTGGCTGAAATTGCCACCTTGCTAGGAGGATATACCGCTGAAAAGCTCACTTTTAAAGAAATAACTACTGGCGCTTCTAATGATCTTAAAAAAGCTTCTTCTTTAGCTAGAAGGCTAGTTAAAGAATTTGGAATGTCTGCTTTGGGGCCAATTGCTTATGGAGAAAAAGAAGAGTTAGTTTTTCTTGGAAAGGAGATATCTGAACAAAGAAATTATTCTGAGGAAGTGGCTTCTAAGATTGACAAAGAGGTAGAAAAGATTATAATAAATGCTCAAAAAGAGGCAACAAAGATTTTAAAGAAAAAAAAGAAGCTTTTAGGTAAAATTGCTCAAAGATTAATGGTTAAAGAAACAATAGAAAGACATGAATTTGAGCAATTAATAAATGGTGATCTTAAAAAATCTAAAAAAACTAAAAAGCCGAAAAAGAAAGAGATTAAAATGAAAATGAAAGAGATTAAGTAACGGGCGCCTGTAGCTCAGGGGTTAGAGCGCGTCTCTTATAAAGACGAGGTCGATGGTTCAATTCCATCCAGGCGCACAAAATGGGCGGTTACCTGCCTGCCGGCAGGCAGGGCTCGGGGGCACTTGGCGCAGTGGTAGCGCATCACTTCGACATAGTGGAGGTCAGAGGTTCGAATCCTCTAGTGCCCACCATGGAAAAGATATATGAAGACAATGATTTATTAGTGATTAACAAGCCGGCAGGGATTGTAATTACTGATATTTATCCGGATTTGTTTAAAATTCATCGGCTAGATAGGGATACTTCTGGAATACTTTTGATCGCAAAAAACGAAAAAGACTTGATTTTTTTTCAAAAACAGTTTAAAAATAGAAAGGTAGATAAGAAGTATCTGGCTTTGGTAGTTGGAGAGATAAAGCAAAACGAAGGAGAAATAAAATCTTTGATTGGAAGAGGAATAAACGATAGAAAAAAACAAAAAGTTTATTCTCCTATTGATCCTAATATTGCCGGTGCCAGAGAAGCTTTAACAAAGTATAAAGTGATAAAAAGGTTTTCCGCAGGTAGCGGAGACTATACCCTTCTTGAAGTTTTCCCGAAAACTGGCAGGAAGCATCAAATAAGAGTTCATTTAGCATATATTAATCATCCAATTGTTGGAGATAAGGTTTACGGTTTTAAGAATCAGCCATCTCCTATGGAAATGAAGCAACATTTTCTTCACGCTAATTGTATTAAGATTAAAATGTTAAATGGAGAAGTAAAAGAGTTTTGCGCTCTATTGCCAGAAGAACTTCAACAGGTTATTAACAATTTATCCACAAGTGAATTATGAAAACGGAAACAATTAAAAAAGAACAATTAAAGCAAGGATTGCCAGATATTAGACCTGGTGATACTGTTAGGGTTTACCAAAAAATTAAAGAAAAAGGGAAAGAACGTCTTCAGCCTTTTGAAGGAGTGGTTTTAGCCAGAAAGCATGGAAAAGGAATTAATGCTACAATAACAATAAGAAAAATTGTTGCTGGCATAGGAGTAGAAAAAATAATTCCAATTCATACTCCAACAGTAGGGAAAATAGAGCTTATTAAGAAAAGCAAAGTAAGAAGAGCTAAGCTCTATTACTTAAGAACAGCTAAGGGAAGAAAAGCAAGGCTAAAAAGAAAAGAATTGGGTGAAGTTGCTGCTTGGGAAGAAAAGAAACCGGAAAAGAAAGAAGAATTAAAAGTTGAAGGGGATGCTTCAAAAAAATCAACAGATTAGATGGTCCCACAATATTGCTTATGCAGTTGGTTTGGTTACGACAGACGGGAGTTTATCTAAGGATGGAAGGCATATCATTCTGGTCTCCAAAGACATAGAACAAATCAAAACTTTTAAGAATTGTTTAGGTTTAAAAAACAAAATTGGAATAAGAGGAGGATCTTTTAACAAAGACGGGATATATTACCATATTCAGCCCAGCAAAGCGAATCTTTATAGGTGGTTAGAAAACATAGGATTGAGTCCGAACAAAACGAAGACAATAAGTAATTTGGACGTTCCAAGAAAATATTTCTTTGATTTTTTAAGAGGGCACATTGATGGCGACGGATGTTTTTATAGTTTTTGGGATAAAAGGTGGAAAAATAGCTTCATGTTTTATACGGTTTTTATGGCACATAGAAAAGAGCATATCGAGTGGTTAAGAGACGAACTAGAAAAATTATTAGGAATAAAAGGAAGTATTGGTAAAACTAGAAGTATTTGGCAATTAAAATATGCTAAGAAAGAATCAAGAATGCTTATACCAAAAATGTATTATAAGAAAAAGTTGCCTTGCTTGAAAAGAAAACGTGAGAAAATAGAGAATATTTTAAAAATTGATAAGAAAGTCCAAATGGGCGAGTGATGGAATTGGTAGACATCTGCGCTTGAGGGGCGTAGGGGATTATTCCCGTGCGGGTTCAAGTCCCGCCTCGCCCACTGACTTTAACAATTTATTTTTGGGCGGTTAGCTCAGCCGGCTAGAGCGCCTCGTTTACACCGAGGAGGCCGAGGGTTCGAGTCCTTCACCGCCCACAGGCTATATAGTTGAACTTTGAAAAAATATGCCGCGGTAGCTCAGAAGTAGAGCACTTCTCTGAAAAAGAAGGGGTGGTCGGAGCGTTACCGACCCGCGGCACATAAATGCGGGTGTCGTATAACGGTTATTATATTACCTTGCCAAGGTAGAGATGGCGGTTCGATTCCGCTCACCCGCTCCAGTATTAATACTACCAAATCTGAACCTATTTTGAGCGAAATTGATTGCCGCGCTTCGCGCGGCACAAAACCGACGCTCGGGCGGGGCGGGAAAGAAAGGGGTTTCAGGGGAAAGGAATTCCCGCCCCGCCCTCGCTTTTCCGCCGCCGCAATTTTTCAGTATTTTCTATACTATTTTTAATTTTTGGTGTAGCATTAAAGTAGCTGAAGGAAAATATAATCCAATACTTTAATTCTACTACCACGATATTAGTATGTCAAACATAACCAAAAATTTACGAAAAATGAGAAAAGTTAAGAGATTATCCCAAGAAAAATTGGCGAGATTGGCCGATGTCGCCAATAATACAATTATCAAAATTGAAGCTGGCAAAAACCAGAATCCAACACTGGATACACTTAAAAAAGTTGCAAAAACTCTTGAGGTAAGTGTTGATGAATTGATAAAATAACTACAAAATTATGGACAACCAAAATTTAAACAACCAAATAGAGTCAGATAAAAATTATTTTTCTAACAAAAAGAATGCTCAAGGCAAACGATTAAAGATAATAATTGGAGGTATTTTATCTTTACTCATCTTTATTTCTTTAATATTTGCAGGATACATCTATATAAAGAACCGGGTGCGAATCAGTCCTGAAGGGGAAGAAATATCACAGGAAATTAAACAGGAAATTGAACTATTTGAAAAATTCTCCAATTCCAGTAATAAAGGAAATATTGCTATTGATCAGAATTTTATATGGGTAGCTAATGGGGCAGGATTAATTCGATATAACAAGAATACCGGTCAACAAAAGATTTTTACTGAAAGCGATGGCCTTTTAGGGAACGAAACGAGACAAGTGCTTAAATTTAAAGACGAGCTATGGATTACTTCTCAATCAAGAGGTATCAGTATTCTTGATACAAAAAATAGTTCTTGGCGATATTTTACTACAGCTAATGGTTTAGTGAATGGCGGAAATTTAATAATGAAACTTGATGACAATATTCTTTGGCTTGCAACATTTGATGGGTTTGGAAGATATGATTTCAAAACAGGGAAATGGACCAACCGGAAAGAAGGTGCGGGGGTCCAGTTTAAAGGAGTACAAGATTTTGTGTTTAATGATGATTTTGTCTGGATTTATGTTACTCCAAGTGCTTATTCAGAAGGCGGCGTTTTACAGCTTGATAAAAAATCTCTAACTTGGCAGGATTTACAATTTAATAATCAAGTTTTTTCAGAAAGACAATTATGGCATTGGCCGTATTTATATCTTGATAACGATTATCTTTATGCTTTAGCCGATAAGAAAATATATCGTCAAAACATTATTTCGGGACAATGGGAAGTTTTTGATAAAAATGAAGAGAATTTAATTAAATTCCATATCGGAGCAAAAAAACGAGGCAATCAATACTGGAATTTTAACAAAGACAGCAACATTGAAATAACAGAAGGCGATAATCGCCAAATTATAACCACCGATCAATTAAATCAGTATTGCCCGAAGATTACTCACAGCTTCAATTTTTCAGGAATGGACGAAGGATATCAAAAAGAATTCAATTTTGATGGAAATATTTTGTGGTTTGGGTGCAGACAAGGATTTGCTCAATATGATTTAGGTAATAAGTCGTGGAGCTACAAGGAAACAAAATCAAATTACCCGGCAGAAATTTACAATATATTGGCAATCAAAAATGGCGTATTGTTGGTTGATTCAAATTTAGGTCTTGGTTTAGTAAAACCCGAAAACCAACAATGGACTTTTATAAAATCATTAGAAGCCAGCGATTCTCTTTGGGGCAGTGCAATTTGGAAAGGAGATGATATCTATTTTGTTGAGATATTAGAAGCGTTTGGCATGGGTGGTCCAAGCGAACCTCCAAGATTATGGCAATATAACACGATTTCAAAGACAGTTTCACAAATTGAAATACCGGATAGTTTGTCACTCGGAGAATTGATGGATTTAGATATCAATACCAATTTATGGATAAATTCCGATAACAAAATTCAAGAATTTAATCCGACTATAGGTGAAGTTGTTTCTTACGAACCAAAAATAGAATCAGGCAAATACTTATTTATCAAAGATACGGCAAAAAGAGGTAATGATGTTTGGTTTGTTTCAAACCTAGGTCTCGGAAAATTCGATTTGCTAACTAAGAAATCTGAAATTATAGGTAATCCACCGGGGATTAGGTTTCCTAATTGGGGACTTGATCATCTAGTAATTGCGGGAGAGAAAGTTTGGACCGACGCAAGCGATAACCCCGGAGATGGTTTGTATATTTATGACTTGGCTACTAAGAGATGGGAACATTTAACGCAAGTGAACTCGGGTTTAAAATTTGACTGGGTGCGAAATTTAATTGGGACCAATGATTATCTTTTGATGTCAAGTTTCGGAAAAGTAGATTTTGACCAGAGAAAACGAGGAGATGTTTCAGTTATTACAGTGGCACATACGTATATTTACGAACAATATGGTTTAAATATCTACGACATTAAAAATAATGTTTGGAAATTCTTTACTTCTGAAGATGGTATGCTTGATGGTGAGATAGGAAGTATGTATGTTGATGGAGACAACGTGTGGTTTTCAAATGCTGAAAATGGTATTTGGAAATTAAATATTAAGAAATTGAAATAAAAGTGTCACGTCAGCGAAGCTGGTACGAAAAATTGCGGCGGCGTCGGTTTTGTGCCGCGCGAAGCGCGGCAATCAATTTCGCTCAAAATAGGTTCGGATTTGGTAGTATAAATGCTCCAAGGTATTGAGTCCGGTACGCTTGGGGGCTTGACATATACTTCTATATTTAATATAACAAGCTTATGCTAAACATTGTGTTTAGCCTAACCCGTTGAGAGGTAATCTCAACAAGAACATTGTTGTTCGTCCCGTTTGGGACAGAAAGGATGGCTCCGATGTCAAAACCATTGGCTCCGTCAAAAGTGACTACCAGAGATTCGAAGGGACTAAAGTTCGTGGCAGTGGTCGAGGCCGCCTACAACAAGGCGGGACTCACCGAGGAGGAAGCCCAGCGTGTCAACGAGACGCTCGGTCTCGCCGACCTCGTCACCGAGTTCATCGCCCAGAACCGCAGCACGAACAAGTACAAGGACGAGGAGGTTCGGGCGATCTACGGCTACCCGAAGGAATACAAGGGGCCGAAGCCGATCAACGACCAGATCAAGGCCATCGCCGAGATCTTCGGTCTTGATTCGAGCCACGCGCTCGAGCACGCCAAGAATCTGCCCGCCTTGCCCGACGGCGCCGAGGGATGGTTTGCCGTTCCGTCGGTGGATGCAGTTTGTATCAAGCACTTCTCCGAGATCAAAGATCCCGCCGAGAAGTACGTCCGCGTTCTGCAGATGATCCACCAGAAGATCGCCGCCCAGCGGAGTTTCCACAACTACCGTGAGGGAAAGATCAGGCCAACGCAGTTGCGAGTTCACGCTCGCACGGCGCATGCGCTGGATCTCATCGTCGAGACGCAGAAAGGCGACATCCTAATTATCGCTGCCCAGCTCGGTATGCGGCACCGTGGACGTTCCGTTCGCTACGCACGCGAGGTCTTTGTGGCCAACGAGTACGGCCTCACCAGTGTCGCCGTGGGTTCGATCGTTCTGGTTCATCCGGAACGCCTCACCCGCTGGGAAGAGTTGGACATTGATTGCCCGGGCGACGAGTTTTCCGTTGGCGATGATGGCTCTTTTGACCGCGCCCCGTACTGGTGCTTCGGCGTCAGTGCTGGGTTCGGCGTGAGGGTCGTGTCCAGCCCGTACGCCTACTGCGGCTCCGCGTCGGGGTTCATCTCGCAGTAAGTAGACACCAAAAGGGGCTTTCCACATTTTACATTGTGGAGACCCCTTGTTTTTTTATTTTTATTACTAAAACAAAATTGTTGTGCTCCGCCATTGTGCTCCACCTGGTGGAGCACAAATAAGTATTGACAAAATTGTTGAAATATGCTAACATGGACGCATCCCGTAAGTTACGGGATTTTATTATGAAAGGAATAATTATAGATTTAGATGATCCTTATCTCAGGATCAAAAAATTAATAACCCTATTAATTCTCTCTGCTTTATTGGCGGGATTATTAGGATTTGGGATTTTGTCAATTCATAAGGTTTTAGCAAATAATTATAAGCTAAATGTTTCTGAGCTACCGGCTATACAAGAAAACAGCTTATTAGCTATTTCTAGCCCGGAAAATCCTCAAAAGGTTGTTCAAAAAATTAAAGTAGTAGCTACTGGATATTCTAGTACTGTTGAACAAACAGACAGTACTCCGTTTATAACGGCGTCTGGTTCTACTGTAAGAGATGGTATTATCGCAAACAATTTACTTCCTTTTGGAACGGAAGTCAGAATTCCTGAATTATACGGTGATAAAGTCTTTATTGTTGAAGACAGAATGCACTCAAGAAAAGGAAAATACCATGTAGATATATGGTTTCCAGAATACTTTCAAGCGAAAGAATTTGGAGCCAAAACAATCTACATTGAAGTATTATCTAGTTAAACAATTGAAGCAAAAGTCCCGCTTAACAGCGGGATTTTTGTTAGCTTAATATTGTGTCCCCAGAAGGATTCGAACCCTCATTTCAACTTCCGCAAAGTTGCGCTCTATCCATTGAGCTATGGGGACTACACAAATTGACTTTAACTAAAAAAACGGTTAAAATCAAGTTAATTGGAGGAGTCGCGTAACGGCATCGCACCACTCTTGAAAAGTGGCGTCCTAATGGACATGTGGGTTCGAATCCCACCTCCTCCGCCAAAATTGAATAATACAAGGAGGAGTCGCATAGCGGTCAATTGCCTTGGATTGCTAATCCAAAACCTTTCGAGGTTACGTGGGTTCGAATCCCACCTCCTCCGCCATTGCCTCGCCGGAGTCCATTAAGGACGAAAACAGGCTTTGCTCGGCTTGGCCGAGCAACCTAATCTTTATGTATGAAGGTTGAACCTTCATACATTTTCCTTGTATAAAAGGATAAAAGAATAAAAGGGGTCAGGAGCCTTTTTTACTAATTAAATATTTAGCCAAACATCAGCCATCCAGGCTTGAATATTAACAGTAAACCAATAATTAACATCAATATTCCTCCAATAAGATGGGGCCAGCGAATCTACTTGATAGTGCGGTAATGTCATTTTAAAAAAGTGGTGTCTATTTTATTTTTTATTGCTTGATAGGGCATTAGAAAGATCTGTCGGTTTGAATCCTATTATAGTTATATTGTTGTTTAATAAAAATTCCTCCAATATGCTTTCTATATCATTAATTTTTTTTCCAACTAAAAATCTTTCGATATCTAAAATTGCTTTTTCTGGGTGAATAAAAAAATCGCCGGCAATTTTTATGTTTTTTATAACACCATCTTCCGCATTAAGTTGAACGCGCAGTAATTTGCCATTAGGCGCTTTATAAATTATTTTTTCCATATTATCGCCAATTAGTCCATTTATTATTTGTATACTTTTCTTTATATAATTTTTCAGCATGCTTTAATTCCTCAAAAGTTAGTTCTCCAACTTCAGTTTTTATATTAAACATTTTTTCAAACCCACAAATAAGCGCCTTCTCTATTTCCTTATTTGCAATATTTTTTCCTAATTCGTTTTTTAATGAAGTTACTC
>CAYMZK010000006.1:0-40201 GCA_964394985.1 uncultured Candidatus Saccharibacteria bacterium | reverse complement strand
AAGCATTAGCAATTGTATTGTAAGCGTCTTCGTAAGCTTTTTCCAAGTTATCTTCGGCTTTTTGTTTGGTTTCTTTGGCTTTGGCTAAATTATTTTCAACTTTAAGTAAATCGAGTTCGCCGACAGGTTCAAGTAATTTGTCCAGTTCAAGTTTTGCGGTTTCAAGAGCGGTTTCGGCATCATTGACCGCTGTTTGAGCTTTGCGGCTATCTATTTGAAAAAGCAGGGCGCCGACTTTCACTTCTTGGCTGTTCTTCGCCCCGACATAAACTAGATCGCCGGATACTTTTGGTTTTACCTCTACCTGATTAGAGACTGATATTTGACCGGTGCCGAAAATTGAGGAATTTAACATCCCTTTTCCAACGGTGGCCGTGGTATAAGTATTGGCGCTTTCCTTCGTATTAATTTTTTGATAGCCAAAATAGCCACCACCAATTATAACAGCTATGATAATAATGGAAACAATTTTATGCCCTAAAATAAAAGCAATTATTTTTTTCATAAAGTTTTTTATTTTTAGATATCTCAAAGGAGGCGAAATTTATTTTGCCTCCCTTGATTGCGCCTCGCTACTGATGGCATCCGCCACTGCATCCTCTGTGGCCAAGTCCTCGGCCATTATTTTCAACTTTTCTCTCAATTTTTTCTTTCATCCAATCTATCTTTTTATTCGCTTGTTCTTGAGTCAGATAGCCGTTTGCTACTGCTTCCTGAAACCTCTGCTGTTTCGCTTCTAGTATACTGTTAACTAACATTTCTTTGTTAACATTTTTTTCTTGAGCAATTTCGGAAATACTTTTACCGCTTTCTCTTTCGGTTTGAATTTCTTCTCGGCTCATTTCCAAAAGATCGGCAATCACATCAGACATCATTCCATATCCTTTTTGGATTGTCTGTCCGCACTTACCAACAAAAGAATCAACGCTAGATGAATCATCTGCTGCCATAACAGCAGAGACACCGAATGTCAGCATTAGGGTGAGGGCTAATACCCCCAGCCCTAAAGATATTTTTTTGTTCATAATTGTTGTAATTGGGTTTAATTTTTTAATTGCCGGATGCGCCGACCTGCTGATAACTGCATAAAAGTTATCCACACCCTATTATACAGTTTATCAGTTCTATGTTTTCTTATTATGATTTTAATGTTAAGAAATTGTTAAGTTTAATTATTAATGCGTTGTTTATTTTACAATAAATTAATCAAATATTTGATAAGATATTGTAAATAATAAATGCCGGTGATTAAAAACACTGAAGCGACCAGATATCTCATTACTTTTTCAACTTTTTGGACTATCTGAAACGCCTTGCTAACTTTTTGCATTGAAAAAGCGATCAAAAATGAAAATATAATGACTGGCAGACCCGTGCCAAAAGCGAAAATTGGCGGCAAAATTAAGCTCTCTGCTGATTTTAAAACCAAGGGAATAAGTACGCCAAAAAATAAAACCCCGCTGTAAGGGCAGAAAGCCAGAGCAAATAAAACTCCCAAAAGCAGTGAGCCAACATACCCTTTATTGGCCAGCCATTCCTTTAACTTTTCAATTTTTTGGTTCTGCGCACCAATTTTAATTTTAATTACTCCAAACATAATAAGACCGATAATAATCAAAACCGGCCCCAAAACCTTATCGCCCCAACCTTGAAAAATTCTAGATATTTGAAAGGAAGAAAAACCAAAATAAATTAAAGTTGCTAAAAGAGTATAGCTAACTCCTCGCCCAAGAGTATAAAACAAACCATTAAGCAAAGTATTTTTGACCGTTTTTATTTCTTTAGAAATATAGGCAATAGCGGTAATATTAGTAGCAAGCGGACAAGGGCTGATGGAAGTTAAAATCCCTAGCAAAAAAGCTGTTAAAAAGGGAATGTTGTAATTATCTATTAAAATATTAATAAAATCCATCATATCATTTTCCCAAAAGTTTTTTCAACTTATTTTCAAAATAATCGATAAACTGGCTTTCATTGCCAACTAACCGCCAAACCGTTACATCCTCTTCAATATCGTCCTTTTCGTTGGTAATGGCATTAACAAAAAGCGACGACCCTCTGGCTTGATATTTTATAACTATGTCTCTGTTTTCTGGCAATTCTCCATTAATGTCCTTAAAAACAATTGTGCCGTTTTTGTATTCTTCAGGAAATTTTTCTTTGATTGTTTTCAAGGCGTATTCACCGACCGTAATACACGACCAACATTGCTGAGTAGCATGAAAATGAACAACTTCAATTTTATCGGCTGCGGTCTTTGTTTTAGATACCTGATCTGAAGTATTGGCTGAAGTGTTTGTTGTTACTTGATTATTATTTGTATCTTGATTTGCAACTTTTGATGCGTAACCCGCTAAAATGATAACCCCGATAATTAATAGAGAAAATAGTAATAATTTTTTTGTCATAATTTTTTGTTTTAGATTAAGCTACCGAATATTAACCCGGCGATGGTTGAATAAAACACGACCAGCAAGATATAAACAGCTGTTTTTTTGTTGCCCAAGACCTTTCTTACCACTAGCATATTCGGCAAACTTAAAGAGGGTCCGGCCAGAAGCAAAGCCAAAGCTGGCCCCTGATTCATGCCTTTGGCAATCAATGCTTGCAAAATGGGAATTTCTGTTAAAGTGGAAAAATACATAAACGCTCCGAAAATTGAAGCCACTAAATTGCCGGTGATTGAATTTGTGCCAACAATTCTTTGAATTAATTCTTCTGGTAAAAATGGCATGATAAAACCGGCCACAAACACGCCAATAAATAAAATCGGCAAGAGCATTTTGGTAAATGACCAAGTTTCTTTTAGCCACTCTTTATTGGTTTCTTTTTGAAACTTAGTTGAAGCTATTGTAGCAGCAACAACGGTCAAGCCAATCATTAACAAATATTTGAATAATTGATTGATCTGCAGTCCATTGACCACTAAAACAGATACCATCGTTAGCATAAAAATCAACACTGTTATTTTGCCGTACGAAGGCTGATTATTTTGTTCAATAAAAAGATTGCCGTCTTCGGTTTTTTCTCTAAATATCAACTGCATAGAAAGTCCAACCAAAATAGACAAGAAAACAGCCGAAATAATTCTAGCCAAACCGATGTTAACGCCCAGGACTGATAAGGTTAAAAATATGGCTGCGACATTAATGGCTGGACCAGAAAAAAGAAAAGTAACGGCCGGCCCAAGGCCCGCCCCCCTTTTTCTAATACCGGCAAACAACGGCAGTATAGTACAAGAGCAAACTGCCAAAATCGCTCCAGAGACCGAAGCCAATGAATATGAAACTACTTTTTTGGCTTGTCCGCCCAAGTATTTCAAGACAAAATCTTTTTTAACAAAAACCGAAATTGCTCCGGCAATAAAGAAGGCCGGAACCAAACAGGTCAAAACATGCTGGCGAGCATATTCGTTTAATAGCTTGAAACCAGACAAAATCGCCCCATTAAAGAATGCCGAATCCATCGGCATAAAGTAAAACAACAAAAACAGTCCAATGAGCAAAATAAAAATTTTAACTTCTTTATTCATAATTTTACTGAAGCCAGCTTTTTATTTCTTCCACATCCGGAATCCGACCTGAAGCTTTGACTTGTTCGTCAATTACAATGGCTGGGGTAGACATCACACCGTATTCGGTAATTTTACCAATGTCATATTCATGCTCAATTTGAATGTCTTTAAGTTCAAGCTCTTCCACGGCTTTTTTAGCGTTGTTTTCCAATGTCTGGCAATTAGGGCAACCAGAGCCCAAAATTTTGATAGTCATATGTTTTTATTATTTATTTTGGTTATTAATATAGTGAGACAAAAGCGAATAATATTTGCTTATTACTTGAAAGTCAAGATTGTAAATTACTTTGGTGCTTTCTTTTCTTGATTCTACTAATTTGTAATCTTTTAATACTTTCAAATGGTGGGAAACCAAATTCTGGGGCAAATTAAGATATTGCCAAATGTCGCAGACGCACATTTCTTGTTTTTGCAAAATGCATAAAATCTTTAACCGATTTGGTTCTGCAATCACTTTTAAAAACTCAGCCGTTTGGTCGAGATTATTTTTTAATTTTTTATTTTTACAACAGTCAAAATTCATAGGGCAAGTAAGTATCAATATATATTGATATTGTATAAAATCTAAAATTGACTGTCAATCCCCATTTGGTATAATGAAAAAGTAATTAAATAAAAATATATAATTAAAATATATAATTTATGATGTTAAAAAATAAAGTTTCTATTGTTACTGGTGCCGGTCAAGGTATTGGTAAGGGCATTGCTTTAAGACTAGCTAATCAAGGGGCAAAAGTTATTGTCTCCGATATTAATCTAAAAAACTGCAAATCAGTTGTTGAAGAAATAAAGGAAGAAGGCGGTGAAGCTATTGCTATTAAATGTGATGTTTCAAAATTAAAAGATGTTAAGAATTTAGTTGATGAAACAATTAAAGAATTTGGCTCTTTGGATGTTTTGATAAATAATGCCGGCATTTATCCTTTTATTTCTTTTACTAAGATGAAAGAAAGAGATTGGGATAAATTAATGGATATTAATTTAAAAAGCGTCTTTTTAACTTGTTCTGAAAGTTTAAAGAAAATGAAGAAGGGCAGTAAAATAGTTAATATTTCTTCAATTGCTTCTTTAATTGGCTTTGAGGGATTAGTTCATTATTGTGCTTCTAAGGGAGGGGTTAATGGTTTTACTAGAGCTCTAGCGCTTGAGTTGGCTCCTAGAGGAATAAATGTTAATGGCATTGCTCCCGGGGCGATTGAAACTCCTGGCGTTGAAAAAGGTTTGGATAAAAAAGCTTTAGATCAAATGGTTGCTTCTATCCCAGCTCAGAAAATGGGTAAGCCAGAAGATATTGCCGAAGCAGTTATTTTTCTTGCCTCAGACAAGTCTAACTATATTACTGGTCAAACTCTTGTTGTTGATGGAGGCTGGGTCTTGAGATAGTTTGACAATTAGCTTATCCACATGGTTGACTTAGTCTCTATGTGGTAAAATTAATTAATGCTAGAAAAAATTAGCCAATTATTTAAGATTAAACCTAAGAGTTTCTTGGGAGTAGATATTGGCGCCTCTTCTATTAGAGTGGTTGAATTAGACAGGAAAGGAGATGTTTTTAAATTAAGTAATTATGGAGAGATGACTCTTGCTGATTTGAATGATAAGCCCTTTAGAAAGATCAAAGAGAACACGGTTCAATTATCTAATGAAGAAATAGCTAAAAATCTAAAAACAATTATTGAAAAAACTGGAATTAAAACAAAAGAAGCCTGTTTTTCTATTCCGGATTTTTCTAGTTTTTTTACTAATATTGACCTTCCGGTAATGGACAAGGAAGAAGTTGAAGAGGCGGTAAAATATCAAGTAAGGCCATATATTCCTCTTTCCTTAGATGAGGTTGCCCTAGACTGGTTAATTACTGAAGGAACTCCCTCTAAAACCGAATTAAAAGTTTTGGTGGTGGCTATTCCTAATGAGATTATTAATCGTTACCGAGAAATAGCTGAATTAGCTGGATTAGATTTAAAGTTTTTAGAGCCGGAGGTTTTTTCTTTGGCTCGATCAACTATAAAGAATAATGAAAATATTGTTTCTGGATTGCTAGATATTGGAACTATTAGCACTAATTGTAGTTTAGCCGAAGGTAAAGTGGTTCAAGTTAGTCACAGCTTTAATATTGCTGGAACCGAATTAACCGATGTTATAGCAAGATCTTTAAATATAAGCTATAATGAAGCAGAGAAGCTAAAAAGAAAAGAAGGGCTTTTGCCTGATGGCAAAACTAGAAAAATCCTTCTTCCTTTAGTTGGTTCTATTTTAGATGAAACCAAAAAAGCTTTTCGCAGTTTTTATGTTCAACACGGAAAATCAATTGAAAAAGTAATCTTGGCCGGGGGTGTCGCTTTGACCCCGGGCCTTAAAGAATTTTTTGCAGTAGAAATTAAAAAACCAATTATAATTGCTGATCCTTTTCTGGGCATAGCGGCTCCCGCTATTTTGGCCGATGTTTTAAAACAAGAAGGCCCAAATTATGGAGTTGCCGTAGGTTTGGCCTTAAAAGGATTTGAATAATTTATGGCTATAGAAATCAGACCACAACCAAAGACTCCAAGAATTCCTATAGGGATTACTATAAGGGGGGTTGTTTGTTTAGTTTTATTAATATTTTTAGCTTCTTCTTATCTGTTTTTTTATTTTATGATTAATAAAATGGATAGAGAAATTGAAGCCAAAGAAGAAGCGGCAGCAAGCCTAACTAGAAACATTCAAGAGAAAGAAGGTCAAATAATACCTATCAGCCAAAGAATATCCGCCTTTACTAATTTGATAAAGAATCATGAAAGTCCACATGACCTATTTTTAACTTTAGAAAAAAACACTCTTCCTTATATTCAGTTTTCAGAATTTTCTCTAGACGAATCAAGAGTTTCGCTTTCTGGAGTAGCAAGAAACTTTGCCGTCTTAGAACAACAGGTAAATATTTTTAAAAAAGAACCAATAATTAAAAGCATAGCTTTAACTAGCATTTCAGTTCCCAAAGAAGAACAAGGTATTAATTTTAGTCTTCAGCTTGAATTTAAGCCGGAGCTATTCAAACCAAGCCTATGAACAATTTTAACAAATATGCGCCATTAGCTTTAACTTTAATAATTATTTTATTACTAGCTGGAGCTTATTTCTTAGTTTGGCCAAAATATCAAACTTATGCTCAGAAAAAAACTGTTTATGATATTAAAGATGAAGAGATAAAAGCTAAAGAAGAATATCTCCCAAAACTAGAGGCCGAATTTGAAAAATTAAATCAATATGCCAATCAAGTAGAAGTGGTTAGGTCGGCTCTTCCTTCAGAACCTTCAGTTCCTCGCCTCTTAAGCTATATTGAAAGAATTGTTCCGGAAAATGGATTAATTTTAGATAATATAGAAGCATCACAGTTGTTCGCGACTTCAAAAAGCAAAGAAACAGAAGAAAAATCTACTAGCGTAAACGAAATGAAACTTTCTATTACAGGAATCGGAACCTATAAGTCCTTTAAAGGTTTGCTAAAAGAAATTTATCTTAGTTCAAGAATTATTGAAGTAACCTCTATAGACTTTGCTTCGGATGGAGAAAATCCCTCTCTTTTTACTTTTAATTTAGGATTAAAAACTCATTCATATAAATAATATGGCAACTGACTTTCAAAAACAAAAAAAGAAACAAAAATATTTATTAATCGCTGGAATAGTCATTATCTTAATTACTGCTGGAATTTTGTATTTTAGTTTTTTTAGAACAGGAAATGTGGAAGTAAAACCAATACAAGCCGAATTAATTAGAGAAATAACTATTAAGACCACTATTTTTGAAGATCCTTTCTTTAATCAAAATAAAGGATATATTATCATACCTGAATTTGAAGGTAAATTTGGTCGTGAAAATCCTTTCACTCCTTACTAATGAGCTTAATAAAAGAATTAGTTAAAAGAAAAATATTGGATAAATCCAGGGCAACGGATTTAGAATACGAAGCAAAAACATCTAACTTGAAAGAAGAAGAAATTATTCTGAAAGAGAAAATAGTTTCAGAAGATTTTTTGTTTGGCCTGAAAAGTGAAGCTTTAAAGATGCCAATAAAAACAGTTTCGCCAGACGAGGTTAACTTAAAAGTTTTAGAAACTATTCCCGAGGAGTCAGCTAAATACTATAGCATGATTCCTTTGGCCAAAGAAGAAAAAAAGCTAGAAATCGGAATGGTTTATCCAGAAGACCTAAAAGCTAGAGAAGCTTTAGAGTTTTTAGCTCGCCAAAATGGTTTTAGCTACAAAGTGTTTTTAATTACGATTACTAATTTTAATGAAATTCTTAAAAAATATCGTACTTTAAAAAAAGAAGTTAATCGAGCGCTAGAAGAATTAGAAACTGATCTAAAAGAAGAGAAAAAACAAAAAAAACAAGAACCCAAAGTTAAACCAGGCGAACTAGAAAGAATTGTTGAAGAAGCACCAATTTCAAAAGTGGTAGCCGTTATTTTAAGACATGCGGTAGATGGCAATGCTTCAGATATTCATATTGAACCGGGTAAAAATAAATTAAGAGTTAGATTTAGATTAGATGGCTTGCTCC
Source organism: uncultured Candidatus Saccharibacteria bacterium (assembly GCA_964394985.1). Taxonomy (GTDB): domain Bacteria; phylum Patescibacteriota; class Minisyncoccia; order Minisyncoccales; family GWA2-38-27; genus JAHJSY01. Next base: position 32,085 of record CAYMZK010000006.1, on the reverse strand, counting down.
ATGCTAGTATTTTTTTACCAATGAGAATTTTACCGGCGGTAGTCGCTAGAATTAAAATTCTTTCTAATTTAAAAATTGATGAAGCTAGAATTCCGCAAGATGGAAGGTTTTCAGCTAAAATAGCTGGTCGCGATGTTGACTTTAGAGTTTCTACTTTGCCAACTAATTTAGGGGAAAAGGTAGTGATTAGAATTTTAGATCCAAGCAAAAGAGAGGTGGACTTTAAAGAGTTGGGAATTATAGGTAGAAATTTAGAAGTTATTGAAAGGTCTTTTGATAAAACCTACGGAATGATTTTAGCGGTTGGTCCAACTGGATCTGGTAAATCAACGACCCTTTACGCTATTTTAGGCGTTTTTAATAAAGAAGAAGTTAATATTTTAACCTTAGAAGATCCAGTTGAGTATTCTATAGAAGGTGTTAACCAATCTCAAGTAAAACCAGAAATTAAATATACTTTTGCTAATGGATTGCGTTCTGCTTTGCGTCAAGATCCAGACGTTTTAATGGTTGGTGAGATTAGAGATGAAGAGACAGCTTCCTTATCTGTTCATGCGGCCTTAACCGGTCATATTTTGCTTTCTACGCTTCATACCTCTAACGCTGCAGGTGCAATACCAAGATTAATAGATATGGGGGTAAAACCCTTTCTCTTGCCTCCTACCTTAAGCTTAATTATTGGTCAGAGGTTAGTGAGGAAATTGTGTCCTCATTGCCGAAAGCAAGTTAAACCAGAACCCTCGGTTTTAAAAATGATTAAAAGTAATTTAAACGCTATACCAGAAATCTCTAAGGATAAAGTAGAAATACCAGATGAAATTATGATTTATGAGCCGGTTGGTTGTAAAAGGTGTGGTCAAGGGTATTTGGGAAGAATGGGGCTTTATGAAGTTTTAGAGATGACCCCAGAGCTAGGCACCTTAATTTTAAAAAAACCTTCAGAAGGTCAGATTAGACAAGAAGCCGACCGTCAAGGTATGATAAGTATGAAGCAAGACGGAATATTAAAAGTATTAAAAGGCCTTACTTCTTTAGAAGAAATTCTAAGGGTGGCCGAAGAAAAATAATTATGATTAAAATATTATTAGTAGAAGATGATCCATTTTTGGTGGAAATTTATACCACTAAATTAAAAGAAGCTGGTTATGATGTTGTTGTGGCTGAAGACGGAGATACTGCCTTGAGAAAAATTAACGAAGATACACCAGACTTAATGTTGTTAGATATTGTTTTACCTAATTTTAATGGTTGGGAGATATTAAGAAAAATTAAGTCGGACAAAAATAAGGTTAAAGTAGTTGTCCTATCTAATTTAGGCGAAAAAGAAGAGGTGGAAAAAGGAATGAAATTAGGAGCAACTAAATATTTAGTTAAAGCCCACTATACTCCAAGCGAGGTAGTAAAAGAAATTAAACAAATAATATAATAATATGAATTATTTAGACGTTTTAACCGAGCTTTTAGAAACTGTTCTTGATCAAGATGCTTCTGATTTTCATATTTCCGTAGGACATCCGCCGGTTTTAAGAATCGGTGGTCGTTTAGTCCATTTAGTCAGAAAAAGGAAATTTACTGCTGAAGACACTAAAGCTCTGGCTTTTGAGCTATTAGATAAAGATCAAGAAGAAAGGTTTTTAAAAGAAAAGGAAATAGATTTTTCGTATAACTTTAAAAATAAAGCTAGATTTAGGGTAAATGTTTTTTATCAAAGGGGAAATATCTCTTGTGCTATGAGGTTGATTCCTAATAAGGTGCCGACTATTGAAGAATTAAATTTGCCAGCAATTTTACATGAATTTACTAAATCAGCCCAAGGCTTTTTCTTAGTTACTGGTCCTTCTAGTCAAGGAAAATCTACTACTCTAGCAGCCATGATTGATGAGATTAATCAAACAAGAGCCGTTCATGTAGTAACGATTGAAGATCCAATTGAATATGTTTTTAAGGATGAAAGAGCCATAATTGATCAAAGGGAGCTAGGTCAAGATACTCTTAGTTTTTCCAAGGCCTTAAAGGCGACTTTCAGACAAGATCCAGATGTAATTATGGTTGGTGAAATGAGAGATCCAAAAACTATTGCTACCGCTATTACAGCAACTGAAACTGGTCACTTGGTTTTTGCTACCTTGCATACGAATTCTACCTTTCAAAGCATTCATAGAGTAGTTGATAGCTTTCCAGGCAATCAGCAAAATCAAATTAGATCTCAACTATCCGGATCGTTATTAGGAGTAATTTCTCAAAGATTAGTGCCAAGAATAAACGGAGGGCTAATTCCGGCTTGCGAGATAATGCTTAATACACCAGCTGTTTCTAATTTAATTAGAGAAGGAAAGATTCATGAAATACCAATGGTTATTGAAACTTCTAGCGATATCGGTATGATTTCTTTAAACAGATATTTAGCTGATTTAGTTAGAGCTAAAGAGGTTTCTATTGAAGCCGCTCAAAACTATTCTCTTAATCCAGCTGAACTATTAAGTTTAGTTAGAAGATAATATGAAATTTAATTATCAAGCCAGAACTAAAGAAGGATTATCTCAATCAGGAATTGTTGAGGCATCTAGTAGAGACGCTGCTTTTAAAGCATTAAGAAATTATGGTCTTTATGTGACTATGCTAGAAGAGATCTCGACTCCTTTTTATGCTCGTAAGTTAGATTTTTTAGAAAGGGCGAACAAAAAGGATATCGTTGTTTTCTCTCGACAGCTGGCTATTATGATAAAGTCTAAAGTTCCTTTAGTTGAAACCTTAAGAACGATTGCTAAGCAAACTAGAAAATCTAATTTTAGAGATAAGATAAGCAAGATTGCCGAAGAGGTAGAAGGGGGAGCTCCGCTTTCTAAAGCTTTTGCTCTTTATCCAGGGTTGTTTACTCCCTTTTATATTAATATGGTTAGGTCTGGAGAGGCCTCTGGTAAATTAAACGAGATCTTTGTTCATCTGGCCGATTATTTAGAGAGAGAAGATGCCTTTCGGTCTAAAATAAAAGGGGCGATGATTTATCCTATCTTTATCATCGTTGTCTTTATTGCTGTTGTGGGAATTATTATGGCCTATGTTATTCCTCAATTAGCCGAAGTTTTAAAGGGCAGTGGTCAAGAATTGCCGCTACCAACTAAAATTGTTATTTCCGCTTCTGGTTTCACTAAAAGCTATTGGTGGATTATTTTGTTGTTAATGATAATAGCGGTGGTGGCTATTTGGCGCTTTGCCAAAAGTAAGGGCGGGAAAGATATTTTAGACAGATTGTTTTTAAAAATTCCAATATTATCTACTTTTTTAAAGAAAGTTTATCTTTCTCGATTTGCTCTAAACTTATCTACTTTAGTTTCTGGAGGATTGCCGATTGCTCAAGCCTTAACTATTAGCGGAGAAGTGGTGGGGAATAATCGTTATAAAGAGATTATTTTTAAAACTAGAGACGGGGTTAAAAAAGGAGAGCCAATTAGTTCTGTTTTAGAGAAGTATCCCAAGTTAATTTCTCCAATCTTTTTTCAGATGATTGTGGCCGGAGAAAAAACAGGATCTATTGATGATTCCCTAACGAATGTTATTACTTTTTATCAAAAAGATATTGATCAAACTTTAGATACTTTTGTTAGATTATTAGAGCCAATCTTTATTATTCTTTTAGGTGGAGTAGTCGCTGGACTAATGGGCGCTGTCCTAATGCCACTATATACAACAGGCTTGGTATAGTTTTCCACATGTAAGTTTTGTTTAAGTTTTTTTAATTGTGATATAATGTAGTTAACAGGAATAATTAATAAAAGGTCGAATTATAAAATATATAATTCTGAAATAAAATGAAAAAAGGTTTTACATTAATTGAATTGTTAGTTGTAATTGCAATTATTGGTATTTTAGCTTCTATTGTTTTGGTTTCTCTTGGAAGTGCAAGAGACAAGGCAAAAGATGCTTCTATTCAATCTGAATTATCTGGGCTAAGAGCCACTGCTGAACTATTTTCTTCTAGCCATAATTATAGTTATGCTGGTCTTTGTGCTGATGACAAGGTTACAGCCGTAACAACCTCTATTGCTGCTGATAGTCCTGATGATGCTGCTGACTGTAATGTAAGCAATGATGGTAGTGAATGGGCTGCAGGAATTAAGTTAAATAGTAAAGGTCCCAATGACGCTGATCAATATTACTGTGTAGATAGTAGTGGAGTTTCAAAAATCACAAATGCTGACTTAGACGCAGCTACTGAATGTCCATAATGAATGTTAGGGTAAAAAGAAAAGTTTTAAACTTGGCTCTGATTTAATTTCAGAGCCAGTTTTTTTGCTTTTCCACAATTGTCTAAAATAATAAATTTCTCTTTTGTGTTATAATATATTTAATGAATAAAAAAGGGTTTACTTTAATAGAATTAATGGTTGTAATTGTAATCATGGGATTGATTATTAGCATTGCTTTGGTTTCAATGGGAGAATCGAGAGATAAAGCCAAAGATTCTCTTATTCAGCAAAATTTAAGAAATTTAAGAAATTCAGCTGAGCTTTATTATACTAATAATGATACTTACGTTGGGGTTTGTAATAGTGATGGTACTTTAGCAGATAACTCTGATTTTAAAATAATAGAAGATACTGTGAACGAAAATAATGGTAATGCTGATGTTTTTTGTAATAACTCTGATACTGGATACGCGACTATATCAGCCCTGAATAATGGAAATTGTTGGTGTGTTGATTGGCAAGGAACTTCAAAAGAAGTTCAATTATCCGGAAGTCAGACTTGTGATAGCGTTCTTAGCACTACTCAGTGTCCATAGTTTTATGGTATAATTAAACAATGATAAGCATCATTGTTTTTATTTTAGGATTATTTGTTGGTAGTTTTTTAAACTGTGCTGTTTATAGAATAGAAATAAAAAAGAGTTTTGTAAAAGGAAGAAGTTTTTGTCCTTATTGTAAACATCCTTTATCTTGGCAGGATTTAATTCCTGTTTTTAGTTACATTTTTTTAAGAGGAAAATGTCGTTATTGTAAAGAAAAGATATCTATTCAATATCCTTTAGTTGAAATATTAACCGGATTTTTATTTCTTTTAATCTTTTTGTTTTTTAAAGATTTGATTTTTGTTGGCTTTTTGTTTCTTATTTCTTGTTTCTTGATAATTATTTTTATTTATGACTTAAAACATTTGCTTATCCCAGATAAAGTTTTAACCATTGCTATCTTAATAACTCTAGGCCATCTTTTTATTTTCAACTACCCTTTATTAATTGAGCATATTCTATCTGCCATCGGGGCTTCCTTTTTCTTTTTGTTTTTAGTTTTAGTTTCTCGGGAAAAGTGGATGGGAGCCGGCGATGCCAAGCTAGCTGTTTTAATTGGTCTTTTACTTGGTTTTCCGGGGGTGTTAATTTCTTTGTTTCTAAGCTTTTTGATTGGTGCTATAATAGGAATAGGATTAGTGATTAGCCAAAAGAAGGGGCTAAAAGCACAAATTCCTTTTGGTCCCTTTTTAATTCTTGGAATTTATCTTACTTTATTTTTTGGAGATATAATTGCTAATTGGTATTTAAACTTATTCTTACTATGAAAGCGTTTACGATATCAGAGACTTTAATTGTTATGGCGATAATTGCTATCTTGTCTGTTATTAGCTTCCCTTTTTTTAATTCGGCTAAAGATCAGCTTTCGGTTCAAAGGTCGGCTAGTCAATTAGCTCAAGATATTCGCTTTACTATGGAAAAAGCTATTTCTATTGAAAAATATGATTGTTCATCGGGTTCAGAAACTTATCAGTATGGAGTTTATTTTGATACCAACGATCCGGATTCCTATATTATATTTGCTGACTGTAATAATAATTCTGAATTTGATTCTAGCACAGACGAAGTTATTAATAAGATTGATTTTGAAAGTAAAGTCAAGATAGATTCTTTATCGTATGGAAATACTACTGAGAATTCTTTCAGTATAGTTTTTATTCCTCCTGATCCGAAAGTGATGTTTGACGGTGTTGAGGGTAATAATGATTCATTTTCTGTTAATATAGAGCTAGGGAATTTTTCTAAAACAGTATTAGTTAATGGTATAGGACTAATAGATATCAATTAATGAAAAAAGCTATGCTTGCCGACAGGCAGGGATTTACAATATTAGAATTAATGGCAGCTGTTACCGTAATGATAATAGGGGTTTTAGGTGCCTATTCTATTGTTCAGAATATGTTTGCTCTTACTTTTGATTCTTCTATTCGTTTAACCGCTGCTTATTTAGCTCAAGAAGGAATGGAGAATGTTAGAAGCACTAGAGATGATAATTGGTTAAATGATAAGCCTTGGCATCAAGGAATTACCTTAAATCAACCACAAGTAGAAACAAACGTTATTCCTAACTATAATCGAGAAACAACGGTAACGATGGATGGCGAGAATAAAGTTATGAATGTTGAGGTTAAGGTTATTTTTAATGGAAAAGGGGGAACCAAAGAATTAATCGTTGAAGAAAAATTATATGATTGGTATTAATAAAAAAAATGGTGCCGGGTTTACATTAGTAGAATTGCTAATTGTTGTTTTGATTTTTTCAGTGATTGTAGGAGCGGCTACGGGGGTTTTTACTCGCTCTTTAAAAATACAAAGATATAATTTAGCCCATCAACAATTATTAAACCAGACCAGTTATCTTATGGAGTATATGAGTAGATCTTTAAGAATGGCTAGAGAAATAAAGAATACTTCTAGTTCTTCAATCGCTTTTGATAATTATGCTGGGGAAAGCTGGGAATTTTCTTTAACTTCTGGTGGGAAATTAATTGTTACTAAGTGGAATGATACGCCTTTTGATTTAATTTCTTCGGATTTTAAAGTAACTAATTTTAATGTTACTAGAGATGGGAATAAAGTAAAAATTATTTTAGAAATTGAGCAAGCCGGAGGGGCTTTAACTGATAAGCCAAAGATAAAGATGCAGACAACAGTGACTAAAAGAAATTTAGAAACAAACTAACTGTGAAAAACTTTGTTTGCTAATATCTTTTTAAAATAATATAATAGTATAATGATTGAAGAAATCAAAAATATAGACAAAAGAGTTTGGATAGCAGCTATTTTAATTTTAGCTATTGTTGCTATTTTATCTCTTTATGTTTATTTTATAAATAAGTCTCAAGAAGAAACCGTAATGTCAATGGAAGAGATTTTAGAATCGTTGACGGCTCCAGAGGGTTCAGCAGAGCCAGTGTCTGAAGAAGTCTTTGAAAGTCTTACGGCCCCAGAGGGGACAAATGTAGAAATAAGTGAGGAAGTTTTAAATTCATTAACTGCGCCAAACAATTAAAATTAATTAAAGTTAAAAATATATGAAAAAAGAAATATCTTATAAAATAGTAGCTCTAGTATTTGGAATACTAGTTATTTGCTTTGCCGTTGCTTTTTATGCAATTGGTTTTACTGAGCCAAAAGATAATCCTCCTGAAGGCAATGTAAGCTTGCCTCTTAATACCTCTAACATACCCCAAAGCAAAGAGGGGGGATTGATATTAAATACAGGAGGAGCTACCAATGGTCTTATAGTAGCTAAAGGAAATGTTGGTATTGGAACGGGCACTACTACGACTCCGCAAGCTAAATTAGATATTCGCGGGGATGGGGTTGCTGGCGGAATTTATTTTAAAAATTCTGGAGGCGAAATATTTAGAAATTATTTTGTTGATAGTAGTTCTGACGCAGATTTCTATATGACTTATAGCGGAAGCGGAGGAGCAGATATAATTGTTCAATCAGATGGAGATGTTGTATTAGTAAGAGATGATACTGGGAATGTTGGGATTGGAAAAGGAAATCCTACTGAAAAATTAGAAGTAGATGGAAATATTTATGCTTCTGGTCAAGTTTGTGACAGTAATGGTTGTATTGGATCCGGCGGCGCTGGAGTTTGGATTTATAGTGGAGATCAGTACTATGGACTTACCTTTCCATCAAATCTTACATGGAAGGAACTTGATATTAGCGGAACAGTTGGCAATAGAAGGACAATGGTTATTTTAAAGGCCAAAGCTGATAAGGGCAGTAGAAGTTTAAATGTCGCTCCTTATTCAGAAAGAGATAGTTTTGATAGCTCCAATACAAATGGACAAAATATGGCCAAAATATCTACTGATAATCCGGATAAATGGGGGATGCTAATGGCTTATACTGACAGTGATGGCAAACTAGCCTTAAGTACTACCTTTGCTTCAACTACTACTTGGGATGTTGAGGTCTTGGCTTATATGCCCTTTTAATGAAATTTTATAATCTAATGAAGAAGATATTATTTTTATTATCATTAATAATTTTATTTGGACTAGCTTATTCAGCTAATGCTGGAAGCAGTCATAATGTTTCCGGTTGGGCTTGGTCTTCTGGAATCGGTTGGATTAGTTTTAATTCTACCAATCATCAGTCACCTTCTATTGACTATGGCGTGCACATCGATCCTGATTCTGGAGATATGTCTGGTTATGCTTGGACAGAAACTATTGGCTGGATTAATTTTAATGGTGCTTCTTATGATGTAGATACTAAGAGTTTTTCTGGTCGGGCCAGAGCTTGTGCTGTCTTTGAAAATGGCTGTAGCGGTGATTTAAAGCCTGATAGTCAAAGAGGTGGTTGGGACGGTTGGATTTCTTTATCAGGGTCAAATTATCAGGTATCTTTAGATGGCAGTCCAGATCCAGCAGAATTTAAAGGATGGGCTTGGGGAGATCAAGTGGTTGGTTGGATTAGTTTTAATTGTTCTAATCAAGGCGCTTGTGGACAGTCTGATTATAAGGTGACAACTACATTAACAACGGTTCCAGAAAATAATCCACCAACAGCAAAAAATCTTAATGTAGATGAAATAACTGGATGCGATGATGCTACTCCGCGAGTTTTTCTAAACTGGACATTTGATGATGATGACGGAGATCAACCGTCTGGATATCAGGTGCAAGTAGATAATAATTCTAATTTTTCTTCGCCAGAAGTAGATACAGGAGAAGTTTTTAATGATTCGGGATCTTATCCTCCTCCAGGTCTTAATTTTGCAACCACATACTACTGGAGGGTTAGAGTTTATGACGGAGAAAATTGGTCTGACGATTGGTTTGAAGGACCGCAGTTTACAACAGATTCTCGTTGGCCGGACCCTGACTTTACTTGGGATCCGGAAAATCCTGAAACAGGAGAAGAAATAAGTTTTGACAATAAAACCAATTATTGCTCTTCTTGTAGTTACGCTTGGGATTTTGACGATGGTTCGCCAATAGACAATTCTTCTGATCCAACTCATGTTTACTCAATTGCCGAAATATATTCTGTTGAGCTAACAGCGGCAAGCGGAAGCCAATCTTGTTCGGCTATCAAGGATGTAGCAGTCGATGTTCTTCCTTTGCCTAATTGGAGAGAAATCACTCCTTTTTAAAAAGAATTTAGGAAAATGACTATAAATAAAAAAACAATAGGATTATTTTTAATAGCTATTATTTTTTTCTTTTTTCTTACACTTTTAAGGGGCAATTAGCCTCTCTTTTAAGTTTTTTTACCAACAAACAAGAGGTAAGGAGAATTATTCACAATAACCCCGAAGAAATAGCAGTAGAAGCATTGCTAGATCATGTTGGAGTTTCTAATAATTTTACCTATTTAAGTAGTCTAAACAAAGAACAAAAAGATGGGCTTAAAAGAGCCCTAGATCAACTAAAAGATAAGAAGTTTATAATCTTTGGTCGCAAAATAGTTGTTTTTGCTAAAAACAATTGTTCAAATGGCCTTGAGATTGGTCCAGAGTTATTTAAAAATAAAAACTTTGACACTAATTCTTATTTATCTCAAGATGGAATGTGGTATTTTAATAAGGAAAAGAAAAATTTCTATATCTTTGTTAAATATTATAATAAAAGAAATCGAAAGCAGGAGCTTTCTCTTACTTTGTCTGAAAGCGTTAAGAGAAATAAAACTTATTTAGTTGAGTTTGACATTGAAAAGCATTTATATAAGGATTTTGTTTCAGGGGGAGCTTATGTTACTTTGGGAAGAGTTGATATTCCCATAACCTCTCTGGGGCATTATAAAAAAGAAATAACTGCTAGATCTAATAGTAATGGCATTTCTTTTATTATTCCAAGAAATGGCTTGCCTCAATTTGCGCTAGATAATGTTTCGGTAAAAGAAATTGCTTCTTGTGAATATGGAGATATTGCAGTCTATGATAGAGGGAGAAATACTTATTTAGAAGTTACTGAAAACGGAAGATCTAAAGGAAAAATATCTTTAGGGAATTTAAATAGCTTAGTTGAGCCAAAAGAGTGTGGAGGAGAACAAAATCCTTACGATCATATAAATTGTTATATTTCTAATCATATTAAAAAATACCCTAATCAAGGTCTTGATGAGGACTCTAGCTTGTTAGCTTATATTAAAAATTATCTTAATTCTAATATTGATAGTTTTAATCAAGAAAATGGAATTAAAATAAATTCAGCTCACATTGAAATATATCCGTTAGATAATCCTAATCATCCATTTTATATTTTTCATTATGATATTGGTAGCTTAGATAAAAATAATATAATTGATGGTTATAAAAATTATAAAGAAAGAATCTTAAATTCTGAAAATAATGCGTTCTTTGTTTTGATGGATGACGGAGTTCTTGAACCGTTAAGAACCGAAACAATGCTGTCTTACACCAGTTCTGGTAGCTCTTCTTGGGTTATGGGCTCTGATTGTACTTATGCTAGTCAATTATATGAAAGTTCTGTCATTCCGTGCAATAAACAAATAGATGTTTTTCTGGGACTACTTGATCAATTCCCAGATCCATCTTTTGGTCTTAAATATCAATTACAGAGATTGGGATCTTTAGGTTATAATGTAAATTTTTATGAAATTAAAAATAAATCAGAAAGGAAGTCTGGTATAATTTTTGATAACATATTAAACAGCAAAGCTCAATTTATTTATATGTTCTTGCATGGTGGTCGTAATGGTTTTTCTGGCCCAGTTGCTTGCTCTCCAGTGCCAGAGGTCGTAAGCAGTAACAATCCCGTTACCTTTACGCTCCAGAACGAAAGAGAGTTAAGAAATTGGTGGGGAGGAAGTGGAGTAAAGTTTTTTGGTAAAAGTTGTTCTGATAAAGTATTGAGTTTAATAGATTCTACGGATCCAGAAATATATTGGTTTATTCCTTCTATGTGGCAACAAGATATTATGAAAATTTCGGATTGTCAAGGTCGATCTTTTCTTTTAGCGGATTATATGGCTTCCTTGCAATCAGGGGATCTTGAAAGTATTTGCCCTCAAGAAGATTTATCTATTTATGTTAAATTTAAAGCTATTGATATAGATGATAGGGCTTTTTATGGTGCAGCAAACTGCTATGGAGAAATCGGTAAATTTAATAATCTTTATTCTAGTTATACTAGGCCTGCTTATTCTTTTAATCTTGCATCTTTTGTGGAAGAAGACGCAAAATTACTTGTAAACTATTTAAAGGGACTCGGGCCAGATCCAAATCATCATGGTCAATATCCTCCAGAAATTTTAAATAAGAACAATATTAATGCTAGTGATGTAGAGTCTTTTGGAGAATTTTATCATGAAAATGAAGAGTTAATGATTAAAAATGCTGATGATCCTTGTCTTAACAATGAAGGGCTTTCGATTCCGTGTTCTCAAGATTATGTAAAAGACGAAAAAGATGTTCATCTTTTTCCATACATTACTAATTTAAATATTGATGACGGTTGGCTAAAGGTTGATTTTAGTGATAAAGTTACTAAACCAAGAATTACTTTTTTTGACAATAATTCTAATGCTAAGGATATATTTAAAGAAAAATCTCAAACAGAAAAAAGTTTTAGTTATGAAATTTTACCAGAAGTAGATATTATTACTAATTGTAAAAGAAATGATTATGATTGGTGTGATTTCACTCAAGAAGAAAAAGATAATGTTTCAAAAGCTTTAATTGAAATTAGTGGGTCTATGGCAAGTGCTGGTTCTAATAATACTAAAATGGTAGGAAATGTTTTAGCGGAACAAACAAACTTAAACAAATCAAAACATCCTGATTTAGATAGAAGAGTTCACGAGGAGCACTATTGGTTGTATGATGATTACTTTTGGAATTACAATGCGAGATGGCTAAATGGTTCAAATTCTTTTATAGCTAGAATTCCTTATAAAGCTCATCCTTGGGTGGAATCAGTTGGAAGGTATGGGGCTTCTTTCTCCTATCCTGTAAAAATAGAAAATGCTTGTGAGAATATTAAAATTGATGTGGGTTCAAAATGTGTTTTAATTGATTCGGACAAGCCATTTGAGTCAGAAGAAGGAAAGCCAAGATTACAAAATTCGGAATATATTAGATGGAAACTAAGAGAAGATATTAATTTAGTCTCAGTTGATAGTTTGGGGGTTCTCTATAATGGAAATCGTCACTCTTGGAGTTGGGTGAGAAATAATTGGGGTTCAGAATTTAATCAAGAAGATTGGCCAGAAGAATATGCAGTAAAAATTAAAATAGGAAATGTTGTTTCTGATCCCAACGAATTTCCTTTAATGGGGAACACAGAATCAGAAAAAAAGTGGGATTTTGATAGTGACAGAAATAATGAGTTAGATGCTTGGGAGAAGAATTCTAGCAAAATAGCTCAAAAAGAAGGAGATTTTGAAATATGGTTACCTTGTGCTCCCAAAAATGTAGCCTGTGGCGTTCCTCAAGAAGATTCAGATGGAGTTTATGGTTATATCTGTGGAGGTTATTACACCAAAAAGCAATGTGAAAATATAGGCGGAATACCTAAAGAAGGAATGGTTTGTTTGGGAAATTATAATGATTATTATGGAGAGCCAAAAGAGAATGGAAAAATTGAACATTTTCCAAGACCCGTTCTTTCTTGTGCTAATGATTCGGTGAAAATAAAAGTAGAATTAGAGGAAAAAATTGAAACCGGTGAATTTGTTAAAACTGTTGATGCTATTGGTCCTGGATTTTTTAATATTAATAACTCTAATGATTGGGGTTTTAGTACTTCTCCTTTTTTCTCTTCCGGAAGATCTTTTGACTTTGGAGTTGATAATCTTTACGAATATTTTGAAGTGAATGGTTCTATTTATTATGATTACGAAAATAATGATCAATTTAGTCCAGATATAAGTGTTAGTTGTAATGGAGCTAGTTTTAAAAATTATGAAAAAAGAGCAAAAATAAGAGTGGTAGATCGTTGCGATAAGGGGTATTATAGCGCTTCAGGGGATTGTTGTAAGTGGAATGAGGATTATGTGTCTGATAGCGGTTGTGTTTCTAAGTTTAATGATTCTTTTGCGAGCTGCAATACAGCCAATTGGTCTTCTAATGCAAATAGTTCTTCTAATAATCAGTCTAACAACAACGAGGTTTTAGAAATTAAAGATAATACAAGATTTACAGTTAATGTTAATGCTGGGGCAAAAATTACAGGATATGTTAATTTAACTAATAATTCTTCTGACGATATTGTTTTAACAAAAATATCATTAGGTGATGATGGTGATAATGGTTTTATTTCTAATCTAAGAGAAAATACAGCTAGAATTCAAGATAATCGCAACAGATCAAGATTGAAGAATTACGGTCAAGAAACTGTTGAGGGATATAAAATATTTGAAATAAAACCAAGCATTACTATTCCGGCTCAAACAATAGTTTCTTATGAGGTTTCTGTTAGACTAGAGAGAAGAGTAAGTACAAATTCTTTTGATTTGGATATTAAAAATATAGAAGGATATAATTCAACCACAAACGCTCCGGTAGGAACTAAAGGGTGGATTGGAGTAAGAGTAAATGTTCTCAATAGAAGAAGGTCAATAGAAGCTCTGGATCTATTTGATTCAATTCTTCCAAGCTATTTCCGATTTTTCTAAATTTTTCACTTGTTTTTTGAGTGGTTTTGGGGTATATTAAATTAATATAAGTAAATTTAAATAAATATATGAATATAGTATTATACGCCATTGGCGGGATTATTCTTTTGATTATTTTATGGGTGATTTTGGCCTATAACTCCCTTATTTCTTTAAGAAATAGGACAAAAGAGGCCTGGTCAGACATTGATGTTCAATTAAAAAGAAGATATAATTTAATTCCTAATCTAGTAGATACCGTAAAAGGATATGCTAGCCATGAAAAGGAACTTTTAGAAAAAGTTACTCAAGCTAGAGCGCAGGCAATAAACGCTCAAACAGTAGAAGAACAATCTCAGGCTGAAAACGCTCTTTCTTCAACTTTGAAGAGTTTGTTTGCTGTTTCTGAAAACTATCCAGACTTAAAGGCCTCTGCTAACTTTTTAGAGCTACAAAGAGAGTTAAGAGATACTGAAGATAAAATTCAAGCTGCTAGAAGGTTCTATAATGGAAATGTTAGAGACTTAAACACCAAAATTGAGACTTTCCCTTCTAGTATAATTGCTTCCGTGTTCTCTTTTAAGAAAAAAGACTTTTTTGAAATTGAAGAAGAAGCAAAAAGCTTACCTAAAGTAAACTTTTAACTGTGACCCTATACACTCACGCAGATAGCAATAAGAGAAAAACGTGGTTTTATCTCACTGCTTTTTTGATTTTTATTATCTTGATTGCTTGGATTATCTCTTATTATCTGGATACTTATTTAGTTCTCTACATTGCCATTGGCTATAGTGTTATTGTTAGTTTTTCTGGTTATTGGTTTTCAGATAAAATTATTCTTTCTTTAACTAAAGCAAAGCCAATTGAAAAAAAAGATAATCCGGAACTCTACCGTTTAGTAGAAAATCTCTCTATTACTGCCGGCTTGCCTGTGCCTAGAATATATATTCTTAACGAAGCTCAGCCCAATGCTTTTGCTACCGGAAGAAATCCTCAACATGCAGTTATTGCGGTGACTAAGGGTCTTTTAGAGAGATTAGATAGAAGCGAGCTAGAGGGAGTAATTGCTCACGAAATGGCTCATATTGGCAACAGAGACACCTTACTTCAAACTTTAGTGGTGGTCTTAACCGGAGTAATTGTTTTAATGACAGACTTCTTTTTTAGGATTTCTTTTTGGGGCGGTAGAAGAAGTGATCGAGACGGTCGGGTCCAAACAATTATGTTTTTAGTTGCTTTGGCTTTAGCTATTTTTGCACCAATTTTAGCTTATATCATAAGAATGGCTATTTCTCGGAAAAGAGAGTATTTGGCTGATGCTTCTGGGGCGTTGCTGACAAGATATCCAGAAGGACTAGCTAGGGCTTTAGAAAAGATTTCTAGCGATCCAACGCCAATGAGAGTAGCTAATAATTCTACGGCTCACCTATTTATTTCTTCACCGCTAAGAGGAAAAGAAAAAAAGAGCTGGTTAGCAAAACTATTTTTAACGCATCCTTTAGTCGAAGAGAGAGTGAAAGCTCTTCGAGGGATGAAAAAATCATGAATTGTCCAATTTGTAAAAACATTAAGCTAGAAAATACTATTTTACATAATACAGCAGTTGATTATTGTTCTAAATGTTTAGGGATTTGGTTTGATAAAGATGAGCTTAAACAAGCTATTAATGAAAAAGAAAAAGATTTAAATTGGCTAGACATTGATTTGTGGAAAGACTCAAAGAAGCTTAATTTTAAATGGGGGATAAGGAAGTGTCCTCATTGCCGAATTCCAATGTATGAACTGTATTACGGAGATTCCAAGGTTATAATAGATATTTGTAAAACTTGTAATGGTATTTGGCTAGATAGAGCTGAATTTAAAAAAATAGTAGAATGGTTGAAAGAAAAAGAAGATTATGAGATAATGCACAATTATTCTCAAAACTTACTTAAAGAACTTGGAGAAGTTTTTGTTGGTCCGGAGCCACTAAGAGAAGAAATCGCCGATTTTATAACCATTCTTAAGTTGTTTAAGTATAAGTTTGGAAGTGAACATAATCAAATTTCTAGTTTGCTCCTCAACCTACCAAGATAAAAGGAAGGGTCGCATAGTGGCCTAGTGCAACGGCTTGGAAAGCCGTGACCCTTTGGGGTCTCGTGGGTTCGAATCCCACCCCTTCCGCCGATTTAAAATAATAAAAGGTCGGCAAAAAAATTAAAAAATTAAAAAATAAATTGTAAAAAAATTATGAAAAAAGTATCTTTACTATTATTATCTGCAGGGATTATGTTTTCTTTTGGGGCAGGAGCTTTGGCTCAAGAATTTGAATTGCCAAAAGCAGGGCTTACTCCCGACAGCCCTTTCTATTTTCTAGAAAGGATTTCTGAAGGAATTGGCACCTTTTTTACTTTCGGCGATCTTAATAAAGCTGAAAGATATGCCAATCTTGCTAGTGAAAGAATAGCTGAAGTCCAAGCAGTAACAGAAAAAGGAAAGCCAGAAGCAGCAGAAAAAGCCCTTATAAGGTATAAAGACCAGTTAGAAAAATCTTTAGCTAGATCAGAAGAAGCCAGAACCGAAGGAGGGGCCGTTGCCAAAGTTAGCGAAACAGTGGCTGAAGCTACTGGGAAACATATCCTGGTACTAGAAGAAGTATTAGAAAAAGTGCCAGAAGAAGCAAAAGAAGCAATTACTAAAGCTAAAGAAGCATCAACGGCTGGACAAAGAAACGCCCTTAAGTCCCTAGCGGGAGAAAACCCAGAAAAAGCTACGGGAATCAACCTAAAGGCAGCCGAGGCCAGATTAAACAGGGCTAGAGCAAAAGCTGAAAAAGGCGAAATGGAAGAAGTGGAGGAAGCTCTAAAGGAATATGAGGAGCAATATAAATTTGGAGAACAAATCTCTCAAATTGCCCAAGGACTGGGAAAAGACACTACTACCGTAGAACAGTTAGTTGGAGAGGCAACCTCTATTCATTTAGAAGTTTTATCTGATGTTTATGAAAAAGTTCCCGAACAAGCAAAAGAAACTATTGAAAAGGCAATGGAAGTTTCAGCTGAAGGGCACAAAAAGGCGAAAGAAGCACTAGAGAAAAAAGGCACATTAGATGAACCTGCAGAAGTTTCTATACCAAAAGAGGTCCCCAAAGAAGTAGAGGAAAAAATTAAAAAAGGACTTGAAGGAATAGAGAAGCCAGAAATAGAAAAGCCGGAAGCCGGTGAGGTAGAAAAGCCAGAGGTGGAAATCCCAGAAGTAGAGAAGCCGGAAACGCCTAGGCCATAGTAGTTTTTATTAGGGCGTGAAATTGATTTTGGATTTTGGTTGTGATAACATAAAGTTATCATGCTCAACTCGCCAGTTGAAGAAATAAAAAACCGACTAGACATTGTTGATGTTATCCGAGGGTATATAAAAGTACATAAGGCCGGAGCTAATTATCGGGCTGTTTGTCCGTTTCATAATGAAAAAAAGCCTTCTTTTTTTATTTCTCCCTCAAAGCAAATTTGGCATTGTTTCGGCTCATGTAGCGACGGAGGTGATATGTTTAAGTTTGTTATGAAAATAGAAGGAGTGGAGTTTGGCGATGCTCTAAGGATATTAGCTCAAAAAGCAGGCGTAGAATTAAAAAAACAAGATCCGAAACTGGTTACCGAAAAACAAAGAATGTACGAGGTTACTGAGTTAGCTTGTAAATTCTTTGAAACTCAATTAGAAAAAAGCCAAGCCGGGAAAGAGGCCAAAAAGTATTTATTAGACCGAGGCGTTAAAGAAGAAACAATTAGCAAATGGAGACTGGGTTATTCTCCTGATGTTTGGCAAGGAGTCTCTGATTTTTTGAAACAAAAAGGGTATAGGGATAATGAGATCGAAAAAGTTGGCCTATCTTTAAAGGGAAGAACTGGAAGATATTATGATCGTTTTCGAGGAAGGATTATTTTCCCTATTTTTGATTTAAGTTCTCAACCAATTGCTTTTGGCGGAAGAATATTTAAGAATACTAAAAGAGACGATGGTCAAGAGGAGGCTAAATATATTAATAGTCCCGCCACCCCTCTATACGACAAAAGTAGAATACTATATGGCTTAAACAAATCAGGAATAGATATTAGAAAAAAAGACAGTTGCTTGTTAGTAGAAGGATATATGGATGTAATTATGGCTAGCCAATCTGGATTTGAAAATGTTGTAGCTACTTCTGGAACGGCTCTAACTAGTTATCAATTAAGAATTTTAAAAAGATACACTGATAATATTTTAACTGCTTTTGATATGGACTTAGCCGGTAATTCAGCTACTAAAAGAGGCATTGATTTAGCTCAAGCCGAAGGATTTAATATTAAAATTGTCACTATGCCTCAAGGCAAGGACCCAGCTGATGTTTCTTTGGAAGATCCTAAGAAAATGGAAGAATTAATTAATAAAGCCAAGTCTATTCACGACTTCTATTTTGAAACTACTTTTTCTGATTATGACAAAGATACCATTGAAGGTAAAAAGAATATTTGTAAAATACTACTGCCAGTAATTAAAAAGATTCCTAATAAGATAGAGCAATCAGTGTGGGTTCAAAGTTTAGCTAATAAGCTAGGAGTTAAGGAGGATGATGTTATAGAAGAGTTAAATAAAACCAAAGAAGAATATCAAGAAAGGTCAACAGAAGAAGTAAGAGCCGTTTCTCAAAAGAGTCGAAAAGAGATGTTAGAAGAAATGTTAAGCTTATTAATAATTAAAGAACCGCAAAATGCTAGTTTAATAAAAGAAGAAGATTTAAGACTATTTTCATTAAACCAGGTAGAATTATTTGATTATTTTCGTCAGAATAATGGTAAAATAGAATTAGTGCCAGAAAATCTTAAAGAAAAGATCAACCAGCTTTCTTTAAAAGCAGAAGTAGAGTTAGCCTCTTTTGATTTTAAACAAGAATTTAAAGATTGCCTTTTGAGATTAAAAGAATTGGTGGTTAAAGAAAACTTATCTAATATATCTTTAGAGATTAGAAGAGCAGAAGAAGAAAAAGATTTTGAAAAAGTAGAAAAATTAATTCAAGATTACAATGAAGAAGCTAAACTTCTTTGTATAGAAGAATCATGACTAAAAAAACAACTAAAAAGAAAACTAAAAAACCAGTGAGGAAGAAAACTGCTAAAAAGAGAGTTGCTAGAAGAAAAAAGGTTTTCACTGAAGACAAAATTAATGAATTATTAGCCAAGGTTAGACAAAGAGGGTTTGCTACTACTTCAGAAATATTACACACCTTTCCAGACTTAGAGAAAGATATTAATGGCTTAGAAGAGCTTTTTGATCGTTTAGAAAAAGAGGGTGTAGAGATAAAGGAAGCAAGGGAGTTTTTAAGCATTGATGAAAGCAATGACTTGCCCGATGGAAAAGCAAAAATAGATCCAATTCAACTTTATCTTAAGGAAATAGGAAAAGTTGCCTTTTTAACTGCGGAAGAAGAAAAAGAATTAGCTCGAAAAATTGAGAAAGGAGACAAGGAAGCAATGAATAAATTAATGAGAGCGAATCTAAGATTAGTCGTTTCTATTGCTAAAAGATATATTGGCAAATCTCCTAATTTAACTTTATTGGATTTAATTCAAGAAGGAAATATTGGGTTGAGAAGAGCGGTAGAAAAGTTTGATTGGAGAAGAGGGTATAAGTTTTCTACTTACGCTACTTGGTGGATTAGACAAGCAGTAACCAGAGCCTTGGCCGATCAAGCTAGAACTATTAGAATACCGGTTCATATGGTAGAAACAATTGCTAAATACACTAAAGTCAGAAGAAGATTGTTGCAAGACTTAGGGAGAGAGCCATTAGCTGAAGAGATTTCAGCTGAAATGGGAATTCCAATTCCTAAAGTC
Organism: uncultured Candidatus Saccharibacteria bacterium; assembly: GCA_964394985.1. GTDB lineage: Bacteria > Patescibacteriota > Minisyncoccia > Minisyncoccales > GWA2-38-27 > JAHJSY01. Next base: position 12,366 of record CAYMZK010000006.1, on the reverse strand, counting down.
CATCATATTAAAAGAATTTCTCAAGAAACAGTTTCTTTAGAAACACCGGTTGGTGATGACGAAGATGATAGTGTTTTGGCCGAGTTTATTGAAGATGAAAAAATGATCGCTCCTTCGGTTGAAGCTGCTAGGAGCTTGTTGAAAGACAGATTAAAAGAAGTGTTAGTTGATCTTACTCCAAGAGAGCAAAAAATATTAGGTATGAGGTTTGGCTTAAAAGATGGTGTAACCCATACTCTAGAAGAAGTTGGTCAAGAGTTTGGGGTTACTCGTGAAAGAATTCGTCAAATTGAAGCTAAAGCATTAACTAAGATAAGAGAGCATGAGAAATTAGAAAGACTTCAAGGATACTAGAAAATTATTCTAATTAACCTAATTGCTCTAATTAATCTAATGACAAATGATGAAGAATTAAAAAAGATTAAAGACGAAGTTTTGCTTTGCCAGAAGTGTTCTTTAAGAAAATATAGAGATGAAAATAACTACTTCCCAGTTATTGGCCAAGGAAGCCATCAAGCTAACATTCTTTTTATTGGAGAAGCTCCAGGGAAAAATGAAGCTCAAACAGGCGTTCCTTTTTGCGGTGCAGCCGGAAAAATACTAGACGAATTATTGGAATCAATAGGAATTAAAAGAGAAGAAGTATATATCGCTAACTTATTAAAAGATAGGCCTCCTAATAATAGAGATCCAGAAGTTGCTGAGATAGAGCAATGCTTTTCTTTTTTAGAGAAACAAATTGAGGTCATAAAACCAAAGGTAATTTGTACCTTAGGAAGGTTTTCTATGGGGGTGATTATGCAAAAGTTTAATTTGGCTAGTCAGTTAGATTTAATTAGTAAAATTCACGGAAAAGAGCTTGAAGCTGATGGATTAAAGATTATTCCTTTTTATCATCCAGCAGTAGCGGTATATAATGGTAATAGAAAACAAGAATTAAAAGATGACTTTAAAGTCTTGAAAAAATACAAGTAATAGTATATAATCAAAACTACATTCCGCGGTGGCTCAATGGTAGAGCGAGGCCCTGTTAAGGCCCAGGTTGTAGGTTCGAATCCTACCCGCGGAGCCGATCAGAGCTTAATCTAACCTAAAAAATCATTTCATTCTGAAGTGGTTTTTTTGTTATAATCAACATAACTAGAAGGGGAGAACTAGAAAGAACAACAAAAATATTAAAATGACTAATTCCCTGTTCAAAAGTGATGCGTCAAAAGGCTCCTGACCCTTTTTATAACTACCGATCCCGCCGTGGCGGGAGAGGCAACAAACGCCGAACATACAATTTGGCTCCGAACTCTGAACGAAATCCGAACTTTTTTCAAAGAAAATCCAGAACAAGAATGAGGTGCGTTTCCGCTTGCCTCCACGGAGTTTATCCCGCTGGATAGCGGGGCCCGATTTTTTTTCGAGGCTTTTAATTTTATAGTTACCTTTGCCCCACCACTCCCGTGCGCGGGCAACAAGATGGAACTCCCTAATTTTATTTGACTAAATACTAAAAATTTCATATACTAACTATTGATGATAAAGGTTTTATATCCTTACTAAGTATCATAGTAAAACTATACGAATATGTCAAACGAAAAATCCACAATCGGCGGGAATATAAAGAAATACCGAAATAAACTCGGTATTTCTCAAGATGTCTTATCAAAAAAGGCGAATTTGGCTTTTCATACTATAGCTAAAATTGAAGCAGGAGCGACACCAAATCCGACTATTGATACTGTCAAAAAAATTGCGGACGCTTTAGGCGTTTCGCTTGATGATTTAATAAAAAGATAATATGCAAAGCAAAGTTAAAAAAACAATTAAAGAATTGCCAGAATTTGAGAGACCAAGAGAGAAATTAATAAAGAAGGGCGTAAAGGCATTAAAAAAAGAGGAGTTAATAGCTATTCTTTTGCGCTCGGGACTAAAGGGCAAAAACGCTTTAGAAGTTGCAAATGATATTTTATTAAAATACGGCGACAAAAAACTTTTAAGCGTTTCATATGAGGAACTAAGAAATATGCGTGGAGTAGGGCCGACAAAAGCCGTTCAGATTTTGGCTGCAATTGAATTAGGTAGTCGATTGTTTAAAGAAGAGTCAGAGAAAGAAATTTATATAAACTCTCCCGAAGATATTGTTAAAGAACTAACGCATATTAAAGAAAACAAAAAAGAAAATTTTATTGTCATTTACCTTGATGCCCGTAACAAGTTAATTTACAAAGAAACGGTTTCCATCGGGTCTCTAAACGCAAATATAGTTCACCCAAGAGAAGTATTTGAACCAGCAATTAGGTATTTAGTCGCTCAAATAGTTTTGGCACATAATCACCCCTCGGGCAATCCCGAACCGTCAGAAGATGATTTAGAGATAACAAAACGATTAATAGAAGCCGGTAAGATTTTAGGAATCGAAGTAATTGACCATATTATTATTACCAAAACAGGATTTATAAGTTTTAAAGAAAAAAATTTAATTTAAAAACTATGCCAATTTTTAAAACAGAAAATAATAAAACCAGACAGCTTAAATCTTCTAATTTCAAAAATGAAAAGGAATTGCAGAATTTATTTGAACAAAATTTAGATGATATTTTTGGAGTTAAATTTATCGCTTCTGAAGTTTCAACGGGCGAAAAACACGGCGGGAGAATTGATACATTAGGAATAGACGAAAATAATTCTCCTGTAATTATTGAGTATAAATGGGGAGAAAAAGATAATGTTATAAATCAGGGATTATTTTATCTTGATTGGTTAGTGGATCATAAGGGCGATTTTCAAATTCTTACAGAGAAAAAACTAGAAAAAAAATAAAAATAGATTGGGGGCAGCCAAGATTGATTTTAGTTGCCTCCTCTTTTAATAAATATGATAAATACGCAATTAATCAGATGGCGGAAAATGTTGAATTATGGAATTATACTTTTTATGAGAATGGTATTTTAGACATAGAAATGGAAGCGAGTTCTCGTATCGGAGAAAAAAGAGGTCGTCAAATAACCAATATTGATTATTCTCAATATGATGTAAACTTTCATTTGAATAAAACAAACAAAGAATTACAACAAAAATTTCAAGAATTAAAAGAAAAAATTTTAGAGTTGCCAAATGTATTAGAAAGAGCAGAGCAGAAAAGTAGTATATCTTATCGTACAACTAAATGCTTTGCCAATTTTACATTTAGAAGAAATTCTATTGATCTTCTTTTACGGCAACCAAAATATAACGACCCCAAAAATTTAGTAAGAGACGTAACTTCTTTTGAATGGGGCTATAGAGGATTAGTTAAAATTAATACGAAAAGCGATTCAAATTATATAGTAAATTTAATAAAACAATCTTACGAAGAAACACTATGAGCAAAATAAATTACAAACCAATAAAAGAAAAGGTCAAAGCCGAACCAGAAAAAGGAAAAGCGGGATATATCCGTGATTATATTACTAATACATGGGTTAAAGCGACACCGGAAGAAATTGAGGCTGTTCAAATTTTTGTTAAGCAACTCGTTGAGGATTATACCTATCCAAAAGAACACATTCGGACTAGACCCCAATATCGTGTAAAACAAAGACCATCTGGCGGTAAAGATTTTCCCGTTGATATAGCTGTTTTTTCCTCAAATAATCATACTTTTGATAATGAGTATATCCTTGTTGAGTGTAAGAAAAAGAACAGGAAAGATGGCAAGAAACAACTAGAAGATTATTTGCATTTTTCTAAAGCGTATTTAGGAGTTTGGTTTAATGGAGAAGAAAGATTATTTTTACGAAAAATTGAAAAACAAGGAAAAATATTTTTTGAAGAAATTCCGAATATTCCCCAATATGGACAGAGAGTAGAAGATATCGGAAAGTTTAGAAGAAAAGACCTTAGACCCACTCACAATTTAAAAGCAACTTTCAAAGCAATTAGAAATCATTTAGCCGCAAATACTGTTGGGGCGACAAGAGACGAGGTTTTAGCTCAACAGCTTATTAATCTTATTTTCTGCAAAATTTATGATGAAAGATTTACCGAACCAAACGATATAGTTACTTTCAGGGCGGGAGTTGATGAAGCTCCTAATGATATAAAGGACAGAATTTTAGAGCTTTTTGAAAAAGTAAAAAGGAAATATAAAGAAGTATTAGACGAGAATGACAATATAAATTTAGATGCTAATTCTATATCCTATGTCGTAGGTGAATTACAGAATTATTGTCTTATTGAAGCTGAAAGAGATATTATTGCCGATGCTTTTGAAACATTTATAGGACATGCCTTGAAAGGCGGGCAGGGACAATTTTTTACTCCGAGAAATGTTGTAAAAATGATGGTTGATATTTTAGACCCTAATGACGAAGATTTAATTATTGATCCTGCTTGCGGTAGCGGTGGATTTTTGATTGAGGCGTTGAGGCATGTTTGGAAAAAATTAGACGCGGAAGGTGAAAAATACCATTGGAGCAAAAGTAATCTCCAAGAAGAAAAAATGGAAGTCGCTCTAAACCGAATTAGAGGAATTGATAAAGATTATTTTTTGGCAAAGGTAGCTAAGGCATATATGGCGATTATTGGCGATGGCAAAAGCGGAATTGTCTGTGAAGATAGTTTAGAAAATCCGCCAAATTGGAATGAGAAAACGAGGATAAAAATTGATTTGGATAAATTTAGCGTTCTTCTTACAAATCCGCCCTTTGGAAGTAAAATTCCCGTTCGTGGCGAAGAAAAATTAAAACAGTTTGATCTTGGACATAAGTGGAAGCTAAATAAAAAAACAGATGAATGGGAAAAAGGGAAACTCAAAGATAAAGAAGCTCCGCAAATTCTTTTTATTGAGAGATGTTTGCAGTTATTAAAAAATGGCGGAAGAATGGCGATTGTTTTACCTGATGGGATTTATGGGAATAATCAACTTGGTTATATCAGAAAATGGTTACTTGAGAGAGTAAGGATAACAGCAATTATTGATGTTCCTACAGAGACTTTTATGCCTAATACACCTACGAAAACTACAATTATGATCCTGCAAAAGTTACCTAAAAATAAAATTCCAAACGATTATCCTATTTTTATGGCGGTTGCTGAAACTTGCGGGCATGATAGAAGAGGTAATATCAAGGAAGAAGATGACGTTAGTGAAATAGCGGATAAATTCAGAAAATGGGCAAAAGAAAATAATTTTAATTTTATTAAAGCTTAGATATGCTAAAAACAGTTACGATAAACAAATCAGTCATAGAAAGGGAGAAATGGACTCCTAAATATGCCTATATTTTTAAAAAATTAGAGACTTCTTCAGATGCTATTGAGCTAGAAAATTTTGTTTCCGAAGGTCCAACTAACGGTATTGATTTAAGAGAATTTACTGAAAAAGGCAGAAACTATATCAGAATTTCTGATATGAGGAGATTTTTCGTTTCTTATTCGGACATAAAAAAAATTGAGCTTGATAAAATACCTAAAAAAGTTCAATTGCAAGAAAAAGATATTCTTGTTTCAAGGAAAGGAACTCCAGGTATTTCAGTAATCACAACAAAAGATGATATTGACAACATAATAGGAACAGAAGCGATTCTATTAAGAATTAAAGAAAATTACGACCCTTATTATTTGGTTGCTTTCTTAAATTCAAAAGTATTTTTTGAGCAAGTATTAAATAATTTATCAGGTGCAGTAGCATCAGGGATAAATCATCCTTCACTTAAAAAACTAAAAATTTTGTATAATAAACATCTTGTTAAAAATATTTCTGACAAAGTTAAAAAAACAATAGAATTACATGTTAAAGCAAATTCTATCCTGGATAATGCTCAAAGCTTTTTCTACCAAAAGATTGGTACTGTTTTTTTGAAAACTGAAAAAGAAAATATTTTTTCAGTGAATCTTTCTGATTTTGAAAAAACAGACCTCTGGACTCCGGCTTATTCTTACCCGCTTTATGTAAATATATTAAAAGCAATTAAAAAGAAATGGAAAACTGTTCCGCTTGGTGAAATTGCCACAGCTAAAAAAGGCAATGAGGTTGGAAGTGATAATTATAATAAATATTTAGACAAAAAAGATACTGATATTCCTTTTATCAGAACTTCCGACCTTGTAAATTATGAAGTTGATCAATTTTCTGATTTTTATATCCCAGAAGAAATTTATAAAGAATTAAAACAAGATATTAAAGCGGGTGATGTGCTTTTTACCAAAGACGGAAAAATCGGAATGTCGGCCATGATTACTAAAAATGATAAGGCGATTATTGCTTCTGGAATAGTTAGATTAAGATTAAAGTCAGAAACAAAGAAATATAATTTAACCCCTGAATACTTGTTTATAATTTTGTCGTTAAGGGAAACAGGCCTTTATCCTGCAATAAGAAGAACTGTCGTTGCTTCAACAATCCCACATTTAAGAGAAGAAAGATTAAAGGAGTTTGAAATTCCAATTTTAGATAAAGATTCAATCGATGAAATTACTAAATTAACAAAAGAAGCCTTTGAACTTAAAGATGAAAAGAAAAAATTAATTAAAGAAGTACGAGAGGAAATTGATGGCTATTTTGGAATTTAAAAAATAGAGATATAATCTAAGTTTTTCTAAAAACACATGAAAAATAATTTAGTCAAAATTAAAGTTATTAATCCAAGGGCACTCGGGAAATTGAATGGCATAGAGGTTTTTTTGACTAAGGGCGTAGAAAAAGAAATGATGAAGCAAAAAACTCGCGACGGCAACCTTTTGGAATTATTTAAAAATGGTCGTGGTTTACGTGGATTTAAACACTTAATCGAAACGATAAAGGCTGAAGATGACAAAGCCGAGATAATTTTTTCTGATAGCGAAACCAAGAGAGAAGCAAGCGATTTTTATATCAACTTTGAGGATTATAGGAAAATTACGCAGGGTAAATTTTATGCTTTTTATCGAGAAACTGGCCTGGATTCCGCCAGTTTTTTCTTAAATTCTCGGTTTCCAAAAGATTTTGAATATGATAGGGGTAGAGTTTCTGAATCTCAACTGAAAAAAGTTGATAAGAATTTCCCCCAGGTTTTGCAAGATCTTTCAAAAAAGGCAAAAAATAAGAAGATATTATTTCAGCATACCGCCGAAGCAGTAAAAAATTTAAAAGAACAAAAGAAGTTATTGAAATCTGAGATTGAACAGCTTGAGGAATTACAAAAAAGCTCAAATATTGCTCTTTTTCAAAATAGAATTAAGGAGCTAAAAGAGCGACTAGAAGCAAAGAAACAATTTGCTGAAACGAGAGGAAAAAATTCTTGGCAATCATGGATATACAAAAATAATTGGCTTTTTGGTAGTAATTATCAAACACCAATCGAAAAGGAGAAAATTGGGTTTGATTCAATTCCGGACTACCTTTTCCCGACCATTGACGGATTTTTGGATATTCTCGAAATCAAATTACCCTCTCATGATGTAATTCTTGACGATAGCTCGCATGCTCACTCTTTCAAGTGGTCCGGAAAAGTTAGCGAGGCAATCGGGCAAGTTGTTACATATTTGCACGAAATTGAGATAAATCAACTTCAAATTCAGCAGAAAATCGAAGAAAATTACAAAAATTTATTTAATGAGCAAAAAATCTTCGTGATCAAGCCAAGAGCTTTTATCTTAGTCGGTAGAAATACCGGTTGGAGTCCTGAAAAACGGCGAGCGTTAAGAAAACTTAATTATTCTTTGCATGGCATTGAGATACTGACATATGAAGATTTATTGAACAGAGGAGAAAGAATTATTGAAACTTACAATAAGAAAATCAATATAAAATAACTGAACCCACCCTCCACCCTTTGATTTTGTAGCCCCGCAAAAAATCGGGCGAAGCCCAGAGTTCCGCTAAAAGCGAAAAAAAAACTTGAAATCGTCCAATCCGAAGCGAAGTGGAAAAGGAAGAGGAAATCATCGCCTCCAACCGCCGCCTCATTAACCTTATGGAGCGAAAAATTGAGGAGGTCTTGGCGAAAATATGGGGTGTGTATAACTTTCTTTACACGGGTCTTGACAAGAAAACCTACATCGCCTAAGATGTAAGTATATGGATAATTTTGGAAAATTTATACAACAACAACGCACCAAGAGAAATATGACGCAGGAATACCTTGCATTAGAGCTTGAGATGTCTCGCCCTACCTATCTGCAAATTGAACGCGGAGAGCGGGAGCTTACTATATCCGAAGCAAAAAAGCTGGCGGCTCTTTTTGACATGCCGCTGGAGAATTTCCTTGCCGCGAAAGAGCCGAAACGAAGCGTTGCTATTGAAAAAGAAACCACTAAGAAGTCAGAAGATCTGCAAATTCGTGTTACGAAAAAAAATCTTGATAAATTCAAGCAGGTTTTACTTTATGTTTTGAATAAAGTTGGCGGTAAACCGAACGTTGGCGAAACGGTTTTGCATAAGCTACTTTATTTTATTGATTTTGATTATTACGAAAAATTTGAAGAAAACTTGATGGGTGCAACATACATTAAAAATCATCATGGTCCGACTTCTGTTGAGCTTGGTGCGATTATGAAAGAAATGCAGGAGCAGGGTGAAATCGAAGCTGTCAAAAGTCAGTATTTTAAGTATTTACAAAAGAAGTATCTGCCGCGAAAGCGTCCTAATCTTGATATTCTTTCTGCGCGAGAAACCGAGCATATTGACGATGTGCTTGCCCGACTTTCGGATAAAAATGCAGCGGAAATAGAAAATTATTCGCACGAAGATATCCCTTGGAAGTCCGCGCAGGATGGCAAGTCGCTTTCTTACGAGAGCGTTTTTTACCGCGACGAGCGATACTCCGTAAGAAACTACGACGATGAACTTTGATGAGCTGCCAGAATTTCAAAAAGAACTCAAGCGGTTTGCGAAAAAATATAAATCTCTCCCTGCCGACTTGCAAGAATTTTGCAACGTAATTTCCGCTGTCCCTCTCGGAAATAGCAAGCATTTTAACGTCATTACCCAAACCGAGATTTTTTGCGTTGTAAAAGCTCGGTTGTTTTGTAGATATTTGAAAAGGACATCGCTTCGCATCATTTATTCTTATTTTGAGCAAGAACAACGAATTGAATTTATTGAATTATATTTCAAGGGTGATAAAGAGAATGAGGATCATGAACGGATAAAAGAGTATTTGAAAAATCATCAAAACTAAACGCACCTCATTCTTGTTCTGGATTTTCCTTGAAAAAAGTTCGGATTTCGTTCAGAGTTCGGAGCCGTCTAGTGTACAGTCCGAGAGACCGAAAGGCCTCAAAAACACGAACAGTCAATGCGTGTTTTTATTTATTTTAATATTTCACTTCGGAGTAGAATGGGATGATTTTAATAACACAATTTATAATTATCTTTTTGAGATTGATCCAGTTGTTTCAAGGCAGAGAATTCTTGATGTCTACAAAAAAATGGTAGAGAATGGTTTACCCCATAGCGAATATCAGTTGTTGTAACGAGGCCAATATATTTATTTGGCCTCTTTTTTATTTTAAATTAAACAATCTTACAGAGTTTTTATAAAAGATATTTTCTCTTTTTTCTTTTGTTATATCTGAAGAATTTATTAAATCAAGATGTTTTTTGAGATCACACATTGGCCAGTCGGTTCCGAAAATAACACTTTTTGGATTTCTTTCAATGGTTTTAATCAGAATATCTTTTATTTTTTCAATACCGCCACTTGCTTTAAGAACTTCTGGGTCAGCTAAAGCGGAAGTATCAAAATAGATATTATCAAAACCATTAGTAGTTTTAAAGCAATAATCTATTTTAGGCCAGAAATAATGTGCGATTACAATTTTTAATTTCGGATACAGTTTTGCAAGTTTTATAATGTTTTTAGGATCATTATATTTCGCACATTCTTCGTCGCCGGTATTTATTCCAGTATGGATTATTAATGGTAGACTATATTTTATGCATAATTTATATATAGGGAACCAACGCTTATCAGTGGGATAGACAGGATCGTGACCGGGAAAAATTTTAAATCCATTAATAAGTTTTTTCTCAAATAGCCTGTTAATTTTAGATAGCGTATCTTTGTTTATATTGTTTATATGTAATGTTCCTATGGCATATAGCTTTTTTTCATTCTTAGTTAAATTAATTACCTCATCTAATCCAGCACATTGAGGATTTGGTACATTATCTGGAATAACGATAGAACAATCAACTCTATTTTTTTTCATATTTAAAAGCAGATCTTTCTTTATTTGAGTGAAAGATTTCTTTTTGTCTAAATAAGAAATATGTATGTGACTGTCTATTATCATATTGTTTTAGTTTAACATTAAAATTTATAAAAATAAATAATAATTTATGCAATTTGTTAAAAAAACTGAGATATTAATTTTCTATTAGTTTCTTTATTGCTTTAACTATGCCATCATAGTTATTAATAAATTCTAGAGAGGATGTTTTAAAAGTTTCCTTCATGTAATTTTCAGGAATTTCAAGATCAGTGAAAAGGGAACGCATGAAAAGGGGACGCATTGAAAAGGGGACGCATCACTTTTAGTCGGGGAATTAGGCTTTTTTAATTGAAAAGGGGACGCATCACTTTTAGTCGGGGAATTAGGCTTTTTTAATAAGGAATGCTAAAATTAAGTATATTACTTAAATTGTCAATTGCTGTTTGGAAAACAGATTCGAACATTGTCGCACAGCCGGAGTCGGCTTTTAGAGAATGATAGACGTCCAGCGGAAAAATCGCCTTTCCGGCGATTTTTTGTTAAAATGAATGTATGATCAAGAAAAAAGAGGGAAAATTTAATAAAGGAGAAATCGTAATTTATAAACCAAAAGTTGGTGATGTTGAGTTGAAAGTGAAATTTCAAGAAGAAACTATTTGGCTTACACAAGCTCAAATAGCTGAGCTTTTCAATACAAAAAGACCGGCAATTACCAAGCATTTAAATAATATATTTAAGTCAGGAGAATTATCTAAAGATTCAGTATGTTCCATTTTGGAACATACTGCTTCTGATGGAAAGGTTTATAAAACTCAATTTTATAATTTAGATGTTATTATTTCAGTCGGATATAGAGTTAATTCTCAAAGAGCAACTCAGTTTAGAATTTGGGCAACTAATGTTTTGAGAAAATATTTAACAGAAGGATACGTGGTTAATCAAAAGCAATTGATGGAAGCGAGAGACAGGTTTAATCAATTGAAAGAAACTGTTAGTTTTTTGCAGAAAAAATCAAAAGCAGAATTATTAAAAGGGCAGGAAAAAGAATTATTAAATCTTTTGGCTGATTATTCTAAGACCCTAACCTTATTAGAAAAATATGACAAGAATAAGTTGGATAAAACAAAAGGGAAGAAATCAAAGTTTGTTTTAGATTATAATGTTTGTTTAAAAATTATTTCTAAATTAAAAGATAATCTTATTAATAAAAAAGAAGCTAGTGATTTATTTGGTAATGAAAATAATAATAAATTAGAAAGTGTAGTTAAAAATTTGTATCAAACCTTTGCTAAAAAAGAGCTATATAGAAATATAGAAGAGAAATCAGCTAACCTTTTATATCTAATTATTAAAGATCATCCTTTCACCGATGGTAACAAGAGAATCGCCTCTTTCTTGTTTGTTTATTTCTTAGACAAGAATAATTATTTATATAAAGAAAGTGGAGAAAAGAAAATAAACGACAACGCTTTAACGGTTCTAACTCTTTTAATCGCCGAAAGTAATCCAAAAGAAAAAGATCGGATGATTGCCTTGGTAACTCAACTTATTAAATAAAACAGGTTCTAACGTCGTTCAACATGCGGAGCACATCAAGGTAGAGATATTAGAGGGGATAACCCTCAGTGTGGGATTATTTGTCATTTGACATCATATTTGGTATAATTTATACTGTAAGTAAGGTTTAAACTAACATATAGACTACAATATGAAAAAAGGTGATTATATCTCAACAATTTTACGCTCAAAACAAACAGTATTGTCGGTTAAAGACATAATGTTGCTTTGGGGTGAGCCTATATCTGACGCGGCCAGAGTGAGAATAAATTATTACGCTAAAAGCGGAGATCTTTATCGTATTCGCAGGGGTTTTTACGCTAAAGATAAAAACTACGATAAGTTTGAATTAGCGACAAAAATATTTACACCCTCTTATGTGAGTTTTGAGACAGCGCTTGGACAGGCCGGTGTGACTTTTCAATACTATAGCCAAATTTTTATAGCCTCGCACATTACCAGAGAAATAAAAGCTGATGGGCAGACGTATGCTTATCGTAAAATCAAAGATAGTATTTTGACCAATCATTTGCAGGTTAAAATTAAAAGTTAAAAGGGGTCAGGAGCCTTTTTTATTTACATCAGAATTAAAAGGGGTCAGGAGCCTTTTTTATTTACATCAGAAATGATATAATTAATTAA
>CAYMZK010000005.1:29268-47894 GCA_964394985.1 uncultured Candidatus Saccharibacteria bacterium | reverse complement strand
TTGGGTAAAAAGCAACGAGATACAGAATGTTTCGGGAGGTGATCGCATATTCTCAAAGAGCGGAAGTGGAGTAGATACAATATCTTCTCTTTACTGGGATCAAGGTGATTGGTTTGGGTTTAGAATAGATTCAACCTTTGGATCAGGAGCTAGGTCAAGCGTGCATCGAGACCTTCTAAATTGGCATCATGTTGTCGGGGTTTATAACGGAACAGATGTGTATTTGTATGTTGATGGAATATATGATACCGCCACCGTCGGAAGCCATAGCGGAAATTTGGCGGATACGGGACATGTTCAGAAGTTAGGAGAAACATGGAATGGTCAAATAGACAATGTAATGATATATGATAGGGCGTTGAGTGAAGCAGAAATACAAGCAATATATGATGATCAGAAACCATCAAGTATCTCCAAAGAAACAGATCTTAATTGGTATGCTTCAATGCTAGAATCAATCCAAAGAGCAATTAGTAAACTAAAAAGCTTCTTTAAATGAAAAAGATCATCCTTGCAATCTTAATACTACTTCTCTTTAGTCTGACCACTAAAGCTCTTACCATTCCAACCCTAGACAAACCAGTCAACCAATAGAAATAAACCCTTTTGATAATAGGGTTTATATTGATGCAGGGGGAATATATTATTATGACTTTCCTGAATAATTATTTCTCTTGGAGAGATAAGAGTCCGAGATGTCGGGCTCTTTTTATTGCCCTTGATAGATTTCTTTGGTGTTTAGCGCAAGTTCCAGTTCTTTTCCTGGCTCTAATTTTTCCTAAACCTGAAACAAACCTTTTAAGAAGGTCAGTATCTTTGAAGTCTATTTCTTTTATGTTTTTTTGACAAAAGTGACATTCCATAGTTTTTTAAAAAGGTATATCTTCTACTTTTATTTCTTCATCTTCTTTTTTGTCATTAATTGGCGTATTTTCTTCAATTACTGGTATTTCAGAAGATGGTTCTTTTTTTTGTTCTTGTTGTTTTGGTTGCGGACTATTAGTTGACTTTGGTCCCATTTGAAGACTTTCTCCAATTATTTCTGTTCGGTATTTTTTGACTCCTGATTGGTCTTGCCAGCTTCTAGTTTGGAGTCTTCCCTCAATTAAAGTCAAGCTACCTTTATTTAAATATTGAGAAGCAATTTCAGCTAGTTTGCCCCAAAGAACAATATTATGAAATTCTGTTTTTTCTTCTCTTTGCTTGGTTGATTGATTGGTCCAAACTCTATTAGTAGCTAATCCAAAACTACAAACTTGTTGACCAGAAGGAATAGTCCTTATTTCAGGATCAGCGGTTAATCGACCAACTAATATAACTTTGTTTAAATTCATTGATATAATGCAAATCTACAAATCTATGCAAATGTTGCGAATTATTATATTTATTGATTAGCTATTATTTGCGTCATTGGCATGCCATTTGTATATTGGCGTTATTTAAGAATTTCGTCTATTTTTTGATCTATTTCTTTAAACTCTACCTTTTCTTTATTTCTTGGTTTTTTAATTTTTTCTTTGTGTTCTTCTTTTACGATAACTACATCTCTTAATATATCTTTTTCTTCTTTAATGATTTCTTTGATTTTTTGAATTTTATTTTCGGGTGCAGAAAAATAGATAGAGGTCAAAAAAGCATCTGATTTGTTGTTTATTAAATATCCTAGTTTAACTCTAGAAGGTTTGCTAGTTTGAGAAACGGTAATTAACTCATTTTTAAAAGTATCGCTTAACTTATTAGTTAAAGCGTCAATTTCTTCTTCGGAAAGGTCTGGAGAAGCTAAATATGTTAATTCATAACTTTTTGTCTTCATATTGGTATGTTATAATAAATTATAATGAAAGTCAACCCGAAAATATTTAAATCATATGATATTAGAGGAATAGTCCCTGAAGAGTTAAGTTCAGAAATGGCTTTTCAGATTGGGAAAGCTTTTGTTGAACTGACTAAAGCTAAGCATATCGTTATCGGCCGAGATATGCGAATTTCTTCTCCTGAAATTTTTGAGTTTTTGTTAGAAGGAATTATTTCTCAAGGCGTTAAGGCTTATAACGCTGGATTGATTCCAACAGAAGCTCTTTATTTTGCCGTAGCTAATTATGATTATGATGCTGGAATAATGGTTACTGCTTCTCATAACCCAAAAGAGTATAATGGTTTTAAAATGGTAGTTAATAAAGAAAACTTAGAATTGATTACCGGAAAGGATTTATTAAAAGCATCTCAAAAAGAAATTTCTGATAAATCGCTAGGGGAAATAGATGAAATTAATATTTGGGAAGATTTTATTAATCATCTTTTAAAACAAGCTTGTTTAACAAGAATCAAGCCGTTAAAGGTGGTTGTTGACGCCAGTAACGGTATGGCCGGAAAAGTTATTCCTTTGATTAAGGATAAATTGCCAGCAGAAATTGTTTCTTTAAATTTTGATTTAGATGGCAATTTTCCCTCTCATCCGCCTAACCCTCTAGAAAAAGAGTCTTTAAAAGATATTAGCAAAACAGTAATAAAAGAAAAAGCTGATTTTGGGCTAATTTTTGATGGAGATGCCGATAGAATTTATTTAATTGATGAAAGAGGAGAATTTGTTAAAGGAGATATTACTTTGCTCCTATTAGCTAAACATGTTTTAGAAGACAATCCTGGGCGAGGAGTGGCTTATAATCTTATTTGTTCTAGAGCGGTGCCTAGACTTATTAAAAAATGGGGAGGCAAGCCTATTAAAACTCCAGTAGGAGTAATCAATGTTAGAAATGGAATGTTGAAAAATGATGGAGTTTTAGGGGGAGAACTTTCTGGTCACTATATGCTAAAAGAAAGTTATTATTTAGACTCTGGCTTTATTGTTTTTTTAATGTTGTTACAATTAATTTCTCAAACAGATATAAAAGTTTCTCAAATTGTCAAAGAATTTTCTTTTTATGCTAAATCTCCTGAATTAAACTTTAAGGTAAAAGATAAGAAAAAAGTAATTGAGGAATTTAAAAAGAAATATGGTGATGGAAAACAAGAAGAAATGGATGGTTTAACGGTAGAGTATAGTGACTGGTGGTTTAATATCCGTCCCTCAAACACAGAGCCTCTATTGCGATTAACAGTAGAGGCAGATAATCAAGATATTCTTGAGAAAAAGATTAAAGAGTTAAAGACTTTAATAAAATGAAAAAGAAAGCTTTTACTTTGATTGAGCTTTTAGTGGTAATAGCTATTTTAGGATTGCTAGCCAGCATCGTTTTAGTGGCACTAGGAAGTGCTAGAGAAAAAGCTAGAATTGCTAGAGGGATGGCTTTTCAAAAACATCTTCACAGAACTCTAGGCGATTATTCAGTTGGTATTATAGAATTTGATGAAGGAAGTGGGAATACAACTTCTGATGCAAGCGGTTTTGGAGAAGTTTGTACCTTGAAAAATGGACCGGTTTGGAGTTGCAATTCCGAAGATACTTATTCTGGCAGAGGGTGTTCTTTGTATTTTGACGGAGTAGATGACTATGTGGATTGTGGCTTGGATGATAGGTTTTTCTTTGGCGACAAGGACGAGTTTACAATCTCTCTTTGGTTTAAATTAATTGGCACGGGAACTAGCAATTACGGCTTAGTAAGCAAGGGATCAAATTTGGGGCATAAAGGAATGTATGGCGTTGCTGCGGGCCATCACTCTTCAGGCCAACCCCATGTTCAATTGAATATTGCTAGACCTGGCTATCATGCTGGTTATACATGCAATACTTGCAAACCTCGCTTAAATACTTGGCATAATATTTCTATTGAAGTTGCAAATAGCGGAATTTCATTTTACTTTGACGGCGAGTTTGTGCTAGGACCTAGTTCTCCTATGGACTTTGAAGAAGCTAATACTTCTTTTAAAATAGGATATAGTCCGGGCTCAGATCGTGATTATTTTAAGGGGTATATAGACGATGTTATGATATTTGATAAAATAATGACTGCTGGCGAAATAAAAAATTTATATGCTGGGGGCAATGTCAAGAACGGGTTCGGATCTCGTCCTTAGCTTAATTTAAGCCCATTTTTTGGTGAACTTCAGAGACGGTGGTTTTAGCCAGATCTTGAGCTCTTTTAGCGCCAATTTTTAAAATTTCTTCAACATAGACTTTTCGGGATAGCAATTCTTCTTTCTTTTTTTGAAATTTTCCTAATTCTTCTATTAATAAGCTAGCAGTAGCTTTTTTAAATTCTGCATAGGTTTTGAATTCTTTTTCAATTTCTTTAACATCCTTGCCACTAAAAAGACTGTAAATAGTCAAGAGATTGGAAATGCCTGGTTTTTTCTTGGGATCATACTTGATATTTTTTCCGGTGTCGGTAACGGCACTCATTATTTTTTTCTCAATACTTTTAGGATCTTCAAAAATACTAATGTAGTTTTGAGGTCCAAGTGACTTGGACATCTTTTTCTTTGGGTCAGCCAAAGACATTATTTTAGCCCCACCTTTTGAAAGGATTTCTTTTGGTTCTGGAAAAGTTTTGCCAAAATTATAGTTAAATTTTTTAGCGATAGTTCTAGTTAGTTCAATATGTTGAACTTGGTCTCTGCCGACTGGAACAGCCTCTCCTTTATACAAAAGAATATCAGCCGCCTGTAAAATAGGGTAGGTTAGTAGTCCGGCGTTAATATTCTTTTTAAACTGTTTAGACTTATCTTTAAACTGAGTCATTCTTTGTAGTTCGCCCAAAGGAGTGATGGTATTAAAAAGCCAGCATAATTCACTATGTTCTTTAACTTCGGACTGAACAAAGAAAAGACTTTTTTGAGGATCAATACCCAAAGCTAGATAAGTTATGGCTGCTTCTAGGATGTTTTCTTGTAATTTTTCTTTATCATAGGGAGCGGTTAGGGCGTGGAGATCGGCAATGAAAAAAATACAATCTTCTTTTTTTTGAAGTTCCACCCATTGCTTAATGGCTCCTAAATAATTTCCTATGTGCAATGATCCAGTTGGCTGAATGCCAGATACTATTTTCATGCTTTAATTAAAACTACTAAGATAATTGGTCTTCTGGCTGTTTTGGAAAAAAGAAATTGAGTAACTTTGTTTTTAATTTCTTCCTTTACATTTACCCAATTAACAGCACCACCATTATTAGTAGCATCATTAATAATTCTAATGACCTTTTTTCTAGTTTGAGCAAGTAAATCTTTAGACTCTCTTAAATAAATGAATCCTCTAGATATTATATCAGGGGAACCCTTTACTTGGCCAGTTGTTTTGTCCACAGCAACGACAATAACAAAAATACCATCTTCGGCTAATTTTTGCCTGTCTTTTAAAACGATTTCTCCGACATCACCAATACCAGATCCATCGACAAAAACATATTCAGTGTTAGCTTTCTTTTCAGAAATTGAGATATCTTTTTTGCCGACTTTAATAATTGAACCATTGTCTGGAACAACAATGTTCTTCTCTGGAATGCCTAAGCGATTAGCTATTTTAGCGGCTTCTTTTAAGAAAAAGTGATTAGCATAGACCGGAATAAAATATGTGGGGTTAACTTGCTTTATCATCTCTTCGACATCCTTAACATTGCTATGTCCAGAAGTATGAACGTCCATAATGTCGCTATGGATAACGTTGTCTGATAAGCGATACATTTTATCTTTTAATTTTTGAATGCTTCTTTCATTGCCAGGTATTACTGAAGAAGAAAAGACAACAGTATCGGACTTCTTGATTTTAATAAAACGATGGTTGCTGTTAACAATTCTAGACAAAACAGCATTTTCTTCTCCTTGAGCGCCTGTAGCTAGGATAATTACTTTATTGTCTTTGTAATCACTAATTTTGTCTATAGAAACCAGAGTTCCTTCTTTGGGCTTTACATATCCTAAGTTCTTTGCTAATTCAATACTCATTTTCATGGAGAATCCATCTAGTGCCACTTTTTTGTTATTCTGAGAAGCATATTCTAAGATCTGTTTAATTCTTTCTACTTGAGAGGAAAAAGTTCCGATGATTACTCTTCCTGGAGCTTTTTGAATTATATTCTTAAGATTTTCATACATTTCCTTTTCGCTGACGGGCTTTTTGGTGTTAGTAGATCCTAAACTTTCTAACATCAAAACAGTTGGTTTGGGTAGTTTGGCTAAGTGCTTGTAATCAATCTTTTGTTTTTTAATTGGATCGTGTTCCATCATCCAATCTCCAGGATGAATGATTGTTCCTGACGGGGTTTCTAGAATTATTCCAACTGCATCCATGATGGCGTGATCAACAGGGAAAAACTTTAAAGCAAAAGCACCTAACTTCATTTCTTTATTTATATCTTTTATATATATAGACTTAATTTTTTTAGTGCTCCCTTTTTCATAATCTTCCATGCGATATTTAACCATATCTAAAGTAAATGGCCGTCCGATTATTGGTGGATTTTTTAATTTTTTCAATAATATTGGAGCGGCGCCAATGTGATCCATATGGCCATGAGAAAAGACCACGGCCTTAATTTGTCTTTCTTTTCCTTTAAGATAGTCTACATTTGGAATTACATAATTGATTCCAGGCATATCTTCTTCTGGAAATTGTAGCCCCATATCTAAAATTACAATATCTTGACCATATTCAAAAACAGTCATATTTCTTCCAACCTCTTCGCATCCTCCTAAAGGAATAATTTTTAGTGTATTTTCATTTTTCATATTTTTTTAAGAAAACTTTTATCTTCTGGAATTTCTTTTTCGGGTTCTTGAAATCTTAATTCCGGAATTTGTTTATAATTAGTATTTTTGATCCAACCATTGACGGTGTAAAAATAGCAAGCACCACCCATCTTTTTTAATTCTTCGTAATCACTTTTAGCTTCGGTGGCCATCCAATCGGCCATCTTTAAATCTTTTTGAGAAGGATTAATAGTTACATGAGTATATCCTTCTGGAATAATTACAACATCTCCTTTTTTAGCTTTGACGGCATAGACATCTTCGATAATATCTTTGTTTTGTTTCTGCATAAAATAAATAGCGTCGCCTTCTAAAACAGTATATATTTCCGGATAACCCCCAATATGATTATGGCCTTTTGTTTTGACAAATTCTTGACCAAGCATTCTGGCTGGAATTATTGTTTCGTCATATTTGATGCCGTTTTCTTCCTTTAACTTTTTATACATATAGTATAGCTCAAGATCAGGGGCTGTTTTGGCCCATTCTTGATCGTAAAGGACTTCTTTCATATCGTTTAAATAACGAATATCTGGTTTTACTTCCATGCTCTTTTTGTTTTAATAAACCAATCCTCAATATTGATAAATCTTTTTGAAGGATTAGTGATTTTTTCTACTTCTATTCCTTTTAAATCTTTAGAAACAGCGTAGATAAAATCTGGACTGTATAAAAAGATGACAGGAATGTCTTCTATTAAGACATTCTGAAATTTGTTTAAGTTTTCTGCTCTGATATTTGAGCTAATTGCTTGTCTGTTTTCTTCTAAATATTTATCAGCTTGATTATTTTGGTAAATGGCTAAATTTAATCCTGGATCTTTTCTTTGAGATGAATGCCAAAAGGGGAATGGATCTGGAATAGAGCTTAAGACTTCTCCGAAAAGCAGCATTTCATAATCTCTTGGCTTAATGAAATTTTGTTCTAATTGGAATAAAGGATACTGCTGGACTTCCAATTCAACCCCTATTTCTGCCCATTGCTTCTTAAGCAAGTTTGCTACTTTTATCATTTGAGGTTGATCAATGGTTATTAGAGTTAGTTTTAGTTCTATTTCTTTTTTTGAGCCTTCAAAGCAAATTTCATTTAGTTTCGCCCTAGTTTGTTTGCCGACTACTCCCAAAGGTTCAATGTTGTATTTTTGTTGAAACTCTTTAACCAATTCTTCAGTTTCTTCACCGAAATAACCAGTGGCTCTACCATCTAAGCATTTTTGTAGCTCGGTGACTTCGCTTGACTCACTTCCTTTTTGCAAATAGCTTTTAAAAGAAAAAGCTAGTTCTTTTGGGGTGTTTTTGACTTCTTCAATAATTTGTTTTGCTTTTTCTAAATCATAGTCATAGATTATCTGCGGAGATTCAAAACCATAAATTTTGGGCAAGATGGGGGAGTTAACAATTGCCCTATTATCTTCATTTCCCAAAACCTCCTTAACAATCTCTTTTTTATTAGTAGCATAATTTAAAGCCAATCTAACATTGTCGTCTTTTAAAATTTCAGATTTTTCTTGATTAAAGAAAACAGCAAAATATCTAGGGAGAGAGATTGAATAGTTTTGCCACTCCTCCCCAATATTAATTGAAGAGGTTAAGGAAATGCCAGTTAATTTATTTTTTTTAGCCGCCTTTATTAATTTATCTTCGCTTTCGTAAAAAAGAAATTTAACTTCAGAAATATTTGGTTTATTTCCATGATAATGGCCGTTTTTTTCTAAGCTGATATAAAGGATTTTTCCTAATCTTTCTTTAACCTTTTCAATTTTAAAGGGTCCAGAGCCGACAGCTTTTAAATTACGAGAATCAAAAGCAGCGTTTTCGGGTTCTATGTCTTTCCAGATATGTTGAGGCAAGATTCCAATGGTGCAGTTTTCTAAGAATATAGCGTAAGGTTTTTTTAAGGTGAACTTCACTGTTAGATCATCGATTTTTTTAACTGTTACGCCAATCCAGTTTGCTTGAAAGGGACTTTTGTATTTTGGATTCTGAATAGTTTGAATGGTAAAGATAACATCATTAGCGGTGATAGGCATCTCATCTTCCCATTGGAGATTCTCTTTTAATTTAAAAGTATAGCTTCTGCCACCTTCGCTAATATCAAAGCTTTCAGCTAAGTCAGCAATAATATTTAAATCTTTATCGTATTTTACCAGGCCCGAAAAAATTAGTTGAGTTAAGTCTCTATCGGCGTCAGAGTTGGCATAAATCGGATTAATAAACCTAGGTTGCCCAATCACTCCTTCTATATGAGCCCCCCCCTTAACTGAAACTGTTGTAGTATTGGCATAATAAATATTAACAGTTAAAGCAAAAAAAGAAACTAAGAATAAAAGTAAAAATGAAAGAAAAGCAATCTTTTCTTTTTTATTTAAGACTTTAAAAAATTGTGCCCACTGTTTTTTAGTCGGCCAGCGCTTTTTATTCATTTAGATGATTAAGCTTGCAATAGAAAGGATTATGAAAATTGCTCCCAAAATGATAGTGGCCCAATATAGTTTTTTTTGCATTCCTCTTCTAGAAGAATAGCCACCACCACTATCACCGCCACCAAAAGCAGCTCCTAAAGCTGTTCCTCTTTGTTGAAGCATTATGGCAACAATCAATAATACTGCAACTATAATTTGTGTGATTAATAACATATTATTTATTATTTAGACCAAAAAATAAATTTAGCCCCCAAACTATCAAGGTTGTCCAGAAGAGAGGGATAAGACCGGCTATTTCTAACTCTTGCGGGAAAAGAATTTCAATCAGCCAAATAACAGCCATATTAATAATTAAACTAGAAAGCCCTAATGTTAGTATCTTAACAGGAAAAGATAACTTTTTCAATAAGGGTTTAATGAAATGGTTAATTAATCCCAAAACAATCCCTATGATAATTAGAGACAAGTAAGTCCCATAGAATTCAACTCCCGGAACTAATTTAGCGGCTATAAATAATCCTAAAGATCCGGAAACGATATGAAAGAGTAATTTTCCCAGGTTCATTAGATAATAATATCAAAAAATAAAAACAAAGTCAATGCTTTGTACTTGATGAGCACATAGGGTTGCTTTTTTTGATTTATTTTTGTATAATGAAGTACTTTGTCATAATGCCAATCTGCAAATGGCATACAAATGATGCGAATAGTTACTAATTACAAACATTACTTTAATGAAAGACGAATTTATTATCATAAAAGGAGCTAAGGCCCATAATTTAAAAGACGTTAGCTTAAAAATCCCAAGAAATAAATTGGTAGTTATTACTGGCATTTCGGGTTCCGGAAAATCATCTTTAGCTTTTGATACTCTTTATGCTGAAGGTCAAAGAAGATATGTTGAAAGTCTCTCTTCTTATGCTCGCCAGTTTTTAGATGTTATAGATAAGCCAGAAGTAGATAAAATAGAAGGAATTAGTCCAGCTATTTCTATTGACCAAAGGAAGGCGATTCAAAACCCTCGATCAACAGTTGGGACAATAACGGAGATTTATGATTACCTTCGTCTTTTATTTGCTCGAGCAGGAAAACCTCATTGTCCTAATTGTCAAAAGCCAGTTTCTACTCAAACTAGAGAACAGCTCTTAAAACAAGTTCTAAAACTTAAAAAAGAAATCATTATTTTAGCTCCGATTGTTTCTAATAAAAAAGGAGAGCACTTAAATGTTTTAAAAGAAATTAAAAGAAATGGCTATGTTAGAGTAAGAGTTGATGGAATTATTTATTTTAGCAAAGAAGCTACTTCTTTAGAACTAGATAAAAACAAAAAACATAATATTGAAATAATAATTGATCAATTAGTCTTAGACAAATCATTAAATAAAGAAAGATTGAAAGATTCTTTAAAAATAGCCTTAAGAGTAGGGGGGGGTAATTTAATTATTTCTCAAAAAGAGAAAGATATTAGTTTTAGTGTTAATTTCGCCTGTTTTAAGTGTGGAATATCTTTACCCAAACTAGAGCCTCGCTTATTTTCTTTTAATAGTCCTCAAGGAGCTTGTTCTAAGTGTACCGGACTAGGAGAAAGATTAGAAGTTGATCCGAGTCTAATAATACCAAATCCAAATTTAACTATTAATGAAGGGGGGGTTATCCCTTTGGCTCGTTCTTTTAATAAGGTTGGCAAGCAGAACAAAATCAAAAAGGACTTTATAGAATTAGCCCAGAGACACAAATTTTCTTTAGATGTTGCTATAAAAGAATTATCTAAAAAGGATTTAGATTTAATTTTGTATGGCGATAATCAATTTAAAGGAGCGGTTAATATTTTAGAAAAAAAGCACAGAGAAACTGATTCTGATTGGGTAAAAAAGGAATTAGAACAATATATGATTGTAAAAAGATGTCCTTATTGTCAAGGAAAAAGATTAAAGCCGGAAGTTCTCGCTGTAAAAATAAAAGGAAAGTCGATTTCTGATATTACGGAAATGTCTATAGATAAAATAAAAAACTTTTTTGAAAACTTGCCGGATTCAAAAATTATAAAGCCAATTAAAAGCGAGGTATTAAATTCTTGCAATCTATTAATAGACATTGGTTTAGATTATTTGACTTTAGATAGGCAAGCTAAAAGCTTATCTGGAGGAGAAGAACAAAGGATAAAGCTTTCTTTGCAAATTGGTTCTAAGCTAACCGGCGTTTTATATATTCTCGATGAGCCTTCTATTGGTCTCCATCCAAGAGATCAAAAGAAATTAATCAGTACGCTTAAAAAGCTAAGAGACTATGGTAATACAGTGGTGGTAGTAGAACATGATATGAATATTATTAAAGAAGCTGACTGGATTGTAGATATTGGACCGGGAGCTGGCAAATATGGAGGAAAGATTATTTTTGAAGGATTAGCCAGTAAGCTGGCTAGAGCCAAAACCCTAACTGGAAAATATTATTCTGGTAAATTAAAAGTTAAAAGTCCTAAAATAAAAGAGAATAAAAATCCTAATTATTTAATTATTAAAAAGGCCTCAGAAAACAACTTAAAGAATATTGATGTTGAAATTCCTTTGGGAGATTTTGTTTGCATTACTGGTGTTTCTGGGTCTGGAAAAAGTTCTTTAATGAATGATATTTTGGCCAAAGCTCTTTTAAAGAAATTATATAGAGCAAAAGATGAGCCAGGAAAATATAAAGAAATTAAAGGACTAGAGCATTTAAATAAAGTAATTTTGATTGATCAGTCACCAATTGGTCGGACACCTCGCTCTAATCCGGCAACTTATACCGGTACTTTTTCTTTTATTCGAGAAATCTTTGCTAATAGCAAAGAAGCTAAAACTAGAGGATATAATCCAAGTTTTTTCAGTTTTAATGTTGGTGGCGGTCGGTGTGATAATTGTGAAGGTCAAGGCCAAGTAAAAATTGAAATGTACTTTATGCCAGATATTTATGTTGAGTGTAAAGAATGTAATGGTCAAAGATATAGTAAAGAAGCCTTAGAAATAGAGTATAAAGGGAAAAATATTTCCGAAGTTTTAGAAATGACCGTTGAAGAAGCTTCAAGTTTTTTTAAAGATGTTCCAGGAATTAGTCCCAAGATTAAAACCCTAAAAGAGGTTGGTCTTTCTTATCTTCAACTAGGTCAACCAGCCCCTTCTTTGTCTGGCGGAGAAGCTCAAAGAATTAAATTGGCTTCAGAGCTATCAAGAAAATCATTTGGTAAAACTTTATATATTCTAGACGAACCAACTACCGGACTTCATTTAGAAGATATTAACAAGTTAATTAAAATTTTAAGAGAATTAGTTAATAAAGGAAATACAGTAGTAACCATTGAGCATAATACAGACTTTATTAAATGTTCCGATTGGATTATTGATCTTGGTCCAGAAGGGGGAGACAAAGGAGGATATATTGTGGCTAAAGGAACTCCAAAAGATATTGCCAAAAATAAAAAATCTCATACTGGGAAATATCTTAAAATTTGATTTGACAAAAAAAATAATATGATTAAGATTATAATATAAATAATAAGTAAATATATATAAAAAAATATGAACATTAAACCTTTATCCGATCATATTTTAATAGAACCAATTAAAGAAGAAGAAAAAACTAAAAGTGGGATTTTACTTCCAGAAAGTTTAGAAAAAGAAAAGCCAGAACAAGGCAAGGTTATTGCTGTTGGTCCTGGAAAAAAGAACATTCCTATGGAAGTAAAAAAAGGAGATACGGTTATTTTTTCTAAATATGGTCCTACCGAAATTAAGTTAAGTGATAAAAAATATTTAATTGCTAGGCAAGAAGATGTCCTTGCTATTATTAAATAAATTAATTTTTTAAAGTAATTATGAGTAAACAAATTCTATTTAACGAAGAAGCTAGAAAAAAGCTTAAAGATGGCGCTGATAAATTAGCTGACGCTGTAAAAGTAACTATTGGTCCAAAAGGACGTAATGT
The DNA here is from genome assembly GCA_964394985.1 of uncultured Candidatus Saccharibacteria bacterium. Classification (GTDB taxonomy): domain Bacteria; phylum Patescibacteriota; class Minisyncoccia; order Minisyncoccales; family GWA2-38-27; genus JAHJSY01. The sequence goes on along the minus strand of CAYMZK010000005.1, from coordinate 34,834 downwards.
TGTTTTGGACAAGGGTTTTGGTTCACCAATAATTACTAATGATGGAGTGTCTATTGCTAAAGAAATTGAACTAGAAGATAAAATTGAAAATGTTGGTGCTGAAATTGTTAAAGAAGTAGCTGAAAAAGCTAATGATGTTGCTGGAGATGGAACTACCACTGCTGTAGTTTTAGCTCAAGCAATGATTGCCGAAGGACTAAAAAATGTTACTGCTGGAGCTAATCCTTTGGCACTAAAAAGGGGAATTGAAAAAGGAACGGCTAAGATAATCGAGTCATTAAAAGAGATAAAAAAAGATATTTCTTCTAAGGAAGAAATGGCCCAAGTAGCCACTGTGTCAGCTGAAGACAAGGAGCTAGGCTTTTTAATCGCCGAAGTTTTAAATGAAGTTGGAAAAGATGGAGTGGTTACTGTTGAAGAATCAAAAACCTTTGGCATTGAAAAAGATATTGTTAAAGGTCTTCAATTTGATCAAGGGTATATTTCTCCATATATGGTTACTAATCCTGATAGAATGGAAGCTGTTTACGAAGAGCCCTCCATTTTAGTAACTGATAGAAAAATCTCTTCAATTAATGAAATTCTTCCTTTATTAGAAAAATTAGCTCAATCTGGAAAAAAAGAGCTGGTTATCATTGCCGAAGATATTACTGGCGAAGCTTTAGCCACTTTAGTGGTTAATAAACTGAGAGGAGTTTTTAATGTTTTAGCGGTAAAATCTCCAGGGTTTGGTGCTAATAAAAAGGAACTTTTAAATGATGTTGCTACTGTTACTGGTGCTGAATTAGTAACTGAAGATAAAGGATTAAAATTAGAAAATGTAGAATTAAATATGCTTGGCTCTTGCCGAAGGATTGTTAGCACTAAAGAAAATACTACTATTATTGAAGGAAGAGGAGATATTAGCTCTAGAATTTCTCAAATTAAAACTCAAATTGAATCAGCTTCAGATTATGAGAAAGAGAGACTTAAAGAGAGATTAGCTAAGCTTACTGGCGGAGTAGCGGTAATTAAAGTAGGAGCTGCAACAGAGGTAGAGCAAAAAGCGAGACAGCACAAAACAGAAGATGCTCTCTCAGCCACTAAGGCTGCTGTTGAAGAAGGGGTTGTTCCTGGAGGAGGAGTGGCTTTAATTAAAGCTAGCTTAAAACTAAGCGAACTAAATCTAACTGGCGATGAGAAGACCGGAGTTAGTATTTTACAAAGAGTATTAGAAGAGCCAATTAGACAAATTGCTCAAAATGCTGGAATTGACGGAGCAATTGTTGCTCAAAAAGTAAAAGAAGGAGGAAATGGTTTTGGCTTTAATGCGGAGACCATGGAATATGGTAATTTAATGGAATTAGGCATCGTTGATCCGGTTAAGGTGGTTAGATCATCTTTGCAAAATGCTGCTTCGGCGGTAGGAACAATGCTGACGACTGAATGTATTGTTGTTGATAAGCCAGAAGAAAAGAAAAATAATATTCCGCAAATGCCACCTCAAATGGGAATGTAAAGAAAAGCTCCGATATTTATCGGAGCTTTTTTAAATAACTTCGTTTAAAAGGTTTTGCACAATTGAGGTTGTTTGACAAAAAAGCTTAGGTGGTTAGAATAGATATAAGCAAAAATATGACAGGGAACAATTTTTATTTAACTAAAGAGGGATTAAAGGAAATCAAAAAAGAATACGAATCCTTAAAAGCCGTTAGAGCTTCTAAATTAAGAGGAGATGTTCCCAATATTTTAGAATCAGGAGATCCAAATCCAGATTATGCTGTTTTTCAAGAAGATCTTAATTTAATTGAAAGTAGATTAGCTGAATTAGAAAAGGTGTTAGAAAATGCTTCCATTATTAAAAAAACAACTAAAAAAGACTACATTGATTTGGGTGCAACTGTTACCGTAGATGTCAATGGAAAGAATGATAAGTTTATAATTGTTGGCAGTGTTGAAGCTGATCCGCTAAAAGGAAAAATAAGCAATGAGTCGCCAGTAGGGGAGGCTTTAATTGGTCACAGAAAAGGAGAAGAGGTTCCGATATCATCGCCGATTAAAGCGATTTATAAGATAAAGAAAATAAACTATAGCTAGAAAGCCCCGCTAGACGGGGTTTTTACTTATGTGATATAATAAAAAAATGGCTAGAGCAAAACAAAGAGGATTAAACAGAGTAATTAAAACGATGGTTTTTTCAGACCTTTTCTTAAACGCTGGTTGGGGGTTGATTAATCCAATTTTAGCTGTTTTTATATTAAAAAACATTGAAGGGGGAACAGTTGCTGTTGCTGGTATGGCGATGGGGATTTATTGGTTAGGAAAGTCTTTTTTACAAGTGCCAATTGCTCAATATTTAGATATCAATCATGGAGAAAAAGATGATTATTTGGCTTTATTTATCGGAACTTTATTATCAGCTGTTAGTCCTATCGTTTTTATCTTTGCGACCATGCCTTGGCATATTTATGTTGCTCAAGGAATTCATGCTTTAGGAATGGCTATGGCTGTTCCTTCGTGGTATGCTATTTTTGGTCGTCATTTAACTAAGAAAAAAGAAGCTCTATGTTGGGGATTAGATAGTTCTGCTATCGGCCTTGGAGGGGGGTTAGCGGGGATTATTGGTGGATTTTTAGCTCAAAAAGTAGGATTCTTCCCACTTTTTATTGCTCTAGCCTTTTTTAATCTTACCGCCGCCCTCTTATTTTTACTAATTGCCAAAGACATTCTTCCCAAAGTTTCTGAAAAGAGAGTTTTCCCAATGCCTAAACCCTAGACTCCTATGATTAATCAAGAACTTTCTAGAATTTTTGAAAGAATGGGAGACTATTTGGAAATGGAAGAAGATACTTTTAGAGCCAACGCTTACAGAAAAGTAGCCGAATTTTTAGCTACTTTAGATAAAAATATAGACGAAATAGAAGATTTAGAATCTTTGCCTAGTATAGGCAAGGGAATTGCTGAAAAAATAAAAGAATATACTAAGACAGGTAAGATAAAAGACTATGAAGAGTTGGTTAAAAAAGCTCCAATTAAACTAAACGAACTAACTTCTGTGGAGGGGGTGGGAGTAAAAAGAGTTAAAATTCTTTATGATAAACTGGAAATTAAAAACCTTAAAGACTTAGAAAAAGCAGCCAAGCAGGGCAAGATCGCTGAGCTTGATGGTTTTGGAGAAAAAACCGAAAAGAATATTTTAGAAGGAATAGAGTTTTTAAAGAAAGAAAAGGGAAGATTTCTTTTAATTGAGGCTGATCAAATAGTTATTCCTATTTTAAAAGAATTAGAAAAGTTAAAAGAAGTAGAAAGAATTAGTACGGCTGGTTCTTATCGAAGAAAAAAGGAAACCATAGGAGATATAGATATTTTAATCTCTTCTAAAAATCCTCAAAAAATAGTAGATTTTTTTGTTTCCAGGCCTGAAGTAGCTAAAGTTTGGGGAAAAGGAGAAACTAAATCTTCAGTGAGAACTAGGGAGGGGATAGATATTGATCTAAGAATTGTTTCTCCGGAAAGTTTTGGTTCAGCTCTTCAATATTTTACTGGTTCTAAGGATCATAATATTGCTACTAGAAAAATTGCTATTTCTAAAGGGTGTAAGTTAAGTGAATACGGACTCTTTAGAAAAAATAAGCAGATTGCTGGGAAGAATGAAAAAGAAGTGTATAACAAGATAGGATTGGATTGGATTGCTCCGGAAATGAGAGAAAACACTGGCGAAATAGAGTTAGCTAAAAATAGGAAGTTACCAAAATTAGTAGAATTAAAAGACATAAAGGGAGATTTGCATTGTCATTCTAGTTGGAATGGTGGTGAGCACACCATAGAAGAAATGGCGAGAAGAGCTCAAGAAATGGGCTATAGTTATATTGGGATTTCTGATCACACTCAATTTTTAAGAATAGAAAATGGTTTGAATGAAAAACAGCTTTTAGCTCAAAAAAAAGAAATAGATAAGCTTAATTCAAAATTTAAAATTCAAAATTTAAAATTCAAGATATTATGGGGTTGTGAAGCTAATATTCTAAATAATGGCTCAATAGATATTTCAGACAAAGTTTTGTCTCAAATGGATTATGTTATTGCTGGTGTTCATTCTAAGCTAAAAATGAATAGAGAAGAAATGACTGAAAGGATTATTGGGGCGATGAAAAATCCCAATGTTAACATTATTTCTCATCCTAGCGGAAGAATTCTAAAGCAAAGAGATGAGTGTGTTTTTGATTTTGAAAAAATTCTTAAGACTGCTAGAGAGAACAATGTTATTTTAGAAATCAATTCTTCTCCTGACAGATTAGACTTAAAGGATAGTAATATTAGAAAAGCGATAAGAGCCGGAGTAAAAATGATTATTAATACTGATGCTCATAGTCTTTTTGGTTTAGATCTAATGCGCTTTGGCGCTTCTCAAGCTCGTAGAGGATGGGCTGAGAAAAAGGATATTATTAATACTCAATCTTTAGACAAGTTACTTAAGTATTTTAATTAACAATTGTCTTTGATTTCGGTTTTTCTTTATAGCTTGTCTTGGCGTGGGCTGTCTAGGTTCAGATACACTAGGTTGCTCGGCTTAGCCGAGCAACCTAACGAGGGGTGTCTAGGTTCAGATAGATATTACACATCTGATTTTGTCCGATTGACCGGTCAATCGGACTATTTTTAGTATGAAGGTTTAGTATGAAGGTTGAACCTTCATATATTTAACTGTGCATCGAAGACGATCTTCGATGCGTCAGTCTTTATGTTTTTCAAGGGGCTAGGTGTATCATATCATATGGACCAGTACATGGGCTTTATTTTATCTTAAGAAAGAGGTAAGATGAAGGTGATGAAGGTTTTAGTGGATAATAGAAAAGCAAGATATGAATATCAAATCCTTGAGAAGTTTGAGGCAGGGATGGTTTTGAATGGTCAAGAAGTAAAATCGATTAGAAATAGCAATATTAGCTTAAAGGGATCTTATGTGGTTATTCGGGGTAATGAAGCTTATTTATTGGGGGCTAACATTCCTCCGTATCAACCTAAAAATGCTTCACCTGATTATGATCCGGAAAGAACTAGAAAACTTCTATTAAACAAAAAAGAAATTGATTATTTAGAAGGAAAATCTAAAATTAAAGGCTTGACTTTAATCCCCTTGAAAGTTTATACTAAATATGCTAAAATAAAGCTCGAGTTCGGAATAGCTAAAGGAAAGAGAAAAGCTGATAAAAGAGAAACTATTAAAAAGAGAGATGTAGAAAGAGACATAAAGAGAGAACTTAATTTAAAAGGATAATAATAGATATGTATTATGTGTATGTTCTTAAAAGTTTAAAAGACGGAAAGTTATATATAGGACATACAAAAAATCTTAAAAAAAGATTTTATTACCATAATAATGGATTTGAGAAAGTGACAAAAAACAGAAGGCCGTTTAAGGTTCTTTATTATGAGGCTTGTAATATTTTACAAGATGCTGTAGATAGAGAAAAATCTTTAAAAACAGGATTCGGAAGAGCTTATTTGAAAAGAAGATTGAAAGATGTTTAATTTTGCCCTCGCCCATAGCGTTTCGCAATGTGGCGGGCGGGCCTCGCCCATAGCG
>CAYMZK010000005.1:0-29168 GCA_964394985.1 uncultured Candidatus Saccharibacteria bacterium | reverse complement strand
GCCCATAGCGCTTTGCAATCAAGCTAGTTCGCAATGTGGCGGGCGGGCCTCGCCCGCATCGCTACGCGAGCAAGCTCGCTTGCGAAGCGTTGCGGGCGGGGATGAAAGGCTTCGAAAAAAGATTTGTTTAAAACATTGCAAGTCCAGCTGGAAACTGGTAAAACTTCCAATCTTGATTAAGTGCAAACTTGTTCAAAAAACCTGCATTAGCATTTGCTTAATGCCATCTGTTTCGTTGATGCTCGATAGGCGAGTAACAGGTGTCATATTATCGAGCTAGGTAATTTCAAGGTCTCGGGGAATTGCTAAAATTAAGAGACAAAAAATTTGTTCAATTATGAACTAAGCTTGTAGATATGTTTTAATTAAACTTTTTGACGAGGGTTCAACTCCCTCCATCTCCACAAATAATGAAGAAAAAACCACAAACAAGAAAAAAAATAATCATTAATGAAAGAATAAGAGCCCGAGAAGTAAGGCTAATTGATGAAAGCGGGCAACAAATAGGGGTTTTGCCTTTAGCTGAGGCCATAGCCAAAGCTAAGGAAAAAGGACTAGACCTAGTTCAGGTAACCGAAAAAGTAGACCCTCCTATTTGTAAAATGGTTGATTACGGGAAATATTTATACAATTTACAAAAGAAAGAAAAAGCAGCTAAGAATAGCAAGGGAGGAGAATTGAAGAGAATTAGATTAACTTTTGGTATTTCAGACCATGATGCTGAAACTAGGGCGAGACAAGCCGAAAAATTTTTAAAAACTGGAGATAAAGTGATGATAGAGATGAGGCTAAAAGGAAGAGAAAAAGCTCATAAGGATTTTGCTAAAGAGAAAATAGATAAGTTTATCGAATTAGTTAATCAAACAATCCCAGTAAAAGTAGAAAGAGATTTAAAAAAACAGCCCAGAGGATTTACAATAATAATTACAAAGGCATGAAGACAAGAAAATCAATAACAAAAAGATTTAAAATAACTAAAAACGGTAAGGTTTTAAGAAGGGCCGTTGGCCAGGATCATTTAAGATCTAAAAAATCCGGTAAATTTATTAGGAAAACTAGAAAAATGGTAAAAGTTACCGGTCCTTTAGCTAAGCAGATTAAAAAACTTAAATAATATGGTTAGAATAAAAAGAGGGACAACGGCAAATAAAAGAAGAAAAAATGTATTAAAACATACTAAAGGTTATCGCTGGGGGAGAAAATCTAAATATAGATTAGCTAAACAAGCATTAACCAAAGCTTTGGTTTATTCATATAGAGATAGAAAGGTCAGAAAGAGAACTTTTAGACAGTTGTGGCAAACTCACATTAGTTCAGCAGTCAAAGAGCAAGGGCTTTCCTATAGTAAGTTTATGAGTCTATTAAAGAAAAACAATATTGAATTGGATAGAAAGATATTAGCCGATCTAGCTGAAAATAATCCAGAAGTATTAGCTGAAATTATCACTAAAGTCACATCAGAAAAATAAGGGGGTAAAACTCCTTATTTTTTTTCGCTCTTGACACAAAGAGTATTTTTTACTATAATGCAACCATAAAATCAGATATCGTATCTGATTAAAAGAAGCTCTTTTTATTAAGGAGATTGGCAATGGCTAAGCAAAGGCAAGTTGTCGATAGTGTGTCGGTTCCAGCTGGCATGCTGAAAGATCTCTTTCGTCAGATTCAAGACAGAACTTTGACGATAGAGCAGTTGAGGGTATTTCTCAACCATGAGAACCCCTTCGGTGTGTGGGACAGACATATTAGTGAATGGGCTAGATTCTACCAGAGGCACTTCGGTCTGGATGTTGATTTCTCTGAAATTAACATCATCACTCCCGATGATCCTGATTTCACTCGTCTCATTATTGTCGCTCAAGGTCTTACACTAAGCCAAGTCTATGATACTTGTGCTAAGCAATTTCCTTGCTGGCGATGGGTAGACGATTTAGATGAACTGATTGTTCACAACGATCGTGATGCTCAAAACGGCAGTTATGCCGTTTGGTTCCGTGATCGAGTGGAAGCTGATGAGGAACTGAAGAATATTTCTGCTAACCAGCTAACAGAGCAGAAGATTCTAGGAATCACACTTCTAGAGAGGATGCTCTATGAGCTGAAGTTCTGGAGTAAGACGAGGAGGAAGAAGCTCGATATTCAGAATGTGACGCTCTGTGCGGGTTCTCGCGATGCCGGTGGCTATGTCCCGCGTGCCGACTGGCACAATGGCCAGTTCTGCGTGGGTCGGTTCCATTCCAGCTACTTCTCTGACATTTTGCGTGCCCGTGCCGCAATTCCCTGTCCACCGAAGGTGGACTAAGAATTCTTGAATTTTGGAATTCGCGAGCCCTGTTGAAAAACGGGGCTCTTTTTAGTATGAAGGTTGAACCTTCATATACATTAGTTCAGCAGTCAAAGAGCAAGGGCTTTCCTATAGTAAGTTTATGAGTCTATTAAAGAAAAACAATATTGAATTGGATAGAAAGATATTAGCCGATCTAGCTGAAAATAATCCAGAAGTATTAGCTGAAATTATCACTAAAGTTACATCAGAAAAATAAGGGGGTAAAACTCCTTATTTTTTTGTGGTATAATAAAATATATGAAAAAGATAATTATACTTTTATTATTTATCCCTTTATTTGCTTCTGGAGTTATGATGGCTCCGCAAGAAGTAATTAATCATCAAACTAAAGAATGTTCTTCAATTAGTCTTGGTGACGAGTGTGTTGTTTGCGAGCTTCTTAATAATTGGGAGTTAGGGGAGTGTCCAGCTGGCTATGCTCAAACCGAACTAGAATTCCCAATAGACTATAACTGCCAGAAGAGAGAAGATGGTTTTTGTCGAGAGGACGATGAAGAAGTTATTATTGATAAGAACGAAGGAGTTGATAAAAAAGGATTTGAGGAAATAAATATTGATACTAATATTTCTAATTATTATTTAGTTTTAGGGTCGTCAGCAATAGCTATTTTACTAGCCTTGCTGGTCTATTTAAAAAGAAAATAAATAACTAAAGGGGGCTTCTTAGCCCCCTTTTTATTTTGCCTAAAATAAGCTAAAATGGAATTAATGGTAAAGAAAGATATTGAAAAAGTTATTAAAAAAGCACTTAAGGGGTCTAGGGTTCCTGATTTTGTTATTGAAGAGCCAAGAGAAAAAAAATTCGGTGATTATTCTACCAATGTTGCTTTACTTTTAAAAGAAGTTTCAGCTGAATCATTAGTTAAAAAGATAGACAGTAAAATGTTTAAAAAAATAGAGATAGCTGGACCGGGGTTTATTAATTTCTTTCTTTCAGATGATTATTTACAAAAAAAACTAAAAAGATCTTTAAAGAAAGATTTTGGAAAATTAAATATTGGCAAAAAGAAAAAAATTAACATGGAATTTATCTCTGCTAATCCTACTGGTCCCTTAACTTTAGGCAATGGCAGGGGAGGATTTGGTGGCGATGTTTTGAGTAATGTTTTAGAAAAATCTGGCTTTGATGTTACCAGAGAATTTTATATTAATGATAGGGGCAAGCAAATAGAAGATTTAAAAAAAGGCCTTTATCCTGGAGAAACGAGAACTGCTTCTCAAATTCAAAAAGAGAACAAAAAAGTAATTACTCAAAAGTTAAAGATTAAATTTGATGTTTGGTTTTCTGAAAAGAGCCTGTATACCAAAAAAGAAGTAGAGAAGGCTTTAAATTATTTAAAGAAAAAAGGATTAACCTATGAAAAGGAAGGAGCTTTATGGTTTAAGTCAACAAAATTTGGCGATGATAAAGATCGAGTTTTAATTAGAGAAAATGGAGAGACTACTTATTTTGCTTCCGATGTGGTTTATTTAAAAAATAAGTTTAGTAGGGGATTTAAAAAATTAATTTTTCTTTTGGGCGCTGATCATTTTGGCTATTTGCAAAGAATGAAAGGAGTAGCAGAAGCTTTGGGATACAAGAAAGAGCAATTAGACTTTATTTTTTTTCAATTAGTCCGTTTATTTGACGGCAAAAAAGAAGTAAGAATGTCTAAAAGAATGGGTCAATATATTGCCATTGAAGAGGTGGTTGATGAAGTTGGCCTAGATGCTACTAGATATTTCTTTATTTCTAGAGGAAACGATAGTCATCTAAATTTTGACCTTAAGCTGGCTAAAGAAAAATCTCAAAAAAATCCAGTTTATTACATTCAATATGCTTATGCTAGAATGTCTAGCATTTTGCGCAAAGCAAAAACTAGCAGTTTAAAATTTAATTTATTAAAAGAAGAAAGCGAATTAGACTTAATCAAGCAAATATTAAAACTCGAAGAAGTAATTGAAAATACAGTTAAAGACTATCAAGTTCAAAGAATTCCTCAGTACGCTAATGATTTAGCGGAATCTTTTCACCGTTTTTATCATAATTGCCAAGTAATTGGTGATGATAAAGAGTTAACCTCGGCTAGATTATCCCTTGTTAAAGCTTCTCAAAAAACTCTGAAGCAAACACTTGACCTAATGGGGATCTCTGCTCCCGAGAAAATGTAGGGTTGTTTTTTGGGTTAAAATAGCTTAAAATGAATGTATGAACAAATACATATTATTAAGACATGGAGAAACGGAGTACCAAGCAACTGGATCTAAGGTTCTTTATCCTAAGGAAGATAATCCTACTTTAGAAATTACTCAAAACGGTAAAGAAAGAATAAAACAAGTAGCTCAAGAGCTTAGCTCTTTAGAGATAGATTTAATATTCTGTTCTACTTATTTAAGAACCAAACAAACGGCTAATATTGTTAATCAAGAATTAAACAAAGATATTATTTTTGATGCTAGATTAATAGACACTGATTTTGGTATTTTTAGCGGAAAAACAATGAAAGAACATACTGATTATTTTTTTGATAAACTAGAAAGATTTAGTAAAAGAGTTCCTGATGGAGAAAGTTGGGACGATGTTTTAAAAAGAGTGTCAGAAGTTATTAATGAAATTGAAGAGAAGTATAGTGACAAAACAATTTTAATTATTAGCCATGCCGACCCCCTCTGGTTAATTGCTGGCTATCTTAAGGGTTTTAGTAAAGAAGAAATGATTAGCCGGAGAGATAAGCTTTGGCTTGACGTTGGTCGTTATTATGAAATTTCCAGAGATTGAAAATAGAATACTAAAATTTTGGCAAGAGAAAAAGATATTTGAAAAAGTCCAAAAAAAGAACAAAGGTAAAAAGCGTTGGTCGTTTTTAGATGGACCGATTACTGCTAATAATCCAATGGGAGTTCATCATGCCTGGGGAAGAACATATAAAGATATGTTTCAAAGATATAATGCGATGAAGGGGTTTGACCAAAGATATCAAAATGGTTTTGATTGTCAGGGCTTGTGGGTAGAAGTAGAAGTAGAGAAAGAGAAAGGATTTAAGAATAAAAAAGATATTGAAAAATATGGTATTGATAAGTTTGTAGAAGATTGTAAAGAAAGAGTACTAAAGTATTCTAAGATTCAAACAGAACAATCTATTAGACTGGGTCAGTTTATGGATTGGGACAATTCCTATTATACAATGTCAGATCATAATAATTATACTATTTGGAATTTTTTGAAAGTTTGTCATCAAAAGAAGCTATTATATAAAGGTCATGATACGGTTCCTTGGTGTCCTCGTTGCGGAACAGCAATTTCTCAACACGAAATATTAACCGAAGAGTATAAAGAGCTTACTCATAAATCCGTTTATTTTAAGCTTCCAGTTAAGGGAGAAAATAATACTTACTTTTTGGCTTGGACAACCACTCCTTGGACCTTGCCCGGAAACGTGGCTTTGGCTGTTAATCCAGACTTAGAATATATTAAAGTTAGAAAAGACAACGAAAACTATATTCTCTTAAAAGAAAAAGTTGATTTGATTGGAGGTAAGATAGTCGGTGTTTTTTTAGGTAAAGATTTAGAGGGGGCGAAATACGAAGGATTATTTGATAATTTAAGTGGATTAAAAGAGCATAGGGTCATTCTTTGGAAAGATGTTACTGCTGAAGAGGGAACCGGCATTGTTCATATTGCTCCTGGGTGTGGTTCTGAAGATTTTCAACTAGCCAAGGAGCTAAGCTTGCCAGTAGTTGATTTAAGTGATAATGACAGTTTCTATCGAGAAGGTTTCAGAGATTTGGCTGGTAGGTTTGTTGGGTCTGAAGAGGTTAGAGATTGGATTTTTAACAATCTAGAAAAAAGAGGCTTAGTTTTTAAAATAGAAGATTATACTCACAGATATCCTACCTGTTGGCGTTGTAAAACAGAGTTGATCTTTCGTTTGGTTGATGAGTGGTATATTTCTATGAATAAAATTAGAAATGATTTAATAGAAACAGCCAAAAAAATTAACTGGATTCCTTCTTTTGGACTAGATCGGGAACTGGATTGGTTAAAGAATATGCATGATTGGTTAATATCTAAGAAAAGATATTGGGGGTTAGCTTTGCCTATTTATGAATGTCAATGTGGTCATTTTGAAGTTATTGGAAGCAAGGAAGAGTTAAAGGAAAGAGCCATTTCTGGTTGGAAAAAATTTGAAGATCATTCTCCACACAAGCCCTGGATAGATGAGGTAAAAATAGAATGTCCTAAATGTCACAAAGAAGTTTCTAGAATTCCTGATGTTGGTAATCCCTGGCTTGATGCCGGAATTGTTCCATTCTCTACTATGACTGAAGAGTGGTTTCCAGCTGAGTTTGTTTGTGAATCATTCCCCGGTCAATTTAAAAATTGGTTTTATGCTTTAATTGTTATGAGTACGGTTTTAAAAGATACTAATCCAATGAAAACTATTTTTGGCTTTGCTACTGTTAAGGACGAAAAAGGGGAAGAGATGCATAAATCTAAAGGAAACGCTATTTGGTTTGATGAGGCGGTAGAAAAGATTGGGGCTGATCCAATGCGATGGATGTATATGCGCCAGAATCCTGTTAATGACTTAAAGTTTGGTTATGGTCCAGCCGAAGAGATAAAGAGAAAGCTTTTAACCTTATACAACGTCTATACTTTCTTTAATACTTATGTTTCAGAAAAAGAATTAAAGAAAATTAAATTGAGAAAATCTAGAAATGTTTTAGATAAATGGATTGTTTCTCGCTTTAACAATGTGCTAGCTAAAGCGACTAAAGATCTAGATAGCTACAACGCTAATTCAGCTGTTTTGGCGATAGAAAACTTCTTTATTGAAGATTTGTCTTTATGGTATGTTAGAAGGTCAAGAAAAAGATTGAGGAATAAAAAGCAAGCCGTTTCTACTCTTTACTACATTCTATTGAACTTAACCAAAGTGATTGCTCCAATAATACCTTTCTTTGCTGAAGAAATGTATATTAATTTAAAAAGGGGTAAAATGCCAGAATCAATTCATTTAACCAACTGGCCAAAGCCAGAAAAGATAAACCAAGCATTAGAAGAAAAAATGACCAAAGTAAGAGAAATTGTTACTTTGGCTTTGGCCGAAAGAGCTGATCAAGGAATTAAGGTTAGACAACCTTTATCAGAATTAAAAATTAAAAGTCAGGATTTAAAAAAAGAAAAGAAATTACAAGAATTAATTAAAGAAGAAGTAAATGTTAAAAATATTTCTTTTAATGACTTTTTAACAAAAGAAGTTGAGCTAAATACTGAAATTACCGAAGAACTTAAAAAAGAAGGGGAGCATAGGGAAATGGTGAGAAATATTAGCAAGATTAGAAAAGCTATGGGCTTAACCCCCGAAGACAAAGTAGTAATAGAATCTACTTTTGATGTTTTTAATCAAAAAAAGTTTAGAAAAGAAGTTGGCGCCAAAGAGTTTAATGTAAGACCGGATGTTAAAGGTTCAGAAGTAAAGATAAATGGAGAAAAACACTATATCAGAGTAACAAAAGTATAAATGGCTACTCATTATCGGACAAAAGGATATGTAATTAAAAAAACTGATTTGCGTGAAGCAGATCAGCTTTTTACTCTTTACACTCAAGACTTTGGTAAAATAGATATTTTAGGAAGAGCGATTAGAAAGATTAAGTCTAAGCTTAGACCGGGAGCAGAAATCTTAAATTATTCTGAAATAGAGTTTATTCAAGGAAAGGGATATAAAACTCTTACCGATGCTGTTTTAATAAACAAGTTTAAAGATTTTAAGAATGACGATCAAAAAGCAAGAACAGCTTTTAGAATTGCTGAAACCCTAGATCAGATGATAAAGGCTCCGGAGCCGGATAGAGAGATATGGCAATTATTAAATGATTCTTTTAAGAAAATAGATTCACTGGAAATTGTTTATCATTATTTTTTATGGAATTTGTTGTCCTTATTGGGCTATCAAATAGACTTGTATCATTGTGTTGCTTGTCAAAAAGAATTAGTCCCCCTTAAACTTTACTTCAATCCTGATGAAGGTGGAATTGTTTGCGCTCAGTGTTTTGATAAAATAAATAAGAGGATAGATGTTTGCCCTCAAGCCGTAAAAATAATTAGATTATTGTTAACTAAAGAATGGGAGATAATAAAAAGGTTAAAAATAACAGAGCCTCATTTAAATGACCTAGATAAGATGGGATCTTGTTTTTTACAAAAAATTATAGTATAGTATAAGTTGATGAAGAAAGTAATAATAATTGTCTTAATATTAGCAGGAATTTTAGCGATTGCCGGATATTGGTTTTGGCAAGGAAACCCTTTTTCCAAAGAGATTTTAAAACTAGAAATTCTTGGCCCTTCAGAGGTGTCAGCTTCTGAAGAAGTTACTTATACCGTTGAATACAAAAACAATGGCGATCTTCGTCTGGAAAATGCTCGTCTTATCTTTGAGTTTCCAGAAAATACTTTGTTAGCAGATGGAACTTCCAGAAGAGTAGAAATTGGTCCTGAAGAATTAGGAGATATTTATCCTGGAGAAAGGAAAAGTTTTCAGTTTAAAGGAAGATTGTTAGGAAAACAAGGAGACGTTAAAACGGCCAAAGCCTGGCTTTCATATTATCCTAAAAATCTTAATGCTAAATACGAATCAGAAACTAGCTTAAATACTGTTGTTAGTGATGTTCCTTTAACCTTTGAGTTTGATTTATCTTCTAAAGTAGAGTCAGGAAGAGATTTTCAATATTCCTTAAATTATTTTTCCAGTCTAGATTATCCCTTAACAGATTTAAGTATTAGAATGGAATATCCCGACGGTTTTGAGTTTATTGAAAGCGATCCTTCTAGTATAGATAAAACAGAATGGAATGTTCCTTTGTTAAATAAAGCCGAAGGCGGAAGAATTGAGGTAAGAGGAAGGCTTTCCGGAGAGTTAAGGGATTATAAGATTTTTAAAGCTGTTCTGGGAGTTTGGCAGGATAATCAGTTCGTTCCGATAAAAGAAATATCTAGAGGGACCGAAATTACCAAGCCTCAACTTTCGGTTTTTCAAAGAATTAATGGAAAAACAGACTACATAGCTAGTCCGGGAGAAATATTACACTACGAAATATTCTTTAGAAATATTAGCGATAATCCTTTTAACGATCTTTTCTTAGTTGTTTCTTTGGACGGAGAGGGTTATGACTATGATACAATAAAGGTTAATTCGGGAAAGTTTCAACAAGGAGATCATACTATCGTTTGGGACTGGCGCCAAGTTTCAAAGTTAAGATATTTAGACAGAGGTCAAGAAGGAAAAGTAGAATTTTGGGTTGATCTTAAAGAAGATTGGAACCATGATGCTGTTTTAAGAACATCAGTTTTAATTTCAGAAGTTAAAGAGGAATTTGAAACTAAGGTTAACTCTAACTTAGCTATTAATCAAAGAGTGGAGTATAATGATGATATCTTTGATAATTCTGGGCCTAATCCTCCAGAAGTAGGTAATAGAACCACCTATACTGTTTTGTGGAATATAAATAACTCTTTAAATGACATAGACAACGTTAGAGTTAAAGTTCTTTTGCCAAGTAGCATTAGTCTTACCGGAAAGATTTTTCCAGAATCAGAAAGTTCAAAGTTTGCTTATGATAGTGGTAGTCGAGAGATTGTTTGGTTAGTTGGCAATATTAAAAGAGAAGAAAATCCGACTATTGCTTTTCAGGTGGCAGTAACGCCAAATCAAAATCAGAAAGGCGATAGATTAACCATAATTGAACAAGCAAGGGCTACCGGTGAAGATCGGTGGACCGAAGAGTTCGTTAACAATATATCAGGAGAGATAAAGACAGAACCGGTAAAATAGGAAAGGGGATATTATGAGCAAAAAAGCAAGACCCAATGATACTTATCTGGATTTTTATAATCAAGCAGTAGAAGAAAGGCAGAAAGATAAAAGGTCGGGATTTGAAGTTTTAAAAGAAAAAGTTTCTAGATGCAAAAGGTTTCTTAAAACAGGTAAACCGAAAGGAGCGATTATGGATATTGAAAAATTAGCGAGAATTGTAGATCTGTCTCTTGGCAGGTCGGAAAGTATTGTTTTTAGGGCACTAATGGGTTTGCCCGAGGCAAAGGAAGGAGACAGAGAAGCGGCGAGAAGTTTTGCGCCACGAGAAAGAAAAAATCTTTTTCTCGGAGCGTGTAGTGAAATTTTTGAACAACTAGATTTTGAATTAGGGGTCGAATAAGGATATTCGACTCTTTTTATTTGCCTTCTTTTGTAAAATAACTTAAAATTAACTAATGGAAAAAGATTTAGCAAAAATTATATCATTTACTAAAAGAAGAGGCTTTGTTTTTCCAAGTTCTGAGATTTATGGTGGTTTTAGTAGTTGTTATGATTATGGGCCATTGGGAGTGGAAATGAAAAGAAACATTAAGAGTGTTTGGTGGGACGAAATGACTAAAGTTCAAAAAGATGTTGTTGGTCTTGACGCTTCTATTTTAATGAATCCTAAAATTTGGGAAGCTTCCGGTCATTTGTCTGCTGGTTTTGCCGATGAATTAGTAGAATGTAAAAAATGTCATCATCGCTTTAGAAAAGACTTTCTTAAAAAGAATAAGTGTCCTGATTGTGGGGGAGAGTTAACTGAATCTAGAAAATTTAACTTAATGATGAAAACCTTTATCGGTCCGGTTGAAGATAAGGCCTCGGTTAGCTATTTAAGGGCAGAAACTTGTCAGGGGATTTATGTTAACTTTAAAAACATAATGCAATCTATGAGAATGAAAGTTCCTTTTGGTATTGCTCAAATTGGAAAAGCTTTTAGAAACGAAATTAATCCTAAAGATTTTCTTTTTAGAACCCGTGAATTTGAACAAATGGAGATGCAATGGTTTTGTGATCCCAAAGACGCTGATAAATTCTTTGATTACTGGCTAGAGCAAAGATTAAATTGGTATTATAATTTGGGTATTGATAAAAAGAATTTAAGAACTTATGAAGTCCCTAAAGATGAATTGGCTCATTATGCTAAAAGAGCAGTAGACATTGAGTATAAGTTTCCTTTTGGTTGGAAAGAAATTGAAGGAATTCATAATCGAGGAGATTGGGATTTGTCTAATCATTCCAAGCATTCGGGAGAAGATTTAAAATATGAAGATTATTATCCTAACATTATTGAAACTTCAGTTGGAGCTGATAGGTCTTTTTTTGCATTTTTAACTGAAGGGTATCAGGAAATCAAAGGAGGAAGAACTAAAACGACTAAAGCAACTAAGGACTTAGAAATCTTTTTTAATGTTGATAAGAAATTAGCTCCTGTAAAAATAGGAGTGCTTCCTTTAGTAAAGAATAATGAAGAAATTGTGAAGAAAGCGCAAGAGATCTATAATAAAATAAGAGTAGACTTTTCAACGGTCTATGACCAATCAGGGTCAATTGGAAGAAGATATAGACGATTAGACGAGATTGGTTGTGTTCTGGCAGTTACTATTGATTTTGACACCTTAGAAAACAAAGAAGTAACTGTTCGTGACAGAGATACAATGAAACAAGAAAGAATTAAAATAGATAATTTATTGGAATGTATAAAAAAACAACTTTAAAAAACGGTTTAAGGATAATTACTGTTCCTCAAAAAGGAACTCAAGCGGTAACGGTTTTGGTGTTGTCGGGAACTGGATCAAAATATGAAAGTAAAAAAATAAATGGGATTTCTCACTTGTTAGAACATTTACTTTTTAAGGGAACTAAAAAAAGACCAGATCAAATTTCAATTGCTGAACCCTTAGATAGAGTAGGAGGAATTTATAATGCATTTACGGGAGAAGACTATACTGGCTATTATGCCAAAGTTGATTCTAAACATTTAGATTTAGCCCTAGATGTAATTTCGGATATTTATCTTAATTCTAAACTAGAAGCTAAAGAAATTAAAAAGGAAAAGAATGTTATTATTGAAGAGATTAATATGTATTATGACCATCCCTCATCTTATGTTCAGAGTCTTTGGAATAAAGTTCTTTATGGCGACCAGCCAGCTGGTTGGGACATTGCTGGAACCAAGGAGAGCGTTTTAGGAATAACTAGAAAACAACTTTTTGATTATATGTCTCTTCAGTATAATGCTCAAAATACAATTGTTTGTATTGCTGGCAATGTTTCTAATAGCATTGAAGAAAAGGTTAAAAAAACCTTTGGTAAAATTAAAAAAGAAAATGAAGTAGAAAAGCCTTTAGTAGATGATAGTCAAAATGAACCGAAAGTTTTAATTAAGCACAAAGAAACTGATCAGACTCATTTTGTTTTAGGAGCCAGAGGATATAATCTTAATCATCCAGATAAATATATCTTAGAATTAATTGGTTTAATTTTAGGCGGAATGATGAGCTCTAGATTATTTATTGAAGTTAGAGAGAAATTAGGACTAGCTTATTATATAAGAGCTAATGTTTCTTCTGATCCTAATTCTGGGTTTTTAGCTATTCAGGCCGGAGTAGATAATACTAGAATAGATAAAGCAGTTAAGGTAATTTTAAGAGAATTTAGGAAATTGAAGAATAAAAAGATTTCTAGTAATGAACTTAACAAAGCCAAAGATCACTTTAAAGGAAAGATGGCTTTGTTGTTTGAAGCTTCTGATGCCAGAGCTTCTTATTATGCTGCTCAAGAGCTTTTAGAAGGAAAAATTTTAACTCCAAACCAATTATATGGTAAAATAAATAAAATAACAGCCGAAGATATTTTAAAAGTTAGCAAAGATGTTTTTAAATCTAATAAATTAAATTTAGCTTTAATTGGTCCCTTTAAGGACAAAAAAAGATTTAAAAAATTGCTTAAATTATGAATCAAGAAAAAATTTTAGATATATCTTGGAGAACAATAGTCAAAATTTCTATTGCTATTGTTCTTTTTTATATCCTTTTTTCAGTAAGAGAGATTTTAATTTGGTTTATTTTTGCCCTAACCATTTCTGTCCTCTTTAATCCAGCGGTTAATTTTCTTCAAAGAAAAAAAATTCCTCGTGGTCTGGCCGTGGTTTTTATTTATGTAGGAGTATTTGGGTTATTAGGATTGTTACTGTATTTGGTAGTTCCAATTTTTATTATTGAAATTAGAGGGTTTTTAGAAAACTTTCCTAATTATTTTAATAAGATTTCACCATCTTTACAGGGATTAGGTTTTCAAGCTTTTTCTAACATTGAAAGCTTTTTAACTTCTTTGGGTCAAACCCTAGAAAATATGTCCGGAAATATTTTTAGCGCCTTATTTTCTATTTTTGGTGGAGTTTTTACTTTTTTATTTGTTATTGTTACCGCAATCTTTTTATCTTTAGAGGAGGGAAGCGTTCAAAGGGCCCTAATCCTTTTATTCCCTAAAAAATATGAAGCACAAGTAACTAGCGTTTGGGCCAGATGTCAGAAGAAGGTTTCTGGATGGTTTGGCGCCAGGGTTTTGGCCTCTATTTTTGTCGGGGTTGTTTCCTATATCATCTTTCTTTTCTTTAAAGTCCCATATCCTTTTACTTTGGCTTTATTTGCTGGAGTTTTTAACTTCATTCCTTATGTTGGGCCGTTATTAACGACGGTGGTTCTTTTTACTACTGTTTTTCCAACCAATCCGGCCAAAGGAGTATTAGCTTTAGTTGCTTTTGGGCTAGTACAAATAATTGAAAATAACATTCTTTCTCCAGTTTTAATGAAGAAGTTTGTTGGTCTACCACCGGCTTTAGTTTTAATCTCTTTAGTTATCGGAGGAGACTTATGGGGGGTAATGGGAGCTATTCTCTTCATTCCTTTAATGGGAATAGTTTTTGAATTTTTCAAAGAATTTTTACAGAAAAGAAGAGACGGAAAGGTTGTTGTTGTTTAAGTTTTGTGATAGAAAGAAGAAGATGGAAAAATACTATATTACAACCAGTATCGCTTATACTAATGCTCCACCTCACCTTGGCTTTGCTCTAGAATCTATTCAAGCGGATGTTTTAGCTCGCTTTAATAGGGCTCTAGAAAAGGATGTTTTCTTTTTGACTGGAACCGATGAACATGGAAGTAAAATTGCTAAAAAAGCCAAAGAATTGGATAAAAATCCTCAAGAGTTTGTTGATGAGATATCCAGTCAATTTAAAGAACTAACCAAAGCTTTAAATATTTCCAATTCTGACTTTATTAGAACAACCGATAAAGAAAGACATTGGCCAATTGTCATAGATTTTTGGAAAAGATTAGAAAAAAATGGCGATTTGTATAAAAAGAAATATCAAGGATATTATTGTTCTGGTTGCGAGGCTTTTGTAACTGAAAAAGACCTAGAAGATAAAAAATGTCCAATTCACCAAAAAGAGTTGGAATTAGTGGAAGAAGAAAATTACTTTTTTAAGCTTTCTAAATATCAAGAAGAAATTAAAAAGGCAATTGAAAGTGATCAATTAGAGATTATACCTGAGACTAGAAAGAATGAAGTTTTAAGTTTTTTAAGTCAGGGTCTAGAAGATATTAGTTTTTCTCGATCTAGAGATAAATTAAAATGGGGGATTCCAGTTCCGGGAGATGATAGTCAGGTAATGTATGTTTGGGCCGATGCTCTTTCAAACTATATTTCAGCTTTAGGTGGAGAGGAATCTAAGTATTGGCCAGCAGATGTTCATTGTGTTGGCAAAGATATTTTGAAGTTTCATGCTTTGATTTGGCCAGCTATGCTTTTGTCTTTAAAGATAGCACTTCCTAAAAAGATTTTTGTTCATGGTTTTGTCTCTGTTGATGGACAAAAGATGTCTAAATCTTTAGGTAATGTCATTGACCCTTTTGATTTAGTAGAAGAATATGGGGCTGACGCGGTAAGATATTATCTTTTAAGAGAAATTCCTTCTTCTCAAGATGGAGATTTTTCTAAGCAAAGATTTGAGGAGAGGTATAATGCTGATTTAGCTTCTGGAATTGGTAATTTAGTTTCTAGGGTAAAAGTAATGTCAGATAAGGTGGGGATTAAGCCGGGTAATATTAAAGATGTTGAACCAGAAATTGTTAAAGCTCAAAAAAAGTATAAAGAAGCTTTAGATGGTTTTAGATTTAACGAAGCGCTAAAAGCAGTTTGGGAATTAATTTCTTTTTGCGATAAATATATAGAGAAAGAAAAGCCTTGGGAACATCAAAAAAATTCAACTCAAGTTTTAGGCAATCTTTCTATTGTTTTAGATAACATTGCCGAATTATTGGAGCCGTTTCTTCCAGAAACCGCTCAAAAAGTTAAAAGCAGAGAAAAAAACATCTTCCCTCGCTTGACATAATTTAAATAATATGACAAGATCTCTTTGTAAGTACTTTTATAATATTTCTCTTGAGTTTCTATGACTTGTTGTTGTAGAAAAAAAGAGAAATCAAAAAAAGGAGAGCGTGCTATGACTGGTGCAAATCCCAAAAACAATCTTTGCGGAATTTCTGTTAACAAGTTACACCCAACGCTTATGGCTCTTGGAGCTAGAGGGGTGACCCAAAAACATTTTGCGAAATTGCGATCAGATGAAGTTTTTGCAAATGGAGTCGCAAATTTTATTAAAAGTGGTGGGGTTGCTCCTGCAATCGGCCAAAAGCGAGCTCGAGACATAATGGGTCAAAATTTCTTTGGCGTCGAAGAGGGGATAGAGCACCTCGGGGTCAATCCGACTCGTAGGCATCTCGCTCTTTTGTCGCAAATTCCGTTCAAGGAAGAAAAGCTTGAACGGGACAAAGAAACTCATGTACCAACAGCGGTATTTCCGCTATCAATCTTAGAGATGCGAGAAAGGTTTCCAGACCTTTTTCGCGACCAAGATTGGTATAAAAGAGAAGAGGAACTTTTTGCCAGGCAAGCTGAAGTAAACTGGCACCTGATTTGCAAGACGCCAGTCAAGGGTTCGGCCAACAAGAATTGGCAGGAGCAGCTGGCTCTTGTTGGGGAAGAAGATGAAGTTCCGACCGCCCAAGTAGTGGTCTATACCATCATCGGCCATTTTCTGGCGACGGGAGAGAGGTTGTTTAAAGACATCTATGTTCGAACATCTTCTTTGGACTCTAATGGCTATCGTGTCAGTGTTGGCGGCTTTCACTCTGGCGCTCTCGGCATCTACGTCTGTTGGGATAGTGATCACTGTGACTTTCTCGCTTTGGCGTCCGCTCGGAAATCCTGAGTCGTCGTTGCGGTTCTGGTTTCCAAATACAAACAAAACAAGCCCTTGCAAAAAGCAAGGGCTTTTCTTATGTATGAAGGTTGAACCTTCATACATTGTGCTCCACCAGGTGGAGCACATCTGCTGGCTTGGGTTGTTTACATTGTGCTCCACCAGGTGGAGCACATCTGCTGGCTTGGGTTGTTTTTATGACAATAATAAGATACGATAAAAATATGATTATTGATACTCATGGGCATTTGAATTTTAAGGCTTTTGATCAAGACTTCAAGGAAGTTATTGATAGATGCAACAAAGAAGGCGTTGCTGTTATTAATGTTGGCAGCAATTATGATACTAGTAAGAAGGCGGTAAATATTGCCTTAAATAATGATAGTATGTATTCGGCTATAGGGATTCATCCTATTCATGCCAAGGAGTTTATTGACATTGAAGATCTTTATCAAAAAAAAGTGGTGGCTATTGGAGAAATTGGTCTAGACTATTTTAGAGATTATGGAGAATTCAAAGAAAAACAAAAAGAGGTTTTTTTAAAACAATTAAGCTTAGCTCAAAAGCTTAATCTTCCAATTATTGTTCATTGTCGAAAAGCCCACGAAGATCTTATTAAAATCTTAGAAGAAAAAGAAGTTAAAGGAGTAATTCATTGTTTTACTGGAAGGTGGAGAGAAGCGGAAAAGTACCTGGAAATGGGATTTTATTTAGGTTTTAATGGAATAATTTTTAAATTTGATTTGGAAAAAGTAATTAAAAATACTCCTTTAGATAGAATTTTAGTAGAAACAGATTGTCCTTATCTAGCACCGCCTCAAGCAAATCAAGAAAGAAACGAGCCGGTCTTTGTAAAATATGTAATAGAAGAGATTGCGAGAATAAAAGAGCTTAGCTTTGAAGAAGTAGCCTTTGCTACTAGTAAAAATGCTCAAAAACTATTTAAACTAGACTTCGGAAATAGTTTTTAAAAACCATTTCCTTGTTTGTGGTCATTATGTTATTATAAAGGTGTTATGGAGAACTATGATTTTAAAAAAATAGAAAAGAAATGGCAGAAAGAATGGGAAGAATCGGGTGTTTTTAGAGCCTCAGATAAGTCTAAAAAAGAAAAATACTATATTCTAGTAGAATTTCCTTATCCTTCAGGAGCTGGTCTTCATGTGGGTCATGCCAGATCATATATCGCCCTTGATGTTTTAGCCAGAAAAAAAAGAAAAGAAGGCTTTAATGTGTTGTTTCCAATGGGTTGGGATGCTTTTGGCTTGCCAACAGAAAACTACGCGATTAAAACCGGAGTTCATCCAACAATAGCTACTAAGAAAAATACCGAAGTTTTTAAAGAACAACAAAAAAAGATTGGTCTTTCTTTTGATTGGTCTAGAGAAATTAATACCACTGATCCTAAATATTACAAGTGGACTCAATGGATTTTTATTCAATTGTTTAAAGAAGGATTGGCGTATAAAGACAAGATGCCGATTAACTGGTGCACTTCTTGTAAGATTGGCTTAGCTAATGAAGAAGTGGTAGCTGGAAAATGTGAAAGATGTGGGGGAGAGGTGATTGAAAAAGAAAAAGAACAATGGATGTTAGAAATAACCAAATACGCTGATAGATTATTAAAAGATTTAGATCTTGTTGACTATCCCGAAAGAGTTAAAATTGGACAAAAAGAATGGATTGGCAAAAGCGAGGGAGCAGAAATTATTTTTAAAGTTCATGATTCAGAAGAAATAATACCAGTTTTTACTACTAGGCCAGACACTCTTTTTGGCTGCACCTATATGGTTCTTTCTCCTAGTCATAAATTAATTGATAAATTAAAAGATAGGATAAAGAATTATGAGGAGGTGGAGAAATATATTAAAGAAGCAAGAAAGAAAAAAGAAAAAATAGAGAAAACGGGAATAGAATTAGAAGGAATTAAAGCAACTAACCCCGTTAATAATAAAAAGATTCCTATTTTTGTAGCTGATTATGTTTTATCTCAATATGGAACTGGAGCGATAATGGCTGTTCCAGCTCACGACAAAAGAGATTATGAGTTTGCTAAAAAATATAATCTTTCAATAATAGAAGTGATTAACAAGAAAAACAGATTAATAAATTCTGGTAAGTTTAGCGGATTGACTTCTATTGAAGCTAAAAAAGATATTGTTGACTGGTTATATCCTCGCGGGTTGGGTCTTAAAAAAGTAAATTACAAGTTAAGAGACTGGATCTTTTCTCGCCAAAGATATTGGGGAGAACCAATTCCAATGATTAATTGTTCTAAATGTGGCTGGGTCCCAGCTCCTAAAAAAGACTTGCCAGTAGAATTACCTAATATCAAAGATTATAAACCAACTGAGAGTGGAGACTCTCCTTTGACTAAAGCCAAATCGTGGGTTAAGGTAGCTTGCCCTGAGTGCGGTAAAACCGCACGAAGGGAGACCGATGTTATGCCTAATTGGGCTGGTTCTAATTGGTATTATTTACGCTATTGTGACCCTAAAAATGATAAAAGTTTAGCAAAAGAAGAACTGTTAAAAAAATGGATGCCGGTGGATTGGTATAATGGTGGAATGGAACACACAACTCTACATTTACTATATTCCCGTTTTATCTTTAAGTTTTTGTGGGATATTGGAGCAGTGCCAAAATCAATTGGATCGGAGCCGTATAAAAAAAGAACTTCTCATGGTATGATATTGGGAGAGGGGGGGATTAAGATGTCTAAATCTAAAGGAAATGTTATTAATCCCGATGAAGTGGTAGATAATCACGGAGCGGACACTTTAAGAGTTTACGAGATGTTTATGGGGCCCTTTGAGCAAATGATTCCTTGGGATACCAAGGGGCTAAAAGGAGCTCAAAGGTTTTTAGAAAAAGTTTGGAAATTAAAAGAGAAAGTTAATCCTAAAGCTAAAAGATTAGAAAAAATAGTTAATCAGACAATAAAAAAAGTTAGTGAAGATATAGATAATCTTAAATTTAATACTGCTATTTCTAGTCTAATGGTTTTGGTAAATAAACTAGAAAAAGAAAAAGAGGTTTCCGATAAAGATTATTCGGTATTGCTTAATTTGTTAAATCCTTTTGCGCCCCACCTAACTGATGAACTTAACTCTTGCACTAAGCAGCCATGGCCAGACTATAGTGCTAAAAAAATAAAAGAAGAAACCATTAATTTAATGATTCAGGTAAATGGCAAGGTTCGTGGTAAAATAAAGGTGAGTCCAGAAATAACTGAAAAAGAAGCTGTAAAGTTGGCCCTAAAAGAAAAGAATGTTTTAAAATATGTTAAAAAACCTAAGAAAACAATTTTTATTAAAGGAAAATTAATTAATTTCGTAGTATGAAGAAAAAAATATTATTAGGAAATGAAGCGATAGTTCAGGGCGCTCTTGAAGCAGGAGTAAATTTTGTTTCGGCTTATCCTGGAACTCCGTCTTCTGAAATAGGAAATATATTTCATGATATTGCCAAGAAGCATAGCATCTATTTTGAATTTTCTCCTAATGAAAAATTGGCCATGGAGGCGGCTATTGGAGCTAGCTTTTCTGGGTTAAAAACACTTGTTTCTATGAAGCATTTTGGTCTCAACGTTGCTTCTGAAGCTTTAATTCCTTTTTGTTATACTGGAACCGTGGGACCGACAGTGATTATTGTTGCTGATGATCCTTCTTGTTGGAGTTCCGGGCAATCAGAACAGAATAGTCGGGCTTTTGCTTATTTGTCTCATATTCCAATGTTAGAACCATCCGATGCTAGAGAGGCTAAGGATTTTGTCAAAAAAGGTTTTGAAATATCTGAAAAGTATAATCTTCCGGTGATTGTTAGAACAACCACTAGAATTGCTCATCAAAGAATGCCGGTTGAAATTGAAACCGTTAAAAAGAATAAAAAGACAGGTGAGTTTAAAAAGAATGTTAAGCAATTTGTCACAATGCCACCTCGGGTTTTAGAAATGAAAGATGAGCTCTTAGAAAAGATTGCAAAGCTAGAAAAAGATTTGGGTGATTTAAATAAAATTGAAAAGGGAAGGGGTAGGGTAGGAATAATAACCTCTGGCGTGTCTTATCTATACGTCAAAGAAGTTTTAGATAAATTAGATTTATCTATTCCTATTTTAAAAATAGAAAGCTTTAATCCTTTGCCTAAAGAGAAAATATCCTTTTTTGTTAAAAACTTAGATAAAGTTTTAATAATAGAAGAATTAGAAGGTTGGCTGGAAAAAGAAGTTCGGGTTTTAGCTGGCTCTAAATTAAAAATTCATGGCAAAGATTTATTGCCGGTAAGTAAAGAATTTAATGTAGATATTGTTGGGTTAGCTATTGCCAAAATCTTTAAGAAGAAATGGAAAAAGATAAAAACTCAAGAGGTGGATATTCCTAAAAGATATCCTCGTCTATGTCAGGGTTGTCCTTATTGGTTTGTTTTTTCAGCTGTTAAGGATCTAGCCCCTAAAGGAACTGTTTTTGGTGGAGATATCGGGTGTTATATGTTAGCCGGTTTTCCTCCACATAATATTCAGGACTATTTACTTTGTATGGGCTCTTCAATTGGGATAGGTCACGGAATTAAAAAAGCTAGCGGCAATAAGCAAAAACTAATTGCCTTTATTGGCGATTCTACCTTTTTTCATGCTGGAATGCCGGCAATAGCCAATGCGGTGTATAACAAGTCTAATCCTTTAATTATCGTTATGGATAATAGAATTACCGCCATGACTGGTCATCAACCTAATCCTAGTCAAGATATTGCTATTGAGAATGTAGTTAAAGGATTGGGAGTTAAACATATAAAAGTGATTGATCCTAAAAATATTGATGAACTTAGAGCAACAATTAAAGACTTTTTGAATAAAGATGAAGTTTCAGTAATTGTTGCCAAAAGAATTTGCGCATTATTAGAAAAAAGATTAAAGAAAAAAAATGAAAAAAACATTTAATTTAATTATTGCTGGGACTGGTGGTCAGGGACTAATAACCTTGCTTCAGGTAATAGCAGAGTCAGCTTTAATAGAAGGTTATGATGTTAAGACAGCTGAACTTCACGGACTGTCTCAAAGAGGAGGAAGCATTAATACTCATATTAGAATGGGTAAAAAAGTTGATTCTCCCTTAATTCCAGCTAATTCAGCTGATGTAGTTATTAGTTTAGAATTATTAGAAACCCTAAGAGTGGTTGATTATATTAATTCAGAAACAGTTTTTTTAATTAATAATTATTCCTTTCCCTTTTTAGGAACTATTCCAGAAGACGAAATTCTGAAAAAAATTGAAAAATTAATCAAAAAAAGAAAGTATATTATCTCTGCTTCTGAGATTTGCCAAAAAGAGTTAGGCAAAGAAATTTTAAGCGGTATATATTTGATTAGCTATGCTGTTAATAGTGGATTGATTCCAATAAATCCAGAATCTTTAAAAAGGGCTATTAAAAAAATTATTCCTTCTAAATATCTTGACATTAATCTCAAAGCGTTTAAACTAGCTAGCACTTGTAAATGATTAAAAAAGTTGTGATTGCAGCGGCGGGTGAGGGTACCCGTATGTTGCATCTTACTACAAATAAATCAAAGCATTTAATCAGGGTTCGAAAAAGACCCTTCTTAGCTTATCTTTTAGACAATCTCTTTCTGGCTGGTTACCGAGAGTTAATTTTGGTTGTGGGGTATAAGGAAGAGTTGATTAGAGAGTTTTTAGAAGGATACAAGCCGCCCTTAAAGAGCTTAAGGCCGAGTCAATATGATATTAAAATGATTAGTCAGTATGAAGTTTTGGGGCCAAAAACAAAAATATATGGAACTGCTTGTCCTTTGATGTGCGCTGAAGGAGTGGTTGGCAAAGAACCTTTTGTTTATCTTTGTGGAGACAATCTTTATTCTGTTCGTGACTTAAAGTCAATGAATATTAAAGGAAAATATAGTTATGTGGCTGGAATTTATCATAAAAACCCTCATAAATATGGGGTATTAGTTTCTGATGACAATTTTTTAAAGCAAGTGGTTGAAAAACCAAAAGAATTTATTGGTAATGTGATTAATACCGGTTTGTATAAATTCACTTCAGAAATTTTTGATAAATTAAAGAAAATTAAAAAATCTCCAAGAGGAGAGTATGAAATTACTGACGCAGTTAATCTTTTAGCCAAAGCCAAAAAAGTAAAGGTTATTAGAGTGCAAGACTTTTGGTTAGATTTTGGCAATCCCGCAGATATTATTAAACTTTCATATTTTTTAAAATCTTTTAAAAAGTTTAAAAAAATATTCGGCGGTCATAATGGTTTTCATGTCTCTTCGTCGCGTTCCCATAATATTTCAGATAAAATAAAAGAGTTTCTAGAAAGGGGGCAGGTGGTAGTTTGTCCAACAGATACGGTTTACGGTTTAATTGCCGATGCAACCAATCAAAGGGCAGTTAAAAAGATTTATGATATAAAAAAAAGGGATAGAAAAAAACCTTTACCGGTTTTTGTTAAAGATATGGAGATGGCTAAAAAAATAGCCTTTATTGATAAAAAACAAGAAGCATTTTTAAAAGAAGTTTGGCCAGGCAAAATCACTGTTATTCTAAAAAGAAAACAAAGAACTGGTTTAGCTAAAGAGGTTTGCGGGACTAACAGAAATATTGCTCTAAGGATTCCGGATCATAAACTAATTAAAGAAGTTTTAGAAAAATATGATAATCCGTTAACTGGGACTTCGGCTAATTTAGCAGGAAAAGGTTCTTTAAATAAAATAAAGGATATTTTTAATCAATTTGAAAAAACAGAATTTAAACCAGATTTAATTATTGATGGTGGTAATTTAGCCAGATCATCGTCATCAATAATCATTGATTTAACTCAAAAGAAACCGGAGATTTTAAGACCATAGTTCAAAATTTGCCTTCTTCTATAAAATGGCCTAGAATTAAGTAATGGATGAAATAAAGCAATTAATTGAAAAAGAGAAAGAAAGGCAAGAAACTTCTTTAGAAATGATTCCTTCAGAAAATCATACCTCTGGTCAGATAAGAGAAGCTTTAGGTTCTCTTTTGACTGATAAATATGCCGAAGGATATCCGGGAAAAAGATATTATGCTGGCTTGAAATATTATGATCAAATAGAAGACATTTGCCGCCAAAGAGCTAAAGAACTATTTAAAGTAGTTCATGCTAATGTTCAACCCTATTCCGGTTCTCCAGCCAATCACGCTGTTTATTTCGCAGTCTTAGAGCCAGGAGAAACAGTAATGGGGATGTCTTTACCTCATGGGGGTCATTTAACTCATGGTTGGAAAGTTAATTTTTCAGCAAAATACTACAATTCTGTTCAATATGGCGTTAAAAAAGAAGATAATCTTTTGGATTATTTAGTCATGGAAGAACAAGTAAAAGAAGTAAGGCCAAAGTTGATTTGGGTTGGAGCTACTGCTTATCCTAGAATTTTTGATTGGGAGCGTTTGGGTAAAATAGCTGATTCTGTTGGCGCCTATCTTGCTGCAGATATTTCTCACATTGCCGGCTTGGTAGTTTCTGGTGCTCATCCTAGTCCAGTTCCTTGTGTTCATATTGTTACCACTACTACTCATAAAACTTTGAGGGGGCCAAGAGGGGGAATTATTTTAGTAACTCAAAAGGGGATTGAAAAAGATCCAGATTTACCTTCAAAAATAGACAAAGCAGTTTTTCCGGGATTACAAGGAGGCCCTCATGAAAATAATATTGCTGGCATAGCTTTATGTCTTAAAGAAGCAATGGAAGATAGCTTTAAAGACTATGGTCATCAGATTGTTAAAAACGCTAAGGTTTTAGCTCAAGAATTAATTAATTATGGATTTAATTTAGTTACCGATGGAACTGACAATCATTTAATTTTAATTGATTTGAGAAATAAGGGAATTGCTGGGGCCGAAGCTCAAGAAAGATTAGAAGAGGCGGGGATTACAACTAACAAAAATAGCATTCCTTTTGATACAGCTTCTCCTTTTAAGCCTTCTGGCCTGAGAATAGGAACGCCAGCTCTAACCACAAGAGGAATGAAAGAAGAGGAAATGAAAAAAGTGGCTAGCTGGATTAACCAAGTGATTAGCGATGAAGAAAGCGTAAAAAGGGTGCGTGAAGGAATAAGAGAAGTTTGTAAAGATTTTCCATTGCCTTTATAGTCTTGGATAACAAGTTTTTTTAAATACCGGTTGTTCAAATCTCCAGCGAGATTTGCCAACCTGCGTTCTCGGTCTTTTGCCCTCGCTATGCTCGGGACCATGCCAAAAGACCTCCGAAAGCTATTTTTAAAAACTGTTATCTTCACTAAAAAATTTAGAAATTAAAAATTGATTAAAAATTAAAAATTGGAAATTAAAAATTCATTCAATGATTATTGATGGAAGAAAAATTTCAGAGAAAATATTATCTGAATTAAAAAAAGAGATTAATGAAAGACAGCTAAAATTAAAATTAGCTGTTGTTTTAGTGGGGGATGATCCTCAATCTCAAATTTATGTTAAGAAAAAGGGAGAGGCTTGTCGAGACATTGGCATTGAGTTTGAACTTTACGAATTTCCTTCTGAAATTAAAGAAGAAGAGCTTTTAAAAGAAGTAGAAAAAATCTCTCAAGATGCTTCTGGGGTTGTTGTTCAATTACCTTTGCCAAAAGAGATAAATACTGATCGTGTTTTAAACACAGTTGCTAAAGAAAAAGATGTTGAAGGCTTTATTTCTGAAAAAACATCACCGATTGTTTGTGCGATTAAGCATGTTTTAAAAGAGTATGAAATTTCTTTAGAAAACCAAAAGATTGCTTTAGTCGGCAGAGGAAGATTGGTAGGTGGTCCAGTGGGTAAATGGCTAGAAGAGCAGGGATTATCTTTTTCAGATAACACTAAAGAAGCTGATCTTATAATCTCTGGGGTGGGTAAGAGGAATTTAATAATTCCGGATCAAGTAAAAGAGAATGTTATTATTATAGATGTTGGTGGAGATGTTTCTCCAGAAATAGAGAATAAAGCCAGCCTTTTTACGCCAATTGTTGGGGGTGTGGGACCGATAACGGTTGCTTGCTTATTAAAAAACTTAGTTGAGTATGGATCTAAAAATATTTAACTTAATTAATCAATTTGCGAAAAGATGGTCTTGGCTAGACGCTTTAGGGATTGCTTTAGCTGAATATTTAGCCTACGGTCTAATCTTAATTCTTGTTATTTTAATAATCATTAATTACAAGAAATATTTAAGAATGACTATAGAGGCGATTGTTTCCGGAGCGGTAGCTAGATTAATTATTACTCAATTAATTCGCTGGCTTTATTTTAGATCAAGGCCTTTTGTAAATTATAATGTTAACCAGTTAATTGAACATTCTGCGGCTTCTTTTCCTTCTGGTCATGCTTCTTTCTTTTTTGCTGTTTCTACTATTGTATATTTGTATAATAAAAAGACGGGAGTGTTTTTCTTTTTAGCTAGTATTTTAATGGGGGTAGCTAGAGTTTTTGTTGGAATTCATTGGCCTTCAGATATTTTAGGAGGAGCAATAGTCGGGATATTATCTGGATATATAGTTTATAGAGTTTCTCAAACTCTAATAAGAGAATAAAAAAAATGTGCCGAGGGAGGGAGTTGAACCCTCACGAGATTGCTCTCATGGGTGTTTGAGACCCACGCGTCTGCCATTCCGCCACCTCGGCATGAAAAAAGTTATTTACTGTTTTCGCATTCTTTATTAGAACACTTTATTTGCTTTCTTTTTGTTTCTATCAATAAAGATTCACATTTATCACACTTTTTTCCGGTTGGTTTGTCCCAAAGAGCATAGTCGCAATCTGGAAATTGATTACAACCGTAAAATATCTTTCTTGATCTGGTTCTTTTTTCGGTTAATTCTCCATCTTTACATTTAGGGCACTTAACACCGAGAACCTTTTTTTCTAAAGGTTCGGTGTGTTTGCATTCTGGAAAACCAGAACAAGCATAAAACTTACCAAATCTTCCTAAACGAATAACTAAAGGTTTGCCACATTTAGGGCATTTTTTGTCTGTTTTTTCCACGGCGGTTTCTTCTTTTTTAACTTCTTTATATTTTTCCTGAAGGTTTTTGTTAAAAGGAGTATAGAACTTGTCTGAAAGACGAGTCCATTCCTCTTTGCCTTCAGCTATTTTGTCTAAATCTTTTTCCATATCAGCTGTAAATTTAATGTCTACTATTTTTGGAAAATGTTTTACTAAAATATCATTTACCACTGTTCCGATTTCAGTAGGTTGAAATCTCTTTTGATCATTTTTTTCAATATAGTTTCTGTTTTGAACAGTAGAAATAATTGGAGCATAGGTTGATGGTCGAC
This sequence comes from uncultured Candidatus Saccharibacteria bacterium, assembly GCA_964394985.1. GTDB lineage: Bacteria > Patescibacteriota > Minisyncoccia > Minisyncoccales > GWA2-38-27 > JAHJSY01. Next base: position 2,408 of record CAYMZK010000005.1, on the reverse strand, counting down.
CAATGCCATTTTCTTCTAAAATTTTAATCAAACTAGCCTCATTATATCTTGCCGGTGGTTGGGTAAAGTGTTGGTTGCTCTCTAATTTATTTAATTTTAGAGAATCTTTTTCTTTTAATTCCGGAATTTCTTTTTCCTCAAACTTTAAAGGATAAACTTTTAGAAAGCCGTCAAACCTCATAATTTGCCCATTAGCTTTAAACAAATGTTTTTTAGCTTTAATATCTACTGAAGTAGAGTCAAAAAGAGCTTCTTTCATTTGAGAGGCGATAAAGCGTCTCCATATGATATCATAAAGGGTTTTCTGACTTTTGTCTAGCCTCAAAGAGTCCGGAGTTTTTTTTGGAAAACTCGGCCTAATAGCTTCATGAGCTTCTTGAGCTTTCCCTTTAGATTTAAACTTTCTTGAAGAATAATAATTTTTACCAAATTGAGATTCAATAACTTTTTTAGCTGAACTTAAAGATAAAGAAGAAAGATTTAGAGAATCAGTTCGGTGATAAGTAATGTATCCTTTTTCATAAAGCTGTTGAGCAATGCTCATGGTAAACTTAGAAGGAAAACGAAATCTTTTCCAAGCTTCCTGTTGAAGGGTGCTAGTTTTAAATGGAGGTAGGGGATTTCTTTTAGTTTCTTTCTTTTCTATTTTTTCAACAATATACTCTGACCCTTCTAATTCTTTAAGTATCTTATCTGCCTCTTTTTTATTTTTAATACTTAACTTAGGAACAGAAAGATCGGCTTCAAACTCTTTTTTATCTTTTTCTAATAAAGCTTTAATTGACCAGTATTCTTCTTTTTTAAAATTTTCTATTTCTCTTTCTCTTTCAACTATTAATCTAACAGCTACTGATTGGACTCTTCCAGCGGATAATCCTCTGGCGACTTTTTTCCATAAAAAAGGAGAAAGCTTGTAACCAACAATTCTATCTAAAACTCTTCTGGCTTGTTGAGCGTCAACTAAATCTTGGTTAATCTCTCGAGGATTTTTTAAAGCCGATTCAATAGCTGACCTAGTAATTTCATGAAAAACAATTCTTTTTGCTTCTTTTAAGTCTAAAACTTGAGCTAAATGCCAAGCAATAGCTTCTCCTTCTCGATCTTCATCGGCAGCCAAAATAACAGAGTCTGATTTTGAAACAGCCTCCTTTAGCGCTTTGATGACTTTTCTAGCTTTTGGAGGAATGACATATTTAGGAGTAAAATTATTCTCTACATCTACTCCTAAAGTGCTTTTTGGAAGATCTCTGATGTGTCCATAAGAAGATAGAACCTTATAATCTTGGCCTAAAAATTTAGATATAGTTTTTGACTTTGTTGGGCTCTCAACAATTACTAATTTCTGACTCATAGGATTTAATTGTAGGGGAAGAGATTGCTTTTGTCAATATTTTCTTTAATTAAAAACAAGTCTTCTTTGCTAAGTTTTTTTAAAACATATTTTTCTACTTCTTTGGGTTTTTCTTTTTGAGGTTGAACACCGATTCTTATTCTTTTAAAGTTTTTAGTCTTTAAATGTTGGATTATGGAGTCAACTCCTTTATGGCCAGCTGAGCCGCTATTTTCTGAAACTTTTATTTTTCCAATTGGTAGATCAATGTCATCATGAATAATTATTAAATCCCTCCCCTTATAATAATTGACGATTTTTTGGACTGATTTTCCGGAATTGTTCATAAAAGTTTGAGGCTTGACTAAAAGGATGTTATTCTTTTCAGAAACTAAAGCATTAAACCTTTTAGAAAGCTTAAAAACGGGAAAATTATTTTCCTTAGCGATTTGATCAATAACCTCAAAACCAATGTTATGAGGAGTATTTTTATATTTTTCTCCGGGATTTCCCAGTCCAACAGTTATTAACATATTTTTATTGTAGCACTTTTTTTGTTTTTACGATACAGTAAAAAATAGCATTAACTCTGATTTTTCAATGGACTTCCATCTTTATACACTTAAATTTACGTTTATTTAATACATATGTGTTAACTGGAAGTTTTTAAGATTAACAATTAATTAATAATTATTAATTTGATTGCTGAGTTAAGCGCAATTTGATTTGACATAAATAATAATATATACTAGAATTGAGCTGTTCAAGAAAATAGTTTTCTTAATGAAAACAGTTCTTTAAAAACAGGTCTAAAATAAGGAGGTTTGACGATGACGACACTATCGATCACGTCAGGTCAGCAGAAGCAGTACAAGAGGTTCGTTGAGGATGCCGGAGACAAGGCTCTCTCGGAAGTCCAGCTCGACAAGGATGGGCTTCAGAGGCTTATCGAAAACGGCGACGAGTTCCAGTCGCGCATTATCACGGCCATCCGTGAGCTGTCCGTTCCCAGCCAGTACGCCGACGAGGAAGTCGAGTCGATCTACGGCTACCCGAAGGAGTACAAGGGGCCGAAGCC
>CAYMZK010000004.1:88020-94013 GCA_964394985.1 uncultured Candidatus Saccharibacteria bacterium | reverse complement strand
GGGCGGAAGATTAACAGAAAGAACAACTCAAAAAGTTTTTGAGAATGCGCTCCGATTACATTTGTGAACCGCCGCCTTGCGGCGGGACGGCTGGAAATTGATTTCAAAAAGCCCTTTAATTTACTCGCAAAACTGCCCGCCAAAGCGAGGGGCGAAGCCCCGAGCGAGGCGACTAATTCAATTTGGTGGTGTTTATTTGATAAAGTCCGAACCTATTTTGAGCAGAATCCTGACTGATTTACCCCTTCGTTCACCCCTTCGTTCTAACCTGCTATTAACGAAGGGGTAGCTCGGCTGATTTATCTTATATTTATTGATGTTTTTCATTCTTGTGTTTCAAAATCTTAACCCCGACTATACTCTATTTCACGCCTGTACTGCTTCCCACGAAATCCGCCTTCGGCGGATAGGCTCGCCTCCCTTCGGTCGGCTCGCAAGACGGCCTCAATTCCTCCCCTTAAACCCCTCCTTTCGGCTCGTCCTAGCAGGGTAGCTAAAAATTTATTCCCCCAACATTGTTATTATAAATCTTTCGTATTATGTCACCTAATGGATTTTCTAAGCCGTTATCAATATAATAGTCTGCAATCTTAATCGCGTACTCCGCCTTGCCGGTACCAAAAATTTCCTTAAAGGCTGAGCTTGTTTTTGAATGTCTTGATTTAATACTTTGCACATCAGCTAGAGATTTTCCAGATACACTGGTGATGTCTTGGTCAGGGAACAAATCTTCTATTTCACCCCTGGTATTAATAAGGATATTTTTTGCCTTAAGGTCAGCAATAAGCCTAGTTTGATCAGTTGTCTGATAAGTTACCCCGAATTTGGAACAGAGAGTTCTGCACGTAGGGCTTGAAATGAAATCTTTATCAAAGATTGCCATATAAGGCACACTGAAGGCATCCACAACTTCTATGTAATTTACTATGCTGTTCATAGAATCCAATCTAATAATCCCAGCATTTATTCTGTCAAGGTTACAGTTATCACTATCGGGATTAGAGGAATCCTGTTTTGTGGTTTTATCGAGCCTACAAAAAAGGTGTTTCTCGGTTGGCCCCTCAATAAAAACCACCCTATCGCTGAAGAACATCTCTGCGTTGTCTTGATGAATAAAACGGCGATAGTGTTCGTCCCTAAGAGTTGTACTTTGCGTAATAGTTGTTTTCCCACTTTCTTTACCAACTAAAATTATTTCTTTTGGTTCAAAGTTAGCGGTTAATGAAAGAGAATGGGTTGATATAATGACTTGGATATTTTGATCCGCTGTTATATTTTTAATCAACGATCCCAAATACCTAATGCCATGAGGGTGTATAAATATTTCCGGCTCCTCTACTGCGAAGACCTTTAGATTGGCTGACTTAGTTTTTAATGCTAGCTCGAGTATTCCAATAATTATCGCACTCTGGGTGCCGGTGCCCACGTATTTTATATTAAAGCTTTTCGCTCCCTCCTTAATAAATATCTCTAGGTTCCTTAATAGTTCGCTTGGATTATTGTCTTTTGTTAGCTGGAAACTTATGTCGTCAACGTAAGAAGCAATACGTGCACTTTTGAGTAATTTTTCTTTCTCCGATTCAAAAACTGCTTGTATTTTTGAGTTTAAATTGGTTAATTTGGTCTTTATATCCGCATATTCAGAAGACCCCTCTAAAACTTCTTTCATTAACTGTCCATAGTATGTCCACTTAGAAGCTGAAAGCTCGTCGCTGTAATCTCGAATGGCTGGGACTATAATCATTTTAACAAGCGACTTTCGTACTTCCTCCTTTTTTCTGTATACATTAAATCCCCATAACTTAATATCAAATGTGTCTTCTGCCTCTCTCGCTTCTTCAGTCTCAGTTTCTTCCCGAGAGCGATTAAGATTTTTTCTTAAGAAGAAAATTATCTCTGCACTTCCATCATTAATCTTTGCGTTTAGCGCACCACGTTGTTGGACTGTAAGAGTTGGAATAGCAAAAAGATTTTCTTTATCACTCCCCACAATATCGGCAATTTTAATCTCGATTTCGATAGGCTGTGTGGAATCAAAATAATCGTCTTCTTCAAATCTTATATAGGCGGGGCTCTTAGAACCTAGCAATATATTGAGAGCATTTAAGATGTTTGATTTCCCGGAGTTATTTTTACCAACCAAAGCACAATGTATTGTAGGAAAGAAAATCTTCTGGCCTGTTACATCAAAGCTTCTATAGTTTTTTATTGTAATTTCAGTAATGCGCATAGAACTATTTAAAGCTGATTTACTAGCTCGTATTCGTACTCAGACAGATCCAATTCACAAACTCTACACAGATAACTATATCCACCACCCATTAACATTCCGTCAGGATTCCAGTCAACATCAACGGCACCAATTTTATCAAGCGCGGTTTGATTACAGGCAGGACATTCAACCGTTTCTTCGATCCATGTATAGTTGTCAATCTTGGGAAGATTAGAGTGAATTTTACTAAGTATTTCTGATTCACTTAGTTTTTCGAAAATCGTTCTGTGTTCTTTGAGCGTGAGCTTCAAATCATTGAGGCGCTCCTCGTGTTTTCGCTCTTGGAGTTTCTCAAATTCTGCTGAGGTAAGAGGATTGAATTCACCAGCAGAAATCCCAGAATGTCTTATTATATATTTCCTACAAGCCCGCAGAGCTGAAACAGCAGTTTCGGCAACGGAATTTTCATCAATAAGCAAATCATCAATGGAATGAAGAACAGAATTTCTTATTTCAAAAAGTTCCTCGAGGTTTGCTTTGTGCGAAGCAATCTCACTTTTATATTCACACATTTGAACAACAAAACGTTTAGCATTGCTAGTTTTTAACCGTCCCAAGTCCTCTTTTTGTAGCCTTCCCATTACAATCCGGATTTCCGTTTCATCAGAAATATTCCTTTTATCAAAATATAAAAGTGGGTTTACTTTCTTTAGCTCACTTTTAAATGCTTGTTCTATCAAGTACGCTGAGAGAACAGCTCCTTCGAAAATCTCGCTTGGGTTGCGAGACTGCAATAACTCTGTGCACCTTTCTAAAATATCCTCGTTGTATTGTTTTCTCTTCATTACTAATTGAGTGTTTCTTTACAAATATACAATCCATAATCTTTATCAAATTTGCAGTTTTTCCCACACTCATAATCATATCCGTAGCCAGAAGGATTGTGAATTAAAACTTGCGAATTAACCCAAGTTCTACATTCTTCAAGGGAATTTAATTCAGGGCTTTGGACATGTCCAGATAAATTGTTCTCATCTGGATAATAGAATCCTATCCAAACTTCGTTATCGAAAAGTAAATAAGCTCCTACCAAAATTACGATTATGAGAATTATTAATGCTGTACTTTTCTCTTTCATGTTGATTTAGAAAAATAAATAGAAAATGGCGTAAGTGTAAGCAAGGTATCCCGCCATATCAATGAGGATATTCAATATCCAAAAATTTGGGGTTAGCCCTTTCTCTATTTTGTACTGCAAAGACATAAACAAAACAGCAACCACCCCACTTATTGCATAACCAAGTAGGAAATACAGAATTGTTTTGAGTTGTAGAAAGTCGGCCGGAGTAGCAAAGAAAAAAATTGCGGAGTAAATCGTAAAATAGATAACTCCTCTTTTGTATGCTCCATATCTTGTTTGGATATTGTACATAAGCTTATTTCAATAAGTCGTCCATAAATTTGCCATTTTCTCTTAACATTTCCTCAAATTGCTTTCCGGAGGCTTCTATCTCCTCGTCATTTGCTTTTCCCACAGCTTTCTCTATCCCCAAGAGCTTAATAAGAACCTTGTCAAAAATATAAGTGATAACAAACCAAGTGATTAACCCAAAGAGGATTGAAAGAAAAATATTCACTTCAAAGAATTTCCAGTACACAAAAATGCTTCCTAAGGCAATCACTAGATAAATTACGGGGGTTGTCTTTCCGATAGAAGATTTATTGTAAAGATTACGAGAGGTACGCTTCAACTCCATTCCCCGAAGCATTTTTGCTTCCGGGAATTTTTTATCAAATTTTTCTTTCATTGATTCCATAAATGTAATTATTTAGTTTTTTTCTGGTGTTCTTTAAAAATAGATTCTACTTCTTCATCGGTAGCACCGCTTGAAATTGCTTCAGCCATTTTTTGTGCAGTAGCTTCTACTTTTCTCATTTGAGCAGGGTCTTGTTTAGACCAAACTTCTCTATAAACCTTTTTAATCTCCTCTGGTTTATAAAAATTCAACCCTTCCATTTTTAAATACAACCCTGTTTTGGAATGTTTGAATCCAACCTTACCTTTTGATTCAAACCATTTATAACCACACTCCTCTATCGCTTGAATTTGTTTTTTGATTTCCTCATCTTCCCAGTCATTATAACCAGACTCAACCATTTTTAAGACGTATATTTTGTTTTTCATTGAGCCCTTCGAACCTAAGATAAAGGGACCGGATCCTGAAATGGCCCACAAAAATAACATTATTCCTCCAACTATTTTACTCAAGAAAGCAAAAATCAATATTGAAATAATCAGAAATGCAACGCTGATAATTTTAGCGTTCTTTAATTCTCTAGGTGATAATGAATCCCATGACTTATTCATATCTTTATTTCACAATCATTAGTTTTTAAAGTATTTATCAGAAATTTCTTTTGCTTCTTTCTTTTTCTTTTCTTCTTCTTTATTTTGGGTTAGAACAGAATATGCGGTTTGAAACAACCAAATTGCTCCAAGTATTTCTAATCCTATTCTGGCTCCTTCCCAAGTCCCGCCAAAAAATACAATAAGAAATCCTATTGCCAAAATGATAGCACCAAGAAGTAGGGAAAGTTTTTGAAACATAATTTATTTGATAAAGTAGTTAATACTTTTCCCGTAAATTTTCGCAAACCTCTTTAGTTCAACAACATCAACCCTCTGCTGTCCTGATTCTACATTAGAGATATGCGATTGCGGCCGGCCTATTTTTTTCGCAACCTGCTCCTGCGTTAACCCTGCTTCCAGCCGAGCTTTGTGTAGTCGCTCAACAAAATAGGCGTATTCTTTCGTTTGAATTGACTTTACCATATACTATCATGTTATATCTAAATATTCAATATCCAAAATCTGGATATTGTGTTAAGATAAAGTAAGGGGAGGAATTGAGGCTGTCTTGCGAGCCGACCGAAGGGAGGCGAGCCTATCCGCCGAAGGCGGATTTCGTGGGAAGCAGTACAGGCGTGAAATAGAGTATAGTCGGGGTTAAGATTTTGAAACACAAGAATGAAAAACATCAATAAATATAAGATAAATCAGCCGAGCTACCCCTTCGTTAATAGCAGGTTAGAACGAAGGGGTGAACGAAGGGGTAAATCAGTCAGGATTCTGCTCAAAATAGGTTCGGACTTTATCAAATAAACACCACCATAATGAATTTACTAAATTTTTATCGCGGACGCTTCGCGTCTTCTCCCGCGTTTCAACCAAGAATGAAAAGGGTTTTTGAAAATCTATTGAGAATTTTCTTGCCGCAAGGCGGCGGTTCACAAATGAAATTTGTATTGCCCAAAGGGCAATGAGCCGATTTTTTTCTTTCGCCTTTGGCGAAAGGCAAAGCGAGATTTTATTAAATTGTCGGTGTGGCGTTTCCTTTTTTCAATTAAAAATTAAGGAGTAAAAAACTATGATTAAATATTTCATCTATTGCAGAAAGTCGTCAGAGGACGAGGAAAGGCAAGTTTTGAGCATAGAAGCCCAGCTCGCCGAATTAAGAGAGTTTGCCAAGCAAAACAATCTTTTTATCGTCCGAGAATTTACCGAGAGCAAAACCGCTAAAGAGCCGGGGCAAGAGCTTTTTATTTTATTACTATTCTATTGTAAAATGGCGTCAACTCTGATTTTCCTGGTTCAAAATTCAGAACTGATGCCATTTTTTATAATTATTAAAAGGGCTTAATTCCCTGACTAAAAGTGATGCGTCCCCTTTTTTTCAAAACCAAAAAAAGCCTAAACCCCTGTTTAAAAGTGATGCGTCCC
>CAYMZK010000004.1:78951-87920 GCA_964394985.1 uncultured Candidatus Saccharibacteria bacterium | reverse complement strand
CTTTTTTAAAAAAAGCCTAAACCCCTGTTTAAAAGTGATGCGTCCCCTTTTTTACGTCCCCTTTTTTAAAAAAAGCCTAAACCCCTGTTTAAAAGTGATGCGTCCCCTTTTTTACTGTTTAAAAGTGATGCGTCCCCTTTTTTACTTTTTTACCTTTCGGGTCGTAGTAAACCAAGTCAATATCGTTTGCATTTACTTCCTTCCCATCGAATCCATGAAGATAATCCCAAACTTTATTTCTTACAAATCCAGCGCCAATAACCCAATCGGGAAAATTTAGTTTTTCTGCAAGCCGTAAAATATTCATCATTCGCTCATCTTTGCGAATGAGATTTAAGATATCTTCCTCGGTCATAATTTATTTCTTAATTTCTTTTATTAATTCAGAAAAGGTTTCCTGACCAAAATGTTCTCTATCTTCCATTGTAATAAAGTTGGCTTCTGGTAGCTTTTTCTTATATTTTTCAAAATCAACAAAAGGAACAACGGGGTCATCTTTGCTATGATAAAAATAGATCTTACCCCCTTGCTCTTTGAAATTTGTTAAATCTTTAGGTAAGACAAAATCTGCTAAAGATTCGTCTACTAAATGCTCTTCGTCAAAAGGAGCAGAGATAATAAAAGTTTTTTCTATTTTTTTAGGAAACTTATTTTCTGATAAGTATTTTACAAGGAATATTCCACCAAGAGAATAACCAACAAGAATCAAATTATCATTTAAGAAAGGAATTAGTTTTCCAAACCATATTTTCCATTCTAAATACTTAGCGTTAATTGCATTTGGCATTTTGGGTTTAATTACTTCAAAGCTATCTCCGAGACCATCTTGCAAAGAATCTTTCCATCCTTTCTTCTTAAAATATTCTATACCTTCTGGCTGAAATTCTTTTAAAAACTTCATATATTCTTTATAGGTATCAAAACAATCTCCTCCATGTATTACAATAACTTGTTTTTTCATAGTTTTATTTCATCTTAACAAAAAAATGTTGTTTTGGCAAGAGAGAAATAAAAAAGCAGGTTTTATCCTGCTTTAAAATCTAAATTTAAATAAGTTTATTTTATTACCAAAGCGTCCTCTAAGCGCTTAATTCTAGCTTCGTGATTTTTGATCAAAGTATTTTCTATTCTATCAAGTCTATTTTCTACTTGATCAAAACGTTTATCCATTTTTCCAGAGGTTTCACTGAAACCTTTTTGAACCATTACCGCCAAATCTTCAATTGTTATTTTTTTCTCTTCCATGTTTCTATTATACGCTAAAGTATAAAAAATAATAAATAGTTTACACTGAGCGAAGCGAAGTGTGGACCCTGCCGGATTCGAACCGGCGACCTCCTCATTGCAAATGAGGCATTCTAGCCAACTGAACTAAGGGCCCCTTTAATTAACTTCAACGATCTTACATTTTATCTTGTTCCCGTTGATGTCAAGATCAAACTCTGATCCTTTTTCTTTTCCTAAAATCTGCTTTCCCAAAGGAGATTCATAAGAAACCATTCCCTTTAGGGGATCCGATCTATCCGGACTAACAATTTCAACCTCTTCTTTATCATCATCTAAAAATAAGACTATTTTTGATCCTAATTCTATTTTACCCGAATTCTCTCTTTCTACAACTTTAGCGCTTCTAATCCTTTCTTCTAATCCTTTGATTTCTCCTTGCAAGAAAGCTTGTTTATCTTTAGCATCGTGATAGGCAGCGTTCTCTTTTAAATCTCCAAAACTAGCAGTGTCTTTTATTAGCTCTGCTATTTCTTTGGCTTTTTCATTCTTTAAATAATCTAGCTTTTTCTTTAACTCTTCTAATCCTTCTTTTGTTATATATTGCTCTTTCATGTGGGCACGGAAGGAATCGAACCTTCGACCTCTGCTTTATCAGAGCAGCGTTCCAACCACTGAACTACGTGCCCGCTTATAAGCGCTCCCTGCCTGCCGGCAGGCAGGTAACCGGCTGAGCTACACGCCCCCATAACAACATTGCTACGCAATGTAATTTTTAATTTCCACTTTTTAATTTTTAATTATAGGAAATTATTATGAATATTAACAAATTTTTATTCCAATGTCAAAACAACGAATTCACATTCGCGTGTGCGCATTTGTAGTGCGCTGTTCGCATACTTCAATTCTTTAAAGTTACTTCAACCTATTTATTAGTCGGTATATAAGATTACCAACCAACATCTTTAGAGTTGAGGATAGAATTCTCAATCTTCAACTCTAGTCGACAAACTAAAAAAATAGGAGATGATCCATCCACAGCTTCCGCTACGGATGCCTTGTTCATGTAATTCCCTATATCGCTATAAGGCATGGACTATATCTTCATCCTTTCTCTTAAGGTTTTTATCTTTCTCGGATGCCAACTGCCTATCTTCTTAACAAACTCCTTTTGAGAGTTTGCCAATATATACAGTCTCCAATGCGTAGGGTCTCTTTTATAGCTTGGGTTATGAATTTTTCCCGTTTCTATTTTCAGATCACTTAAAATCTTTTTTAGTTTTTCTATCTTATCTTTGTCGCTTTGAACTAATTGAATATAAAATCTTGCCTTACTATCTCTAGGGATGCCACCTTCTGCGTCAAAGAAGCCTCTTATATAGCAAATCTTTTCATTTTCTTTTTTTAATTCTAATGGATTAAATTTGAAATCTAAAAAATTTGCTAAGGTTTCTAGGACATAGACATCCCTATTTTTGCCTTCTTTATAAATCCAAGATCTATATCCTAGAAAGCTAAATAGTTTTTGCAAAAACTTTAACCAATCAGTTCCTTTTTGCGAAATTCTAAACCTTTTATTACTACTAAAAGTCCCGTCGTGGAGACTTCCAAGAAGATATGCTTTAACATCACCTTTAGAAAAAGGAGTCCGGCGTGTAGTCTCTGAGGGGTCATTCCAATTTAATAAAATTGGAAGAGGACTTCCCTGCTGATTGACTGCATCAGAAGCATTTTTACTCATATTATCATTATAACATAAGTAGCCCTGAATACTCAGTGTTTCCAGCATACAGCCAGATTTATCTATTAAGATTACTCTTTATAGGTTGCAACAAATTTACAACTTCATTCTAGTCACCGACCTTAGCTTAGGCCCCATTGCTGGGGACTTAGGCTACTGCCGGCTTCCCTAATGTGATGGGCGGTGAGTACAAGCTTTAGAAACATATTCATCGCCACATGGCTGATTGGCGATTACTAGCGATTCCGGCTTCATGAGGTCGGGTTTCAGACCTCAATCCGAACTAAGAGACCGTTTGATGGGATTACCTCCGTCTTGCGACTTCGCCCATTGTCAGTCCCATTGTATCACGTGTGCAGCCCAAGGCGTCAAAGGGTCATGCTGATTTGGTGTCGTCCTCACCTTCCTCTCAGTTATCCCGAGCAGTTCTCTATGACATATAAAACATAGAGCGAGGGTTGCGCATGTTACCCCATTTAAGGGAGCGTCTCAAGACACATGCTGACAACTGTATTGTTCCACAGTTTCCTGTGGTACGGACTATACCATATTCCTAATAATTATTAGGAACCCAGCGTTTAATGATAGGTTTAAAACTACCATTAAGTTTTCTAGACCTTTTCAGTAGAAACTTAGTCTCTACGGGGTACAAAAATTAGTATTCATACTTCCCACGGTATTGCCCATTATTTCATTATATCATGAAATAACTAGGGTTTCACCGTTATGAGCTGGTTTTTACACTAGAGATTACTCTCTTGTGGGTCGTTATTCACAACCATGCAACACCTGCCTAGCCGTCTTGCGAGGGCCCGAGTTTCTCCGGGCTTTCGTCTAGGTTTCAAGCCTTGGTGAGGTTCTTCGCTTATCATCGAATTAAGCCACATGATCCACCGCTTGTGTAAAGCCCCGTCTATTCCTTTGAGTTTTAGCCTTGCGGCCGTACTTCCCAGGCGGGATACTTAACGCGTTAGCTTCGCCACTTGAAGGGTCGACACTTCAAATAGCTAGTATCCATCGTTTACGGCGTGGACTACCGAGGTATCTAATCTCGTTCGCTACCCACGCTTTCGTTCCTCAGCGTCAGGGTCATCCCAGCTGAATGCCTTCGCTTTCGGTGTTCCGGTCGATATCAACGGATTTCACCCCTACACCGACCGTTCCATCAGCCCCTAATGCCCTCTATCCTATCGGTTTCTTCTGCAGCTCTAAGGTTAAGCCCTAGCCTTTAACAGAAGACCTGATAAGTCGCCTACGAACGCTTTACGCCCAATAAATCCGGATAACGCTTGAGGCTCATGTATTACCGATGCTTCTGGCACATGATTAGCAGCCCCTTATTCCTATCCTAACATCACCCGAGGGTTTCTCAGATAGAAAAGCTTTTTACATCCCGAAGGACTTCTTCAAGCACGCGGCGTCGCTCCATCAGGCTTTCGCCCATTGTGGAATATTCTCGACTGCTGCCTCCCGTAGGAGTAGGGCCCGTGTCTCAGTGCCCTTGTTGGGGGTCACACTCTCATATCCCCTACCCGTCATAGCCTTGGTGAGCCATTACCTCACCAACAAGCTGATAGGCCGCAGACCGCTCTCAAAGCGAAAAATCTTTACCCTTGCGGGACCATCCGGTATTACCTCGAGTTTCCCCGAGCTATCCCAGACTTTGAGGTACGTATCTACGTGTTACTAACCCGTTCGCCGGTCGGTTCGAAACCTCCCTCGACTTGCATGCCTTATCCACGCCGCTAGCGTTCATCCTGAGCCAGGATCAAACTCTCAAAAAAAAGTTTTTGACCTGCCCCGCGATGACAAAGTCATTTTGCGGAGTTGACTCAAATAAACTTAAAGAAATAAATAGGTTAAAGCAACTCTAAAAAATTGAATTACTTTGATCTATTTAATTTTCAATGTGCTCAATATCTCATTCTACTTTTTTTATTATTTCTGTCAACATTTGAGCCTGAGGTCGGATTCGAACCGACGACCTACGGTTTACAAAACCGTTGCTCTGGCCAACTGAGCTACTCAGGCTTGACTACTTTTTCTTCTTTACTTTTGACCAATAATCTTCTGTAAACTGATCTTTCTTTTCAGAAGACTTTTGCCTTAAGTTAGAAAGCAAATCACTAGTTTTATTTTCTAGTCTAAGAACATAAACTCTAAACTTAGAAAGGGCTTTGTGAAGCAATCTTTCTTTTGAAAAAAGTTTAGCAATATTTTTTCCTTTTTCTTTAATAACTTCTAAAGTACTGGTCTCTTTCGGTTGAACTTTTACCAATGTTGGGATTTTTAAAATGAGCATAACGCTCATTCCAACAAAGCTCCCTAACAATATTATGATAAAAATTATTTCAAACATTAAATATCAAATCTAACAAATCTTTTTAAAACAATGTTCTCGCCTATCTTAGCAACATACTCTTCTATTAGTCCTTTAATAGTTTTGCTATCATCTTTAACCCATGGCTGAGATAGTAAAGAAACCTCTTTCTTGTACTTTGCTAATTTTCCTTCTATGATTTGATTTAAAATATCTTCTGGTTTTCCAGAATCTTTTATTTGGTCCCTATAAATCTCTTTTTCTCTTTCAATAATCTCTTCTGGTATTTCTTCTTCGTTTAAAAACTTAGGACTCATAGCCGCAATGTGCAAACAAATCTCATGAGCTAAATTATTAAAGTCAGGAGACTTGGCAACAAAATCAGTTTCACATCTAAGTTCAATCATTACTCCCACCCCTTTGTTAGAATGGATATATGAATCAATAATTCCAGACCCGGCCTTTCTTTCCGCTTTCTTCCCGGCTAACTCCTTGCCTAGTTTTCTTAAGATCTCTTTAGCTTTTTGGGCATCACCCCCTGCCTCTTCTAAGGCGGATTTGCATTCTGAAATTGAAACTCCTGTTTCTTGTCTTAATTGTTTAACTTGATCAATGTTTACCATATTAACATTTTAACATACTAAGCTATTTTTTAGCTAGCACTTGCTTAACTTTGTCTAAAATATATTTAACGGAACTAATAGCATCGTCATTAGCTGGAATAGGATAAGTAGCTAAGGTAGGATCAACATTGGTGTCAGAAATAGCAATAACCGGAATATTTTTCATTCTTGCCTCTTTAACAGCTAAAGAGTCTTTTTTCATATCTAAAACAAAAATAGCATCTGGCAATCCAGTCATGGTTTTGATTCCACCAAACTTAGTTTCAAGATCTTGTAATTCTTTATCAATATTTAATCTTTCTTTTTTAGTATATTTTTCTAATTCTCTTTTTTGTTTCTTTTCTTCTAAGCCCTTAAAGTGGTCTATCCTCTTTTTAATGGTTTTAAAGTTAGTGAAAGTTCCACCCAACCATCTCTCACTGATATATGGAACATCACATTCAATGGCTGTTTCTTTCAATAGATCTCTTACTTGAACTTTAGTGCCAATAAAAAGAATGGTTTTATTTTCTGAAACAAGCTTAGCCATAAAGTCTAGAGCTTTTTCTAATCTATTAGCTGTTTGTTCTAAATCGATAACATGAACTGTGTTTTTAACTCCGGAGATATATGGTTTCATCTTAGGATGAATTCTAGAAGTTCTGTGACCAAAGTTTAAACCCGCTTCAGTCATTTCTGAAACACTAATATTGTATTTTGATTTTTCCTTTTCTTCTGCCATAAAAAAATAAATAACTAAAACTAGTCAGTACTAGTAATATAGCATTTATAAAAATAAAAATCAAGGAATCCAAATGAAAGCTATCAAAAGAATCAAAAATAAAGAAGGTAAAACCGGAAAGGATTTTTTTTCGTTGGTAACAACAACCTTTATTATAGTAAATAATATTAAAAAGGCATAGAAGAAAGTTATAAATATTCTTGCCAGTTCCGGCAATTGATCTAACATAAATATTTGCAAAGCAACTGGTTTTGATTTTTTAGCTGTAGACAAAACAAGTGCTGTTTCCGGCTCTTTTTCAAAAGATTCTACTGGAACTGGAACATCTTTTTCTATAAACAGGTCTTCTTGTTCAGTTAATTTTACAATTGATTCTTCTATTGATTCTTCTGATGTATCTACAACAACATCGTTTGTCCTATCCTTCTCTATGTTTGTTGGGGTTACTAGTTTTGATCTTTCTTTGGCTAAGAACATAACTACAACAGTTGTTTCTCTTCCATCCATTTCTCCTTTAGCCATACCAATACCAATATCAGTAAAATAGCTATTAAGAATATTTTTAGCATGAGAAGGAGAATTAAGCCAAGCTTCCACTAGTTTTTGAGAATTATAAAAGTCCATAGCTAAATTCTCTCCCGCTGCTACATAATCATAACCAACCTTGTCCAACCAAGACCAAGGTTTTTCTCCTTCTGGTCCAATATGATCAAAGTAATCCCGTTCAATCATATCTTTAGCTTTCATTTGAGCTGCTTTTTTTAGTTTTTTATCTACTTCTAGGCCAAAAACTCCGTAATCTTTCCTTATAGGGTTTACCTTTTTAACAATTAAGTCCTGAGTTAAGTCGGCTAAAAGCTTATTAATTGGCACATCAAAAACTGGAGACAAAACCAAAAATAAGGCTATTGAGATAACAGCATAAACTATTAACCATTTTCTACCCATTAGTCTCATATTAATTCTCCGACAACAATAAGTCTTTGTTTATCTGAAAATAATGGATAACAAGTAATTAAAGTTACAATTGCTTCTTGACTAGGCGCTAAAATCTCCACTGCTTCCGGATCAACAATTTTAACTTCTTTTACCTTATAATTATATTTTACCCCTTCAAAATAGATAAAGAAAGTATCGTCTATCTCTACTTTGTCTAAAAGGTAAAAAGTCTCTTTGTGTGGGGGTCTATACTTAAACCGATGAGCGGCTAAAATAGTATTTCCTCCTAAGTCCGGGAAGGACCCTTCGGGAAGGAGCCAGGCTCCTTCCTCTAGAGCCGATTCGTCTTGTCCTAGGACAATGGGTATTTCAACTCCAATTTTAGGAATAAATAACCAATCACCCTCAATTTCCTCAACAATTTTATCAATTTCTTGAGGTTCAGTTTCCTGAGCAGATAAGCTATATTTAATAGCAGGAATAAAAGGATAAATTAATAATGCTAAAGATGCTAAAACTAAAGCACTAAATACAGTAACAAGAATTGCTTTTCGGAATTTCTTACCAGCAAACTTTATTAAACCAAAAAGTCCAATAAGCAAAGCTCCAAAACTAATTAATAGTAAAGTGTTCAAAGTGTTTCCTGTTTTAGGTAAAACTTTAACCCTTACTACTGCTTTATCTTCAACCTCGTCAGGGAAGTTTTCAGCTTTAACGTTAGCAACGTTTTCATAATCTCCCTCTACTGTGTCTTCCTCAATCTTAATAGGAAAGACTTTGGTCCAGCTATTACCCTTTTCAAGTAGATCTAATTCAAAAACAATAATAGAATTTCCTTCTTCATCTACAAAGCCTTCTGGAAGGACGTCTTTAACAACAACGTCAATAGCATCGGCGTCACCAGTATTAATTACAGTAATAAAGTAATCAATAGTTTCTCCCGGTTTAGCTGATTGTGTTTTGGCGGTTTTAATAATCTTTAACTCTGGAAAGGCTTCTTCGCCTTTTACTTCACCAGACACCTTAACGTCTACTTCGTCAAAAATAGTTGGGTGGTTAATAGATGTCACTTTAGCAGTGTTAGTATAAGTGCCCGAAACGACATCTTCATCTACTAAAACTTCAAAAGTAACAACTTCTTCTTCCTCATAAACCATAGTTCCAAGATCTACTTTAGCAAAGTCAGAATCAACAAAACTAAATCCTTCAGGAAGAATATCCCACAAAACTACTTTTCTAGCTGATCCTCTACCAATATTCTTCACTTTAATCTCATAAACTAAAGTGTCTCCTCTATTGGCGTTAACTTTATCCACGCTCTTAGAAATTTCTAATTCTGGTTCTTTTACAGACCCTCCTCCGCCATAAGTACATGACCCATCGTCAATATCAGCGTCAGGA
>CAYMZK010000004.1:0-78851 GCA_964394985.1 uncultured Candidatus Saccharibacteria bacterium | reverse complement strand
TCGTAATTTAGAGCGTCTGGATCAGTACAGCCGTATTCTTGAACTGGGGCATAAGTACATGACCCATCGTCAATATCAGCGTCAGGATCGTAATTTAGAGCGTCTGGATCAGTACAGCCGTATTCTTGAACTGGGGCATAAGCACATGACCCATCGTCAATATCAGCGTCAGGATCGTAATTTAGAGCGCCTGGATCAGTGCAGCCGTAAATATCATCATCGCAGTCATCACAATCATAGTCATAATCATAGTCATAGTCATAGTCATAATCATAGTCATAGTCATAATCTACAACTTCATTACTTGCAGCATAAGCTTCACTAATCGGAAGGCCTATATTCACAAGAGCAAAAATCACCATCATCACAACAAAAAGTATTTTTCTGTTCTTCATACAATTAGAATAAATTAAGTTTATAATAAAAACCCAGAAACAACTAAATAGTCAAAACTAAAAACTAGTTTTAGACAAAACCTAGTACTTGTTTTTGGGTTATTTTAACGACCTCCCCCACCAAAAGAACAGATTATAATACAAATGTACAAATATTGGTAGCTTTTCGCATACCTAAAAGAACATATAGGGGATTGTCTAAACTATCAGATTATACAATATTTGTCAATCCTCCTAACTAAAATAAAAAGGGGGCGAGATTTTTCTCGCACCCCCTAGAAGAGACGCTTTTTTTACCTACCAAGATAATAATCTTGGTAGGGGCCTTGAATGGCCCAGGATACTTCTTCGATGGTCCAACTCTGAGGGAATATTTCCCCTCTCGGAAGCTTATAGTCCCCGCTTTTGAGCTTTTCAACGGGAACTTGGGAGGTGCTTCCGTTGCTGTTTTCCACAGCTAACGTGAAGGCGGTAACGACATCACCGCCAGAATTCGAAACCTGCCCAACGGTTTCTTCTGTCGACGAAGCAGCGTCCTCGTCACGCTTCAATTGCTTGAAGCGGGCTTCGGAGATGCACGGAATCAAAATGATTCCGCTCTCCCATTCACGCTTAATGGTAGCTTTACTTAAACCGACACCTCCAACGCTCATGGAATCTCCGTTATTCTGGAGACCTATGCTCCCAGAAACGCCAGCTGTCCGGCCGGTCATTACCGTATTGAATCCCTGGTTTTGCGACCACAGCAGAATTGCTGTGTCTGCTCCAATATCCATGCATTCCAGAAGCGCCTTTATCAGCACTTCCTCGGCATCGATTTTGGTTTTCTTCGCCCCGACTCTCACCGGTCGCAATTGCCTGTAACCAATGAGATCGTTGGGATCGGGATCTACCATCAATGAAATCACGTTTGATTTCGGCAGTCCGGACGGCTTACTCTTCACAATAAAAGGACTTGCCGGTGAGAGAAGCCCCCCGAGATTAAACTCGCTGAACCACACTCCCGTGTGTTTCAGGTCCTCATTTGCCTGGTCTCGGTAATACCTTCTATACCATCCGAGACCCCTCTGCCCGACGCCGAGTTTATTGACATTGAACTTGTCATCGGCGTCACTCGGTCCAACCCGAAGATGTTCAGACTGGACTAGAGGAAGAGAAACAAGATAAGATCCGCCTCTGTCATTGAGAACAATATTATCGTTCTCAACAGCTGCCATCGAACCCGAAAATGAGCCCGAATAGGAAGTAGAACTCGATCTCGAACTCGATCTTGAACTACTCGAGCTCGAACTCGTACTCGTACTATCAGCCCATAAGGTTCCGGTGATCCCAATCAGGATCACCACAAAAACAAACGATACTCCTGTCCATCTTTTCATTTGTTGATACTCCTTTCTACCTATAAAACCAAAAAATTTTAAAAAGAACACGTCTCTTCTTTAATGCTTCTATTATAATAAAATTTTAAAACTTGTCAAGAGCTATTGCCTATCGTATGATTCGTAATTATCATCAACAACAACTAATTCTATACCGACATCTTTAAATAATTTCCTAGACAATCCATCAGCATGATAAGCTTTTTTGGCAACAACCTTCTTTATTCCTACTCTAACTATCCTCATGGCACAATTATAACAAGGGACCATTTTACAATAAATTCTAGCTCCCTCTACTTTTATTCCATCTTTAGCACATTGCAAAATAGCATTTTCTTCGGCATGTAGGGTTCTGACACAATGTTGAGATTCTTCTCCGTCATCTTTAATAACAGTAATCATTAAATGACCAACATCATCACAATGAGGTTGTCCTGGAGGAGATCCTACATAACCAGTAGCTAAAATCGTGTTTCCAGGACTAACAATCAAAGCCCCGCTTCTTCCCCTATCACAAGTTCCTCTAGCGCCAATTAGATCTATTAGAGATAAAAAATATTCATCCCAACTAGGACGAATATATTTAGGTTTTGTGTTTTCTTCTTCCATGTTTGTTTAAAATTATTTTGTTTTTTCAACCCCCATATTCTTAGCCGTCCCTTCAATAATCTTCATGGCTTGCTCAACGTCGTCAGTGTTTAGGTCTGGCATTTTTCTTTCAGCCACTTTTCTTAATTGAGCTTCGGTAATTTTACCAACTTTCTTTTTGTTAGGAACGCCTGATCCTTTTTCTAATCCAATCTCTTTTTTAATTAATTCGGAGGCTGGTGGCTGTTTTACTTTAAAGTCATAACTTCTATCTTCAAAAACATAAATCTCAACCGGAATTTTAAATCCAGATTGTTCTTTAGTTACATCGTTAAATTTCTGACAAAACTCAGACATATTAATTCCATGAGGAGCTAAAGCTGGACCAACCGGCGGAGCTGGTGTTGCTTTTCCTGCTGGAATTTGAAGTTTAATCTTTGCAATTACTTTTGGCATAATTATATTTTTTTAATTTGTAGAGAGTCCAATTCCACTGGGGTATCTCTGCCAAACATATTAACTAATACTTTAATCTTACCTCTTTCAGGATCAATGCCAGAAACCTTTCCATCAAAGTCTTTAAAAGGACCATCAATAATCTTAACCGCATCTCCAATTTTAACTTCAATGTTGTGCTTAGGAGCTTCAACTCCCATTCTTTTCTTTAGGGTTTCTATTTCTTTTAAAGAAACTGGTACTGGGGTAGTTCCTACTCCCACAAAACCAGTTACATTAGGGGTATTTCTAACAACATACCAAGAATCATCAGTAACAACCATTTCAACTAAAACATAGCCTGGATAAATTTTTTCTTCAACAACTTTTCTTTTTCCTGCTTTAATTTTAATCTTTTTTTCTTTAGGAACAATAACGCTAAAGATCTTATCTTCCATGCCTAAACTCTCCACTCTTTGTTGAAGTCCTTTAGCAACAGCATCCTCATATCCAGAATAAGTGTGAATAACATACCAGTTTTTTTGTTGTGGTAATTGTTGTTTTGGCATAATTACAACATTATTCTATTAATAATAGTAGAAAATAAATAGTCTAGCCCACCTAGAAAAGCAGCTATAACAAAAGAAACCAAAACCACGATAAGGGTGTATTTTATCGTTTCTTTTTTAGTAGGCCAATTTACCTTTTTCATTTCCAGAATAACCTCTCTTAAAAAGTTTGGAAATGATTTTATCTTATTTACAATTTTCATGGTTTTAAAAACAGCCTTTCGGCCTCACCTCTATGATAGCCGAGAACTGATTAAATGTCAAGATTTTTAACTCCTTTAGCGTGAGTTTGAATAAACTTTCTTCTAGCTGGCACTTCACTCCCCATTAGAGTATCAAAGGTTTCATCTGCTTCTTTGGCGTCTTCAATAGTAATTTGATTTAAAATCCGATTTTCCGGATCCATAGTTGTTTCCCATAATTGATTGGGGTTCATTTCACCTAAACCTTTATACCTTTGAACCGAGGGAGAAATTTTGCTTTTCTCTAAAGATTTAAGAATATCTTCTTTTTCTGATTCGGTATAGGCATATTCTACCTTTTTACCTAGTTGTATTTTGTACAAAGGCGGATGAGCAGCGTAAAGATAACCTTGTTCAATGATTGGTTTAAAGTGCCTAAAGAACAAAGTTAAAAGTAGGGTTTTAATGTGATTTCCATCAGAGTCTGCATCAGCCATTAAAATAATCTTGTGATATCTCAACTTATCTATATTAAAATCATCACCAATAGCAGTTCCTAGAGCAATAATTAAAGCTCTAATTTCTTTAGAGTTAAGAATTTTATCTAGCCTAGCTCTTTCTACATTTAAAATCTTACCCCTTAAGGGCAAAATAGCTTGATGTTTTCTGTCTCTTCCCTGACGACTAGAACCACCAGCACTTTCTCCTTCAACTATAAAGAGCTCAGAATCTTCCGGTTTTTTAGAAGAGCAATCAGATAGTTTTCCTGGTAAAGCTAGCCCCTCTAGAGCACCTTTACGCAAAACTGTTTCTCTAGCAGCTCTAGCAGCTTTTCTAGCTCTTGAAGCTAAAAGACATTTCTCAATGATAGCTTTGGCATCTTGAGGGTTTCTTTCAAGAAAATCAGTTAAACTTTCTGAGACTGCCTGATCAACCGCCGTTTTTGCTTCAACATTTCCCAACTTAGCTTTAGTCTGACCTTCAAATTGAGGCTCTTTTATTTTAATAGAAATAACAGAGGTTAAACCCTCTCTAATATCTTCTCCAGACAAATTATTGTCTGAATCTTTTAAAATCTCATTTTTTCTAGCCCAATCATTTAAGGTTCTAGTCAAAGCCGTTCTAAAACCGGTTAAATGAGTTCCTCCTTCGCCGGTAAAAATATTATTAGCAAAGCTTTGTTCGTGACATTCATATTCCTCGGTATATTGAAAAGCTGCTTCAACTAAAATATCATTCTTTTCTGCTGAACAATAGAAACTATTTGGATGACGTAGAGTACTGTTGCCAATTAAATACTTAACATAAGAAGCTAGTCCTCCCTCAAAATAGAAACTGTAGCTCTCTGGAATTTTTCCTCTTTCATCTCTTACTGTAATTTTAGCACTCTTGGTTAAATAAGCTTGTTGACGTAAATGAGTTAAAATCTTTTTCTTATTAAATTCTGTTTCAGAAAAAATAGTATCGTCTGGTTCAAAAATAATAGTTGTTCCACTTTTCTTGCATTTACCATCTTTTTTTAATTTGGTCTTTACTTTTCCTTTAGCGTATTCTTGATAATATTTAGTCCCTCCTCGACAAATTTCAGCTCTAGTGTAATTAGACAGAGCACAAACAACTGAAACACCCACTCCGTGCAATCCTCCAGAAACCTTATACGCTTCACCGCCAAACTTACCTCCGGCATGAAGGGTAGTCATTACCGTTTCTAGAGCTGACTTTCCTGTTTGCGAGTGTTTTTCAACCGGAATCCCTCTTCCATCATCAGAAACCTTAACTCTATTGTTAGATAATAAAGTAATTTGAATTTCATCAGCATGACCAGCCATGGCCTCATCAAGACCATTATCTACTACCTCCCAAATTAAATGATGGAGACCATCTGGACCAGTTGATCCAATATACATTCCCGGTCTTTTCCTTACCGGATCAAGACCTTCTAAAACATAAATATCTTTAGCCGTATAGGCTTGTTTTTCTATTTTCTTACCTGCCATTGTGATTTTTGCTCTAAAGCTTTAATTATTTTGTCTTGTAACTTATTAACCTCGGAGGAACTTAAGGTTCTATCTTCGGCTTGATAGATAATATGAAAAGCCAAGTTCTTCATTCCACCTGGAATTCCTTCTCCTTCATAAATATCAAACAAATCAATGTCTTTAATTAATTTTGGCTCAACACTATTAATTAAATTCATAACCTCAACTACTTTTATTTCTAGCGGAACTAAAACGGCTATATCTCTTACCGCAGATGGATATTGAGAAATTGGTTGATAAATATTTTCTTCAGAACTAAGTTTTTGAAGCAAATCAAAATCAATATCAAAGAGAACCGCCTTGCCAATCCTACCAATAAAACCAATTTCTTTTCCATTGGCCTGAATTTCAGCTATTTCTTTTTGGTTCCAAATAGAAAGACTGCTATCTTCTGGAGTCGGCTTATAATCATCATAATAAATATCTGTTATCCCTATTTTATTTAACAAAGAATCAATCACCCCTTTTAGGTAATAAAAATCTTGCTTACTTGGATTTTTCTTAGCTACTAAACCTGAAAGCATATTTTTTTCTCCCTTATTAGTAAAGATTTTTCCTAGTTCAAAAATTTTAAACTGATCAAAATACTTAAAATTAGTCTCAACATTCTTTAACAAATTAGAAATTAAACTTGGCCTTAAGTATTTTTGCTCAGAACTAATTGGATTTTCTAGCTCAATTGCTCCCCCAAAAAGTTTAGCCTCCCTAACAAAAGAATAATTATATACTTCTGAAAAACCAAGTTCTTTCAAGGTATTTTTGATAAAGTTTTGCCAATAAATATTAGGGTTTCTTTCTGGTGGCGATAATAAGGCAATTGGGAAAACGGAAGGAATTTTTTCATAACCATAAAGTCGGCCAATTTCCTCTATTAGATCTTCTTCTATATTAATATCTAATCTAAATTCCGGCACAGTGACAAAACCATTAGAATATTTAAATCCTAATCTTTTTAAAATATCTAAAACATCTTTTTTGTTAATATCAAGCCCTAATAAGTCTCGGGCATAATCCATATTTAACTTTATCTTTCTTGGTTTATTCTTAAAGTTATATATATCAACTATCCCCTTAGAAACTTCGCCATCAACCAAGCTAGCAAAACGATCTAGGGCAATAGAAGTTAAGTCGGGATCAATTTTATGCTCAAACCTCCAAGAAGCATCAGTTTTTAAATTAATCTCTTTTGAAGTTTGACGAATTAAGCTAGGCTTAAAATTAGCTGATTCCACCACAATTCTTTTAGTATTTTTGTCTATTTCTGCCTTTTTACCGCCCTTAATTCCAGCAATAGCCAGAGGTTCTTTATTGTCAGCTATAACTAAAATACCTTCATTTAAGACATACTCTTTGTTATCTAGACTAGTAATCTTTTCTTTTTTATTAGCTTTTCTAACAAAGATCCTCTCCCCTTCTATTTTATCCAAATCAAAAGCATGTAGAGGTTGGCCAGTTTCAAGCATAACATAATTAGTTAAATCAACAATGTTGTTAATCGGTTTTAGACCACAAGCAATTAAATAATCTTTAATTTTTTTAGGCGATTCTTTAACTTTCACATCTAAAACCACTCTGGCTGAATATCGATCACAAAGATTCTTTTCTTTAACATAAACCGAAACCAAATCTTTAGCGTATGATTTACTGCTTTCTTTTACTTTAGAATTAGTCAATTTAAGCTTTTTATTAGTAATTGCTGAAATCTCTCTAGCCATACCGATACAAGAAAAACAATCTGACCCTCTATTTGGCAAGACATCAATATCTAAAACATAATCACCTTTTATCTTTTCTACTCCTTCCACTTCAAAAGCATGCATAGTTAAAAGCTCAACCAACTCTTTTGGTTTAGGCAAATCAACATATTCTTTTAACCAATTATACGAAAACTTCATTTTCTAAATTGTTTTAAAAATCTTAAATCCCCGGAATAGAGCAATCTAATATCATCTATTTTGTATTTCATCATTGCCAATCTATCCATTCCAACTCCAAAAGCAAATCCCTGCCATTTCTTAGAATTAATTCCACTATTTTTTAAAACATTAGGATGGACCATACCAGCTCCCATCAACTCTAGCCAACCAGTCTTAGAACAAACACTACAACCCTTACCATTACAAACCAAACAAGAAATATCAACTTCAAAACTTGGTTCGGTAAAAGGAAAAAAGCTTGGCCTTAAACGAATATCTATTTTGCTATTAAAAAACTTAGACAAGAACTCTTGAATCATTGCCTTAAAATTAGAAGCTGAAATATCTTTTCCAACCATCAACCCTTCCATTTGATAAAAATTAGTTTCGTGGCTAGCATCAGTAGCTTCATGTCTAAAGATTCTCCCTGGAGCAACTATTCTGAAAGGGGGCTGATGATTTTCCATAAACCTAATTTGAACCGGAGAAGTATGAGTTCTTAATAATCTTCCATCTTTAAGCCAAAAAGTATCCCACATATCTCTAGCCGGATGATCTTTAGGAATATTTAAAGCATCAAAATTATACCATTCATTTTCAATTTGAGGACCTTCAACAATAGCAAAACCCATTGATCTAAAAATATCTTCAACGGTTCTTCTAATATAAGTTAAGGGATGCAGAGTTCCTGTTTCTTGTTTTTCTCCAGGAACAGTAATATCAAATAAATCACTTCTAGTACTAATTTTAAGTGGCTTCTTTTTCATAACTATACCTTTATTTTACCCTAAATTATACTTTAATTCAATCCCTGAAATGTTAATAAAAAAGCTGCCTGTTTGAACAGACAGCTTCTTTTTCTGGCGGGAGCGACCGGACTCGAACCGGCAACCTTTTCCGTGACAGGGAAATGATCTAACCAATTGATCTACGCCCCCAAAATAAAGTGCCGATGGAGGGAATTGAACCCCCGACACGCGGATTATGATCCCGCTGCTCTACCACTGAGCTACACCGGCTCATGCTTGTTGCGGGGGCGGGAATTGCACCCGCGTCTTGAGGTTATGGGCCTCACAAGATACTACTTCTCCACCCCGCACAACCATTATAGTATATTAAAGAAAAAAACTCAAGTTCTTGTACTGGTGGTCCATATGATATGATACACCAAAAGACCCTTGAAGCACAATATATGAAGGTTCAACCTTCATACTAAAAATAGTCCCAGGGTTGCTCGGCCAAGCCGAGCAACCCAGTTACCAAACGTAATAAATTAACTGAGCGTATCATATGTATCTGAACCTAGATAGAGTTCTCTAAAATAATTGAAGGTCACGGAAGGCTTGTTCATAGATCTTCAAGGACTTCTTGGCATGATCTATATTCAAATCATAATCAGGATTATGAACTATATTATTACGAAGTCCATGAGCATAATAAACATCTTCAATACTAGGCAAACTCTTTTCATCTACTTGAGATAAAAGATCGTTCATAGTTTCTCCCTTAAAGTTCATCTTTAAAAGAATTTCTTTTAATAAGTCATCGGCTTCAATAATAGCCATTTTGTAATCTTCTTCTTTCTCCCCCTTGATTCTACTAACAATCTTTCCCCAATCTTTAAAAGTCTTTTGAACCCCATAAGGTCTACTAGCCACAAATTCCACTAAGTTTTCACCATAAATATCTTTAAACCATTTTGTTTTTTTAAAAAGAACAGCAATTAATATCAAAAGCAATAAACTAATAATTAAAAAAATGGCCTTTAGAAAAAAAATAAAGTTTTGAGAATTTATTATTTCTAAAAAATTAGCATAATAAATAGTTGAGAGATCTGCTAACTGATAAATCTTATTCATACATTTTAGCTATTTCTAAAATCCCCTTCTCTTCAAAGGGTTTTCCAATAATTTGCAAACCAATTGGAAGATCATCGGAATCAATAGGAATTGAAACAGCAGGCAGTCCCGCCAAATTAGCCGAAACAGTGAAAATGTCTGAAAGATACATTGAAAGAGGATCCATCTTTTCTCCTATTTTAAAGGCTTTAGTCGGAGTAGTCGGAGTAACAATAATGTCTACTTTCTCAAGAGCTTTTTGAAAGTCTTGTTTAATTAAACTCCTTACTTTTTGCGCTTTTAAATAATAGGCATCATAGTATCCGGAAGACAAGGCATAAGTTCCAATCATAATTCTTCTTTTAACTTCAGCACCAAATCCTTTTTCTTTAGTATTTAAATAAACATCCATTAAATCTTTACCCTCTTCAGACAAGCCAAACTTTATTCCGTCATATCTGGATAAATTAGCTGAGGCCTCAGAAGGAGTAAGAATATAATATGAAGATAGAGCGTATTTAGTATTCGGCAAACTAATATCTACTATCTGAGCTCCTTTAGCTTTGGCTAGCTCTAATGATTTTAATATTCCTGACTTAGTTTCAAAATCTCCCTCAAAATATTCTTTAGGCACTCCTATGCGTAAATTTTGAATTTTGAATTTTGAATTTTGAATTTTTGGCTCTAGACTAGTTGAATCTTTAGGATCTTGACCACTAATAGTTTCAAAAACAATCTGAGCATCTTGAGCTGTTTTGGTCATTGGTCCTATTTGATCAAAAGAAGAAGCAAAAGCCACTAATCCATAACGAGAAACTGCTCCATAGGTTGGCTTTAGACCCACTATTCCACAAAAACTAGCTGGTTGCCTGATTGAACCGCCTGTATCTGACCCAAGAGCAAACACGCAAAAATTATGAGCAACAGCTGCCGCTGACCCTCCAGAACTACCACCAGGAACTCTTTCTCGATCATGGGGATTTTTAGTAACTCCAAAGGCAGAATTCTCTGTTGAAGAGCCCATAGCAAATTCATCTAAATTAGTTTTGCCTAAAATAATAGCTCCTTCTTTTTTAAACTTCTCAATTACCGTAGCATTATAAGGAGCAATATAGTTTTCTAAAATCTTAGAAGCGCAAGTGTTTTTTAATCCTTTAACTAACATATTATCTTTAATCGCTACCGGCATCCCAGTCAAAACCCCCATATCGCCCTTCATAATCCTTTTATCTGCTTGCTTGGCTTGCTCTAGAGCCCCTTCTCTATCTACGGTTAAAAAGGCATTTATTTGATCGTCCTCTTTTTCAATTCTATCTAAAAAAGCTTTTGTTAATTCAAAAGCAGTAAATTCCTTCTTTTTCAACTTATCATGAGCTTCTTTAATGGTTAAATTTAAATCCATTATTTTAGTATAGATTTTACTTTAATATATCTTTTCTTTTTATCCGGAGCCGATTCAATCAACTTATCAGCTATTTCTTGTTCTTGATCAATATCTTCTCTGGTCACATTTTCATCAAAAAACTCTTCCATCGGATGATAAAGCGGATTAACTCCAGAAACGTCAGCTTTGTTTAAAGAGTCAATGTAATCTAAGATAGAAGAAAGATCTTTTTGAAACTTTTTCTCTTCTTGGGAAGATATTCCCAGACGAGCCAATTTGGCAATATGTTTAACTTCTTCTTTGCCAATCATAATAATTATTTATTTTGTTATTTAGGAGGAGCTAATTCCTCGGTTTCAGTTAAGGTTTCTGATAACTGATCGATATTTTCTAAAACCACCCCAGCTCCTCTAACCACCGCCGTCATTGGATCTTCAATAATTTTAACTGGAATCTTAACCTCTTCTTGAATTAAAATATCTAATCCTTTCAAAAGGCTGCCACCGCCACACAAAAAGATTCCCTTGGCCATAATATCAGCCAACAGTTCTGGTGGAGTTTCTTCAACAGTAGTTTTTATTGCCGTAACTATTTGCTTAACTGACTTTTGCATCGCCTTTCTAATTCCTTCGTCATTGACTAAAATTTCTTCTGGCAAACCAGTAACAATATTTCTACCCCTTAATGGTAATTCTCTTTTTTCTTTTAAAGGATAAGCCGATCCTATTCCTATTTTAGCACTTTCTGCCGCTCTTTCACCAATCAGCAACTTATACTCGTTTTGAGCAAAACGAACGATGTCCTCATTTAACTTATCGCCAGCCACTCTTAAGCTCTTAGCCAAAACTACTCCTCCAAGAGAAATAACAGCGACCTCGGTTGTTCCTCCTCCAATATCAATTATGAAATTACCACCAGCTTCTTGAACTGCTAGTCGAGAGCCAATGGCTGCCGCCATCGGCTCTTCAATTAAAAACACCTCCCTGGCTCCAGCATTTCTAGCTGCGTCCTTTACAGCCTTTTTTTCTACTTCGGTAACGCCATAAGGTATTCCAACAATAACTCTTGGCCGAGGACCTAAAAGAAACTTTCTTTTGTGAACTTTTTCAATAAAGTATTTAAGCATTTGCTCAGTAACTTCAAAGTCTGAAACCACACCATCCACCAAAGGACGAGTAGCGACAATATGAGCTGGTGTTCTGCCAACCATTCTTTTAGCCTCTTCACCAATAGCCAAAACCTGTCCTGTTTTTTGGTTTACGGCAACAACGGAGGGCTCATTTATGACGATGCCCTTGCCTTGAACATAGACAAGAGAGTTGGCAGTTCCTAAGTCTATAGCAATATTATGAGAAATATATGAAAAAAGTTTATCTAACATAAATTAAGGGTTATAATTTATCTTAGCAGAAACTCTTTTTTCAAGCAAGAAAAAACTCCAGAGGCCTAGCCTCTGGAGAAATTAGTGTTCAAGCTTAATGTCTAACTTTTGAGCTACTTGTTGAAACCACCTTTCATGACGATCTACTTTATGAGATAGCATTGTCATTTCTTGAAAATAAGTATCTGATTTTTTAGCGTAAGCATCAACAGCGTTTAATAAATTATTAACATCTTCTTTATCCGCTTTAGTCTCTTGAAGATCTTCTACTTTAGATTCCAAAGAAAAAAGCCTGCCATCTATACCAGATAACTTGTTATCTATCCTAGAAAACCTCTCGTCTATTTTAGAAAACCTCTCGTCTATTTTAGAAAACCTCTCGTCTATTTTAGAGAATTTTTGATCTAAATATTCTATTAATTCTGAAAAGTCGTTTGTCATAAGTTAATTATAACTTTTAACCTAGATCTTTGTCAATTTTACTTTCTTTTGATTTCTTTTTTTAATTTCAACTGATTTTTTAGCTAAAGTCTTCTTGCTCACCACCCATCTTTCCGGAATTCCAATTAAATCAGCTTCGGCTAATTTTTGACCAGCGCTAACTTCTTTTCTATCATCGTATAACACTCTTTTTCCTTCTTTAATTAATTTAGAATAAATTTTATCGGCCTTAATGTTATTCAAAGAAATTAAATGAATATCAAAAGGAGCTACTTCTTTTGGCCAAATAATTCCATTCTCATCATTATTGGTTTCAACTATAGCGGCTAATACTCGACTTAGACCAATTCCATAACAACCCATTAAAACTGGTTTTTCTTTACCATCTTTGTCTTTAAAGGTTAGTTGGAAAGGAAGAGAATATTTATCTTTTAATTTGAAAATGTTTCCCACCTCTATTCCTTTAGTTTCTTTAAATTTAGTCCCGCCACATTCAGGACACTTCTTCTCTTTTATTTCTTTGTTTATAGCTATTCCGCATTTATCACAAAGATAAATTACATCTTCACCAGCTCCAGTTATTACCTGATATTCATGAGAATATTTAGAAAAACTACCACCAGAAGCTAGAGTCTTATACACCTTCAATCCGCATCTTTTAAAAATCCCAAAGTAAACTTTGGCAACTTTCTCGTAATAGTTATCTAGATCTTTCTGGTCAATATGAAAAGAATAAAGATCTTTCATTAAAAACTCTCTTGTTCTTAAAAGCCCGGATTTGGCTCTTAATTCATTTCTAAATTTAGTTTGAATTTGAAACAAAGAAAAAGGCAAGTCTTTATACGATAAAATATGTTTTTTTACCAAGGGAGAAATTATTTCTTCGTGAGTTGGACCCAAAGCATACTCTTTTTTGTTTCCTCCTTTTAACTTGAACAAAACATCAAAAGCGTCCCATCTTCCAGTTTTATCCCAATTTTCCTTTGGAGTTAAGGCCGGCATTAAAATTTCTTGACCACCAACAGCTTCCATTTCTTCTCTAATAATCTCTTCAATGTTTTTTAAAACCTTTAATCCTAAAGGTAAAAAACTAAAAATTCCGGCTGCTGTTTGATCAATAAAGCCGGCTCTTAACAAAAGGATGTGAGAAATGGCCTCAGCATCCTTAGGTGTTTCTTTTAAGCTTTTGTAAAAAAGATTTGATTGTCTCATACCCCGTAGAAGAATTTCAATTAGTTTGCTCATCTTTCTTGAAATTCTTATATTTGTTTTTCTATTTATTAATTATACTTTATTATTCCCCGTATTCTTTTATTCGCTTTCAGCGAATGTATTGAAATTTCTCTACGGGGTCATAATAGCCCGATTACATCTTTTACAGTTACCCAAATTAACAATAAAATTAACAGAAAGAAGAAAAAGACACTAATATTTTGGACCCATTTTTGATTCAATGGTCTTCCTATTATTTTTTCAATAACCAAGAACAAAAACCAACCACCATCTAGAGCAGGAATTGGTAAAATATTAATTAAAGCCAAAGAAATAGCAATTACGGCTACAAATTGCAAAAAATAACTAACACCCAATCCGCCAAAGTTATTAAAAAGCTCAAATATTCCAATAGGACCCTTCACCTCTACTCCAGCTGGAAGTTCACCGTTCTGAACTAATCCTTTTATAGTAATTATCCAACCACCAACAACTGCTTTGGTTAAATTAACGGTTGCCTCTACTCCTTTAACTGGCGCCTTATACCAAACTGTTTTTTTCAGCCCGGTTCTTAATAGACCCACCCCCATAGAGCCCTCTTCTTGAGGATAATCTAAGCGAGGAGTTATTTTAATATCTTCTAACTTTTGTCCTCTTTGAACAGTTAAAATAATCTCTTCTCCTTTATTTTCAGAAACTAAATTTTGAACCTGATAAACTTTATCTATTTCTTGATCATTAATTGATTTAATGATATCTCCCACTTTTAAATTAGACCCTGAAGCTGGAGAGCTGTCAGCAATACTAATTATTTGAACCTTAGGATCTTGAAATCCAGTTACTTCATTATCACTAATAGCTGAGGGAGCACCGATATAGACGACTACACTTAATAAAATAGCGGCAATTACCCAAAAAACAGCCACTCCCGCTAAAATGATTATAGATTTCTGCCAAAAAGGCTTAGTGGTAAAACTATCTGATTCTTCAATTCTTTCCTCATGACCATAAATCTTAACAAACCCCCCTAAAGGAAGAAGGTTGATAGAATAAAGAGTTTCTCCAATCTTTTTACCCCAAACCCTAGGCGGATAGCCAATCCCAAACTCATCTACTCTAACGCCAAACTTTTTAGCAAAAAGAAAATGGCCTAATTCATGAAAAATTATTAAAAAGATTAGAGATATTATTGCAATAACAATTGTCATATTTTATTGAGAGATCTCTTTTTGTTTTCTCTCGCCCAAATCCTCTATTTTTTTATTATACTCATCAACTAAATCTTGAAGTTCGTCTTTAGCTCTAAATTTATCATCTTCTCTAATCTCCCCTTCTTTGGTCTTAGCCTGAACTTCATCCCAAGCTTCTCCTCGCCAATGCCTAATAGTTTTTCTTGCTTCTTCTTGTTTTTCAGAAATAACTCTTTTTAAAGTTTCTCTATACTCATCACTTAAAGGAGGCAAAGATATTCTGATCATATCTTTATCAACAATAGGAGAAGTTCCTAGGCTAGATTGAGAAATAGCTTTTTCTATTGACTCAATATATGATTTATCCCAAGGCTGAATAATGATTTGTTTTGGCTCTGGTGAAGAGATAGAAGCTAATTGCTTCAAAGGAAGCTTCTGACCAAAACAATCAACAACAATATCTTCTACTAAACTAGACGAAGCTCTCCCTGTTCTAATTTTAGAAAGCTCTCTTTCTAAAAAAGAGATTACTTTGTCCATTTCTGGTTTTACTCTATTTATTATTTCTTTATAATCCATATTTTTATTATATTTATCTATCTTCCACTATATCAAATTATTCCCCTCTTGCCAAACTAAAGTTTCATTAAGAGTATCTCTAAAGCTATTTTAGAATTAGTATTAGTTGTTGAAAGTAAAACTTGAGTTTTTTGTATTTCTTTGACTATGTTTAAATATTTAGAGTCATTACTAGAAAGCATCTTCTTTCTAAAATAACTCAACCAAGAATCCAGTATCTCTTTTAAGTTATAATCTGAGTTCTTATCAGTTATTTTTTTAACATATTGAAACCGATAAGCTAAATCTGAATTAAGAAGCTTTTCTAGCTCTTCTATATTCTCCTTTGATTCTATTGATTGAAACCCCTTATCGGGATAAAACCTTATTCTCTGAACCCGAGAAGTTATAGTTGGTAATAAAATGGCTGGATATTCAGTAATTAGTATTAAATGGGTTTTTCCAGTAGGTTCTTCTAAAAACTTTAAAAAACAGTTTTGTGCTTCAGTAGTCATTAAATGAGCCTTATCAATAATCGCTACTTTATAATCTGATTGATGGGGCTTAAAAGAAAGCTTAGAAACCAAGTCTCTAATTTGGCTAATTTGAATTTCTTTACTTTCTGCTTCAATTAATAAATAGTCCGGGTTGTTTTTTAACTCTCCGACTAAATGTTTAGCAAAATCAATAGCAAAATCTTTTTTACCCAGTTTTTCTTGACCGTAGAATAAAAGAGCATGGGGCAATCTCCCAAGCTCAATTGATTCTACTAAAAACTTCCTTTGTTTTTCATGCATTATTTTCTTTTTGACATTATGCTCTTTTTGTAAGCTTCAAGGTTGTCCAATACCGCTCCGGTTCCCTTGGCAACACAAAGCAAGGGATCTTCGGCTATAAAGCAGGGGACGCCAGTTGATTCAGCAATTAGTTCGTCAATATTTCTAACTAAAGCTCCGCCTCCAGAGATAATCATTCCCTTGTCCATAATATCAGCCGACAACTCTGGTGGCGTGTCTCTCAAAACCTCTTTAACGGTTTGAACGATATCTGAAAGTCTTTCTGATATCGCCTCACAAACCTCATTAGAATTAACCTTAATGTTTTGAGGCAAGCCAGAAATCATATCTCTTCCTCTAATCTCAATTTCTCTTGGAGTTTTTTCCGGAACAGCAGTCCCGATTTTAATTTTAACTTCTTCCGCCGTTTGCTCTCCAACAACTAAATTATACTTCTTTTTAATGTATTCTGAAATAGCTCTATCCATTTTGTCTCCAGCCACTCTTAAAGATTTAGCTGTAACTATTCCACCCAAAGAAATAACGGCCACTTCAGCAGTTCCCCCGCCGATATCTACAATCATATGACCAGAGCAAGAATTAATAGGAATACCAGCTCCAATAGCCGCTAAAACCGGCTCTTTGGCAACATAAACTCCTTTGGCGCCAGCAGCCATTCCCGCTTCAATCACTGCTCTTTTTTCAGTAGAAGTAATTCCGGCTGGGACTCCTACTAATAACTCTGGCTTTAAAAAACGAAATTTAGATCCGGCGCTTTTAACAAAATACCTAATCATTGCTTCAGTTACTCGATAATCAGCAATAACGCCGTCTTTTAAGGGGCGATAAATTCTAATGGTGTCCGGTGTTCTACCAGTCATTTCCTTGGCTTCTTTACCAACTGCTAAAATTCTGTTGTCATCTAAACTTACTGCTACAACCGAAGGATCGCTTAAAACCACTCCCTTTTGAGGAGTAAAAACGATGGAGTTACAAGTTCCCAGATCAATACCTATTTTCTTCTTTAACATAATTACTTTTTAATTCTCCTTTTAACATCAGCCCCCAAATCACTAAGACGTTCTTCTATTTTTTCATAACCCCTATCAATTTGATAAATATTATTTATATTAGTCGTACCTTTAGCAATCAAACCGGCAATAATCACTGCTGCTCCTGCTCTTAAGTCTAAACTTGGGATATTAGCTCCCTGAAGTTTAGTAGGACCATAAACAATCGCTCTATGAGGATCACAAAAAATGATATCAGCTCCCATTTTGTTTAACTCATTTAAATATCTTAATCTTCCTTCAAAAAGCGGATCATGAATCATTGTCGGTCCTTTAGTTTGAGTAGCTAATACCCCTAATTCCGGCTGAAGATCTGAGTGAATTCCTGGATAAGGCAAGCTTTGAATTTTGTCTATTTTTAAATCTTTTTTAGAAGGTAAAACTTTTATTGTCTTTGCGTCTATCACTTTATACTTTGCGCCAAAATCTTTTAATCTTTTTAGAAACAAGTCTAAATATTGCAACTCGGCATTTTTAACCAAAACTTCTCCATTAGTAGCTAAAGCCGCAACAATGAAAGTTCCGGCCTCAATAGGGTCATTAACAATACTATGACTAAAACCCTTTAAGTTGTTTTTACCAGTTATTTCGTATTCCCTAATCCCGGTATTCTTAATACTAGCTCCCATTTTCTCTAACACCCTAATTAAATCCTGAACTTGATAGTCTTGATCGGCTATTTTAAGAGTTGTTTTTTGTTTAGAGTTACTAGTGGCATAGAGTAAAACGTTTTCAGTGGCCGTAACGCTAATTTCTTTTAAAACAACTTCTTTAGAATTATTATCTTTATTCTTTTTAAAATTGTAAAACTGGCCTGTTTTGTGAATCTTTATCCCTAACTGATCAAAAGCATCTAGATGAGTATCAATTGGACGAGAACCAATAACACAACCTCCTGGCTTAGGAATTCTAACATTATTAAATCTTCCCAACAATCCCCCCAACAACAAAACAGAGCCTCGAAAACATTTTACTAAATCATAAGGTGTTTTAGAAGGCTTTATCTTAGAACAATTTATTTCTATTTTTCTTTTGCCAACCCAAGAAATCTCAGCACCCATATTTTCTAAAATCCTGATCATCTTTAAGACATCTTCTATTAAAGGTAAATTATCTATAGTGCAAGTTTCTTTGGTTAGTAAAGAAGCGGCCAAAATTGGAAAGGCGGCATTTTTAGCTCCTCTTACTCCTACTTCTCCCTTTAAAGGAATTCCTCCTTTGATGATAAATTTTTCTTCCATGTCCCGTAGAAGAATTTCAATTAGTTTGCTCATCTTTCTTGAAATTCTTATGTTTGTTTTTCTATTTATTAATTATACTTTATTATTCCCCGTATTCTTTTATTCGCTTACAGCGAATGTATTGAAATTTCTCTACGGGGCATGTACTTATTCTAAAATAATATTCAGATAAAATCAAGTTCTTGATTTCAACAAGAACAAGTGATAAAATAAGGTTAATATGAACAAGAAAGTTAGTAATATAATATTTGGAATTTTACTTGTTTCTTTTTTAATCATTGCTCCGTTAGTAGTCTTTTATTCTCTTGGCTGGCGCTTTGATTGGCAAGAACTAAAATTTGTCCAAACCGGTCTTTTTTATTTTAAAGCTCAACCCAAGGGTTTAGCAATCTATGTCAACAACGAATTCAAAGATCGTACAGATATTTTCTTTGGGTCTTCTTTGATAGATAATCTTATTCCTGGAAACTATAAAATAGAAATCCAAAAAGAGAACTATCATAATTGGTCTAAAAATCTTGAAATTAAAAAAGGGGAAGCAACCGAGGCTAGCAATATAACCTTAATCCCTGCCGAAATTAATTTTGACGAACTTTTAGAAAATGTAGAAGATTTTTTTGTTTCTCAAAGCAATAATATTGTTATTGTCAAAGAAGGAGAAAAAGATTGGAGTTTAAAACTTTATGACACTAAAAATAATTTAAAAAGTCACATTATTGACAAAGAAGACTTTTCTAAAAGCAATATTGTTTTTTATGATTTAAAAATATCTCCTAATGAAGAAAAAGTTCTTTTGGAGCTAGGACTAAAAGAGAAAGTCCAGTATTTTCTTTTAGATATTAGTCAAAGCCCAACAATTATCAACCGTCTAGATTTTATCGGCTCTCCGGAAGAAATAATCTTTCATCCAAGAGATAATAATAAAATATATATTATTCAATCAGTAACCGAAAAAAGTAAAACCTTTAAAACTCTAAACGAAGTAGAAATCAAAGAAAAAGAAATATTGGCTCCATTATTAAAAGAAGTTATCACCTGCTCTATTAAAAGCTCTATTTATTGTCTTAATCAAGAAGGATATATTTTAGAATCTAATGGAGACGAATTTAAAGAGAGTAATATAATCAGTTTTCCAATTAAAGAGGAAATTAAATATCAATTAATTGTCTTTAATTCTAATTTCTTTTTAATGGAAAAGGATAGTCTTTATTTTTTAGATGAAATAACCAAATCATTTAAAAAGCTTTCTGATTCAATTAAAGGATATCGAGTATCTCCAGATCAAAAAAAACTAACTTACTATACCAATAATGAAATAAAGGTTATTTACTTAGAAAAACAATATGAACAACCACAAAAAGAAAAAGGAGGAATATTATTTTTAACTAGATTTTCTGAAAAAATTAATAAAGTTTTCTGGTACAATAACCACTACCTTATCTTTGATCTTGGAGATAAAATAAAGGTTTCTGAATTAGACAACAGAGATAAATTAAACATTGTTACTTTAACTGAATCCCCTCATCAAGAAATACTCTTTACTAATGGAAAGCTCTATCTTCTCTCTGAAGGAGTTCTTTATTCTTCCAATGAATTAATTTGAGATTTAAAATCACCCCAATTCATTTCTAAAGGAGAGGCCATATCACAAACCGATCGATATTGACAATAACGACACTGCCAATTATTAGGATAATCTTCTAACCTTTTAGGAATAATATTAGTATCTATTTGTTCTTTTAAGAGGTTCATCTCATCAATTAAACACCTGGCTTGTTGGGCATCATAATCAAAAACAAACTCCTTTAATTGTAAATTATCTTTATTCACATAAAGCAATATTCCTTTTGGAATTTTAAAATAATAGAGGTAAAGTTGTATTTGTTGAACATTTTCTGGCTTAGGTTCCTTTAAAGACCTAAACACCATACTATTCATACTTTTAATATCTAAAACATATAATTGATCACCGTCGCTTAAAACCGCATCAGCTCTTCCAGAAATTAATTCTTGAGGAGGAATTTTAACTTCAGAAGCGACTACATGAATATCACGAGCACTTAGCAAGGCACTCATTATTAATTGATGCATATGATCACCATGTTCAAACAATCTTAAAATATGAGGCTCTAATTCTTTTTCGGGGACCCCCTTGAATTTAAAAAAAATAGAACGAGGACACTTCCCAGCTTGACTGATATAGAAATGAGTTTGTTCTCTAGTTTTTCTACTATCTAAATAATATTTATCAATAACTTCCTTTAACATATCTTTTATTTTAATTCATCCCCCCAAAACAGTCAAACCGATTGACCGGTCAATCGGTGCATTTAATTCTGTTTTAAGGTGGGGTTGACATAAAGATAATAATCAAGTATAATAAAGAAAACCAAAAACTTGTTCTTTTTTTGGAGATTGTCTTATGAAATTATATGTTGCCGTAAAGGCAGAAAACGATCGGAAGGTCGCCGAGATTCTTGCGGACAACAATCTCTTGTTAGAAACAAGAGCGTCCGCAAATGAAGAAGTAATTAATCGCTTTATTGCCTCTAGAATAGCAGACCAGGAGGGGTTTTTCTCTCACTGGTACAAACGAATCGTTGAAATTCCGATGCCCTGCGATTAATTAAGCAACCAAAAACCCTCCGATAAAACATCGGAGGGTTCTTTTTTTATCTCTTAGACCATTGAGGTGCTCTTCTAGCTCTTTTAAGCCCAAATTTCTTTCTTTCTCTCATTCTTGGATCTCTAGTTAAATAACCAATTCTTCTTAATTTTTTTCTAGAGTCCGGATTAATTTCTACTAATGCCCTGGCAATTCCATGTCTTACTGCTTCTGCTTGAGCATTAATTCCTCCTCCTTTTACTTTAACTGAAATAGCAAACTTCCCTAAAACCTTCATTGTTTCTTGAGCGTCAGTAATTATACTTTGAAGTTCTGGACTTTGAAAATAATCTTTATAATCTTTATCATTTACAATTATTCCTTTGTCTTTAGAGCCAAAAAGACGAACCCTAGCAGTGCTGGTTTTTCTCCTACCAATAGCTTCAACATATTTATCTTTTGGAAGGCTAAAGGTAATTTCTTTTGTTGTTGTAGTTGTTTCTTCCATTATTCAAACTTTAAACGTTTAATTTGTATATCTCTTAATTTATTTTTAGGCATCATTCCATAAACTGCTCTTCTGATAACTTCTCCAGGATCATTTTTAAAAACTTTCTTGTAAGGAGTTTCTTTCAACCCTCCCAAATAGCCGGAGTGATGGTAATAAACTTTGTTGTCAAACTTTTTACCACTAATAATAATCTTGTCAGCATTTTTAACAATAACAACATCTCCATCGTCTTTATTAGGTCTAAAGTCCACTTTACTCTTTCCTCTTAATAGACCAGCAATCTCAACAGCCAATCTTCCCAAGACCTTATTTGCAGCATCAATTGTATGTGTTTTTCTTTCCATAACTTTAAACTAATTCAATTATAGCTATTTTAGCTCCATCGGAACTCCTTGGACCCTTTTTAATAATTCGAGTATAGCCTCCCTTTCTTTCTTGGTATTTAGGAGCAATTTCTTCAATTAATTTTTTAGTTAAATCTTTTGAGAAATAAGTAGTTAAAGCCCTTCTGGAAGCCAAAGTATTATTTTTAG
The DNA here is from genome assembly GCA_964394985.1 of uncultured Candidatus Saccharibacteria bacterium. Classification (GTDB taxonomy): domain Bacteria; phylum Patescibacteriota; class Minisyncoccia; order Minisyncoccales; family GWA2-38-27; genus JAHJSY01. Next base: position 56,608 of record CAYMZK010000004.1, on the reverse strand, counting down.
CTTTAGTAATCATCTTTTCGGCAAAACTAGAAAGCTCTTTGGCTTTGGCTTCAGTAGTTGTTATTTTGCCATACAAAAACAAGGATCTAGCTAAAGATTTCTTTAAAGCTTTCCTTTGATCTTTTTCTCTACCAAATTTTCTACCTTGCTTTAATTTTCTCATAATTATTTCTTCTTTTTCTCTTCTTTCTTCTTTGTTTCTCCTGAACTTTTAGTCTTAGCGGGTTCTTTTTCTTCTTCTTTAGTCAATAAAGAAAAGTGCTTGACTAAAATATCTGCTGATTGCTCTAGAGCCTCTTCTGGAGAAATAATGCTATCTGTTTCAATTTCTAAATTCAAGCGATCAAAATCTGTTCTTTCTCCAACTCTCATATTCTCTACATTATAACTTACTCTTTTAACTGGAGTATAAATAGCGTCTATCGGAATAACTCCAATCTCTAGCTTCTTGTCTTTTTTTCTTCTTTCCACTGGCTCATAGCCAATCCCTTTTTTTATTTGAATTTCCATTTCGAAGTCAGACTTAGAGCTAGTTAGAGTAGCAATATGAGCCTCTTTGTTCATTAATTCTAATTGAGTTGGTAACTTTAAATCTTTACCTTTTACCTTTTTTTCTCCTTTTATTTTCAAAGTAGCCTTTTGAGGTTCTTCTGAATAAACTTTAAACCTTAATTGTTTTAAGTTCATAATAATAGTAATTACATCTTCTAAAACCCCGGAAATTGTTGAAAATTCATGTTGAGCTCCTTTGATTTTAACTTGAGTTACAGCGGCCCCCTCTAGAGAAGAAAGCAAAACTCTTCTTAAAGAATTTCCAAGAGTAACACCATAACCAGGATAAAGCCCCTCTATTTCAAATTGAGCCCAGTTATCCTTTGTTTTAACAATTTTTGGTTTTTTTGGTAAAGGAATCATATTTTTTAATTATTTTATAACTATTTATTTAGAATAAAACTCAAAGATTGAAGAAAGTTCTGCTGGCGAAGCAGTATCTTCCAATCCTGGCTGACCAATAATTTCTATTTCTGACTTTTCAGTATTTACCCTAATCCAAGAAGGTGCTTTATGTTTTTTTAAATAAGTTGAAAGATTAGTGAAAGATTTCTTTTTAGTTACCTTTGAATGAAGAGTTATCTTATCTCCTTTTTTAATATTTACAGAAGGAACATTAACTTTTCTGCCATTAAGCATAAAAAATCCATGGCCTACTAGTTGTCTAGCTTGCGATCTAGAGCTAGCAAAGCCAGCTTGAAAAATAACATTATCAAAACGACTCTCCAATTTAGCTAAAAGCGCGGTTCCAGCATCAATTGTCTCCGAGCCTTTATTTAAAACTTCCTTTACATAAGAGCTAAACTGTTTTTCGTTTAAATTATACCAGTTCTTTAGCTTTTGTTTTTCTTTTAATTCTTTACCAAACTCTGAGATATTTCTTCTTCTTTTTTTCGCTTTTTGTCCGGGAGCATAGGGTCTTTTAATAATGGCACATTTTGGCGAAAAACAACGCTCCCCCTTTAAAAAAAGCTTAATTCCTGACCTTCTACAAATTTTACATTTATTATTTTGCATAATTATACTCTTCTTGGCTTAGGAGCCCTACATCCATTATGCGGAATAGGAGTAACATCTTTAATTGCTAATATCTCTAAGCCATGATTGGCTAGTGATCTTATGGCCGAATCTCTTCCAGACCCAATTCCTTTAACAAAAACTGAAACACTTTCTATTCTCATCTTCTGAGCCACTAAGCAAATACTTTCAGCTACTTTAGAGGCAGCAAAAGGAGTAGCTTTTTTGGCCCCCTTAAAACCAATTGATCCAGCACTAGCAGCCGCTAGCTTATTCCCTCTATCATCAGTTAAGCTAATAAGGGTATTATTATAAGAAGAAGAAATATAAACACGACCCTCTCTAGTTTTAGCAGATTTTTTAACCTTAACACCTTTAACGCCAGCATCTACTTGCTCTCTTTCTTTAATTAACTCTTCTTCACTTTTTTGAATAATTCTCTTTTTCCCCATATTTATTATTTAGGAGCTGGAGCGCCTTTCCTGCCAGAACCAACAGTTTTTCTAGTATTCCCCCTAATAGTCCTACTGTTAGTTTTAGTTCTTTGACCTCTAACTGGAAGGTTTTTAATATGACGGCCTCCTCGCCAACAACTAATGTCTTTTAATCTTCTAACATCTGTAATTAAGTCTTTTTTTAAATCACCTTCAATTCGGTAATTCTTTTCAATTACATCTTTTAAAGTATTAATTTGGTCAGCTTTTAATTCTGACGCCCTAAGATTAGGATCAATTCCAGTTTGTTTTAAAACTTTCTTACTAGAAGAAAGACCTATTCCGAAGATATAGGTTAGGGCGATTACTATTTTTTTGTCATTAGGTATATTTACTCCTGCAATTCTTGGCATAATATTTTTAACCTTGGCGCTGTTTGTGTTTTGGATTCTTTTTGCAAATAACATAAATTCGTCCCTTTCTTCGGACGATTTTACAGTCTCGACAAATTTTTTTTACCGATGCTCTTACTTTCATACTATTTACCGCGATAGACAATCCTTCCACGGTTTTCATCATAAGGACTCATTTCAACAGTAACTTTATCTCCCGGCAAAACTTTAATTCTATGAATTCTCATTTTACCAGCCAAATGAGCGATAATAACCTTACCATCTTCTAATTCTATTTTAAAATGAGTACTTGGCAAAGCTTCCAAAACGGTGCCTTGTTTTTTAATTGTGTTTTTATTCTGATTATCCATTTATGGTAATAAGTCTAACAAAATCCAATTATTTAGTCAACCCCGCAGAGAAAATTTGATCTGTTCCACAGTTTAGATTTTTTTAAAAAAATCTAAATCAAATTTCTTCTGCGGGGTCAAGTATTAGATCGATTTTCACTTTATCTAAAGAGCTTGGAACGCTTCTTCGCATAAAGCTACCTTTATCTATTTTAACCTTTTCTATTCCAGACAAGGACTTTAAAAATAAAGAGGTTTCCTCTAAAGACTTCCCCGTAACAGCCTTTCTAGCTTCTTCTAAGTTAATATCAGTATATACATCAACACTAAAAACTATTTCAATAGTCATTTCATCAGGACTAACTTCCTTTAAATTATACTCTATCTTAAAACTGTCCTTTTTAATTGTTTTATCTTTATCAATTATTGAATTAATTCTTTCTTTAGCTAATAATTCTATATCTAACCGACTAAAAGCAACCCCTTCAGATCTAACCTTTACTTCATAATTAAAATTATCCACTTCGTCACTCAATGAATGAGAAAACTTACCTTCTAAAACTTCTTGAGTTAAAGTTTCTTCAAGAAGAACAAGATCTAAGGGTAAAGATTTTTTTAAAATCTCTTTACCCTCAACTTTGGTCTTATCAATTAAGACATTTTTAGCATTTTCTAAATCTGATTCTGTAATCTTTCTTGACTCACCAATATAGCCACCAGTCATCGGCTCAAAAGACTTAGCATAAATAGTGGTATAAAGAGCTGTTCCAGCTAATCCCGGCATAGCAAAAGTAGTCGCCTCTATATTATACTCTGGCCCAGCTTCACTAGCAATAACAGGGACTTGAACCTCTCCAGGAATAACTTTATTCCCCTCTTTAGTATATCCAGGCACGCTAATTTTTTCAGTTGACCAAAACAATTTGCCATCGGCTGAAACAAAACGAGAAGGAATAAAAGTTCTTGGAGTTGAGGAATAAGCATTGTATACTGTAATTGTTCCCGTAGCTTTGGCTTCTTTGGTCGCCTTCCCGGTAGCCTGAAAATCTTGAGCTAAAATCTTTTCATTATCTACCTTTTGACCAGGAATAATATTATTTTCTAAATCCAAAGAAGAGTCTAGTTTAACCGTTACTGTCTCAGTTAAAGCCACTTTATCTAATTTAGGAAAAATAGCTATTTTGACTTCAGAAAAAGCAAAAGAAACCCAAAGAGAAACTCCGACTAAAAGAAGAAAGACAACTAAACCAATAATCCATTTTCTTTTTTTTCCGGGGGTTTTAACCTTTAGAGAAATCTCTTCTTGAGGATTTGTCTCCACTGGTTCTATTTTTTTTCCCGGTGGCATGATATCATAAAACTTCTTTGGCATAGTATGACATTAATAAGCTTGATAAATAGCGCCTATCATTTGATATAGGCTTGATATGCTTAAAATCTCTTAAATAGCTCACTTCAGATAAAGCTTCAGATAAATGGGCTATTTTATCAATTTTAACACCCGCTTGATCAAAAGTAAAATTTATCTTCTTAAAGTCTCTTTTGGGAATAAAGCTAACTAAAACTTTAAGGTCTAATTCTAGACCACTATAACCAGCTAATCTATCCACTAGATAGCCATTAATCTTTCTCTCAGTTACTTTAAAATTAGTAAAATGAAGGTCTTCTGGCAAAATACCGCAATCTCTTAAAAACTCTTGACTAACTCTTTTTTTAACTGAATCTAAAACTTTTCCCATTAAATCCATCTCTTCCTTTTTATCAATTGGGCAATCAATCTTTCTATTAAAAGAAAAATCAATGGCCCTAGCTCTTAAAAGATTAGAAGGAGGACAAACTAATAAAGGTATTTTTTTTATGTCTTTTCTAAATCCTTCTTGAATTTCTTGCAAAGAACTTAAAATTCCTTCTTTGTTAATATGATTTCTTAAAACAACCAAATCTTTGCCTTTTTGTTCAAGGATTAAAGCTTTTATCAAATCTTGATCAACATCTAAAACTAGAAAAGGTTTTTTTAAAAAACTTCTCATTTATTAATTATACCACAGAAAAAATAATTACTCCAAAATAGCCTTTATTCTCCGGATACCGGAGCTAGATGATTTTTCTTTAACTATTTTAAACTTCCCCAATTCAGAAGTTCTTTTAACATGAGGACCACCACAAATCTCTTTTGAAAAATCTCCAATAGAATAAACTTTGACAACTTCTCCATATCTTTCTCCAAAAACACCCATTGCTCCTTTTGCCCTTGCTTCCTCTAAAGACATCTCTTCAAAGCTAACTTCTAGATCTTCTTCAATCTTTTTGTTAACCAAATCTTCTACTTTTTTAATCTCTTCGTTGGTAAGCTTTTCTGAATGAGAAAAATCAAAACGTAAGCGCTCGGCTGTAATATTACTTCCTTTTTGCTCTACATGATCACCTAAAATCTCTCTTAAGGCCGCTAAAAGCAAGTGGTTAGTAGTATGATATTTAACTACTTGATCAGAAGTATCAGCTAGTCCTCCCTTAAACTTCTTTTCAGCCCCAGCCCTAGATATCTCTTGATGTTTCTTTAGGGCTTTTTTAAAAGAATCTTTATCTACCTCTATTCCCTTCTCCTTGGCTAGTTCTTCAGTTAACTCTAAAGGAAAACCATAAGTTTGATAAAGATCAAAGGCGCTTTCTCCGGTAATTTTATTTAATTTCTCAAATTGTTTTAAGCCATTTTCTAAAGTTTTTTCAAACTTCTCCTCTTCCTCTTTAATTATATCTAAAAGATCGCTTCTTCTTAATTCAGAATAGATATCTCCATATTTATCTATTACCACCTTAGCAACATCAGCTAAAAAGTTTTCCATTCCCAACAACTTACCAAACCTAATCGCTCTTCTTAAAACTCTTCTTAAAATATACCCTCTTTCGGTATTGCTTGGAACTACACCATCGGCAACTAGAAAACAAGCTCCCTTAATATGATCAGCAATTACTCTAAAGGCTTTTTTGTTCTCCCCATATTCTTTATCACAAAGATCTTCTATTTTCCCGATAATCTCATCAAACAAATCAGTTTCATAAGCCGAATCTTTATCGTTTAATAGAGAAAGCAATCTTTCAAAGCCAATACCAGTATCAATGTTAGTTTGTGATAATTTCTCAAAGGTCCCATCAGTCTTCTTGTTATACTCCATAAAAACCAAGTTCCAGAGTTCTACAAACCTTTTGCATTCTTCGCAATTAGGTCCGCATTCTTTTCCACAACCATAATACTCTCCTCTATCATAATGAATTTCAGAGCAAGGACCACAAGGACCAGTTTCAGCTGTTGGTCCCCAAAAATTATCTTCTAGGCCAAATTCTTTAATTCTTTCTTCTGAAATACCATTTTCTTTCCAAATTTCTATTGCTTCGGTATCTTTAGGAATATCTCCTTCGCCCTTAAAAACAGTAACATAAATCCTTTCTTTATCTAGTCCAATTTCATTTAGGAAAAAATCTAGAGCAAGCTTAATAGCTCCTTCTTTAAAATAGTTTCCCTTTTCATCTGTGCCAATAGACCAATTACCAAGCATTTCAAAAAAAGTATGATGAGTATCATCGCCAACTTCATCAATATCCGGAGTCCGAAAACACTTTTGAACCGAAACTAAATGCAAAGATCCAAGATCTTCAACCGGATCTTTTTCTCCAGAAAGATAAGGAACAAATTGTTGCATTCCAGCTGTAGTTAAAAGCACGGTATTATCTTGAGGAATTAAAGAGCTAGAGGGCACAATTCTATGCCCCTTTCTTTTAAAATAGTCTAAAAATTTACTTCGCAGTTCTTCAGATTTCATATTTCACAAATCTTTTTGAATTCTTCCGGCTTTAAAGAGGCGCCACCAACTAAGAGACCGTCAAATCCAGCTTCATTTAAATAGCCACCAGCATTTTCTGCTTTAGCGCTTCCACCATAAAGCACCTTAACATCTTTTAAGGTCATTTGTTTAATAACATCTTTTACTTTTTTAGCTTCTTCTATATCACAAGCATTACCAGTTCCAATAGCCCAAATTGGCTCATAAGCAATAATTATTTTAGAGCAGTCTATATCTTTTAGTCCTTCAGCTATTTCTCTTTCTAGAATCTCTTCTGTTTGACCCAATTCTCTTTCTTGTTCTGTTTCTCCAATACAAACAATTGGAGTAAGTCCAGCTTTTAGAGAAGCCAAAACCTTATCATTAACCATTTGATCCGTTTCATAGAAATATTTTCTTCTTTCAGAATGGCCAATAATAGCATACTGACATCCTAAATTTTTTACCATCGCCGGAGAAACCTCTCCGGTAAAAGCTCCGCTATCTTCCCAAAAAATATCTTGAGATCCAAGTTTCACAGAACCCCCTAAAGTTCCCAATTTTTGTAAATAAACAAAAGGAGGGCAAATAACCGAATCTATTCCTTTAACAGCTTCAAAAAGCTCTTCGGCTTCTTTAAAACTTTTCGGGTTCATTTTCCAATTGGCAATAATTAGTTTTTCCATGTTGTTTTTATTATACCAATCAAAGAAATAAAAACAAGCACAACTATAACAGGGTTAAAACCTTCAAGCCATTTTTACTTATAGCTATTGTGTGCTCAAAATGAGCTGAGAGCTTTTTTGTTTTAAAGCCGTGGCCGTCACTACTTTTTTCAATATTCCAATCCCCCATAGCAACCATTGGCTCAAGACAAAAAACCATTCCTTTTTTAATTTCTGGTCCAGTTTTTCTTCTTCCGTAATTCATAATTTGAGGATCTTCATGAAGATCTTTTCCAATACCATGACCGCATAAATCTCGGATAGCCTCAAAACCTTGATCTTCAACATATCTTTGAATAGTATTGCCAACATCGCCAAAAGTATTACCAATTCTAGACTTCTTTATTCCTCTCTTAAGAGCCTTTTTGGTTATTCTAATCAATCTCATAGCTTCTTGATCTACTTCTCCGATAGGAATAGTTACTGCCATATCGGTATGATACCCTTTATACTTCATCCCTATATCTATAGAAAAGATGTCTCCTTCTTTAAGTTTTCTTTCTGAAGGAGCACAATGAACTAATTCATTATTAATAGAAGCACAAATAGTAGCTGGAAAGCCATTATGTCCTTTAAAGGAAGGTTTTCCGCCATGACTTAAAATAAGGTTGTTGGCAACCTCGTCTAATTCCTGAGTAGTAATGCCGGCCTTAGACTTTTCAATAAGCTTATTCATTATTCTAGCCAAAATATGCCCACCTTCAGCCATTACCTCTATTTCTTTTTCTGTCTTAATTCTTATTGACATAATTTAGATAATTTCAGAAAGAATAGCTCGATGGACGTCTGCCGGAGACTGCTCTCCGTTAATTTTTTTGACTAGTATTTCATTTTTTTCAAAAACTTCTAGCACTGGATAAGTTCTATTTTTGTATTCTTCTAGTCGAGTTTTAATAGTTTCGGGATTATCCAGGCCATCTCTTTTAACTAATTTAGATCCGTCTATTGGGCAATTTTTTAAGTCTTTAGTCTGTTCAGAAAATAAAATTGGGTGACGAACTAATTCACAAAGTCTTCTATTTGAGTTTCTATAAATAGTTGTTTCTGGGCTAATTTCCATTGAAACTACCTTAATATTATTTCCATAAAGCCCTTTTAACAAAGGGATGATTTTTTCGGCTTCGTAAACTGTTCTTGGAGATCCGGACAAAACTATGCTTTCTCCTTGATTTGCTAATTCTTTGATTTCTTTTTTAACTAAATAAGTAACATATGGTGGATCACATAATTTTCCATCTAACCAAAGTTGTTTTTCTTGCATAACATCGAATTTTTCTCCGTCAACCTCAACGTATCTTTCCGAAGAATCTCCTGGAAGATTTTCTGCTCTAGAAAACGTTCTTTCTAATATTTTACTTGTTTCAAAATAATACAATCCTAGTTTATCCTTTAATAACTCTGATTGCGTTCCTTTTCCAGCCCCTGGCGGGCCAAATAATACAACTGTTTGCTTATTCATATTTTTGTTTTAATTACTAAATTTGTTTTAATATTTCAAGATATTCTTCAGAACTAATTTCTAATAATCTAATGTTATTTTTAATAACAAAAACCGGTAATTCTTTGTCTCTTGGAACAACTACCGGCCTTTTTAAATCACTTCTCCAATATATTCTATGATCTCCTTTTTCTCTTTGAAATTCACAACCAACAAAATGAGGCATATTATTTTACTGACACACAAACCTCTTGCAATTCTTGAGAAACAACAACGGGAGGGCTCCATTTTGATTTTACCTTTTTCCAACCAAGATCAATTAGAGCATCTTCTAACGTTCCCTTTTTCATAGTTTCTTCAAAAAATATTGCTACAGCTTCTCCAAATCTTTTTTTACTTTTTTCATAACTATTTGCACAAGTAGACAAATCTAAAGCTGGAGTGTAGGCAATGTAACTTTCTCCTTCCTTAATAATTGAAACTGGTAGTTTTACCGAAACTTTTTTCATAACTTTATATACATTAATTATAACATAACTAATACTTAAAAGCTAGTGAAGCCACCAGACCCTACCCAAAAAAGATAAGATTTATGTTCTTTTCTTAAAAAGTGTCGTATTCTCTCATTTGGAGCTGAGCGTTGATTTGTTTCATTGTTTCTAAAACAACGGAAACAACAATCAAAACAGAAGTTCCTCCAACTAAGAATCCGAAAACATTCTGAACACCGGTAAGCCCGCCAACAATAGAAGGCATAACCGCAATTGATCCTAAAAACAAAGCACCAATAAGAAGGACTCTGTTTAAGATGTACTTGATAAATTTGGCGGTAGATTCTCCCGGTCTAATTCCTGGAATAAAACCGCCCATCTTCTGCAAGTTTTCAGAGATAGCTTTCGGATCAAAAGTAACAGCAGTATAAAAATAAGTAAAGAGGATAACAAAGACAAAATAAAGTCCTCCTCTAGCCCACGGATTAACCATAAAATTAGCCACCGCTTGAGCGACACCACCAACAAATCCTCCAGCTCCACCTAAAAAATTGGCTACCATTTCTGGGAGCAACAAAATGGACATGGCAAAAATAATTGGGATAACTCCAGCCGGATTGACATTCATTGGCAGATAAGTAGAAACTCCTCCATACATTTTATTCCCTCTTACTCTTTTAGCATAAGAAATTGGAATATTTCTTCTTCCCTCAGTTATCAAAACTACTCCGGCAATAATTACTAGAGAAATAACAAAGAATAAAACATAACTAGTTATTTTACTTGGGTCAACACTAACATCCTGAAAAGCCTGGAAAATATTCATTGGCAAGGAAGCTACAATTCCAGCAAAAATCAACAAAGAAACACCATTTCCAATTCCTTTTTCAGTAATCAATTCTCCTAACCACATTAAAAAGACTGTTCCGGCGGTAATAGTTAAAAGAGCAGCGATAGTTTCAAAAAACTCCAATGGTGGAGAAATAACTGGTGTTGGCGGTCTTTGAAGCCAGCCAAGCATTGCATATCCTTGCAAAAAAGCCATGGGAATGGTCAATAATCTTCCCCATTGATTAAACTTTTTTTTACCTGCTTCTCCTTCTTCTTTATACATTCTTTCTAAGGCCGGAAAAATCATTGTCAAAAGTTGTAAAATAATCACAGCAGTAATGTATGGTCCAATACCAAGCATAATAATAGAAAACCTACTTAGAGCGCCTCCGGTCAAAACACTTAAAAATCCTAACATTTTAAATCGAGCAAAAAATTCCTGAAGGTTCTCTGGGTTAATTCCTGGCATCGGTATATTAGCCATTAGTCTGAAAATAACAAAAATCAGAAGAATAAATAATATCTTTTTACGTAAATCTTTTATCTTAAAAATTTGAATTAACTTATTTAGCATATTTTTCTTGAGCTTTTTTAGATAGCTTACAGTCTTCTATTTTTACTTTTTTAGTTAATTTTCCGTTTCCTAAAATCTTTATCTTAGGCAACCTTCCTTTCATTTTAGTCACTAATCCCTTTTCAATCAAGGTTTTAGGATTAACTATCTCTGAATCATTGTAAGCTTTATCTAAATCACCAAGATTAACTACAAAATAAGGAAGTTCTTTTTTTTGATTTCGATAACCTCTTAGTTTAGGATATTTTTTAATCAAACCACGAATAACAGGAGCAAACTTTCTAGTTCCTGCTCTTGATTTCTGGCCCTTCATTCCTCTGCCAGAATAAGTTCCTCTTTTACCACCACGACCAATTCTTTTTCGAGTCTTTAATTTTTTAGATTTTAGTTCGTGTAATTGCATAATTAAGATGCTTTTAATTTCTTTAAGGCAGAAATAGTTGCCTTAGCATTATTAACTTTATTTGATGTTTTACCTAGCTTTTTTGAAGAAATATTTCTAATTCCAGCCATTGAGCAAATCACCCTCACTGTTCCTCCAGCCACTAAACCTCTTCCTTTTCTCTGAGGCTTTAAAACTACTCTAGCTGCTCCAAACTTTGCTTCTACTGGATGAGGAATGGTTTCGTTAGCCATCGGAACGGTTACTAAATCTTTTTTAGCAATTCTAGTTGCTTTTTCAATAGCTTGAGCAACATCAGCTCCTTTAGCAACAGCAAAACCAATCTTTCCTTTTTTGTTCCCAACTACTACTCCAGCCCTAAATCTAAAACGCCTTCCTCCAGCAGTCATTCTCATTACTCTAGTTAAATCTAAAAGCTTGGAATCAAATTCGTCTTTTTTCTCAAATGATTTTTTCTTAAAATTCTTTTTCATAATTATTAAAAATTTAATCCAGCTTCACGAGCTCCTTCAGCCAAATCTTTAACTCGACCATGATATTTATATCCAGCTCGATCAAAGACTATTTTCTTAATGTTTTTCTCTAAAGCCTTTTTGGCGATAATTTGACCAACATCTTTAGCCTTAGTTAATTCTCCTTTAGCACTCATTAAAGTTTGACCATTATCGTCGTTTATAGCTTGAGCATAAATATACCTATTAGATCTAAAAATACAAAGCCTTGGAATCTCAGCTGTTCCTTTAATTTTAGCTCTAACCCTTCTATGTCTTCTATTTTTTTTAACTTTTTTCTCTAACATATTGTTATAATGCAAATGTAATGCGAATTTATGCAAATGATGCGAATAATTTAAATAATTAATAATTTTCCTGAAAATTCGTAGTATTTGCGTATCATTTGTAGATTGGCATTTTTTCTACTCAGCGCCTACGGCCTTTTTACCTGATTTTCTTCTTACATATTCACCCACATATCTAATACCCTTTCCTTTATATGGCTCTGGTGGACGAACTTTTCTAATTTTAGCAGCAACTTGACCAACTAATTCTTTGTCTATTCCGGAAACAGTAACAATATTTTTTTCTACTTCAAACTTAATTCCTTCTACTTTTTCTATCTTTACTGGATGAGAAAAACCTACCAACAATACTAGGTTCTCTCCCTCTAAATTGGCTCGATAACCAACGCCATTAATTTCTAATTTCTTTTCATATCCTTCAGTTACGCCCTTAATCATATTAGCGATTATAGTTCGGCTCAAACCCCAAAAGGACTTAGTTCGCTTGGTTTCCTTGTAAGGTTGAACAGCAATCTGATCATCTTTTTTTTCAATCTTAATTTCCGGTCGAATGTATCTTTCTAATTCGCCCTTGGGTCCTTTTACCGAAACCTTATTATTATCTGTTATTTCAACAGTTACTTCTTTCGGTATTAAAATTTCTTTTTTACCTATTCTTGACATAATATTATTACCAAATTTCACAAATTATTTCTCCTCCAATTTTATTTTTCCTAGCATCTCTGTCAGTCATTAACCCCTTCGGGGTAGAAATAATTACTAAACCATATTTACCTTTAGAACTTTTAATAGTTTTAAAGCCAGAATAAATTCTTTGTCCTGGCCTAGAAACTCTCTTAAGCCCTAAAATAGTTGAAGGATATTTTAAGCTAATTTCAACTATCTTACTAGGAACTCTGCCTTTTTTGACAACAGAGTTAACAAAACCTTGCTGTTCTAATATTTTAGCAATCTCAAACTTAATTTTTGAAAAAGGAACCTCTACTGTTTTGCGTGAAACAGCTTGGGCATTTCTTATTCTATTTAACATGTCTGTAATTGGATCTGTCATATTTTTTTACCAAGATGATTTTTTAACTCCAGGAATTTCACCTTTATTAGCCATCTCTCTAAAACAAACTCGACATAAGCCAAAGTTTCTAATATATCCGTGTCTTCGACCACACTTGAAACAACGATTCTCTTTTCTAGAACTATACTTTGGTTTTTTATTTGCTTTTGCAATATCTGATTTCTTGGCCATAATAATTATTTTTTTAATGGAAACTTTAATAATCTAAATAGCTCTAGTCCTTCTTCTTTTCTTTTAGCACTGGTAACAACTGTAATTTCAAATCCAAATATTTTTTTAGCTTTTTCTGGAGAAATTTCTGGAAAAATAATCTGTTCTTTAATAGAAATAGTTAAATTCCCTTGATTGTCAAAAGAATTTAAACTAATTCCTTGAAAGTCTCTAGACCTTGGAAGAGCAATGTTAATTAATCTGCTTAAAAAGTCATACATTATAGGGCCCCTTAAGGTAACTTTCGCTCCGACAGGCATTCCTTCTCTTAACTTAAAGCCAGCAATAGATTTTTTAGCTTTAGTTAAAACCACCTTTTGACCGCAAATAGCGCTAAGATCGTTTATCACCGCTTCAAGAGTCTTTTTCTTTTCATCTGAAGTAGCTGTAGCCACCATTTTTCCCAGTCCAGTATTAACAACCACCTTCTTTATACGAGGAATAGCCATTATATTCTGATACTTCTCTTTTAATTCTGGGATTATTTGCTTGTAATTTTCTTTAATTTCAATCATATTACTTGATTACATTTTTTACAAATTCTATGTTTTTTATCACCTTCCTTTTTGTACCCCACCCGACTAGCTTTGCTACACTTAGAGCAAACTACTTTTACATTAGAAACATCAAAGGGCATAGCCAGTTCAACCATTTGTCCTTTTTCTCCAGACTTCTTGGGCCTAACATGCTTTTTCTTTAAATTAACATTCTCAACTATAATTCTATCTTCTTTTGGAAGAGCTTCAATAACCTTACCTTTCTTACCTTTATCTTTTCCTGATATTATTAAAACTTGGTCACCTTTCTTAATCTTCATACAATGTCATTAGCTAAATTAATAATTTTACTAAAACCTTTTTCTCTTAATTCTCTAGCAATTGGACCAAAAATTCTCCCCCCTCTTGGATTGTTTCCAGAAGATTCAAGAATAATAGCCGCGTTATCATCAAATCTAATATATGATCCATCAGGCCTTCTTAGTTCTTTTTTCTGCCTAACAATTACTGCTTTAATCACGTCGTGCTTTTTAACTGGTCTTCGTGGTTCAGCCACCTTAACGCTAGCAACAACAATATCCCCGATTCGAGCATATCTTTTCTTAGATCCACCTAAAACCTTGATGCACTTAATCACCTTGGCTCCTGAATTATCTGCAACTTTTAAAACTGTCTCTGGTTGAATCATATTATTGTATAATTATCCATTTTTTATCTTTACTAATTGGTTTTGTTTCTTCAATTATCACTTCATCATTTATTTTATAATCTCCTTTATCATAATGAGCTTTATAGTTTTTATGAAATCGATATCTTTTTTTATACTTTGGATGTTCTTTAATTCTTTCAACCTTAACAACCACAGTATTCTGCATTTTATTAGAAATTATAATTCCTTTTAATCTTCTCTTAGGCATGTTTATTATTTAGCTTAGTTAATATTCTGGCAATTTCTTTTCTAATCTTTCTTATCTCTCTTACATTCTTAATTTTTCCAGCTGATAAGTCAAATCTAAGCTCTCTTAGCTTTTCTCTTTTTTCTTCTAATTGTTTAATTGATTCTTTCATTATCTCTTTATAAACTTAGTTTTAATTGGCAACTTATCACCAGCTTTTCTAAAAGCTTCTCTAGCCATTTCTTCTGGAATACCTTCTAATTCAAAGAGAATTCTACCTGGCCTAACTGGAAAAACATAAAACTCTACTGCTCCCTTTCCACCTCCCATTGGAACTTCAGTTCCTTTTCTAGTAACTGGTTTATCTGGAAAAATTCTAATCCAAAGCTTTCCCCCTTTTCTTAAATATCTAATAATTGCCCTTCTTGCTGATTCTATTTGTCTAGAAGTAATCCATTTTTCTCCCATAGCCTTTAGTCCATAACTACCAAAATCAACAGTATTTGATCTTTGATCAACACCTTTTCTAGAAGTTCCAACAAATCTTTTTCTATGTTTTACTTTTTTTGGCTGTAACATAAATTATTCAAATTTTTCACCTTTATATATCCAAACTTTTACTCCAATCACTCCATAAGAACAAACTGCGTTGACCTGGTAATAATCAATATCCGCTCTAATTGTTTGACGGGGAAGCTGACCTTTTCCAACCCACTCTCTTCTAGCGATCTCTACTCCATTTAATCTTCCAGAAACTTGGATTCTAGCTCCTTTAATTTCTTTGTGGGTCATTATTTTACTTAAGGCTTGCTTTAACACTCTTCGATAAGGCATTCTTTTTTCAATTTGCTGAGCAATAGACTGAGCACTTAAACTAGCAGAAGTCCACGGATCTTTAATTTCTCTAATTTCTAACCTTAATTCAAACTTCCTTTTTGTTGGTCTAATAATCTTATTCTCTAGTTCTTGTTTAAGTTTTTCGACTCCTTCACCCCCTCTTCCAATAATTAATCCTGGTCTAGAGCTAAAGATAATAATATTCATTTTGTTGGTATATCTTTCAATCTCTATTTTTTCAACGCCAAGACTCTTTAATTTTCTAGTTAAATATTCTCTTATTTTATAATCTTCTTCTAGTTGAATAGCTGGATTATTATAAAAACCCCGTGACTGCCAATCACTTAATCCTTTAATTCTATAAGCTTTTGGGTGTACTTTATGTGACATAGTGTTATAATGCTAATTTAATGCGAATTTATGCAAATGATACGAATAATTTAAATAATTAATAATTTTCCTGAAAATTCGTAGTATTTGCGTATCATTTGTAGATTGGCATTTTATATGGATTTTCTTCTAAATATCTTTTTTAATCCCTTAGATGATTTTGGCTTTGGTGTTTCAATTACCGGTCTTTTGGTTTTGGGTTTTTCTTCTTTAATTACCTTTTCTTCTTTTTTAACTTCTTTCTTTTTAATTCTTTTTCCAGCCTCTATTTCATTTAAAATTACAGTGACATGGGAAGTTTTCTTTTGGATCGGAGCCACCATCCCTCTTGATCTAGCTCTCCATCTTTTTAATATTGGACCGCCATCAACCCTTATCTCAGAAATAATTAAATTACTTGGGTCTAACTGAAAATTATTCTTTGCGTCAGAAATAGCAGTATTTAAAAGTTTTAATAATGGCTCAGATGACTTTTTAACAGTAAAGCTTAAAGCTGTTTGAGCTTCCTCAACTTTTTTCCCTCTAATCATATCGGCCATTAATCTAACCTTTCTTGGTGCAATTCTTAAATATTTTAACTGACTTTGAACTTTCATATTATTTCTTTTCTAATTCTCTTTGCATTTTACCTCCATGCCTTGAAAATTTAGTGGTCGGAGAAAATTCACCTAATTTATGACCAACCATTTCTTCTGTTATTTTTACTGGAATATGTTCTTTTCCATTATGAATTCCAAAAGTATATCCAATCATTTCTGGAACAACAGTAGCTGATCTAGACCAAGTTTTAATTACTTGATTTTGATCAGACTTCTCAACTTTCTTTAATAATCTTTCATCTACGTATGGACCTTTTTTAATGCTTCTTGACATAATTACTTCTTCTTTCTTCTTTTAACGATTAATTTATTTGTCCATTTCTTTCTTTTTCTAGTTTTAACTCCTAGAGCAGGTTTTCCCCAGGGGGTTTTTGGATGCTTTAGTCCAATTCCTGTTCTTCCTTCTCCCCCTCCATGAGGATGATCAACTGGATTCATAGCACTTCCTCTAACTTTTGGCCTAACTCCTTTTAATCTCTTGCTTCCTGCTTTTTTGATATTAACATATCTCCATTCTGGATAAGAAACTGTTCCAATAGTAGCATAACATTTCTGAGAAACTCTCCTGATCTCTCCTGACGGCATTTCTAAGTTAGTGTATTTTCCTTCATTAGCTAAAACCTTGGCTGAGCTTCCAGCTGATCTAACGATTTTACCACCATGCTCTGGAATTAGTTCAATATTATAGATTAAGGTTCCTACTGGAATATTGCCTACTAAAGTTCGATTACCATCTTTAATTTCTGCTTTTGGAGAACAAATAACTGTATCACCAACTTTAATTCCATCTGGCGCAATTCGATATCTTTTGCTTTTATCTTCATATTCTAAAAGCATCAAAAAGGCAGTTCTATAAGGATCATACTCTAAAGCAACAACCTTAGCTTTCATATCTTTTCTTTTTTGATTAAAATCTACTACTCGATATCTTTTTTTAACTCCCCCTCCCTTATGACGAACAGTAATTTTTCCAGAATTTCCTCTACCGGCTCTAGATTTTAAGGTCAAAAGCAGTCCTTTTTCAGGTTCTTTTTTGCTTAATATCTTTTTTGCTGATACCTTTTTTCTTCTCATATTATCTTGCTGTTATTTCTATTTTTTGCCCTTTTTTAATTTCAATTACAGCTTTTTTGTAGCCCTTTTTAAAACCTCTGGTTCGACCGATTCTTTTTCTCTTTCTTGGTACTTTGATAATATTTACGCCAATTACCTCTACTCCATAAAGATCTTCAATCGCTTTTTTAATTTCTACTTTATTTGTTCTAGGAAAAACTTTAAAAACATACTTATTACTTTCAGCTAAAACAGTAGCTTTTTCGGTAATATGTGGCGCTTCAATAACCTTATAAGCCAACTTGGAACTACTTGGTTTTTTAACCACTTCTTTCTTAATCTCTTTCTTAATCTCTTTCTTTGGCTCCTCTTTTTTATGTTTAAATATATTCTTTAAAGCCATGCTATTTTACAAATGTTTCTTTAATCTTTTTAATTCCCGCCGGGGAAACAACTAAATATTTATGATTTAATAAGTCTAAAACATTTAAGTCTGTTGCTTGAATAGAATTTTTCTTTGGTATATTTCTAACTGAAAGAATTAAACTTTTATTCATTTTAGATAGCACTAATAAGCCAGAACCTTTAAAAAACTTATTTAAAACATTACTCATTTCTTTAGTGCTTGGTTTATTAAAATCTAATTTATCAATAATAATAATTGATCCATCCTTAGCCTTAGAAGAAAGAGCCATTAATAAAGCTTTTCTTCTCATTTTAGCTGGAATTCTTTTTTTGTAATTTCGATCAGCTCTAGGGCCAAAAGTAACTCCTCCACCAATCCAGATCGGAGAACGATTAGATCCATGCCTAGCTCTTCCAGTTCCTTTTTGACGCCAAGGTTTTCTTCCACCCCCTCTAACTTCTCCTCTCATTTTAGCTTGAGCAGTTCCTTGTCTTCTATTTGATTGTTGACTTAAAACTACTTGATGAATTAAATTTAGGTTCAAATCTACGCCAAAAACATCTTTAGGCAATTCAATCTTTTTAATCTCTTCTTTATTTTGATTGTAAACTGTTACTTGCATGTTCTTATCTCTAATAAAGTTCCTTTATAGCCTGGAATAGCTCCTTTTATAGCTACTATATTATCTTTTATTTTAACAATTTTCAATCCCTTAATTGAAACTCTATCACTACCCATCCTTCCTGGCATTTTTCTTCCTTTGATAACTCTTTGAGGAAAACCAGAACCAATAGAACCTATAGTTCTTTCTTCGTGCTTGGTTCCATGAGTAGCGTCTCTTCCAGCAAAACCATGCCTTTTAACTCCTCCCTGAAATCCTTTTCCTTTAGTTATGCCAGAAACAACTACTTTATCTCCTTCTTTAAATCCATTTAAAGTAATTTTCATTCCCAATTTAAATTGATCGGTGTTTTTTGTTTTTTGTTCTTTAAAATATCTGTAAGGCTTGTCTTTTTGAGGTTTTTTTACTTTTTTCTCTCTTAGTCTTTCAAAACCAACTTGAACAGAATTATTCTTTATCTGAGTGACAAAACAAGGACCAGCTTCAATTAAGGTTACTGGTATAACCTTTCCATTCTCATCAAATATCTGTGACATTTCTAATTTTTTTCCTAAAATAAATCTCATAATAAACAAAAACTGGGGCAAATGCCCAGCCTCAAACTGTGTCATTTGCCTGCCTGCCGGCAGGCAGGCATATCATACGCCCCATTGGGACAGATATATGCTTGTAGCAGTATCCTACTACGATTTAATTTCAATGTCAACACCAGCAGGCAAGGTTAAATTCATCAAAGCATCAATTACATTCGGGTTAGGATTAATAATGTCAATTAATCTTTTATGAATTCTCATTTCAAACTGCTCTCTAGCGTCTTTATGAACAAAAGTAGAACGATTAACAGTGTATTTCTTTATTTCCGTTGGCAAGGGAACTGGACCAGAAACCTGAACTCCAAATCTTAAAACAGTCTCAACAATCTGTCGAGCACTATTGTCTATTACTTTGTAATCGTAAGCCCTGAGTTTAATTCTTAATTTTTGATTAACCCCAGACTCTTCTTTTTTCTGCTTGACCGGCATTGTTAACTTTTTAACGAATCAACCCCGATAAAAATCGGGGCTGGTTCTCTTATTTTATAATTTTTGTTACTACTCCTGCACCTACAGTTCTTCCTCCTTCTCTAATAGCAAATCTTTGTTTTTCCTCTAAAGCAACAGGAACAATTAGTTTAACTTTTAAGGTTACTGTATCGCCAGGCATAACCATCTCAGTTCCTTCAGGAAGTTCAACATCTCCAGTTACATCGGTGGTTCTAATGTAAAACTGTGGCTTATATCCTTTGAAAAATGGAGTATGTCTTCCCCCTTCTTCTTTGGTAAGAACATAAATTTCAGTTTCAAATTCAGTATGAGGAGTAACTGATCCTGGTTTAGCTAATACCTGACCTCTTTCAATATCTTCTTTTTTAGTCCCTCTTAAAAGAATGCCAACATTATCTCCAGCCTCACCCCTATCAAGAATCTTGTTAAACATCTCAACACTAACTGCAGTTGTTTTAGTAGTGTCTTTAATTCCAACTAATTCAACTTCTTCATTAGCGTTAATAGCTCCTCTTTCAATTCTTCCAGTAGCAACGGTTCCTCTACCTTCAATTGAGAAAACATCCTCAACGGCCATTAAGAAAGGTTTATCAACATCTCTTTGTGGCTCTGGAATAAATTCATCTAGTTTTTGAATTAATTCTAAAACTGCCTTAACATTTTCATCATCAGCAGAGCTTGCTTCTAGAGCTTTAAGAGCTGATCCTTTAATAATTGGGGTTTCGTCTCCAGGGAATTCGTATTTGTTTAATAACTCCCTAATTTCAGATTCTACTAACTCGAGAATCTCTGGATCATCAACTTGATCAGTCTTATTTAAAAAGACGACAATTGATGGAATACCAACCTGTCTAGCTAACAAAATGTGTTCTCTAGTTTGAGGCATTGGTCCATCAGGACCAGATACTACTAAAATAGCACCATCCATTTGAGCAGCACCGGTAATCATATTCTTAATGTAATCGGCGTGTCCAGGACAGTCAATGTGAGCATAGTGTCTTTTTTCTGACTCATATTCAAGATGAGAAACAGAAATTGTAAGACCTCTCGCTTTTTCTTCAGGAGCTGAATCAATCTGATCAACTGCCTTCTCAGCTGAAATTAAACCCTTTAGAGCTAAAGAGTGTAAAATTGCAGCTGTTAAAGTTGTTTTACCATGGTCAACATGACCAATAGTACCAACATTTACATGAGGTTTCCCTCTTTCAAATTTAGCTTTTTCTGCCATATT
The DNA here is from genome assembly GCA_964394985.1 of uncultured Candidatus Saccharibacteria bacterium. Classification (GTDB taxonomy): domain Bacteria; phylum Patescibacteriota; class Minisyncoccia; order Minisyncoccales; family GWA2-38-27; genus JAHJSY01. Next base: position 35,928 of record CAYMZK010000004.1, on the reverse strand, counting down.
TTTATTAAATTATTAGTTCTTATTATTTCTTTTAATTATATCAGATATCTTAGTTGATATCAATAAATTTGTCAACCCCGGTCATAGTTATTTTCTTTTTCCTTCGATAATCTCTTGAGCTACATTACCAGGAACCTCATCATACTTATCAAATTCCATAGTAAAGTTACCCCTTCCTTCAGTCAAAGATCTTAAATTAGTAGCGTAACCAAACATTTCAGATAAAGGAATGAAAGCATCAATTACCTTTAAATTTTGGCGATCATCAGTTTTTTCTACTCTTCCTCTTCTAGAAGATAAGTCTCCAATAATATCTCCAAAAAACTCTTCAGGAATAATTACTTCTAATCTCATAACCGGCTCAAGCAAAATAGCGTTAGCAGATTTAGTGGCTTGCTTAAAGGCCATTGATCCTGCAATTTTAAAAGCGCTTTCAGAAGAATCAACTTCATGGAAAGAACCATCATACAAAGTAGTTTCAATATCTACCATTGGATAACCAGCTACCACTCCTTTGTCCATAGCTTCTTTAATTCCCTTTTCAACAGCCGGAATAAATTCTTTTGGAATAGATCCTCCTTTAATTTCATCATTAAAAACAAAACCCTTGCCCTGCTCTAATGGCTTAATTTTAATCATTGCATGGCCATACTGCCCTCTACCTCCGGACTGTTTAACATATTTACCTTCTCCTTGAGCTTCCGCCTTAATGGTTTCTTTATACGCTACTTGAGGCTGACCAACTGAGGCTTCAACATTAAATTCTCTTTTCATTCTATCAACCAAAACTTCTAAATGAAGCTCTCCCATTCCAGAGATAATAGTCTCTCCAGTCTCTAAATCACTCTTAATTCTAAAAGTGGGATCTTCGTCAGACAATCTTCTAAGAGCAATTCCCATCTTTTCTTGATCAGCTTTAGATTTAGGTTCAATTCTGATACCAATAACTGGATCTGGAAAAGTAATTTGTTCTAAAATAATAGGAGCTGATTCATCGCAAAGAGTGTCACCAGTTCGGACATTTTTAAGACCGACCGTAGCAGCAATATCTCCAGCATAAACCTCGTCTACCTCTTCTCTTTCAGCTGAGTGCATTCTTACAATTCTTCCAACTCTTTCTTTGTCTCCTGTTCTTGGATTTAAAACATAAGAACCAGCTTTCAGGGTTCCCGAATAAACACGGAAGTAGGTAAGTGATCCCACAAAAGGATCAGTGGCAATTTTAAAAGCTAAAGCAGAAAACTTCTCATCATCATCAGCTTTTCTTGATTCAGTTTCTTCTCCTTCTCCAGCTGGCAAATTAGGGTCAAGTCCCTTAATTGGGGGTAGGTCAATCGGGCTAGGCAAGTAATCACAGACAGCGTCTAACATTGGCTGAACTCCTTTGTTCTTTAAAGCTGAACCGCAAAATACCGGTACCAACTTATAATCTAGAACTGCTTTTCTTAGAACTTCTTTAATTTTCTCTTCTGAGACTTCTTCTCCATTTAAATACTTCTCCGTTGCTTCGTTATCTTCTGAAACAATCTTTTCAATCATTTTATCTCTCCACTTATTAGCTTCTTCCTTTAAATCTTCCGGAATTTCTTCTTCTTTGATAATTTGACCAAAATCACCGTCAAACTTAATTGCTTTCATTTTTAATAGGTCAATAACACCTTTGTGTTCTTGTTCTAGTCCAATAGGTAACTGCATAGCCACAGCATTAGGAGTAAGTTTATCTAAAATTGACTGGAAACCCCTCTCAAAACTAGCTCCTGTCCTATCTAATTTGTTAATAAAACACATTCTTGGCACTTTAAACTTGTCTGCTTGCCTCCAAACAGTTTCTGATTGAGGTTCTACGCCAGCCACTCCATCAAAAACAACCACCGCACCATCCAAAACCCTTAAAGATCTTTGAACTTCAGCGGTAAAGTCAATGTGACCAGGGGTGTCAATAATATTAATTCTATACTCGTGCTCTTTATCTCCTTGGAACTGGCTTGGAACCCAAAAACAAGTAGTAGCAGCAGAAGTAATAGTAATTCCTCTTTCTCTTTCTTGTTCCATCCAATCCATAATAGCACCACCATCATGAACTTCGCCTATTTTGTGAGAAATTCCAGTATAAAATAAAACACGCTCTGAAACTGTTGTTTTCCCAGCGTCAATATGGGCAATAATCCCAATATCTCTTACTCTTTTTATTGGATATTTTCTTGGCATAAAAATTATTTAAATTACCACGCAAAATGAGCAAAAGCACGATTGGCTTCAGCCATTCTATGTGTATCTGATTTCTTTTTAATAGCCCAACCAGTATTATTAGCAGCATCCATTAATTCGGTGGCTAATCTTTCTCTCATTGGACTTCCTTTTTTATTCTTAGCTCCAGTAATTATCCATCTCATTGCTAAAGTCATCTTTCTTGATCCTCTTACCTCCATAGGAACTTGATAAGTAGCTCCTCCAACCCTTTTAGACTTTACCTCAATTTTTGGTGAAGTATTCTCTAAAGCTGTTTCAAAAACTTCTATTGGGTCTTTTTTAGTTTTATTCTCAATAATATCAAAAGCGCCATAAACTATCTTTCTGGCTACTGTTTTTTTACCTCTTTCCATTATATGATTAACTAGTTTAGCTACTGCTTCACTATCATATTTTGGATCTGGAGTTACTGGATGTTTCTTATATTTACTCATATTATTTAGGTTTCTTGGTGCCGTACTTGCTTCTTCCTTGTTTTCGGCCATCTACTGGCCCAGCGTCTAAAGCTCCTCTGACTACATGGTATCTAACACCCGGCAAATCTCTAACTCTTCCTCCTCTCAACAGAACAACGGAGTGCTCTTGTAAATTATGTCCTTCTCCTGGGATGTAGGCTGTAACCTCCATTCCGTTGGTCAATCTTACTCTAGCAACCTTTCTCAAAGCAGAGTTAGGTTTTTTAGGAGTAACCGTAAACACCTTTAAACAAACTCCTCTCTTAAAAGGAGAATTATATCTCTTTGGTCTATTTTTCAATACGTTAAAGCCAAAGGCCAAAGCCGGAGCTTTGTTCTTTTTCTTTTTGCTTTTTCTCGGTTTTTTAACTAATTGACTTGTTGTAGGCATAATTAAAAAATTAGCGTTATACGCTTAATAAAAAGTTTAGCAAATAACAAAACTAATGTCAACCACCGCGAAGCACCCTGCAATTCGTAAATTAGAAAAGAGGGAAGCCAGTGATTAAACTAAAAATACTACTTATAATCCTAATCAAAAAAGGGAAAGCAAAAAAGATAATTAAAAGAAGAATAAATATTCCATACTGTCGAAGAAATCTTTCTACTTGTCTAGCTTGATGAGGTAAAAGAGAAAATAGGATATGTGATCCATCTAGTGGTGGAACTGGAATAAGGTTAAAAATAGCCAACAATATATTTATATAAACAATATAAGATAATATTACAATTGCTCCATTAATCGCTGTAACTTGAGGAACAAATCTTAAAATAAGACCAAAAACTAAAGCTACTGCCAAATTAGATAAAGGGCCAGCTAAAGCCACCTTTAAAGAGCCATATTTTTGATCTCTAAAGTTGTACGGATTAATTGGTACCGGCTTAGCCCAACCAAAGATAATCCCTCCTCCACCTAATTGAGACATAACAACTAGAAACAAGGGAACAATCACCGAACCGATTGGATCTAAGTGCTTTAAAGGGTTTAAAGTAAGACGACCAGCATATTTAGCCGTTGGGTCTCCTAAATAATAAGCCACTCCTCCGTGAGAAACTTCATGGATAATAACTGAAAGTATTAAAATGATGACTACAAAAAGTATTTCCATAACTGCTTGAATTATACCATAGTCTTGCCAAAATTAAAATAATCTGTTAGGATAATCATACAACCTTTAATTTAAAATCAATTATGACTAAAGAATGTAAAATTTGCAAAAAAGGATCAATGATGGTTTGGCACAGAGTAAAACTAAGGGGAAAATATAACCCGACTATCAAAAGAAGAAAGTATCCTAATCTGCAATGGATATATATCCCTAAAGATATTACTAAGCCAAAATACAAACCATTTGCCGGGCAAAAAGTAAAAGCTTGTGCAAAATGTATTAAAGCTCTAGGGAAATAAAAAAGCAATCCCAATAAAACGGGATTGTTTTTTTACAAAAAAAACGGAACCCTGCGTATATTTGAAAATTCTAAGGAAAATAATTCCAAGTGGGATTTCGCAAGCACTTACCAAGGCAAGTGCCTATATGGAATTCCCTATATATCTATATAGTCCAGAATTAACAAACAACCACAGGGTCCACTTTCATTATAACTCCATACTCGAAGCAATGTCAATTAGGTGCGTGCGTGGACTCGACGGGATTTGCACCCGTTACTCTACGTGTCAAAGGTAGAATTTTAACTACATAAAACTACGAGCCCGAGTCCACGAGTTAATTATATCAAAACAAAAAGATCCCGAAAAGGACCTTTTTGATTGACACGTAGAGCATAACCCGTAGTTTATACAGATTATCTACCTATTGCCTCCATTATAGCAAATTATACCCCCATGTCAAGTGCTTGTACTGGTCCATATGATATGATACACCTAACCCCTTGAAAAACATAGTGCTCCGCCCGATTGTGCTCCACCTGGTGGAGCATTGTGCTCCACCAGGTGGAGCACAACAATGAAAACACAATATATGAAGGTTCAACCTTCATACTACCTTCATACTAAAAATAGTCCCATTGACCGGTCAATCGGACAAAATCAGATGTGTAATATCTATCTGAACCTAGACGCTCCTCGTTAGGTTGCTCGGCCAAGCCGAGCAACCTAATTACATTAACTGAGCGAGCGTATCATATGTATCTGAACCTAGACAGAATATTTAGAAAAAACAAAGTAAGAATTAAGATTAAGAAATTATTCTTATTAAATAAATAAGATAAAAATCACATACTGTGCCTCGAACTCGAAATAAAGCTCAAAACATATAAAATTTAAGACATTATAAGCTCACGAAGTGCTATAAACCAAGACTTTCGGCAAGTTGTTTGATCAAAGAAACGACTACTGGAGGTGGCATTAAACTATAACTAGCAACACCATTATCATCTGGAACCTCCCAAGGCTTTTCAATTATCTTAATTTCTCCATTGTCTTGCAATTCATAATCATATTCTGGAGTAATCTCATAATCATTTAACAATTCATCGGCCTTGTCTTTAGGAACAGAGTTTCTTAATAGAACTTTGGGAATACCATAAAGAGAAAAAGCTCTTTTAATTAACTTCTCGTCTAAAGCCAATCTATCTTTAATTGGCTCTATTCCCAACTCATCTCCTTCTTTGGGAACCATTCTAGATCCAGTACATTCAGAACTATCACAAAATAAATAGAATTTATCATCTTCATGCTCTACCTTTCTAGTTGGTAAAAGCTTTAAACTTCTAGAAGTGTTACACAAAGGACAAATAACTCGATGCTTTATTCTTTCATCAATTACTGGCTCTGGGACATCAATTAAAACTAAAATGTCTGGATCTTGCCTATAATCAACCAAATCTCTAAAAAAAAGAGAATAAGAAATTTGATCTAGGTCTCTTGGAAACCCATCAATAAAAATAGATTTCTTGCCCAATCGAGAAATTTCTCTTTTAGCCAAAGCTAAAATCAATTCAGAAGATAATAATTTAGATGTGCTTCTGCTTTCTAAAGATTCAATGATTTTATCTAAAGGATCAAACCCCCTATAATTCTCTTCTAAGAATTTTACTAATTCTTCTTTTTTCTCTGGATCTTGTAATTCTTTGTCTACTCCTCTGACCATATCTCCAATAGAAATATGAGCAATTTTGTCTTGCCCGAAGATCTCTCGAAACATCTTAGCATAAGTTCCTTTCCCAGAGTTCTTCTTGCCTAAAAAGTAAGCAATAAAACTATTGCTTTCTAAATATTCTTTTATTTTCTTAATTTCATCTCCAGCTTTTAATTCAAAATAAGCTCGACGTTGATCAGGGTCGGTTAAATCAAAATTAGGAGAATCTTCTACTCTTGTTTTAAATAATGGAAATTCTAAATCTTTCATAATAATTATATATTTATTATTGAAGCCTATTTATTAATAATAAAATTATTTCCATCGGAAATAATCTTTACATCACCATAATCTCGGGTAATTAAAGTCTTTATACCAAATTCTTTCAAGTTTGCCAAGACGTCAGGGTGCGGATGATTCCAATTATTCTCTCCTACACTAATAACCGCTAATTCCGGAGAAGTTTTTTCTAAAAAATACTTACAAGTAGAAGTTTTGCTTCCATGATGAGCAACTTTTAAAACATCAGTGTCAATATTAATTTCTTTTTCTATCTTACAGGAAATATCGCCAGTAAAAAGAAAAGATACGTCCCTATACTTTAGCTCCAGAACAACCGAAGTATCATTATTAGCTTCGCTTACCTTATCTAAAGGATAAAGAGTTGTAATGCTAATATCATTGTAATAAATTTTCTTTGAAGAGTCGGCGATAATAATATTTGCTCCTTCTTCTTCTATCAGCCTAGACCATTCTTTAAATAAAGCTGTGTCTTTTTCTCCTCCTGACCATAAGATATTTTTAATCTCATATCTTTTCAATACCTCTATTAAACCAAAAAGGTGATCACTATCTGGATGAGTCAAAACTACAAGGTCAATGCTACGGTCGTAGAAAGGCATTTCTTTTCCTAATTTTTCTAAAACAGTTAAGTCCGGACCGCCATCAATTAAAACTTGAAATTCAGAAGGAAATTCAATAAAAATACTATCACCCTGGCCAACATTAAAATAGACTACTTCTAAATAATTAGACTCTTCTTTTATTACTGTCCAAACAAGAATATTTAAAAAAAGAAGAAGGATTATTAAAAATAATAATATCTTTTTTCTCATTAATTTATTTTAACACAAAACCCCCTCTAATAGAGGGGGCAATGATTCGAACCATTAAATTCAATAACTAAGCAGCTTTTTTAAATTCTTCGGCAGTATCTTTTCCAACAATCTTAAACATTTTAGTACTACATATTGGACAAGTTCCGGTAATAGCATATCTTTGAACCTTGCCTTTACCTTTCATATTTACAAGTTCAGGATTTTCCATTTTAACGTTCTTTTTTTTGCACTTTACGCAATATCCTGTGTAATCCATAGTGATGATTATTATTTTCTTTATAACAACGACCTTTATTAGGTTTAAGCTTTCTATTCCTTTATTATACCTTAGTTTAAGCAAAAAAACTAGTCAAGTACTTCTTTTTCTATTTTTTTAACTGATTTTAAATCTCCTTTGGCTGTTTGCTTTTTAGGAACAAACAAAGTGCAACAATCTTCTTGAGGCTTGATAGAGATCTCAAAAACATCTATCTTCTTCGCCAACCTTATTATCTCCTCTTTATCCATTCCTATCAATGGCCTTAAAATTGGCAATTTTATTGCCTCATCGGTTATTTTTAAATTAGCTAAAGTTTGAGAACTAACCTGACCCAAGCTCTCACCAGTAATTATAGCGTCGCAACCCTCTTTCTTAGCCACCTTTTCAGCTATTTTAAGCATTGCCCTTCGATAAAGTAAAACTCGGTATTTAGCCGGTGCCCTAGCCTTAATCTTCATTTGAAGATCACCAAAAGGAACAAAATGAACTTTAAGCTCTTTTTGGTATCTTTTAAATTTCTCGGCTAATTCTTTAACCTTATTAATGCTTTTATTTGAAACTAAAGGAAAGCTATGAAAATGAATCCAAACATTTTCAGCTCCTCTTTTAGCCGAGAGATAAGAGGCGGGAACTGAATCAATGCCACCAGAGATCATAGCCAAAACCTTGCCACCAGAACCAACCGGCAGTCCTCCTGCTCCTTTTTCTTTTTTAAAATATAAAAAGAAAGCTCGGCCTCTTTTTTCAATAAAGATCTCTTTTTTGGGCTTATCCAGATCAACTTTAGCTGGTATCAGCTTGGCTACTTTATCTATAACCTGACGATCATGTTTCATTCTAATAGCAAAGGTATCTGTTTTTTTAACATAATCGTTAAAATTAAAAGATAACAATTCTTTTAAGTTTTCAAAATAAAAAGCATCAGCAATCCAAGCAATGCCGAAAATCTCTTTAAGTTTTTTCTTTTTACCCCCTTGAATAAAGATCCTTTCTCTTGAGACTTGAAATTTTGCTTTAGGCAAAAAAGCATTAATATTATTTATCAACCTTTGTTGAAACAATCTTCTTACCCCTTCGGATTTCAAGAATAATTCTCCGTATGCAATTAAAATACCTTTTTTCATTTTATTATCCCTCCTCCAATTAATTTATTATCATCATAAAAAACCACTGACTGACCTGGAGTAATCGCTCTTTGAGGATTATTAAAAATCACTTTGCTCCCCTTAATCCTTCCTTTTTCTTCTTTTGTTCGGTATCTTATCTTAATATTATAAACCTTATCTTCTGGATCAACAAAGAAATTAGAAGATTTAAAACTTAATTCTTTTTGATTAAGTTTTTTTTCGTCTTTACTAACAATTAAACGATTCTTTTGGGAGTCTTTATCTATAACATAATAAGGACCGCCAGACAACCCAATGCCTTTTCTTTGACCAATGGTATAAAACCAAATACCTTGATGACGTCCAACCACTCGTCCTTGATCATCAATAATCTCTCCTTCCTTTTTACTATGCTCTAAATTAAAACAAACATCTTGAGACTCAGCAATGTCTAAAACAGGTAAATTAAATTTCTTAGCCATTTTCACTATTTCTGGTTTAGTATAATTACCCACCGGAAAAATAACTCTATCTAACACCTTTTTGTCTAATCCCCACAAAAAATAACTTTGATCTTTATTCTTATCTTTTCCTTTCAACAACAAACTGTCTTCTACTTTAACATAATGACCAGTAGCAATATAGTCAGCATCAAGAGAAAGAGCTTTATCAAAAAGCAAGCCAAATTTAATCTCTTTATTACAAACAACGCAAGGATTGGGAGTTAATCCTAATTTTTCTTGATCTAGGGCATAATTAACTACACTCCTCTTGAATTCTTTTTCAAAGTTTAAAACATAAAAAGGGATATCTAGTTTTTGAGCCACCAACCTAGCTCTCATTTCTGATTCTAAAGTACAACAACGCCCAGCCTCTAAAAGCTTCATAAAAACTCCGATCACCTCGAACTCTTGCTTCTTTAAAAGAGCAGCGGCAACACTAGAATCAATCCCTCCAGACATGGCAATAATAACTTTTTTATTTCTCATATATTTTATACACTTCGTCATTCTTTCGACAAAGTGGCATTTTAATCCCAACTATTTGTCCTTTTTTGGTCCTCGAAGTCTCTTTCTTATCTATTTCTATGCTCTTTATCTTGTGCTTAAAAACGGGCGTAGTATTTCCAGTAACTAAAACCCTGTCTCCTGCGCTTAAGTTATTAGCGTTAATTTTTACCAAAGCAACTCCAATCTTTTTATAGTAATGAAAAATCTTTCCAACAAACTTTTTAGATTCTTTGGCATTACTATTTTCTACATTAGAAAAATCATCGGCTGTTGGTGGTTTAATTAAGAACCCGGAAGAAAGCCCCTTATTAAAAACCTTTTCTAATTCTAAAAGCAACTCTTTAATTCTTTCTTCTTTTAAATTATTATCAATAGCTTCTCTATAAACCCTAACTACCGTATCTACATATTCCGGCTCTCTGTTTCTCCCTTCTATTTTAAAAGAAACTATACCGGCTTTTTTAAGCTTTTCAATAAAAGGCAAGGTGCAAAGATCTTTGGCTGAAAAAATATGATGATTAGTTACCCTTAAAGTTTTTCCTTGATTGTCTTTGGCAACATAAGGCCTTCTACAAGGCTGAATACATTGACCTCTATTAGCTGATTGATTAAATAAAAATTGAGAAGTAAAACATCTTCCTGAGATAGCAACACACATTGCTCCATGAACAAAAATCTCTACCGGAACAATTTTAGCTATTTTCTTAATCTGTTTTAAATTCAATTCTCTAGCTAAAACAACTCTCTCGGCTCCCAACTTCTTATAATATTTAGCCACCTGAAAATTAGAAACAGAACATTGAGTAGAAATATGGAAAGGAACTTTATACTTCTTGCAAAGCATCATCACCGCTAAATCAGAGCAAATAACTGCGTCTACATAATCTTTAGCTTTTTTAATAATCCTTTCTATTTTCTTTAACTCTTCATCATAAACAATGGTATTTAAAGTTAAATACATCTTAACATCCCCACAAGCCTTTCTTATCTTAGGCAAGTCTGATAATTTAAAGTTCTTGGCTCGAGCTCTCATATTAAACTCTTGAAGGCCAAAATAAACTGCATCGCAGTTTGCGTTAATGGCGGCAACCAATGTTTTAAAGTTACCAACAGGAGCTAATAATTCCGGTTTTCTCATTTCTCAATATTGTGTTTTTTGACAATTATCTGATGTTTTTCTTCTAAAGATTTGGGTATTTTCTTTTTATTCTTTAAAAGATAATCATAAATTGCCTCATTTAGAGCATCAACGGCTAAAAGAGAACAATGTATTTTAACCGGAGGCAACCCGCTCAATTCTTCTAAGACTTGATTATTGGTAATCTTTAAAGCTTCACTTAACTTTTTTCCTTTAGCTAAATCGGTAACCACACTACTGGTTGAAATAGCCGCAGCACAACCAAAAGTCTCAAACTTTATACCCTCAATAACATCATTTTTAATTTTTATATACATCTTCATTACGTCTCCACAGACTAAATTACCCACCTGACCAATTGCATCAGGATTATCCATACTTCCATAATTATGAGGATTTTGAAAATGCTCTATTGCTTTTTGTGAATAAGGCATAGTTATTTAAAAGGAGAAATATCTCTTAATTTTTTAACAATATCTGGCAAAACCTTCAAAAAATAATCAATATCTTTTTCTGTTGTTTGTCTTCCCAAAGAAACTCTAATTGAACCATGAGCTTGACCATGAGTCAATCCCGTTGCTGTTAAAACATAACTTGGCTCTAACTTCATTGAAGAACAAGCCGAACCAGTAGAAATTGCTATTCCTTGCAAATCCAATCTAATAGCTAAAGATTCGCCTTCAATATGATCAAATCTAAAACTAGCATTATTGGGCAGTCTTTTGATTGGATGACCGGTTAGATGTGAGTCTTTAATTTTTAGCACCCCTTTAATTAATTTCTTTCTTAATTTTGTTAATCTTTCTGTTTCTTTCTTCATTTCACTTTTAGCAATCTCGCAAGCTTTGGCAAAGCCAATAATTCCAGGAATATTTACTGTTGAGGGACGAAATCCTCCTTCTTGACCGCCACCATGAAATAGTGGAGATAAATCAACTCCATCTCTAATATACAAACAAGCTACTCCTTTAGGTCCATAAATCTTATGTGCACTAGCAGTAAGCAAGTCTATGTTCATTTTATCAACATCAATTGGAATTTTACCAAAAGTTTGAGAAGCATCGGTATGAAATAAAATTCCTTTTTGGCGACAAATCTTGCCAATTTTAGCAATGTCTTGAATTGTCCCTATTTCATTTGAAGCATGAATCACAGAAACTAAAACTGTGTCTTTTCTAATCGCCCTTTTAACATCTTCTGGATTAACAATACCGTTGCTATCTACTTTAATCCTAGTTATTTTAACCCCCTGCCTGCCGGTAGGTATGGCTTTCTTTTCTAACCACTCTGCCGTTTCCATAATACAAGGATGCTCAATAGAAGAAATAATAATATGACCCTTCTTTGCACCTTTTAAAACTGTATTATTGCTTTCAGTTGCCGAACCAGTAAAAACAATTTCATTAGCTTTAGCTTTAATCAAGCTAGCCACAGTTTCACGACTTTGCTCTAAAACAAGCTTAGCTTCTTGCCCAAAACTATGAATAGACATCGTATTGCCATACTTTTCGGTAAAATAAGGGAGCATAGCTTTTACTACGCGTTTATCTGTTGGAGTTGTTGCCGCATAATCTAAATATGTTCTTTTCATAATATCTATATGATACCAATAAAAATATCCCAAGTCAAACCCCTAAATGGGACATTTTCCGAACTTTAAGATGGGTTGTTTGTATTGAAAATCCTCTAGAAATACTTAATTCTTAATTTGATCTAAGAATAATTAAAAATTATATTTCGCTAATAACATCGAAGCCCTTTAAACTTCCTGTTATCGCCAGTCCTATTATTTTGCCACTAACTATTCCTTTATCCTTTATCTTAAAAGCAATTTCATTGAAAGTTGCTCCAGAACCAATTGCATCGTCAATTAGCAAGATATTTTTAAATTTCCTACTTTCTTCAATAAAAAAGGTAGCTTTTGCGTTTTCTATCCTATCTTCTAATTTATTAAGAGTTTTTTGAGGAATTATTATCTCGGTTTTCACTTTAAGAATATTAATTTCAGGCAAATTAATATTTAGATCTCCTTTAAGTTCTTTCATAAATTGAATTTCTCTTTTCACTGTAGGCGGTATAAAAGCAATTGCATCTACCTTATATTTACTAATTAGCCATTTAACATATGGTTTTGCTTGCTCCGAAATTTCTTTTATCATTTTCTTGTTTTGGCTTTGTTTGGCGTAAAGTAGAATTTTTCCTAGTTTTGTTTTGCCAAACCTCTCAATGCTATAAAAATCAATATAAAAAACCTGATCAAGATAAACCTTTGAAAAACTATTTTTCATCTTAGCTTTTCCGTTTATTAGTCCATTTCTTTTAATCTTTTCATATTTACTAAGAATATTAAAATATTCTTCTGCTGATTTTTTTACATCTTGCTCTCTTTTCAAGCACCATTTCACAAAACCTTGCCAACCTTTATTAATTTCACCAGTTGGAGTTATGTCAAAAAATTTTTCATCAATAAAGGATTCGAGTTTTTTAGAAATAGCATATTTTTTTACTTTCCTTTTCTTTTCAGGAATATAATAAAATACTTTAGGGGGTTTACCCGTTTTTGCTATTCCTTTATTTTTAATTTCTTTCGCAAGATGCCTAAAAACCGCTTGCTTACTTATGTCAAAATGATTAACAATTTTTTTAGCAGAGACTTGTCCCTCTTTGGCTATAAATTCTTTAATTTTCTCTCTTGTATCTGTTTTCATAATTTGTCTTAGTCTTAGGGACATATTAACATAGTTTACTATTAACAGTCAATAGTAAACCATAACAAAAGGGGTTATTAACCCCCCCCCCGAAGTGTTCTTCCTCTATACGAGCTTTTAATAAAATACGAGCTATTCGTAACGAAGAGCATCGACTGGTCTTAGTTTAGCCGCACTTTTAGCTGGAAGATAACCAGCAATACACCCAATTATAAAAGAAAAGGTTAGTCCAAAAATTATTAACCAAGGACTCATTGAAGCTTTAAGATAAAATCCACCAGTTGATTGAAGAATAATTTCGGTAAGTTTAGCCAATCCTAATCCTAAAATTACTCCTCCTAGTCCACCAAATAATCCAAAAAAGCCAGACTCAATTAGAAAGATTAAAGTAATTGTTTTTCTCTTTGCTCCTACCGCTTTCATAATTCCAATCTCTCTAATTCGGTCATGGACTGAAGTATACATTGTATTCATAATCCCCACCGCTCCAACAATAATAGAAATACTAGCAAAGCCAAAAATAGTTCCTTGGATTATGGCTAAAACATCTTCAACAATTCCAATTGCTTTCTCGCTAGTTATCACCGAAAAAGTAGGCGAATCAACACCCCTAACCCTTTTTCTGCTTTCCTCTAATTCTCTTTCAATGTTTTTAGCAACCGTGTCAACATTATATCCTGGCTCTACTTTAGCCATAACAAATTTAGCGCCCTCTCTTTCTCCAGTCAGCGATCTAAATATTTCTAAATCCATAGTAATAGAAGAGTCGTCTTGCTTATTCCCTAAAGATTGTAAAATTCCTGCCACTTCAAAATCTTTTCCGTTTATAATAACTTCATCTCCAACCTTAATGCCCGGAAAAACATCTTCAGGAATAACCTTACCAATAACAATTTCTTTTTTGCCGGGAATAGACCACCTACCATCGCTAGCTTGCCAACCCATATCTCCCTGTAAAACATCTAGCCCTTCTTCTAATGAAATCCCATTAATTAAAATAGTTTTAACTTCTCCTTGATAACGAACGGCCAAAGCCTTGTAAGTCATTGGAACAATATCCTCTACTCCTTTTGCTTTCTTAATTGCTGAAATATCATTATTGCTTAGTTCTAAATCGCCACCAAAAGTAACTGCTGGATTAGTTATTTCACCCGGAAAGACCATAATTACATCTTTTCCAATCATGCTTAATTGTTGCAAAATAGCTCCTTTTAATCCTTCACTCAAAGACATTAAAGAAATAATTAAAAAGACGCCAATAACTACACCGATCATGGTCAGCCAGCTTCTAATTTTACTTCTCCTTAAACTCCTTATAGCAATTTTAATATATTCTTTTAACGCTCCCATATAACTTGGCTTTCTTGACGCCCATTTTTAACTAATTGGCCATCTTTAATGCTAATAGTATGTTCAGTGTAATCAGCAATGTTGGGATCATGAGTAACCACAATAATAGTTTTTTTCTGATTCTTATGTAAATCAACTAAAATATCCATTATCTTTTGACCAGTAGAAGAATCCAGATTTCCAGTTGGCTCATCGGCAACAATCATATCTGGATTATTGGCCAAAGCCCTAGCGATAGCGATTCTTTGTCTTTCTCCGCCAGAAAGTTCGTTTGGTTTATGATTTAATCTATGCCCTAATCCTAAAGACTGAAGCAATTCTTCAGCTCTTTTTTTTCTTTCATTTTCGTCAGTTCCTTGAAAAACCATTGGCAACATAACATTTTCTAAAGCAGTAAGATTGTGAAGCAAATTAAATTGTTGGAAAACAAAACCAATCTTTTGGCCACGAACCATAGAAAGCTCGTCTTCTGACATTTGAGAAATATCTTTCCCGGCGATAAAGACCTTGCCCTTAGAAGGCAAGTCTAGAGCACCGATAATATGTAAAAGAGTAGATTTTCCAGATCCAGAGGGACCCATAATAGCCACAAAAGAACCTTCTTTAACTCCAAAACTTACTCCTTTTAAAACAGTTAAATTCACCTCGCCTAGCCTATATGTCTTCCAAATATCTTCAACTTTGATTATCTCGTTACTCATTATTCTCGCCAATTATCACTTGTTCGCCTTGAGAAACGCCAGAAATAATTTCAACATAATCTTCTCCTTCTAGCCCAAACTCAACCTCTTTATACACTAATTGATTATTTTCCAACACCTTAATTTTTCTTTTACCATCTTCTCTTTCAATTGCCTCAATTGGCACTCTCAAAACATTTTCTTTTTTATTAGTTTCAATAACAACATCGGCAGTCATCCCCGGCTTAACATTTAAATCATTAACCTCTACGCTAATATTTACTTCGTAATAAACAATGCCGTCTATTAGTTTTTCAGCTGGGTCAACCGACAAAACCCTTCCTTCTAATTTTTTATCAGGAAAAGCCGGCAATTCTACTATTACGCTATCACCAGGATCTACATCAACAATATCTTCTTCATAAATATCTACTTCTACTTGAAATGGTCCTTCTGGCAAAATAGTAACCACTGACTCTGATAGTTGAACTGTCTCTCCTTTTCTCTTATTCACCCTAATAATTTGACCTTCAACCGGACTAGTCAAAACTGCTTCATTGATTTTAGTCTGAATCAAAGAAACTTTAGTTTGAGCTTGATTTACTTTAGCTAAATACAATTCTTTTGTTTCTTGTACCGGATCGGCCTGAACTAAGGCTAAATGATCTATAGCTCTCTCTAAAGCTACTTCGGCAGAAGTCACTAGCGCTTGAGCATCATCGAGATTGGTTCTAATATTAATTCTGGCTGTTGCGATTGCCTGTTGACTAGCTAAAATTTCGCTATAAGCAGTATTAATATATGATCGATGATTATCAATAGCCGTTTTATCGGTACTAGAAATATCATCACTATATGAAGGTGACTCCATAGCTCCTTTGACATCAATTAAAGCATTTCTAACATTAGATAATAAGTTTTTAGTTTCAGATAAAACCAGGTCTATTTCTCCTCTTTCGCCTGCATTGGTGTTGTTTAAATAATCGTTCATTGACTCTAATGCATTGGTAATCGCTATTTTAGCGTTTCTAACTGTTGATCCTTGAGAATCTACGCCACCAAAGTATTTACTTTCTATTATACCTACTTGAGATAAAGCATTAGCAATATCTAATTGAGCATCACTTAATTCATCATAAGCATTTTCATAGGATTGGACTAAATCTTCTTCTGATTCAATTTTAATATTTTCTAAAGATTGCTTTTTATTACTTAAATCTGTTTCAGCATTAAGAACATCAATTTTTGCTATTTGAATTTCTTCTTCAGAGCTACCAGCTAAAAGCTCATCATAATCTGCCTCAACCACTCTTAAATTAGCTCTGGCTTCAGAAAGCTCAATTCTTAATTGATCGGTGTCTAATTCCACTAAAGCTTGCCCGGCTAAAACCTTATCTCCTACCTTGATATAAACGGTTTCAATTTTACCGGAACTTTTAAAGCCTAAGTTAGTTTCTTCAGAAACTTTAATCATTCCAGTTTCAGACACTTCTTTAATTACTTGGCCATAATCGACTGCTTCGGCGATATATTCTGGTCCATCTTTTTTAAAGTATCTATAACCAACAAAAACAAGAGCAACAATAATCACTAAAATTATTACCCTCTTCACGCTTAAATATTTCTTTAAAGTATTCATATATCTATTTTAATCAAAGTCCAAAAAAAATCAACCCTCTGATTACTCTCCAAAAAAGCGAAAAGCAAGCATTAATCCTATTCCAACCAAAAAAAGAAAAAAACAATATAGAGATTCTTTTTTATTCGCTCCATGTTTAATCTCTGGAATTAAATCAGAAGAAGCAATATAAATAAAATTACCAGCCGCAAAAGGCAACAAATAAATAACAGATTCTCCTAAACTATTTGAAAGTAAAAAACCGACTATTCCTCCAACTACGGCCACTAAACCAGAAAAAAAGTTTAATAATAATGCTTTCTTCCTTCTCATTCCTCCATAAATTAAAACACCAAAATCTCCTATTTCTTGAGGAATTTCATGCAAAGCAACTGCTATTGTCGTTGCAACGCCAACCGGAAAAGCAACAATAAAAGAAGCAGCAATAATAAACCCGTCTAAAAAATTATGAATTCCATCAGAAATTAAAACTAAGTAAGAAAATGGGGCTACTTTTTTACACCCTTTACACTTATGATTATGATGCCAGTGGATAAATTGCTCTAGAATAAAAAAAAGACAAAAACCAAAAATTAAAGCGATAAAAATATTAATACTTGGCCCTATTTCTTCTATTGATTCTGGCAATAAGTGAAAAAAAGCGCCACCTAACAAAGCTCCAGCTGAAAAAGAAACTAGACCTAATAATATTCTATTGAGTAAATCTTTGTTAAAAATTAAAGTCAAAACTCCAATAAAAGAAATGGTACTAATAATTAAAGTGGCTGTGATTATATAAATAAATATCATAATAAATAATAAACACCTAAGCCAATTAAAACAATGGCTTCAATTAAAGTTATCCAAGTTACCACCTTATTTGAAGCTAACCAAACCTTCATAGTAAAGAAAGCAATTAGAAAAACGACAACCTCATCTAGCATATAGAAAAATACAAAAATTACTATATATAACAAATAATAAAAAACGGAAAGATTGGCCTCTGCCAATATTCCAGCAAAAGCAACTGGAACTACCGCTGAACAAGGAAATTCTACAATAGTAATAATGCCAGCAAAAACAAGAATACTTAATGCTAATAAAAAGATATTTTTTGATTCGCTTAAAGAGTTTTTAAATTTATTTGAGAATCTAGAAATCAAGTCATTACCAACACCAGCTTCACAAGTTGGACCATATTTTCGATACTTTAAAAATTGTTTGAAAAAATAAATTCCGCCAATAATCCCTATTAAGCCAATAATAATCTGCATTATTTTTAAATAAGAAGAAAAGAACGAAAATACTTGATACCAAATAAAAATTAAAAGACCATAAACAATTGCCGTAGTTAAAATAAAGATTCCGCCAAAAAGCAAAGTCTTTTTACGAGACTTAATTGCTAAAACAAGTCCTAAAATCAAAACTAAAGCACCCAAAGAACAAACATTAAAACCATCTAATGTCCCCAAAATAACCGCTAAAGCCGGTAGAGAATATTTTTTTATATTAATATTTCCTATTATCGGAACAGTAATATTCCTCTCAATATCTACAACTGAAACCTCTCCCTTAGAGACATCCTCTTTAGTACAATGCAAAAAGCAATCCTCAATATCTTTAGCTACATTGTCATTAAAGCCAATAAAATAGTTATCTCTAGTAAAAGTTGCCGGCACCATTCCTTTGTAGTGATCAGGAACATCATAGCGATCATAAAAATCTTTTAGCAATTTAACATTTTCTTTATCGGTCACTGAATAACGATTAACGGTAACATCTGGATATTCTTTTTCTAGCTCATCTAAAAAAGCTTGCTCTTCATGACAATGAGGACAAGTTGGACTATAAAAGAAATTTATATCTGCTTCTTGAGCAAAAACCGGCAAAGCAAATAGTAAAAAAAATAACGCAAGAAATATCTTTTTCATAATCTAATTATAGCAATCGATCAGGTTTAAATCAAGAACTCTTCCAAAGATTATGAATATTACAATAAATTCTAGCTGAAACATTATCTCCAGAAATATGAAACAATGCTTCTGGTCTATCTGAAGGAGTTAAAAACTTACGACAATATTTGCCATCAATAACAGCTTCAATCCATTCAATGTAATGACTTTCTTCCATTGGGTGAGGATTAGAGCCAACTTTAATTAAAACACCTTCATCGGTTTTTTCAATTACTGGAACGTGTTTTTCTTGTCCTTCATCTTGGTTTTTTTCGTTTTGAAGTTCCATTGGTTGGCCACAACAAACTAACTCTCCACCACCAACATGTAAAACTTCAACAATATTTCCGCAAACTTTGCATTTATATATTTGTTTTTGTTCTACCATAATCCTTAAGAAGTTAGTTCTTCTATTTCTTTTTTAGCTTCTTCGTTTTCTGAAACCTGCTCTTGATCTATCTTCAAAAGCATTGTTTCAAACTCCCCAATGTGAGTTTTTTCTTCTTTAGCAATATCTAAAAGCACTCTTTTAATGTTTGCATCGTCGGTCATTGCTGCCATTTGCTCATAAAAACTAACAGCGTCAAGCTCAGCGATCATTCCTGCTCTTAAAATCTCTTTATTAATATTGTTTTTATCTATTTTACTTAAATCAATTGGTAGCTGTGATAACATATGTTTTATTTTAACTTATTAATGATTAATTATTAGTGAATTCTTTACGATCACCGTATTCTCTTTTTTTACCAATATTCCATTGGCTAACCGGCCTTATATACCCAACCACTCTCGAATACACTTCACAGTTCCTGAAATTACTTAAAGCTGGATTTTTGTCATAGCATTCTTTGCACTTATATGTTTTAATTTCTTCATCGCCATCTTTATAGCAAAGAAGATAGCCATTATTGATTGTTTGACCATTGATCTCAATCTTTTTATTGCAGTCAAAACATCTACTGGCATTTTTTACATTTTCCATAAAAATATATTTTATACTTATTAATTTTCCCGACCTTTATTTTTTTATTCTTTAAAATATTACATTTTGAACAAACATCAAAAACATCATAAACCTTGCTACATTCTTCACAAATAAAATGAGAATGAGGAGAAACATCGCCATCAAAATGAGCTATTCCTTTAACATTGATTATTTGGGCCAAATCTTTTCCTTTGAAATTATTTAACACCCTATAAATAGTAGCCTGGCTAATTTGAGGGAGCTTCTCTTTGACTGCCAAAAAAACAGTTTCGGCGGTAGGGTGATTCTTGCTCTTCTTTAAATAATCAAGGATGATCTTTTTTTGAGATGTTAATCTTTCCATAATAATAACTATTCCTAATTACATTTTATTATCATTAAAAACCCTTGTCAACTGTGGATAAAAAAAGCAGTTCAATTAATATTTTCTAGAATCATAGGCCCAATGCAATAAAGCTTGTCTTTGTTTTCTTCGACAATTATAATCTTTCTTTTTGCAATTCTTTTTAACTTGAGCAATGTGTCTTTTCATGGCTCTCCACCTTTTAATTTGTTTTTGATCTTCACTTTCTAGTCTTCTGCCCACATAGTAGCGACAATACCATTGAAACCAACCACGAGGATCATGTTTTTCATTGATCCAGCCCTTTTTACGCCAAACAGATAACGGCTGACTAGCATCAACACTAAAATAGTTTAATTCTGGATTGTGGCCAGGAGCTCCTTCTTTATGAAGCTTAGCTTTTTTAAACCAGCTGTCAGGAAATTCTTTTTTGCAATCTCTCATATATCGACCACCAAAAACCCCTAATTCTAACATTTCTTTAGGGGTTAATTCTGGCTTAAAATTAAGGTCAAAGTTTTTACCTTTGGGCTCGGACAAAATGTAGACATAGCCCTTTTGCATTTTATCATTCACCCTCACTTTTTTCATGACTCTATGGGCTTAAAGACCGGGCAAATTTCTTTAAAGTCGCAGTAATTACACAGATGGCTTGGCCGAGGATTAAATTCTTTAGTCTCTTCTATTTCTTTTACTTTCTTTAAAATCTTCTTTTTAATGTCTGCTGTTTTGGTTTTTGAAACATCAAAATCATCAACTTTGCCATTATTTAAATAATGATAGCTTACTTTCTTAACTTTTTTATTAAAATTCATCTCTGCTAATAACTTATAAAATTCTAATTGATCAATACCATTTTTACTTTTTCCGGTTTTAAAATCAACCACTCTTAATCCACCGTCTTCGAGCTCGTCTATCCGATCAAATTTTCCAGAAACGGCTACTTTGCTATTTAAGAACTTGATCATTCTCTCATAATCTTTAAAAGATTTTCTGATTGTCTTTATTGGAACATAAAAAGGATTAGGCTTTTCTTCCTTTTCAATCTCTAAAAAATTACGTAATTGCCTTAAAGATTCTAAATAAGTTTCTCTTTCGTGTTCAATGTCTTTAAAGCCGCCCAACAATCCCAAAGGAGGCTGTCGATAAATATCTAATTCAGAATACCAAGCTTCTTTTAAACATTTTTTTAAGTTGTCAAAGATTCTCTCTTTTTTAGGTAAATGATAAAACAGGGTAATTGCTCCATGAACAGCACTCCCTTTTGTATTATAATCCTTAGGTTTTAAAAATTGCTTTTTAATTGGAGCAATTTCAGGATCTAAATAATTAAAATAATACTTTTGAGGACATTGATCAAAAAGATCTAACTTAGAATAAGAATAAATTTTAGAGAAATCAAAATCAGCCATTACTTTATTTTAAATTATTATTAATTAAAACTCTACTGGCCATTTTGGTTCAAACTTTTTATAAGTTAGTCTAGCCTTTTTAATCTTACCAATAATAAAAGAGTTGCAATATCTTCTTCTTTTCATTCGACCGTTAAAAATATGACCAGGACTTAATCTATCTTTACCATAAATTAAATGCTCAGCCCCTTCTCCTGGATCAAGAGTCAAACTATAGGGCTCAACCTCTCTCCAGCCAGCCGGACTATTGTCTGTTTTTGGATAATAAATTTCAACCGCTTCCAAATTCTTACCAGCCGTAGCAATAATTTTTAAGATTTCTTTATAATCCATCATTATTACCATCATAACAGAAAATGAAGAAAATAAAAAACCTGCTATAGGCAGAATTTTTTAAACCTATTTTATTTAAATAGCATTATAATTATTTGAACAAAACCAAGAACAACTTGCAAAAGCGCAACCCCTACTAGAATTTTGGTTAAAATTTTAGTTTTCATATGGCACTTCTTTTTTATCTGAATTTATAACTTGATTATTATACCATTCAAAAATCTGATCTATCCCAATAATATAGCCGATTGTCTCTGCAAGCCCAGAAACAGTCCAAGTTGGCACTCCTATCAGCTCATGATTTTTATTTAAAACCGCTCCCCCAGAATTACCCGAATCAATTTTTGCATCAGTTTTTAAAACAAAATCACCAACTCTACCGCTTATTATACCATCAGTTAAATTAAAGGTTCCGCCCCCAATCTCTGGATAACCGGCAACGGCTACGTAATCCCCTATCTCTAGCTTATCTGAATAGCCAATAGTTAAGTGGGAGAATTCTGAAGGTAATTTTTTGGGAGCACCTTGGCAATAATCGCAAACATCATATATTTTTAACACAGCAATATCAAAATCAACCTTTCCTCCTTGAGCAGGAGAATAGGCAACAACATTAGCTAAATACTTAATAGAAGGTTTTTCAGAAATATCATCAGTCACCGAAACATAACAAGTTGGAGTAGCAGAGATAATACTCCAGTCTTCATTAGAAACAACGTGCCTATTGGTAACAACTAATCCTTCGGGACTAATAATAGTCCCAGAACCAATACTAATAAAACTATCACCTCGTCCATAATTATCGCCTGGACACCACAACTCAACAACAGATTTTATTTCATTATCAGTTAAAACCGAAGGTCTAATGTCAGGAAAAGGAACATCTTCTTCTTCCAGTTCTTTTATTTTATCTTCTAATTGTTTTATTCTTTCTTGAGTCCTATTTTGATCAAACTGAGTTTCTTTCAAAGAAAAAATTCTCTCTTGTTCTTGGTTGCTTGTTTGGTTATAGGTTAACCAAATAATAATTCCAAAAGATAAAAGCAAAAAAACTGCTAATATTAAAATAATTAATTTAGAAGATTTCTTCATTGACAATTATTCTTTAGTCCCTGATATTCTGATTTTAATTCTGTAGCAATTTCTTTTGGCAGACTACATTTTTCTTCTAGCCCTTTTGAAAAACATTCTTGATTCCACTGATTGCAAAAATTTTCATATGCTTCTTTATAACATTGAGATAAAGTAATCGGATTAAACTGAGTTGCTGAAATTGAAGCCGAAAGTTTTGCTTTTTCAAAACCCAAAGCCAAAAAAATAAAAGCGCATAAAACGATTAAAATAATAATTATTGAAGTAAGAGTATTAATTTCTTTTTTCATAATTCATCTAAATTTATGTTAAATTTATCAGCAACATCAAATAAGGGACCTTTACAAGATGTCGTTAAATTATTGTTGAGATAATTACCAACCTCTTGTAGTCCTTTAGTGTAGACATCTTCTGGGATTAAACATTCTAGAGATAATCCCTTAACAATAGAATTAGGAATATCTGAATTTATAAGCTCTTTTACTCGACCAAAAATCACACAAGAAGAACCGCTTTTGCCTATTGATTCTATTTCTAAATAAGCTAAATCTTCTATCTTAATATCTCCCTTTACATGAGAGCAACTTTTAAATCCTTCTTCTAAGCAATCATTAGATTGACATTCAATGACTGGCTCTGGTTCATTATCGGTAATAAAATAATCTCCCGGTTGAGCTTTTTTAATTTCTGATAAAAAATAATAAGCAGCTATTATTACGCCAACTAAGATTAAAACAAAAATTAAAACAGCTATTAAAACAAATAATAAACAACCGGATTTTTTTTCTTTATTCTTCATTTATTTTAATTAAATATTTAGCTTTTTTAATAGGTGGCTTATCTTCCCATGATTTAATATAAGAAAATCTCATCTCTGAATCACCGATTTTAAGTGCTTTAAGTTTAAAAACCTCTACTCCTTCGGCTCCCAATTTGTTAGTTTCTGGTGATTCGTAATTAATTTCTACTATTTCCAAAGATTCGGGATCAAATTTTGGCGTCCATTGATAGCCAGTACTTAAATTAGATTTTAATCTAATTTCAAATTCATCCCGCTTGCTAATTTCTATAGTTTTGGCTTCTATTATTTCTCCGGTAGAAATTGGCTCTAACTCTAAATCCAAATAACCACACCTAACAGTTATATCATAAATATCATTTTCAAAATCTTCAGCAGTAATACAAGCTTGATCGTCGCAAAAATCATCGCTACATAACCTCCTAACAACAAGACAAACAATGTTATCTTTTTTAAACCCAGTTAAACCAAAAACCGTTCCGTCAAAAGTGTTAAAATCATCTGGATTTCCAAAAAAATCATTTATCTTATAAATTTCAGCACCAGGAACTCTTTCAGCTTTTATTTCTTTTCCAGAAATACTTAATTCTTCTATTTTCCCTTCTTTTTCTACCATCCAACTAAAATCAGCCTCTGTTATTTTGCCAAAAGATAAACCGGTTATTTTTTTAACCTCTTTTAATAAAATAGCGATTTCATCTTTTCTTTCTTCGATTATTTCACGAGCTATATTTTCATAGATAATATAGCCCGTCACAAACAAAACTGCGACTAAAATAACAATAGCAATAATAATGCTTTGTTTAGACATATTTTTTATCAAAATAGTATCGGTTATAAATCATGGCCGAAGCTACAACAATCAAAATAACTGGAATCCAAGGAATATTAACATTTAAGATCTTTAGATCGTTTAATAGCCAAATAAAACCGACTATTAGTAAAATAATTGCGAAGGTAGGAAATCTTTTTGTCATAATATAATTATTAGTTACTTTTTATTAATTATACTATTTTAACTAAAAATAGCCAAATTATTTGACTATTTTAATTGCCTTTCCTTCAATAATCGCTTTGCTTATTTTTTTGTAAGCCGAGGAAAGAATTCTTTGAAAGGTGCTTTGAGAAGTTTTCATTTGCTTAGCACATTCTTCCTGACTTAAATTTTTAATATTTTTTAATCTTAAAGCTTCTACTTCTTCTGCCGTTAATTCAGCAATTTCAAGAAACCTCATTGGAACCCCTTGAGGTTTAAAATAAGTTACATTTGGATTAAATCTTATTCTTCTGGGTAATCTTGGCCTTGGCATAATTTAATTTTAATGTTATTCTTTATTCCAAGAAGGCTTGCCCGGCTCCGAATATAATTCGGAGCCGTCTCTCAAGCCTTCTTATTTTTCAAGATCCTTTAAACGAGTTTCAGCTTCTTTAATTTCTCTTTTTAACTCTTCAATATATTCTTTAGTTTCAGCAGTTTCTTCGGTTTTAGTTAATCTTCGACTAAAACCCAACCATCTACAAGGACCTAATCCTCTTCCGGTCATAGGGCCATAGCCCATAGGACCAGTTTTATCAAATCTTGGCATAGTTTTAAATAAATTAAATTTATATACAATAGCTCGACCATACTATCTATTTTGAGTATATACCCAAAACAAAAGCATGTCAACCCCCCTATTTAAAAACAGACCACCCGGCCTGCTTTCTTATAATTCTATTTCTAGAGTTGTTGTTCGTCTTTGGTAATATGTTTTGATTGTTGATTATTATTTTCCATACTACTTTAATTTTAATCCATTCCAACCTCCCCGTCAAATCCCAGCCTTAATTTCTATTACATCTCCATCTAAAACAACATAATCTTTCCCTTCCAGTCTTAAAAGTCCCTTTTCTCTGGCTTTGCTCCAACCGCCAACATCAAGAAGTTTTTTCCAATTAATAACTTCAGCTTTAATAAAGTTCTTTTCAAAGTCAGTATGAATTACACCCCCGGCCTGAGGAGCAAAACTTCCTTTCTTTAAAGTCCAAGCTCGAGTTTCATCAGGTCCAGTAGTCAAAAAAGTGATTAAATTTAGCATTTGGTAACATTTCTTAATTAAGCTATCTAATTTTAACTCTAATGGCAAGTTAAAATCTTTTCTTTCTTCAACAGTCAATCCAGAGCTATCAAATTCAGTTAAAATATCTAAAATAATGTAATTGGAAAATTTAGCTAATAAAGATTGGTCTATTTCTTCTTCTTTACCGTTTAATAAATATAAACGAGGCTTAATGGTTAACAATTGATAGCTATTTAAGGTTTTTAACTCTTCTTGATTAAATTCTTGATCAGCCAAATATTTACCTTCTTCTAAATAACTTTTGGCTCTTTTTAAAATTTCATACTCTTTTAAGACTTCTTTATTTTGAGTTTTTATTTGCTTTTCTATCCCGACTAACCTTTTTTCTAAAGCCTCTAAGTCTTTTAAAATTAATTCTGTTTCTAAAACATCTTTATCTCTTATCGGTTCAATGCTTCCTTGAGTATTAACTATTTTGTCATTTTTAAAACAACGCAAAACATAAACAATAGTATCTACTTCTCTAATGTTGGCCAAAAACTTATTACCCAAACCCTCTCCTTTATTAGCTCCCTTTACTAATCCGGCAATATCTACAAACTCTATAGTGGTATAAATTTTCTTCTTAGAAAAAGCTAGCTCTGCCAGCTGATCTACGCGATTATCAGGAACAGTAACCACGCCAACGTTAGGATCGATGGTACAAAAAGGATAATTTTGCCGATCAATCGGCTTTTTGGTTAGAGCTTCAAATAATGTAGACTTTCCTACATTAGGCAGCCCCACAATACCTATAGATAAACTCATATAGATTAAGATATCATTTCTATTGTGGAAAATCAAGAGTTGTGTTATGATGACTTTAGGTCGCTTAAAAAAAACAAAAAATAAAATATGGATTCTAATAAAGATTTCGCTCCTAAACCAATGGTACAAGGAAGCTGGAAATGTAGTGATTGTGGAAAGGAAATTACTGAATTACCTTTCGAACCATCAGGTGACAGGCCACTTCATTGTAAAGACTGCTGGAGCAAAAATAGACCACAGAGAAATTTCTCTCCTAGGCCAATGGTACAAGGAAGCTGGAAATGTGATGAATGTGGAAAGGAAATTACTGAATTACCTTTCGAACCATCAGGTGATAGACCAGTTCATTGCAAAGATTGCTGGAGAGCTATGAGATCTAAATAAGGTCACAACCTAAAAAACCTCTTTAAAGAGGTTTTTTAGTTAGACAAGCAGCACCAATCGCTCCGGCATTGTCTTTTAATTTCACTCTTTTAATTGGCGGTAATTTAAGGTTCCTTTTTCTGGCTTCCGCTATTGCTGGCTTTAACAATTTATCACCTAGGTTAGAAAGCCCTCCACCAATCAAGATTAATTCCGGATCTAATATTTTAATAACATTTGAGATTCCGACCCCTAGGCGCTTGCCCATTAACTTTCGGTTAGCCAAAACATATTTCTCCAAACAACCGTAATTGCCACAACTACACTTAAGTTTCTCGCTAACTATCATATGACCTAGCTCTCCAGCGTTTCCTCTCCCTTTGTATAATTTATTATCTATAATTATTCCTCCGCCAATTCCAGTACCAATAGCTAAACAAACAAAATTATTCACTTTTTTACCATAACCAAAAAAGTTTTCACCTAGGGCCATACAGTTAACATCATTTTCTAAAATAACTTCTTTTTTAATTCTTTTTTCAATAATCTCTTTAAGTTTAACATTTTTAAAATCAGAAATATTAGGAAGATTAATTACCTTCCCTTTTTCTAGTCTTCCTGGAACACCAATGCCTACAGTAGATACTTTCTCTAAAGGAAATTTCTCTATTTCAGTAACAATTTGATTAATTATTTCTTTTTTAGTTGATTTGGTTTTTGCTTTTGATTGATCAACAATTCTACCTTGAGCATCAATCATTACCGTCTTTATTTTACTTGCTCCAAAATCAACTCCCAATAAATACCTCATTTTTTCATTAAAATATATTCAGCATGACTCCAACCCAAAGGAGTAGCCCAATATATTAAATTTTTATCTTTAAACTTTTTAGACAAGCTTTCGGCCTTAATAGTTCCATTAATAATTCTTTGATTAAATTCTATCTCGTGAGTCTTCCAAAGATCGTATTCATCTCTAGTCGCTACATGTTCTGGCAAATACCCGCCAGTTCTTTTAGCCGTTTCTTCAATCCAATTTAAACATCTCTTGTAAGATTTTTTATCTCCAGCTTTTTTGTAAAGCCGACCCATAAGGGCTGTTAAAACGCACCAAGAGCCAGACCCCCCGGTATACCAATGCCAATCATCAACTATTTCAAATTGACGGAATCTTCTAAAACCGCCTATTTCTTCATGCCACAAATGTTTTTCTAAATAATTTAAGGTTTCTTTTAAGGGCTTCTTAGATTTTTCTATTTCAAAATAGAAAGGAGCTATCTGAGAAATATCTGGCACTCCTTTTAATCTAGGATTTTTCATATAGACTTTAAGCTTTTTATCAAAAAAGCTTTTTCTAATATTCTCTTCTAACTCTTTAGCATATTCTTTCCACTCCTTGGCTTCTTCTTTTCGATGCATTATTCTAGCCATCTTTGAAGCGTCATAAAGACCGCGACAACAAGCACAGTTGGCCCAGATATCATAACCGTGCTCTAAGCGATAAAACTCATGAATACTTCTTTTAGTTTTAACTAAACCACTTTTAGAATATTTTTTTATTAAATCAACGATTTGTTTAATTAAAAACCAATTATCTTCTAAAAAGATATGTTTCTTATTATGGAGGTAAGTATCATAAATGCCATGCAAAACTAAACCCTCATTATCATTTTGATCCTTTCTAGTTACACAAGGCCAGCCATTAACATTATAGCGATGAAAAACTTCTTGATAGTTTTCAATGTTAGCGTATTTGTTTATAAAACGATAGAAGTTTTCTGACCTGCTAGTTAGTCCTATTCTGTTTAAAGCTTTGGTCATTATTACAGCGTCTCGTGGATAAACATATGGATAAGCACCTTTTATCGGAGTAGCTAAAATTCCTCCGTTTTTTAATTGAGACTCTTTAATTACCTTTATGCTTTTTTTAGTTAGGTTCATTCTTCCATTATACCAAAAAAACTAAAAAACCAAAACTACAATGAAAATTAAAAGAAATG
This sequence comes from uncultured Candidatus Saccharibacteria bacterium, assembly GCA_964394985.1. Lineage (GTDB taxonomy): Bacteria > Patescibacteriota > Minisyncoccia > Minisyncoccales > GWA2-38-27 > JAHJSY01. The sequence goes on along the minus strand of CAYMZK010000004.1, from coordinate 6,992 downwards.
ATTTTTAATAACAAAAATGAGGGGTAAATACCCCTCATTTTTTTTATTTACACCTTAGAAACATTGATAGCGTTTGGTCCCTTAGGACTGTCAGCTACTTCAAATGTAACCTTGTCACCTTCTTTAAGGTCGTTGAACTCAACATTCTTTAACTCGTTTGAGTGGAAAAAAAGATCTTTATCCTCACCATCACGAGAGATGAATCCGAAACCTTTATCAGTAACACGTGCGATAGTTCCTTCTTGCATTTTCGTTATTTTTATTTTATTAAAACCAAATACAGACTACTATAGAGTTAACTCGACTTTATTTCTCTTAAAGATCTGAAATGATTAGTTTAATACTATCATATATTAATAATTATGTCAATCACCTGTTCCTTTTTTTAAAACGAGCTAGGGGTGAAAGATTAATAAGTTTTTTTAAAAATCTATTTCTTTTTCTAGTAATAGTTGTTTCTTTTCCTTTGTGGCTTTCTATTTCTCTTTCTAGTTCATCTTTTACTCTATCAATTGCCTGCTCAATAGTTTCTCCTTTTTCTTCAGAGATTATTTGATGGCCATGTAATATTAATTGAACCTCGGCTCTAAAAATTAATCCTTTTCTATGATGACGAGTTAATCTTATCAGCTCAACGCTAACCTCCAAAGGCTCTTTTTCTTGACTTAATCGAGATTCTAAAGTTTTGAGGATCTTTTCATTAACATAGCTTTTTAATTCTGGCGTTAGTTTTATGTTTTTTGCTCTTATAGATATTTTCATGATTGTTTATTGAAATTTTATGATTCCCTCTTTTTTCTTCATTATAACAAGAAAAACAATAAAGACAAAATAGTTTTATTTTAGATATTTTTTATAATCTTTTATTAAAAATCTTAATTTCCTTTTAGCCCAATAAGGGCCAGCGTAATCTATGCCAATCCTTGCCGTTGATATAATTTCTGGTTTTTCTCCTTCTTCTAACCAAATTTTCTTTCCTTTAATCACATCTTCTCCATAAAAAGATTTATCTAATCTTAAATGACAACAAAGCTTTCCGGGGCCATTAGTTAGTTTTAAATCTTCCCCACAATCAATTGCTCTGATTAAAAAACACTCCGGCAATCCTTTATCTCCAGTAGTAATATTTAATTGCCAATACATTCCATAAACTAAATAAATATATATCAAACCGCCAATTGAATATTCTATTTTATTCCTCGGGGTTACTTTCCCACCAAAAGAATGAGAGGCCCGATCTTTAGCTCCCAGATAAGCTTCGGTTTCAATAATTCTTCCTCTTTTTCCGTTAACAACTATTTCTTTTCCTAAAACATCTCGAGCTACCTCAACGACCGGCCTTAAGAAAAATTCTCTTTTTAATTTACTCATATTTATATTTACTTATATTTATTGAAGCATCAAGGTTGCCAGTCCCAAGAAAACTAAAAAACCAAAAACATCAGTAGCTGTTGTTATAAAAATAGTAGCCGATGAGGCCGGATCTTTTCCCAAATACTTCATAATAAGAGGAACCAGCGTCCCAAAAAAAGCAGCAATTAGAAGATTTATTATCATAGCTAATCCTAAAATCAAACCAATTTTTAAATCGCCGTCTTTTATTACTACAACGGTAGCAATAATAAGACCGTTAATTAATCCATTGATAAAACCAGAACCTAACTCATTCTTAAGAGTTCGCCACATCGTTTTTAAATCAATCTGTTTTAATGAAATCCCCCTTACTAAAACTGCTAGAGTTTGCGTTCCAGCGTTTCCGCCCATTCCAGCTACAACTGGCATATAAATCGCCAAAAGGACATATTTAGAAATTGTCTCATCAAAGAGACTAACCGTAAAAGCCGCTAAAAAAGCTGTAGCTAAATTAATAATTAACCATTTGTAACGATGTTTTATTTTTCTTTTAGCGCTATCATAAACCGATTCTTCTTGACTAATACCAGCAAAATCATATAAAGACGAGGTTTCTTTTTCTTGTAGTATCTTGAGAATATCATCAGAATATATAATCCCCATAACATTTTCGGTTTCTCCTAAAACTACAATTTTGTTATGTGGATTTTCACGAAAAACATCCAAAACTTCATCTGTTTTAGAGTTATATTTAATGCTTTTTATTTTTTTAACATATTTAGTAGCTTTTTCTCGAGAATGACCAAGCCCTAATTCATGTCCCGGTAAACAACCAATCAGCTTGCCATTTTTCATTACTAAAATAGCAGGTAATCTGCCTGTTCTCTCTTCGTGCACTTTTACTTGTTTTGCTACCGAAGCAATACTATCTTCGGCTTCAACTTGAATATAATTTAAATTCATTAGACCGGCAGCGGTTTTTGAATCAAATTGCAAGAGTAAAGAAATATCAGATCTTAATTGCTCATTTAATTCTTTCATTGTCGGCTTTTGTTTCTTTTTAGGAAGCATTTGTATTAAATCAGTAGCTTCATCTGTATCTAAGTGCTCTAAAAGGCCAACTAATTCTTCTTGATTTAATTTTGATATAATATCATATTGTAAATACTTAGAAATTTTTAGGACAACATCTCTTTTTTGATTAGCAGAAAGCTCTCTAAAAATACCTAATCTTTTTTTAGGATTATAAGATATTTGATGAATAATTTTATTTAATTCGTAATTGTTGTTTGCCATATTAATTCATTTTACCACAATTGTTCATCTGTCGAAAGATACTTTTTTTCTTTTATTGCATTTTATTATTATTTATGTTATAGTTGAAATATTGTTTTTATAGCATCTCGAAAAATATTTCGGCCTATACAGCAATAAGTCGATACTATTTTCCGAGATTTTTTTATGCTTAAAAGAAGATATCAAAAAAGAAGGAATAATTCATTTAAAAAATTTGGTTCTCGCAAGAGATCAAATAGGTTTTCCGGTAAAAAAATTGACATATCAGAATATATTAAACGTTCTGTTCCGAATAATGCAGTAGAGCCATATGTTTCTAAAAATATTTTTTCTGATTTTGGATTTTGCTCACAACTACAAGACAACCTAGAAAAAAAGAAATATTCAGTTCCCACTCCTATTCAAGATCAAGCTATTAAATTAATTTTGGAAAAAAATGATTTAATAGGATTAGCCAACACAGGAACGGGCAAAACAGCAGCATTTCTGTTGCCACTAATTGAGAGAGTTCAAAGAAATAATGATGAAAAGATTTTAATTATTGCTCCAACCAGAGAGTTGGCAATTCAAATAGATAAAGAGTTTTGTTCTTTTTCTAACGAAACGAATCTTTCCTCAGCTATTTGCGTCGGAGGTAATCCTATTCATAAACAGATTTATAGACTAAAACGCAATCCTAATTTTGTTATCGGAACCCCGGGACGTTTAAAAGACCTATCTAATAGAAAATTATTAAAATTTAATTCCTTTCAAAACATTGTTCTTGATGAGGTAGATCGCATGTTGGACATGGGCTTTATTAATGATATTAGAACTATTATGAACAGCCTGCCTCAAAAAAGACAAACTTTATTTTTCTCGGCTACCTTGCCAGAAAAAATTAAAAAATTAGCCAATCAATTTTTAACTAATCCTGTCACAATAAAGGTTAAAACAAAAGATATTGGTGAAAATATTCTCCAAGATACTGTCCAAATAAAAAACAAGTCAGAAAAGCTTGATAAACTTAAAAACCTCTTAAAACAACCCGAATTTACAAAAGTTTTAATATTCACCGAAACAAAAAGAGAAGTTGAAAAATTGGCTCTAGACCTATCAAAGAGCGGTCTTACATCAGCTTCAATTCATGGAGACAAAAAACAAAGCCAAAGAGAAAAATCATTAGCATCATTTAGAAAAAATTGCTGCAAAATATTAGTAGCAACTGATGTCGCCTCACGCGGTCTTGATATTAATGATATTTCACATGTTATTAATTATACCGTTCCTCGAACTTACGATGACTATATTCACCGAATTGGACGCACCGGTAGAGCTTTAAAATCCGGCCGAGCTTTAACTTTTGTCGAATAATATTATGGACATAAGAAACATTGCCATTGTTGCCCATGTTGATCACGGCAAAACAGCTCTAACCGATGCTTTAATGCGCCAAACAGGCATGTCTCAGCCAGGCGAAAGCATGGACAGCAACACCCTAGAACAAGAAAGAGGGATAACAATCTATTCTAAAAATACCTCTGTTTATTACAAGGGTACAAAAATAAACATTGTAGATACTCCGGGTCATACTGATTTTGGCTCCGAAGTTGAGCGCGTTTTGCGTTCTATAGATTCGGTTATTCTAGTAGTTGATGCCCAAGAAGGACCAATGCCTCAAACCAAATTTGTTTTAAAAAAGTCCCTAGAACTTGGATTAAATCCAATTGTGGTAATTAATAAAATAGATAAACCAGCAGCCAGAATTAATTTCGTAGAAGAAATGGTTTATGAACTTTTTCTCGATTTAGGAGCCAATGACAATCAGCTCGATTTTACAGTTATTTATGCAATTGCCAGAGAAGGAATAGCAAAAAAGGACCCAAAAGACAACTCAAAAGATCTAACCCCGCTCTTAGATGTAATTATTGACGAAGTTTTGATATCCTCAAGTAAAGAAAAGAAGGATAAACCATTGCAAATACAACCGTTTAACCTTGCTTATGATAACTTTTTAGGAAGGTTGGCCATCGGAAGAATTTATCAAGGAGAAATAAAAGACTCTCAAGAAATTATAATCAAAGGAGTCAACAAAAAAACTAGACAAGGAAAAATTACCAAGCTATTTACCTTTGAGGGGCTAAAAAGAAAAGAAATACAATCTGCTTCAGCCGGAGACATTGTGATGATTGCCGGTTTGCCTAATATTTTTATCGGCGAAACCATTTGTGAAAACATGGACCAAGAGGCGCTACCAGCAATTAACATTGATGAGCCAACAATCTCTTTAAATATCTTTGTTAACAATTCTCCCTTTGCTGGAAGAGAGGGCAAATATGTTACTAGCAGACAAATTAAAGAAAGGTTAGAAAAAGAATTAGAGGTAAATGTTGGCTTAAAAATAGATTTCTCTCCAGGAGAATATTATAAGGTATATGGTAGAGGCGAGATGCACTTAGCTGTTTTGCTTGAAAATATGCGTCGTGAAAATTACGAAATGCAAATATCCCAGCCCCATGTAATCATTAAAGAAGTAAACGGTCAAAAATTAGAACCTTTTGAAGAAGTTATAATTACTGTTCCGGAAAATATGTCGGGAACAATTATAAAAAAGCTGTCCCACCGACGCGGAAATATGGTTAAAATGATTCCAGAAGGAAATCATACAAAGATTATTTTTGAAATTCCAACAAGAGGTTTGCTTGGATATAAAAATGAGTTTATGGTTGATACTAAGGGAGAAGGAATTATGTGTACTAGAGTAATTGGATTTAAGCCATATGTAGGAGAAATTAAAAAAAATGATCTTGGTTCAATGATTTCAATGGCAGGTGGCAAAGCTCTTGGATTCTCTCTTTTTAATCTTCAAAACAGAGGGGTTTTATACATTAGCCCATCTACTGAAGTTTATGAAGGAATGGTAATTGGAAACGCATTAAAAGGAAACAACTTAGTTGTTAATCCGACCAAAGGAAAACAGCTAACAAATATGCGCGCCTCAAAATCAGATGAAGCTATATGCTTAACTCCCCCAACAGAATTAACTCTTGAAATGGGTATGAGCATTATGAGCCAAGATGAATACCTAGAAATTACCCCCAACAATATCCGCTTAAGAAAAAACACTTAACCGAAAACGAGCGCAAAAGGAAGAGAAAGAGGTCAGAAGCTTTTTTATTCTCGTTGGGAATGTGATATAATTAAAAAATAAAACATATGAAAAAATCCAATTTATTTATAATCATCATCGTCATCATTATTGCTTTCTTGGCCTTAATATATTACTCAAGCGATAAAAAAGAAAATAATCAACGATTACCAGAAAACAAGGATCAAAATCAAGAAGAAGGTCCTATTACGGTAACAAACCCTTCTCCTAAAGAGATAATCAAAAGCCCTTTAAATGTTTACGGAGAGGCTAAGGGAGCATGGTATTTTGAAGCTACTTTTCCAATTATTCTTACCGACTGGGATGGAAAAATTATAGCCGAAACATACGCCCAAGCCCAAGAAGAATGGATGACAGAAAAGTTTGTTCCTTTTGAGGCGAAACTTGAATTCGAAAATCCCTATACTGCCGACAGTCCTGATTTTATGAAAAATGGATCACTCATCTTTAAAAAAGCTAATCCTTCCGGGCTTCCGGAAAATGACGACGCCTTAGAAATTCCAATTCAATTTAGTGCTTTTGAAGAAAAGACTGAAGAAGAAATAGCCGAATCATGGATTAAAGAAAACTCTCCTACCTACACTTATGACGGAATGGAATTAGAACTGATTGAAGTTCGCGGATTAGATTTAGTTGGGTGTGAAAACTGTTATGAAGTTGAGTTTACTTTCAAATCTCGCCAGGCTGGCTATGGAGATAGAACAGGGAAATCTTTAGCTCAAGTTATAACCCTACATACCGTAGTGGTAACTATAAAAGACGGACAAGTTATAAAAGTGATCACCGATCAGACCTACGATGAAATCAACCAAAAAATACTCTCCGAAAACAACTAATATAGAAAATGGGCGCACGGAAAAGCGGAAAAGCGTAAAAAAGGTTCCTGACCCCTTTTATGTCTGACCCCTTTTATGTCGGAAAAGCGGAAAAGCGTAAAAAAGGTTCCTGACCCCTTTTATGTAAATTATAAAATTGAGTTTTATAAACCTTTCCATCAGAAGCAGTATGTTCCAAAATGGAACATACTGAATCTTTAGATAATTCTCCTGACTTAAATATATTATTTAAATGCTTGGTAATTGCCGGTCTTTTTGTATTGAAAAGCTCAGCTATTTGAGCTTGTGTAAGCAGTAAAAGCAGCAGTAAAAGGGGTCAGGAGCCTTTTTTAGGCCTTCCTCTTTCTCTCAAACAGGTA
>CAYMZK010000003.1:85533-132629 GCA_964394985.1 uncultured Candidatus Saccharibacteria bacterium | reverse complement strand
CGAAATAGGGGACGCATCACTTTTAAACGGGGAATTAGGCGTTTTAGATTTTTTGATTTTTTATCGAAATAGGGGACGCATTACTTTTAAACAGGGATTTAGGCGTTTTAAATTTTTTGATTTTTTAATGTTTTGATTTTTTGAATTATAATTGAATTATAATTGAATTATAACAACTATGTAACGGTCGTCATATATCTGTTATTGAAAAAGATGGTAAGTTTTTGGTTCGTCAGCTTCTTGATTTTGAAAGATTAATGTATTAGAATAAAGTATATGAAAGAAATAATAATACCAGTTGTAATAATTGGATTAATAATTGCTGGTTTAATAGCTGGCGTTTACTTTCTTTTTAACTTTGATACTAATCAAGAAACAAGGCCTATTGCAAGCACTACAGAAGAAGAAAAAAATAATAAAGAAACTATGGAAAATAATATAAAGGTAACACTTCAAACCAATCAAGGAGATATTGTTTTAGAGCTTTTTTCAGAAAAAACACCTAAAACTGTGGCTAATTTTGTTAAATTAGCTGAATCCGGTTTTTACGATGGAACTAAGTTTCATCGCGTTATAAAAAGATTTATGATTCAAGGAGGAGATCCTAAAAGCAAGGATGATTCTTTAAAGAATGAATGGGGGACAGGTGGTCCTGGCTATACTTTTGAAGATGAAATTGGTGAAGACAACGATAATGCCATCGGCACTATAGCTATGGCTAATGCCGGACCAAATACTAATGGCTCTCAATTCTTTATTAACACCGCTGATAATGACTTTCTTAATGGTAAACATACTGTTTTTGGCAAAGTAGTAAGTGGCATGGAGAATGTTAGTAAAATTGAGAATATCAATACTGGAGAAAACGATCGCCCATTAGAAGATATGATTATTAATAAGGTAATAATAGAAAAGTAGTTATGTTTGATCAATTTAAACAATTAAAAAAGCTTAAAGAATTAAAATCTGTTTTAGAAAAACAAAAAAAAGAAGTTGAAAGAGAGGGGGTTAAAGTAACCGTTAATGGAAGAATGGAAGTAGAAAGCTTAATTCTTAATCCAGAGCTAGACACCGAAAAACAAGCTCAAATAGTCAAAGAATTAATTAATCAAGGAATGAAAGAAATTCAAAAAGAAGCCGCTCAGCAAATGATGCAAATGCAATAATATGTCAGAATTCTATAAACCAAGAAGAACTAGAAACTTTTATGATCCGGATTCTCCGGAACCTTTTAAATTAAGTCGTTCTAAAATAGATCTTTTTATAGAATGTCCTCGTTGTTTTTACATTGATAGGAGAAGGGGAGTTAGAAGACCCTCCGGACCGGGTTTTAGTTTAAACTCAGCCGTTGACGCCTTACTTAAAAAAGAATTTGACACTCATAGAATAGGCAAAAAAATTCATCCTTTAATGGAAAACTATGGATTAAAAGCAGTTCCTTTTGAACATAAAAAAATGGAAGAGTGGAGAGATACTTTTAAGGGCGTACAATATTTGCACCCAGAAACTAACTTCTTGTTGTTTGGAGCTGTAGATGATATTTGGATTGATGATAATGGATATCTTTTAATTGTAGACTACAAAGCAACTAGTACTGAAAAAGAAATTAATCTGGATGATAAATGGAAAGATTGTTACAAGAGGCAAATGGAATTTTATCAATGGCTAGCTAGACACAACCAAGACCTTAAAGAGTATCAAGTTTCAGATACCGGCTATTTTGTTTATTGTAATGGTAAAAAAGATCGCCAAGCTTTTGACGCTAAATTAGATTTTGATATTCATGTTATTCCATATACCGGGGATGATAGTTGGATTGATCAAACTGTACTAGATGCTCATAAATGCTTGGTTTCAGATGTTATTCCAGACCCTGATCCAGATTGTGATTTTTGCCGTTATAGACAAGAAGTGGAAAAAGAACTTGACACTGTTTCTTGAAGAGTTAAAATAAAAATAGATAATACCAATATCCAGAAACAATAACTTTTAGCTCTTTTATAAGAAAGGAGGTTAAACAAAAAGCAATAAACTGTCATTATAGCATTTAAGCTTTTCATCACCCTCCTCCGAAGCCGGGCTCCTGGTAACCAGGCCCGGCTTTTTACTTTAGCATTGAGCTTTTTTATTTTAATGTTAAAATAAAGTAATGAAGACTAATGATAAAATTATTGAGATATTGCTAAACATTAAACGCCTCTTAGAAATAAAAGGTGATTCAGTTTTTAGAATTAGGGCTTACGATAGGGCCGTTCAAGCTCTCAATAATTTAGATCAAGATATTAAGAAGATCTACCAAAAAGAAGGAGTTAAAGGATTAAAGAAATCAAAAGGAATAGGCGACAGCATCGCTAAGAAAATAGAAGAATATATAAAAAAAGGGAAGATAAAGTATTACGAAGAGCTAAAAGAAGAAACCGCTATTCGTCAAATTGTTACTTATTTTTTTGAAAGCAAGGGGGTAAATTTGGAAGAATTGAAAAAAAATGCTAAAAAAAGAAAAATTGTTTATTCTCGCTATACTAAACCAGCTAAACAATTACTGGAACTAGCCGGCTCAATTGGAAAAGCCAAGAAAGCTATAGATAAAGTAGCTGATTGGGCTAATTCTAGAAAATTAGATTATACCATTGAGACTGTCTTTAAAAAATGGCTAGAATTAGATAGATTAAAACCAAAAGAAATAGTTAAAAAGCCTTTTTACAACAATCTGCCAATGGTTTGGTCAGAGACTAAAAAAAAGTGGTATGTTATTGACCAATATGGCGAATGGTTAGAATTTGCTGATAAAAAGGAGAAAATAGAATGGAGAATAGAAAAATAGCTTTTCTTGGCAATGGAGACTTTGCCAAGCATATATTAGAAGAATTAAAAGATTTAAATCTTATAATCTTAAACAATCATCAAGAGATTAAAGAAGTTAATCCTGATTTGGTCGTTGTTGCTTCTTATGGGAAGATTATTCCTAAAAGCTTTTTAGATCTTCCTCGATATGGTTGTTTAAATGTTCATCCTTCTTTACTGCCAAAATACAGAGGCGCTTCTCCAATCCAAAACACTATTTTAAATAATGAAAAGGAAGCCGGAGTTAGTATTATTTTAATGGATGAAAAAATGGATCATGGACCAATAGTGGCTAGCATTAAATATCAAATATCAGAAAAAATAAGGTATAAAGAGCTGGAAAAAGAATTAGCTAAATTATCGGCTAAACTATTAAAAGAAGTTTTACCTAAATGGCTTAAAGGAAAGGTAAAACCAAAAGAACAAGAACATTCTCAAGCAACTTTTACTAAAGTATTAAAGAGAGAAGATGGAGAAGTAAATTTAGATGACGATCCTAGGGAAATAGAACGAAAAGTTAGAGCTTTTGACCCTTGGCCTGGAATCTATGCTATTTGGAAGAATAAAAGGATTAAAATATTAGATGTTAAAGTTTTAGATAACAAATTAATGATTAAAAAGGTCCAACCTGAAGGGAAAAAAGAAATGTCTTTTGAGGACTTCAAGAGAGGACATCAAGAATTTCCATGCTAAATTATTCAGAATTAAGAAGGGGCGTAAGAATAGTGTATAAAAATCAGCCTCATGAATTAATAGAAGCTTCTTCTATGTTTAAAGGAAGGGGTAGTTCGGTTTTACAAGTCAAGTTAAAAAATCTAATCACCGGAGCTATTATTCCAGAAACCTTCAGAGGAACTGATAGCTTCAAAGAAGCCGAAATCTCTAAATTAAAAGCCAAGTTTATTTATTCTAATAAAGGGAAATATGTCTTTTGTGAAGCTAATAACTCTTCACAGAGATTTGAGCTCTCAGAAGAGCAAATAGGGGATATTGCTGGATATTTAAAAGAGGGCCTAGAACTAGAAGCCTTACTATTTGAAAATAAGATTATTAATATTTCTCTTCCAATTAAAGTAATTTTAAAAGTAGATCAAGCACCGCCGGGAGTAAAAGGAGATCGTTCTCAAAGTGGGAACAAAACGGTAGTTTTAGAAACTGGAGCTGAAATCTTAGTTCCTTTATTTGTAGAGCAAGACGATCTTATTGAAATTAATACCGAAAAAGGAGAATACGTTCGTAGGGTGAATAAATAAAATAACATGCACAGAATATTTATTGCTATAAATTTACCGGAAAAAATTAAAGAAAATCTTTCTTCATATTCTTGGGATCTTCCGGCCAAATGGGTTAAAAAAGATAATCTTCACCTTACTTTAGCTTTTTTAGGTAATAGATCAGATAAAGAAATTGAAGAAATAATTTCAGGAATAAAGAAATTGGCCTTAAAGCATTCCCCCTTTAAGATTAAATTAAATAAGATAGTTTATGATTCATTTCCACCTAGAGTAATTTGGGCTAGGGGAGATCTGTCAGAAGAACTAGCTTCTTTAAAAAAAGACTTGAATGAAGAGCTTGGATTGACTAAAGAAAAGAAATTGATTCCTCATATTACCTTGGGCAGAATTAGAAAGTGGCAATGGCAAAGAATAGAACCAGAAGAAAGAGTAGAGATTAATGAGGATATTAATTTAGATTTTGAAGTTAATTCTGTTGAGGTTATGGAAAGCTTTTTAAAGAGAAGCGGACCGGAATATATAATATTAGAATCAATAAAATTATGAAAATACATTTTATAGGCATCGGGGGCATAGGAGTAAGCGCTCTAGCTCAATACTATTTAAATAAAGGTCATCGGGTAACTGGTTCTGACTTGGCTTCTTCTGAAATAGTTGAATTATTAAAAGAAAAGGGGATTAAGATTTCTTTGGGAGCTCAAGAAAATCTTCCAGAAGATTTAAATCTGGTTATCTATAGTCCAGCAGTTCAAAAAGACAATCCGGAATACATTAAAGCTAAAAAAAAAGGAATTAAGCTTTTAAGCTATCCGGAGGCTTTAGGAGAGGTTAGCAAAGATTACTATACCATTGCTGTTTCTGGAACTCATGGTAAAAGCACCACTTCTTCTATGCTTTCTTTAGTTTTAATTGAGGCTGGGCTAGATCCAACGGTTATTATCGGAACCAAATTAAAAGAATTTAATAATAGTAATTTTAGACCTGCCCGCAATATTTCGCATAGCGATGCAGGCGGGACTGGGGAGAGTCAATATTTAATAATTGAAGCTGATGAATGGAATGCTTCTTTTCTAAACTATCATCCAAATATTATTGTTTTAACCAATATTGAAGAAGAACATTTAGATTATTACAGAGACTTAGATCATATTCTAAATACTTATTCTAAATATATTTCTAATTTAGATAAGAATGGCTATTTAGTCATCAATCAAGATGATGAGAATATCAAAAAAGTAGCCAATAGGGAGGTAATTAAATATTCTCTTTCTGACCCTGAAAGTAAAAAAATAAAAGAAATATTAAAAATTCCAGGAGAGCATAATATCTATAACGGCCTAGCTGTTTTAAAGGTAGCCAGAATCCTTAAAATAGAAGACAATCTAACCTATAACGCTCTTTCAAAATACAAAGGAAGTTGGCGCAGGTTTGATCAAAGAGGAAATATTATTCATGACTACGGCCATCATCCAACTGAAGTTAAAGCTACCCTAGGCGCTATTAGAGAAAAGTTTCCCGATAAAAATATTTGGTGCATCTTTCAACCTCATCAATATCAAAGAACCTATTTCTTGCTAAACAAGTTTATTAATGTTCTTTCTAGTGCTCCAGTAGATAAACTTATTCTAACGGATATTTATGATGTTGCCGGAAGAGAAAAGGGAGATATTAGAGAAAAGATTAATTCTAAAAAATTAGCAGATTTAGTAAATAAAGATCATGTTATCTATATTCCTCAAGAAGAAGTTAGGGGATATATAGAAGAAAATACGAGCAAAGAAGACATTATTGTAGTAATGGGAGCTGGTGATGTGTATAAAATTCTTGACAAAGATTAATAAAAATATGACAATTAGTATAAGAAAAGGTCTTTACTAATTTTTAACTAATAAGGAAATCATGAGTGCAACAACAATTGGAATTATTATTGCTATCATTGTTATCGTAGCAATATTACTTTATGTTTTTAAAGACAAGATTTTCGGAAACAAAGGAGGTGGTCAACCACCAATGAATCCTCCTTCACCTCCAAAACCACCAGCACCACCATCAGGAATGTAATTGAGTAAAAAAAGAGCCCCGTTATATTAAAGCGGGGCTTTTGGTTGTCTTAGCAGTCTTTAGGCTGCTTTTTCTGAATTGCTTCGTAGATTTCTCTACGATGAACCGGGATATTTCTTGGGGCAGTTATCCCCAATCGAACCTTGTTGTCTCGGACATCGACGATTGTAACCTCAATATCGTCACCAATCATAATTGATTCATCTTTGTTTCTACTTAATACTAACATTTTGATTCCTTTCAAGTTACACTCCATATTTTGTTTTTAAATAGCTACGATGATATAATTCTACTTTAAATAAAAAAGAAAGTCAACCCAAAAAAAGAGCGTGGTAGAGGGTTACTCATACCACGCTTTGTGCCTGCTTAGTGCTGGGTTACAGCACTAAGCAAGCTGCTAGAATCCGTAGACGGGGCGGAGCTCTCCTTCTGTGGGGAGATGATCGTAGTACTCCCCACGAGGCCCGACATATCCAACTCCGCTTTTGCGAAGTCGGACTTGAATTACAGAGTTGTTACTGTTGCGCACGTTTACAACAACGTGCGCTGCCTCCTCCTCGAGCTGCGCGATGCGTGCATCGCGCGCTTGGTTTTTGTCCTTGGCGTCGCCAAGGACATAGCCAATTCCGGCTCCGGCAAGGCCGCCGATTAAAGCGCCTTGGCCGGCTTTCCCCTTTTGCTTCCCGATGATGGCGCCTGTTCCGGCACCGATGCCACCGCCGAGGACTGCGCCCTCGGTTTTGTGGCTACCGCCAATCGGCGTGCGATTGGCGTCGTTGCAGCCAGCGAAAACGAGGGAGAGAGTCGATACGCCAACAATCAGAATTGTAATTTTTCGATCCATGATGGACCTCCTTTCGAAAATACTACGGATTCTTTACTTGTTTATGTTCTACTGGCATTATAGCATAGTGACTATATTTTGTCAACCCTGCAAAATAAAAGGCGACAATCAAATCCTTTGATTATCGCTTTATTTTCTTAAGCCGTTTTCTTTAAAAAAACCTTTATTTTCTCCATAAGAGCATCCCATGCTATGCCTCCTAATCCTTCTTTCTTTTTTTCAAGCTTATCTAGCAAGACTGCTACTGTCTTTCTATCTTCTTCCTTTCCTACTTCTACTAGCCTTTCAATGTTTGATACTATATCCTCTTCATCTTCTTCACTTTTGTTCATCTCTTTAGCCATTTTCCGGCTCCTTAAAAAAGAACAATAAAGAACTGTTTAATCCTTATTTAACTTTGCCATAATTAGAAACTAATGTCAATCCTTTTGCTTTATTTTCTTTTTTTAGATATAATGATGATAATATGAGAATACTAAACAAAGAAACAATCAATCATATAGACAAGAAAGTAAAAGTTGCCGGTTGGGTTAACTCTATTAGATCTCATGGCAAAATCATTTTTATTGACTTGAGAGATAGAAGCGGTCTTCTTCAAATGGTAGCCAAAGAAGACATTGTTAAAGATATTCGCCCAGAATGGGTTATTGAGGTAGAAGGAAAAGTTATTAAAAGGCCGGAAAGAATGGTAAATCCTGACCTTGAAACTGGTACAGTAGAATTGTCTATTGAAAAAATCGATGTTTTATCTGAAGCTGAAACTATTCCTTTTAGTATTGAAAAGGATGGTTATGAGATTAGTGAAGAAAAAAGAATGAAGTACAGATATCTTGATTTAAGAAGAGAGAGAATGCAAAAAAATATCAGAGAAAGGCAAAAAGTAATTAGTTACATTAGAAGATTTTTGGAGAAAAAGGAATTTGTTGAAATTGAAACTCCAATGTTAACTAAATCTACCCCGGAAGGAGCTAGAGATTTTGTTGTTCCTTCTAGACTACAAAAGGGAGATTTTTTTGCTCTACCACAATCACCTCAACAATACAAGCAATTACTACAAATTGCTGGCTTTGAAAGATATTTTCAAATTGCCAAATGTTTGCGTGATGAGGACCCTAGAGGAGATCGTCAGCCAGAACACACTCAAGTAGACCTAGAAATGTCTTTTGTTAATCAAGAAGATGTTATCTCTTTAATAGAAAAGATGATTATTGACTTAATTAAAGACCTTTATCCTGAAAAAAAGATCCAAGAAACTCCTTTTCCTCGATTGAGCTATCAAGAAGCAATGGAAAAGTATGATAGCGATCGTCCTGATTTAAGAAAAGATAAAAATGACCCTAATTTACTAGCCTTTTGTTGGGTAGTTGATTTTCCTTTCTTTGAGAAAAATGATAAGGGAGGCTGGACCTTTACTCATAATCCTTTTTCGGCTCCACAACCAAAATTTCTAAAAGATTTAAAAGAGAAAAGGAACATTGAAAACATTCTAGCTGCTCAATATGATATTGTTTTAAATGGCTCTGAAATTGGCGGTGGTAGTATTAGAAACCATGAAGCTAAAGCTCTAGAGTCGGTTTTTGAGATTATTGGGTATAAAGAAAAGGAAGTTAAAGAAAACTTTGGCCACATGCTAAAAGCCTTTAAATACGGCGTTCCGCCTCACGGGGGAATTGCTTGTGGTCTAGATAGAATTATGGCTATTTTAATGGGAGAAAAAAGCATTAGAGAGGTTATTGCTTTTCCTAAAACAGGAGACGGCCGCGACTTAATGATGGAGGCTCCTTCAAAGCTTTCTAAAGATCAATTAAAAGAATTAGGTATTAAGTTTAAATGAGATTAAAAATCTTCTTCGTTTCTATTATTGTCAGTATTCCTCTTTTTTGGGGAATTAATGTTTTAAGCGAGAGTCTTTCTGATTATTTTTATACCAAAAAACTAGCTGATGCCGGACTGTTAAGCGCTAGTATAAATGAAGCTTTAATTGAAAGTGAATTTCAAAAGCTTAAAGAAATAAATCAAAAGATTAAGAAATTAGAATTAACTAATGTTAATTCTCGAGCCGCTATTTCAGTTAAATTTAACGATCAGGGGGAAGAAAAGATTTTTTTGTCTTTAAATGAAAATGACCGACTTCCAATTGCCTCCATAACCAAACTAATGACCGCCTTAGTGATCGTTGATAACTATGATCTAAAAGCTCCGGTTACTGTTAGTCAAAAAGCAGTAAACAGAGAGGGCAACGGTCATATTTTTGTTGGTGAAAGAATTCTTGTCAAAGATCTTTTAAATACAATGCTTATTAGGTCTAATAATGACGCTGCTTATGCTTTAGCCGAACTTATTGGCTTTGATGCTTTTGTTGATTTAATGAACATTTATGCTAATAAAATAGGAATGGAAGATACCTATTACGTTAATCCAACTGGCCTAGAGCCAGATAATCCAGAAGGGATTAAAAATTATTCTACTGCTAAAGATATTGTTAAGCTAGCTAAATATATTTTAGATAATCATCCAGAGATATTTGAAATAACCTCTGATAGAGAATTTGTTTCTGATAACACTAATAAACTGCTAGCTAGATATGATAATATTGTTGGCGGGAAAACTGGTTGGAGTCCAGCGGCTAGTGGTTGTTTAATGATAGTTTTAAAAGAAGATGACAATTATTATATCAATGTTGTTTTAGGGGCTAATGATCGTTTTCTGGAAATGTCTAAAATAATAAATATTTTAAATGACTGAAGTAACTATAAATGTAATCAAAATATTTGTCTTGGGAACTTTAAGTTTTGTCGCCTCTTTTGCAGTTGCTCCCATATTATCTCATTTTCTATACAAGCATAAGCTTTGGAGAAAAGATATTAGAACTAAGTCAATAGACAATAAAGATCTTGTTTATTTTAAAAAGTTTCATTCTGAGAAAGAAACTCATGTTCCTCGATTTGGCGGACTATTGGTTTGGATTAGCGTTTTTCTTTTAGCTTTGATTTTTTATGCCTTATCCTATACAGATATTTGGTGGTTTAAAAAGTTAAACTTCTTAAGTCGATCTCAAACATGGCTTCCTCTCTTCGCTCTAATTGCTGCTTCTTTAGTTGGTCTTTTAGATGATGTCTTGCAGGTTTTCCAAAAGGGAAGATATATTGCCGGAGGGCTGTCTTTAAAGTTTCGTTTGGGGTTAGTAACTTTAATTGGATTAGTTGGTGGTTGGTGGTTTTTCTTTAAATTGGGAAATAGCACTATTCATATTCCCGGCAATGGAGATATTTTTCTTGGTTGGTGGTATGTTCCTTTTTTTATCGTTATTATCTTGGCAACATATAGCGGGGGAGTTATTGATGGATTAGACGGTCTGGCCGGAGGATCTTTTGCGACTATGTTTGCCGCTTTTGGCGCTATTGCTCTTTTTCAGGGACAGATAGATTTAGCTGCCTTTTGTATTGCTATTGTTGGTGCTATTTTAGCTTTTCTTTGGTTTAATATCCCGCCGGCTCGTTTCTATATGGGAGAAACCGGTATTTTAGGACTTTGCTGCGCTTTAACGGTGGTGGCTTTTCTAACCGATTCAGTTTTAGTTTTACCAGTTATCGGTTTTTTATTAGTTATTGAATCAGCTTCGGTTATTATTCAATTAGTATATAAAAAGATTAAGGGGAAAAAGTTATTATTAGCAGCCCCGATTCATCATCATTTTGAAGCTAAAGGTTGGCCTCATTACAAAATAACTATGAGATTTTGGGTGGTAGGCATCGTTATGGCCATAATTGGTGTAGCCATCCGCTTATTAGGATAAAAAATAGGAGTAGTCTTTACAACTACTCCCTTTTTTTTGATTCAAGCAACTCAATCTTTCTGGCAAAACGATCTCCTTGACGGTCTCTCTCTTTTCTTTTTCTAATGCCTCTTTGGATTTCTTGAGAAAGATCGGGCAAATACCTCATACAAGGAAGATCTAACAAATACTTGAGCTTTTCTACAGAAGGCTCGAGCTTTTTTAAAATAGACCAAGCCTCTTCTCTTAAGTCATGCACCTCCTCAACTATAAACATCAAAAGTCTGATCTTTCTTGCCTTTTTTATCTCGCTTTTCTTGATTTTGCGCTTTAACTCATTCCAGGCTTTTTGTTTATAAAACTCTTCCTCGTATTTAATAACATCTACTAAATCTTCCGGAGTAGCACCAAGCCTTAAAAAAAGATCCCAAATCTCTTCATTTGAATCCTCCATAAACTCATAGAGGTCTCCGCAACCAAGCTCTCCTCTCTTGATTAACAAATCCCATGCCTTTTTTTGAACTTTTGGATCTTTGGCTTCTTTGGCCAAAAAAACAAGTGTTTGTTTTTTTGTTCTCTTCCACAGCCTCATTAATTCTAAACGACCTTTTGCTCCAGGATGTTTTTCTTTTCTAAACATATTCACTCCTTTCACTTTTGTTCTTGTTAAGGTTCAATTAAGTTATTCTTGCTCATTCTTCTTTTAATGTCAAGCTTGTTTTTGAACTATGAATAGGATATACTAGTAATATGATTGGAGTGTTTGATTCTGGAGTTGGGGGATTAAGTGTTGTCAAGCAAATATTTAAATATCTTCCTTCTTGTCAGATAATCTATTTTGGCGATACCGCTAGACTTCCTTACGGGACTAAGGGAGAAGATTTTGTTAAAAAGTATTCTTCTCAAATAACTTCTTTATTAATAAAAAAGGGGGCAAAGATTATTGTTGTTGCTTGCCATACTTCTTCGGCCTGGGCTTCTGATTACTTAAAAGAAAAATATGATGTGCCGATTTTTGAAATGATAACTCCCACTTTAAAAGAGGTTTTGATTGCTACCAAGAATAAAAAGGTAGGAATTATTGGAACACCGGGAACCATTAAAAGTGAAACTTGGAAAGAAAAACTGTTAAAACAAGACCCTAAATTAAAGATTTATTCTAAAGCTTGTCCTTTGTTTGTTCCTTTAGTTGAAGAAGGCTGGATTAATGAAGAAATTACTCAAAAAGTTGTCAGAAAATATCTAAAAGGTTTTAAAGACATTGATACTTTAATTTTAGCTTGTACTCATTATCCAATTTTAAAGAAAGTTATCAAAAAAGAAATAAAAGAAATTAAAATCATTGATCCAGCCGAAAGCTTAGCTAAAGAATTAAAAATATATTTAAAAGACCATTCAGCTTTAACTTCTAAGATAACTAAGGGCAAAAAACATCAATTCTTTTTTAGCGATAAACCATATAATGTTAAAAAGATTAGTAAGCTTTGTTTGGGAGAAGAAATAAAGCCAGAAATAATTTATGAATTTTGAAGGTAAAAAGATATTAATAATGGGACTGGGGCTTCATGGAGGCGGCGTTAGTGTTGCTCGTTTCTTTGTTTCTAGAAAAGCTAGAGTAGCTATTACTGACTTAAAAAACGAAAGCCAACTGGAAGAGTCTTTGGAAAAATTAAAATCTTTAGATGTTAAATTAGTTTTAGGCAAACACAAAGAAGAAAATTTTAAAAACGCTGATTTAATTATTAAAAATCCGGCTGTTCCTAGCAACTCTCCTTTTTTAAAAATAGCTAGAGAAAACAATATAGCAATTACCGATGACATTTCTTTATTCTTTGATCTTTGCCCTTGTGAGATTATTGGAATAACCGGAACTAAGGGAAAATCAACAACCGCTACTTTAACTTATGAATTAATTAAAGATAAATATCATACTATTTTGGCTGGAAATATTGGTATTAGTCCTTTAGAATATTTAGATGATTTAAATAAAGAAAGTAAGGTTATTTTAGAGCTTTCCAGCTTTGCTTTGGAAAACTTAAACAAAAGTCCCCATATTGCCGTTATTACCAATCTCTTTCCTGATCATTTAAATAGATATGAAAGTTTTAATGATTATGTTGAAGCTAAAAAGAATATCTTTAAATATCAAAATGAAAATGATATTTTAATTTTAAATAAAGCTGATGAAAATAGTTATCGTTTAAGATCAGAGGCTAGGGGAGAGGTAGAATTTTTTGAAAAGTATAATGCCGCTGCGGCCGGGAAAATAGCTGAAATCTTAGGAATTTCTGATGAAGAAATCATTAGAAAAACAAAGGGATTTAAGGGCGTTTCTCACCGCCAAGAATTAATTGGAGAAATAAATGAAGTTAAGTATTTCAATGATACCGCTGCTACTAATCCTGGAGCCGTAAAGTACGCCTTGGAGTTTCTTAAAAAAAGCTACCCTGGATCAAACATTATCCTTATTGCCGGAGGTGAGGATAAAAAATTAAGTTATAGAGCGATGGCTGACGACATTCAAGATAATGTTAAAAGTTTAATTCTTCTTCCGGGATCAGCTTCAGAACTAATCAAAAGGGATCTTAAGAAGTTTGATTATTACGAAGAAAAGAATATGAAAGATTGTGTTAAAAAAGCTTCTCAATTAGCCAAAAGGGGAGATGTTGTTATTCTTTCCCCTGGAGCAGCTAGTTTTAATTTATTTAAAAATGAATTTGATCGTGGCTTTCAGTTCATAGAAGCCGTCAAAGAATTACCCAAGAAATAGTTTTTGACTATTTTTAAAAATAAAAGTATAATCAAAATAAAAGCTAATAATAATTTAAAAATGTTAACTAACGAAGATATTAAAAAAATCATTCAAGCCAATATGGAAGTATTTCCATCTAAGCAAGATTTTGAAGGATTTAAAGAGGAAATGAAAAAAGACTTTTCCGATCTACAAACAGTTGTAGAATATTTTGCAAACAAAAAAGACGTTAAAGAGCAAGAAGACTTAATGCTTTCTAACAAAGTTAATCGACAAGAAAGATGGATCA
The DNA here is from genome assembly GCA_964394985.1 of uncultured Candidatus Saccharibacteria bacterium. GTDB lineage: Bacteria > Patescibacteriota > Minisyncoccia > Minisyncoccales > GWA2-38-27 > JAHJSY01. Next base: position 118,829 of record CAYMZK010000003.1, on the reverse strand, counting down.
AGCAAGTTGCCGAGAAACTAAACATTAAGCTAGAATATTAAAATTAAATGATATTAAGTATAAATTGAATAATATTTTTTTGTTTGTGTACTGGTTACAGTATAGCATAGTTTTGTTATTTTGTCAATAGTTGGTAAAATATAGTAATGGAGAATGTTGGGAAATTAGGCTATTGTTTATTGGGGATAACCATAACTTTGTTAGTTGTCGGTGTTTTATTTTTAGCCGGTGTTTCAGCTAATTTCTCTCAAGAGAATTTTGGCCATACTACTTACTTCTTCTTTCATCAGATTACCAGAGGGATTCTTCCCGGATTAATCTTGGGCTTTATTGCTTTTAAGTTAAAATTAGAGGCGATTAAAAAGTATTCTATTTTTTTAATTGGAGCTGCTATTTTTTTAATGTTAATTGTTTTTATCCCCGGACTAGGAATTTCTTCTGGAGGAGCTTCTAGGTGGCTTAATCTTGGCTTTGGAACCTTTCAACCTTCAGAATTATTAAAACTTTCTTTTATTGTTTATTTAGCGGCTTGGCTAAGTAATCCTGATTTAAAAAAAAGATTTATTATAAATCACAAGAAAGTTAAAAACTTTAAAGAAAGAGCAAAAAAAGAGTTTTTAGGATTACTTCCCTTTTTAATTATTCTAACCATTGTTTTTGCTCTTTTAATGCTTCAATCAGATATGAGTACTTTAGTTGTTATTGGAGCAATAGCCATAATGATGTACTGGATAGCAAACACTCCTTTGTGGCATAATTTAACGATTGTTTTAGCCGGTTCCGGACTCTTATGGCTCTTTATTAAATTGTTTCCTTACAGAATAAATAGAATCGCTGTTTGGTTAGATTCTAATTTTGATCCTATGGGCCTGGGTTATCAAGTAAAACAAATCACCATTGCTATCGGCTCTGGAGGACTCTGGGGAGTGGGACTAGGATCTTCAGTCCAAAAGTTTGGCTTTATACCCCAAACAATGGCTGATTCTATTTTTGCCATCTTTGCCGAAGAAACCGGTTTTATCGGCTCTCTTTTTTTAGTCCTTTTATACCTTTCCTTCTTTATAATCGGCTTTTTAATCTTTAGAAGCGCTAAAGATGATTTTAGCAAGTTTATGGTTTTAGGTCTTAGCTTCTGGATATGTTTTCAGGCCTTCTTTAATATTGGAGCGATGATCGGTCTTTTGCCCTTAACCGGTATCCCTCTTCCTTTTATCAGTTACGGAGGAAGTCATATTATTTTTGAATTAATCGCCGTTGGCCTACTTCTAAATGTTTCTAAAAAATGTTAAAATGTTAATATGAAAGTATTACTTACAGGCGGGGGAACCGCTGGTCATCTATATCCGTTGATTGCTGTTATTCGGCAAATGAAAAAAAACTATCCGTATGGTGGTTTTGATTTTTATTATCTTGGCCCAAGAGATAAGTTTGTTAAAAACACCTTAAAGAAAGAAGGGGTAAAGGTAAAAACTATTTTCGCCGGAAAATTTAGAAGATATTTTTCTTTAAAAAACTTTATTGATGTTTTTAAAATACCGCTTGGGATTCTTCAGTCTTTCTATTATATCTTTGTTATTTCTCCCGATGTTATCTTTAGCAAAGGGGGCTATGGCTCTATTCCTGTTACTGTTGCCGGAAAAATGCTAATGGTTCCGATGTTTCTTCACGAATCAGACATTATTCCTGGCTTAGCAAATAAATTAGCTAGTAAATTTGCCCTAGAAGTTTTTATTGCTTTTTCAACTGATGAAACCAAGGGACTAGCTACTGATAAAATGCTTTCTGTTGGTAATCCCGTTAAAGAAGAACTCTTAATGGGATCAAAAGAATCGGCTAAAGAAAGATTTAAGCTAACTGGAGAAAAACCAGTTTTAGTGATTCTTGGAGGGTCTCAAGGAGCTAGAAAAATTAATAATACTATTTTAGCCAACCTTCAAAAAATTGTAGATAAATATGAAGTAATTCATCAAACAGGAAAAAGAAACTTTAACCAAGTAGAAAAAGAGGTAAAGATAATTTTACCAGAAGAATCATTAAAATACTATCATCCAAGCGCCTTTTTAGCCGAAGAGGAGCTAGCCGATGCTTATGCCGTTGCCGATTTAATTATTAGCAGAGCTGGAGCAGGAACTATTTTTGAAATAGCCAGTTCAGGAAAACCAAGCATTCTTATTCCTTTAGCCAATTCGGCTCAAGATCATCAGGTCAGAAATGCTTATGCTTATGCTCAAAGAGGAGCAGGGCTAGTAATAGAAGAAGCTAACTTTAAACCTAACTTTATCTTAGAAAGAATTAATTATCTCTTTGATCGACCAGAAAAAATGGAAAAGATGTCTCAAAGAGCCAAAGATTTTTCTCGTCCGGAGGCAGCTAGAATTATTGCTGACTATCTAGTAACCTATTTAACGCAATAAAAAAAGGCCCTTTATAACGGGCCCATGTAATTTGATTTGGGTTTTGGAGTGAGTGTTCTTCGCACATTAAAGTGCGAAACTGGTTTTTTTCTGCGCAGACATATTTTAAGTCAAAAGTCAATTTTTTGCTTGTTTTTCTTTTTAATATATTCTACAATAAAATAATATGGCTTCAATAGATGAAATAAAAAAAGTAAGATTAAAAAAGCTTAAAAGCCTAGAGAGCACTGGTTTTTCTGGTTATCCTGGAACAGTTAAAAGAACTCATACTTGCAAAGAAGCTTTGGATAACTTTTCTAAGCTTTCTGGAAAAGAAGTTTATATTACCGGAAGACTAATGTCTTTAAGGGGGCATGGTGGTCTTTTGTTTTCTAATATCAAAGATGGTTCTGGTGAAATCCAAATAATGATAAGGAAAGAAGGTGTTGGTCCAAAAGGATTGAAGTTTTTTACCGATCATGTAGATATTGGTGATTTCATTCAAGTCAAAGGATTTTTAATAAAGACTAAAAGAGGGGAGAAGACTTTAGAGGTTAGAGATTATAAGGTTTTAGCTAAATCATTACTACCTTTACCGGAAAAATGGCATGGTCTAAAAGATACCGATGAAAGATTTAGAAAAAGATATTTAGATTTAATCTTTAATCCAGAAATAAAAGAAAGATTTCTTTTGCGTTCTCAAATTATTAAAGAGTTACGAGACTTTTTAGAAAAAAACGGTTTCATGGAAGTAGAAACTCCAATCTTACAACCAATCTATGGCGGAGCTACCGCCAAACCCTTTAAAACCCACCTCAATGCCATGAAAATGGATCTTTATTTAAGAATTTCTCCAGAACTATATTTAAAAAGATTGCTTATTAGTGGCTTTGAAAAAGTTTATGAAATAGGGAGGTGTTTTAGAAATGAAGGAGTGGATAGATCTCATAATCCAGACTTTACGATGCTTGAATTCTATTGGGCTTATGCGGACTACAAAGATTTAATGAAATTTACCGAAGAAATGTTTTCTTCAATTGTCAAAAAGATTTTTGGAAAGACTGCTATTGATTATGAAGATAAAAAGATTAACTTTAAGCCACCGTATAAAAGGGTAGAGTTTCAGGAAATATTTAAAAAATATACTAAAATTGATCTAGAAGAGATTAATGCTTCTGCCCTAAAAAAAGAGGCTCAAAAAATGGGCTTAGATGTCAAAGGTGGTAAGTTTGAAATAGCCGATGAAATCTTTAAAAAGGTTTGTCGACCAAAAATAGAAGAGCCAACCTTTGTCATTCATTATCCAGCCGAAGCTTTTCCATTAGCTAAGCCACTAGATAAAGATCCTTCTAAATCGGCTAGTTTTCAATTGATTTGTATGGGAATGGAGGTTCTTAAGGCTTTTTCAGAATTAAATAATCCTTTAATTCAGAAAGAAAGATTTAAAGAACAAGAGAAAATCTTTAAAGATGGTTTTGATGAAGCTCAAAGAATGGATAAAGACTTTGTTGAAGCTCTAGAATATGGTATGCCTCCAGCTGCCGGATGGGGGATGGGGATAGAAAGACTAGTGATGCTTTTGACCAATTCTCATACCGCCAGAGAAATTATATTATTCCCAACAATGAAAAATAAATAAATTGTGTTAGATATTAAATTTATCAGAGAAAATAAAGACGTCGTTAAAGACTCTATTAAAAAAAGGGGGGGGTCTTTTGATCTTGATAAATTACTAAAACTAGATGAGAAAAAGAGAGAAGTTCAAACAGAATTAGAACAAATTTCAGCTAAAAAAAATAAAGCTAGCAAAGAAATTGCTAAAAGCAAGGATAAAAAAAAGATTATCGCTGAAATGAGAAAAATAGATAAAAAGGGGGATAGCCTAAAAGAAGAATTTCAAAAACTAGAAGTTAAATTAAACGATTTGCTTTTAAAAGTTCCGAATGTATTAGCCAAAGATGTTCCTTATGGAAAAGATGAAAGCGAGAATAAAGTTATTAAAAAGGTGGGCAAGCCCAAGAAGTTTAGTTTTAAAGTAAAAGACCATGTTGAACTAGGAGAGGCTTTGGGTGTTTTAGATGTTAAAACGGCAGCTAAGGTTTCCGGAGCGAGATTTAATTACTTAAAGGGGGAGTTGGCTCTTTTAGAATTTGCTTTAATTCAATATACTTTAGATCTTTTAGTCAAAAAAGGGTTTACTCCGGTCGTTCCTCCGGTTATGATTAGGCCAGAGGTCTATACTAAAATGGCTCGATTAAACGAGGAAGACAAAGATGAAAAATATCATTTAGAAAAAGATAATCTTTATCTTATTGGAAGTGCTGAGCATACTTTAGGACCATTGCATATGGATGAAATTATTCCAGAGAAAGAATTACCTAAAAGATACATTGGTTTTTCTACCTCTTTTAGAAGAGAAGCCGGCTCTTATGGTAAAGATACTAGGGGAATACTAAGAGTTCATCAATTTGATAAGCTAGAAATAGAGAGTTTTACCACAAAAGAAAATTCCTTAAAAGAACAAGAATTTATTATTAAGCTCCAAGAACAATTAGTTAAAGGACTAAAGATCCCTTATCAGCTAGTAATGATATGTTCTGGAGATATAGGGACGCCAGATGCTAGACAAGTAGATATTGAGTGCTGGATTCCTAGCCAGAATAAGTATAGAGAAACTCATACTTCAGATTTAATGAACGATTATCAGGCCAGAAGATTAAACACTAGAGTAAGAAGAAAAAATGGCGACTTAGAATTTGTTCATATGAACGATGCTACTGCTTTTGCTATCGGCAGAATATTAATTGCTATTATGGAAAACTATCAACAAAAAGACGGTAACATTAAGATTCCTACCATCCTTCAAAAATACACTAACTTTAAAGAAATTAAACCTCATCAAAAATAGTTTAATGAAAGAAGAAAGAATAAAGATAAATGGACTAGAAATTTACTATAAAATAATCGGGGAAGGAAAACCCTTGTTAATTTTACATGGCTGGGGATCAAGAACCAGTCGCTGGCTTACTGTTTCTAAATTATTAGCTGGAAGAGGATTTAAGATTATTATTCCTGACCTGCCGGGGTTTGGCCATAGCGATAAACCAAAATCTGTTTGGGGAATAAAAGAATATGCTAGCTTTGTTGAAGATTTTGTTAAACAAATAGATTTAAAAGACTTTTATTTACTCGGTCATTCTTTTGGCGGAGCAGTAGCTTCCTTCTATAGCGTTAGTGTTAATAACGCTAGTAAAATAAAAAGGCTTTTTTTGGTTAGTGCTGCTTGTATTAGAGAAAAAGGTTTAAAGAAGAAATCTATTAAATCATTTGCTAAAATATTTAAATTTTTAAAATATGTTCCTTTTGCCAAGGGAATCTTTTATCGCTTCATAGTTAAAACAGATTATCATTTAACCAAAGGGGTTGTCAGGGAAATATATTTAAAGGTAATTGATCAAGATTTAACTGATGAACTAGAAAAAATCAAAGTAGGCACTTGTTTAATTTGGGGCGAAAATGACAACATCACTCCGCTAAGACATGGAGAAAAAATTCATTCTAAAATAAAAGATTCTGTTTTAGAAATAATTCCTAATGCCGGCCATGACTTAAATCTAGATTCTCCGGGTCGTCTGGCTGATACTGTAGTAAAATGCTTATGAAATATTTAATTGCTATTGCCTGGTTTATTGTCTTTACTAAGCTTTTTATTTTTTGGGCTTGGCTGTGGCAATTAAAAGAATATCACTGGGGGAGATTCAAGGCTTTTTTTGAAACCCAACTAATTAGAAAAGTGTTTTTTAGTTTGCATGGCCTAAGATATCCCAAGCTTACTAAAAAGATAATTGCCATTTTGGCCACCGGGATTGTTTTAGAAATAATCTTTCTGATTTTAATATTCAACTCTCCTTATTTTGTCTTCTATTTAATAGCTTCTCTTTTACTGGTATTAGACATTACCACTGTCATTGTTTTTATTTTTCAAATACCAACTAATATCTACATTAAAAAAACTTTAGGAGAAGCCAAAGAAAAAAGAGAAGAATTTAAGGATCTAACAGTTATCGGTATAGCTGGCAGTTATGGCAAGACCGCTGTTAAAGAGTTTCTTTATGAAATTCTTTCAGACAAGTTTAAAACTTTAAAAACCGAAAAGCATATTAATGCTGAAATTGGCATTGCTAAAACCATTTTAGAAAAATTAAACCAAGAACATCAGATTTTAATTACCGAAATCGGAGCCTATGAAAGAGGAAAGATTAAAGAAGTTTGTGATATTGTTAAGCCAAAAATTGGAATTTTAACTGGAATCAATGAACAACATCTATCAACCTTTGGCTCTATGGAAAATACTAGAAAAGCTAAGTATGAAATTATTGATTGTATCCCCAAAGACGGAATAAAGATCGTTAAAGATCAAATAGACTTAGAAGCTGAAGAACTAATCATTGATAAAGAGTCTTTATCTTTTAAAATTAAAGGGGTTGATTTTAAGGTTAACCTTTTGGGTGGGCACAATATCGAAAATCTTTTACTAGCTATTTATTGCGCCCTAAAACTAGGGATGAGCTTAGAAGAAATAGCTCAAGCTTGCTCTAAAATCAAACCAGAACAAGGATCAATGAAGATTATTAGAAGAAATCCAATTGTTCTAGATGCCTCTTACTCTGCTAATCCAACTGGCGTTATGGCTGACCTAGAATATTTAAAAATGTATATGGGAAAAAGGGTAGTAGTGATGCCTTGTTTAATTGAACTTAATGGAAGAGCTAAAGAAATTCATAAAAAAATTGCTGACAAACTAGAAAAGGTTAGTGATTTAGCGATAATCACTACTAGAGATTATTACAAAGAAATGAAAAGAAATAATATCATACTTATTGAGGACCCTCAAGAAATAATTAAAAAAATTAAAGAGTTTAATCCAGACGTCGTTCTTTTAGAAGGGCGCGTTCCAAGAGAAATAATTAAATGATTAAACCAATCTCAATCTCTCTATCTCCTAATGTAGAATCGGATGATCTTCGATTGGCTTTTAAATTACTGCTTCAACCATGGAGATGGAGAAGGGGAGAAGGCATAACTAAACTAGAAAGTGAATTTAAAAAATACTTCAATGTTAAACACGCTCTCAGCTTTAACAGCGGCAGAAGCTCTTTAATGGCAATTTTAAATTCTTTGAAAGGTGAAGTTTTAATTCAAGCTTTTACTTGTAATGCCGCTATTAATCCAATTATTTGGTCTGGACTAAAGCCAGTCTATGTTGACGCTAACGATAACTTTAATATTGATATTGAAGATTTAAAGAACAAAATAAACAGTAAAACCAAGGCCATTATTATTCAGCATACTTTTGGCATTCCGGCTGAAATTGAAAAAATTAAAAAAATAGCCAAAGAAAACAATCTTCTTTTAATTGAAGATTGCGCTCATTCTCTGGGGGCTAAATATAATAATCAAAAGATTGGCACTTTTGGCGATGTCGCTTTCTTTAGTTTTTCCAGAGACAAGATAATTTCTTCTGTTTATGGAGGAATGGTTATTACTAATAATGACGAACTAGCCAAGAGAGTGTCTAATTTTAAAAAGGAAATTAAATACCCTTCACTTTTTTGGATAAAGCAACAACTACTCCATCCATTATTAATGAGTTTAATTTTGCCTATTTATGGAATAATAGGAAAGTACTTTTTAGTTTGCTTGCAGTCTTTTCATATACTATCTATGGCAGTTCACCTTAAAGAAAAACAAGGATTAAAACCATCATACTTTCCCAAAAAAATGCCCAATGCCTTAGCTCTTCTAGCTTTAAATCAATTTGCTAAACTAGATAAGTTTAATAATCATCGAAGAGAAATCGCTAAGTTTTATTTAGAAAATCTTAAAGATGATTTTGAATTTCCTAAAATTCCTCAAAACTCTGAACCTGTCTATTTAAGACTGCCGGTAAAGCATAGAGACGCTCATAAAATAATTAAAAAGCTTTGGAAGAAAAATATTTTAATAGGAAATTGGTATACTACTGCTATCGCACCTTGTAACACTATTCCAGAAAAACTAAACTATTTTGGAAATTGTTTTAAAGCCGAAGAGCTAGCTAAGATTACTCTTAATCTTCCAACTCATATTAATATCGGCAAGAAAGAAGCAAGGAAAATATTGACAAGCCTTTTAGATAATTAGATAATTATTATAAGGAGCCTTATGGAGAGTTAGTCGTCTCCACTACTTCTTGTAAGGCGACTCTGTGTCGCTAGTCAAATGCCAAAGAAAAAAGCTGCAAAAAAGAAGAAAAAATAAATATTCTTTCCGCCACCTTTCTTTCCGCCACCTAGTGGCGGTTTTTATTATAACACACATATGACGACCGTTATATTTATGTTATAATAAAATTACATGAAATTTACTATTACAGATCAATTTCTTTGGGCTATTTATAATTTTAAAGAGGAACTTGATGATGTTTCTGATTTTTTATTTAGAGTTAGAAATAGCTCTGATTTTTTTCCAGAAAAAAGAAAATTTTTTAGAAACCTAAAAAAGAAAAAGGATAGAAAACAATTTAATCAATTTTTAAACTATTTAAAAAAACAGGGTTACATTAAAAGCAGCAATCTAAAAAGAAAAAAGGGAGTCCTTTTGACTCCGAAGGGAGAAAAAAAGGCGTTAAAAATAGAAACTCAAATTTTATCAAAAAATAAAAAAAGGAGGAAGGATAAAAAATGGATTATGGTAATGTATGATATTCCTGAAAGAAAAAGAAGACAAAGACATTTTTTAAGATCTGAAATGTTGTTTTTGGGTTTTAAAAAATTGCAAAATAGCGTTTGGGTTTGCCCGTATGATGTATCAAAAAATATGGACAAAATAATAGAAAAACTTTCTTTGTCTTCTTACATTAAAATATTCTTAATAGAAGAAATTAATATATAAAAGTAACATACATATGACGGTCGTTATATTTGTGTTACTTTTATTAATGTTGGTTTTTGCTTGATTTTTGCTTGATTTTTGCTTGGTTTTTATTTTTCCACTTGACTAAGAATATCTTTTTAAAATATAATCTAATTGGTCGTATTATTAGCAAGTTTAATCATTAAACAAATGATTGAAGAATTTAAATTAGAAGGTGAAGAGTTTGGAGATGAAGAGGAAACGGAAGACAGCGAAGATATGGAAGACACTGACGACGACGAAGAGGAGGACGAAGAATAAAAACAAGAAAGCCCATTCTACACATAATGGGCTTTTTTTGTTATAGTATAATAATGGAGATTAAAGAAATTACTAATCGTGATATTTGGGAAAACTTCTTATTAACCAAAAAAGAGAAGACTTTTTTAAATTCTTGGAATTGGGGAGAATTTCAAAAAAAACAAGAAGATAAGGTTTGGCGTTTAGGAATATATAATAATGAACTAGTTAGTCTTGCCCTAGTGATTAAAATCAAAGCCAGAAGAGGAACTTTCTTTTTTCTTCCTCACTGCTTAATCAATAAAGAAGAACACTTGAAAGTTCTTTTAGATTATTTAAAAAAATTAGCCAAGAAAGAAAAAGCTTCTTTTATTAGAATCGCTCCGCTTCTAGAAAGAAACGAAACTAATAATAATCTTTTTAAGGGCTTCAAAAAAGCACCCATTCATATGCATCCAGAATTAACTTGGGAACTAGATATCAGCAAAAATGAAGAAAAGATTCTTTCTGAAATGAGAAAAAATACTAGATATTTAATTAGAAGAGCGGACAAAAATAAAGATATTGAAATTGTTAAAAGCTCAGACATCAATGATTTAAAGAAATTTAATCAAGTGTACAAAGAAACAGCTCGTCGTCATTCCTTTGTTCCTTTTTCTCTAGATTATTTAGAAAAACAATTTTCTTGCTTTAGCGATGATATCGTTATCTTTCTGGGCAAATATAAAGAAGAGGTCATCTCTTCTGCTGTAATGATTTATTGGCAGGGAACCGGTTACTATCATCATGGAGCCTCTTTAAGCAAATATAACAGCAATAAAATTCCCATCTCTTATCTTTTGCAATGGGAAGCTATTAAAGAAGGAAAAGCCAGAGATTGTCTTAAATATAATTTCTGGGGAATTGCCCCAACTAATAATAAAAACCATCCCTGGGCCGGTCTAACGCTATTTAAAAGAGGGTTTGGCGGGTATCGCAAGGATTATGTTGAAACTAAAGATCTTCCTTTATCTTTAACTTATTACCTTACTTACCTTTTTGAGAAAATTAGAAAAGTTAAAAGAAGATTATGAAAAAATACCGTAAATCCTATAAAGCAAACAGGAAGAAATCTAAATTAAGGATTTTTAAAAAAAAGATTGCTTGGTTTTTTGTTTTAATTTTAATTTTAATTTCTGGACTAGCTTATTTCTTTTTTTTCTCTTCTGTTTTTCAAGTTAAAAGCATTGAAATTTCTGAAGTTAAAAAAAGCTCAGAAAAAGAAATTAAAAAAATAGTTTCTCAAAATGTAAATAATATTTTTACCTCTGACCTTGAAAGAGTTGTTTCTGAAATCTCTAAAAAGTACCCCCAAATAGATAAAGTGGAAATTAAAAGAAATTTACCAGATAAGATTTATGTAGAAATCAAAGAAAGAACTCCAGTTGCTGTTTCTTGTAAAGATTTTAGCTGTTATTTTGTTGATTCAAAAGGAGTTGCCTTTGAAGAAACTTACAAAAAAGAAGGCTTAGCCGTAATTAAACTACAAGGTTTTAAATTAGGAGATAAAATAATTAAAGAAGATATTTTAAAAGCCGTTATTAAAATTAATAATGGTTTAAAAAATATTATCGCCTATCCAGTTTCAGATGATAGGTTAAACATTCAAACCGAAGAAGGTTGGAAGATTTATTTTAATCCGAAAGAAGATATTGATTGGCAAATAGAAAAACTAGAAATATTATTAAAAGAAAAACTTCCCGTAAACGAAAGAGGAAGTTTAGAATATATAGACTTACGATTTAAAAAAGTTTATTTTAAAAGATCCAACTAAAAAAAACAGAATAAAGTAATTCAAAAATTCTTGAAAACAGAAAAATTAAAATTATTCCCAGGATGATAAAAAAAATAATTACGAAATTCTTTTTCATTTTTTAATTTTAACATAATTTTTTAAATAGCTCTAGCCTTGACCTAAAGTATGTTTTTGACTATAATGGCATTATAGAATATGACTAAAAAAGAAAATTATTTAGAAAACTGGAAAAAAGAAAGGGCTGATTTTATGAACTATAAAAGAGATGAAGCCCAAAGAATAGAAAAAGCTATTAAGTTAGCTAATGAGAAGTTTATTTTAGAACTACTATTTATTTTAGATAATCTTCTTTTGGCTGAAAACAATATTCCCAATGAAATAAAAGACAATCAATGGGTTGGTGGCATAATAAAGATTAAAAAGCAAATATTAGATTTTTTAAAAAACAACGGAGTCAGAGAAATAGAATCTTTACATAAAAAATTTGATCCCTATTTCCATGAAGTGGTTGGTGTTATTGAAACTGAATCTGATTCCGGCATTATAATAGAAGAAATAAGTAAGGGCTATCTTTTACATGAGAAAGTAATTAGACCTTCTCGAGTAAAAATAGCAAAATAATATGGCAAAAATATTAGGAATTGATTTAGGAACAACTTTCTCTGCTGTTGCTGCTATGCAAGGCGGAGAAGCTAAAATTATTGAAAATAAAGAAGGAAATAGAACTACTCCTTCAGTGATTGCTTTGACTAAAAACAATGAAAGACTAGTTGGGGTTACTGCTAGAAGACAACAGATAACTAATCCCAAAAACACCGTCTTTTCAATTAAAAGGTTAATTGGAAGACGTTTTTCAGATGAGCAAGTTCAAAAAGATAAAAAATTGCTTCCTTATGAGATAAAAGAGGCTAGTGATGGAGGAGTAGAGATTAAAATGGGAGACAAGTGGCATAAACCAGCTGAAATCTCAGCTATGATTCTTCAAAAACTTAAAACCGATGCCGAAGAAAAACTAGGGGAAAAAGTAACCGGAGCAGTTATTACTTGCCCGGCTTACTTTGACGATTCCCAAAGAAAAGCTACTAAGGTTGCTGGAGAAATTGCTGGACTAGAAGTTAAAATGGTTTTAAATGAACCAACTGCTGCTGCTCTAGCATATGGATTAACTAAAACCAATGATCAACAAATATTAGTTTATGATTTTGGTGGTGGAACTTTTGATGTTTCTATTTTAGACGTTCGTAAAGATCCGGACACTGTTGAGGTTATTGGAGTTGGTGGTGATACCCACCTAGGTGGAGACGATTTTGATTTAAAAATTATGAACTGGATTATTGAAGAATATAAAAAAGAGCAAGGAATTGATTTATCTCAAGATCAACTAGCTCTTCAAAGAATTAAAGAAATATCTGAAAAAGCAAAAATTGAGCTATCAACGACCCTAGAAACCGAAATTAATCTTCCTTTTATTACTTCTGATGCTTCTGGACCAAAACATCTTTACCTCAAATTAACTAGAGCTAAATTTGAAGATTTGGTAAAAGAATATATTGACAAATCTATCAATTTAGTTAAGCAAGCCCTAAAAGACGCTAATCTAGAACCAAAAGATATTGAAGAGATTGTTTTAGTTGGAGGTCAAACCAGAATGCCAGCTATTCAATTAGCAGTAAAAAATCTTTTTAACAAAGAACCAAATAAATCAATCAACCCCGACGAAGTAGTCGCTTTAGGAGCCGCTGTTCAAGCTGGAATAACCACCGGCGAAGCCAAAGAGGTTTTGTTGTTAGATGCCACCCCATTGTCTTTGGGAATTGAAACCTTAGGAGGAGTAAATACCATCCTTATCCCCAAAAACACTATTTATCCGGCTAGTAAAGCTCAAACTTTTTCAACAGCAGTAGATAATCAACCGTCAGTAGAAGTTCATGTTTTACAAGGAGAAAGACCAATGGCTCATGACAATAAAACTTTAGGAAAGTTTATTCTAGATGGAATTCCACCAGCTCCAAGAGGAGTTCCTCAAGTAGAAGTTACTTTTGACATTGATAGTAATGGAATCTTAAATGTTTCAGCTAAAGATAAGGCTAGCGGTAAAAGTCAATCAATTAAAATTGAGGGTTCTATCGGCATATCTCAAGAAGAAATAGATAAAATGAGACAAGCAGCTGAAGCTCATGCCGAAGAAGATAAAAAGAAAAAAGAATTAATTGAAGCTAGAAATGTTGCTGATAATTTAATCTATACTTGGGAAAAAACTAATCGAGATTCTGGAGACAAAATAAGTGAAGAAATTAAAAAAGAAATTAATGAAAAGATCGAAAAGCTAAAAAAGGTTAAAGATTCTGACGACCTTGATGAAATTAAAGCTAAAACCCAGGAAGCTTCTCAGTCTGTTCAAAAAGCAGGATCTGAACTATACAATCAACAGAATCAATCTTCAGAAAAAAAACCAGAAGACAAAGACAATAGCTCTGAAGAGAAAAAAGAAGAATAACTTATGAAGAATTATTATAAAATCTTAGGAGTATCCAAAAGCGCCTCTCAAGATGAAATTAAAAGAGCCTTCCACAAACTAGCCCATCAACATCATCCCAATAAAGGTGGTGACGAAAAGAAATTTAAAGAAATAAACGAAGCTTATCAAGTGCTTTCAAACAAAGAAAAACGAAAACAATATGATCAATTTGGATCAACCGAAGGTCCAAATCCAAATAATTGGGCTTGGGGTAGCAGTGGAATGCCTAATATGGAATTTGACCTAGAAGACTTAGAGGGTATTTTTAGTGATTTTTTTGGACGGGAACAATCTAGTAAAAAAAATATAAAAAAAGGGAAAAATATCCAAATAGACATTGAGCTTTCTTTAGAAGATATAGTTAAAGATATTAATAAAAAGATATCTTTGAACAAGTATGTTGTTTGTTCTCGCTGTCAAGGAAAGGGGGCCGAGCCCGGAGCTAAGTTAAATGAATGTGTTTCTTGTCGCGGCACCGGAGAAGTTCAAGAGATAAAAAGAACTTTCTTAGGGTCTTTTACTAAATGGAGTGTTTGTCCGGAATGTGGGGGAGCAGGCCAAAAACCAGAAAAAGCTTGTAATGTCTGTAGAGGCGAAGGAAGAATAAGAGAAAAAGAGGAGATAGAAATTCATATTCCCGCTGGAGTTGATTCTCGCCAGATTATCAAAATTCATGGCAAAGGAGAGGCCGGAAAAAAGGGTGGTGAACCTGGAGACCTCTATATTAGAATTTTAATTAAGAAACATCCTAAATTTGAAAGAAGAGGAGATGATTTAATTCTTTCAGTTCCTATTACTTTTTCTCAAGCAGTTTTAGGCGATAAGATAACCTTAAATGATATTGAAGGAAATAAGTTTAGTGAAAAGATTTCTCCAGGAACAAAGTCCGGAGATATTATTAAGTCAAAAAGTAGGGGAATACCACATTTTTCCGGTTTTGGCAGAGGAGATTTATATATTCAATTAATTCTTGATACTCCTAAAAAACTTTCTAAAAAACAAAAAGAGCTTCTTAAAAAACTAAAAGAAGAAGGCTTATAGTGTTGATTTTAAACTTAAAAAGTGTTACTATCAATTTACGCGCCCATAGCTCAGCCAGGTAGAGCAACGGCCTTTTAAGCCGCGGGTCGGGGGTTCGATTCCCTCTGGGCGCACATTTTTAAAAATTAGCTCTTTAACATTGAGGTGATAAAATGAAAGTCAAAGAAGAATTTTGGATAAAAGTTAGAGTAATAGTTTTTGTTTATACCTTTGGAGTATTCTTAATTTCAGTTTACGGTATTCTTCGCTTATTTAGAAGAATAAAAATTGAAGGTTCAGAGAATATTCCCAAAAAACTTGATAAGGGGCTATTAATTACCCCGAATCATCCATCTTTAATTGAGCCGGTACTAGTCTCTTTAATCTTCTGGAAGCACTTCTTGTTTCACCCGCTAAAGGGTGTTCCATGGAACGCTCCAGATAAAAAGAATTATGGAAGGTGGTACTGGTTCTGGATACAGCCTCGGATGATTGAAATCAACAGGAAAAATAAAAGAGAGATTACTGGAGCTTTTATGAAGATGAGAAGAGTCCTTAGACTAAATCAAAAACTGGTTCTTTTTCTTGAGGGAGGGAGAACCTTTAAGTCTATGCATAAGCTCCAATCTCAAAAAGGGAAAGAAATAGGAGTTCTAAAACAAGGAGGAGGAACTTTAATAGAAAAGATCAATGTTCCAGTTCTTCCTATTTGGATAGATGGGGCCGATGACTTCTTCCCAAATACTCTTTGGGTAAACGATGAAGATAAGGGTAAATTTCCTTTCCCCCGATTTTGGAAAAAAATTACTGTTAAAATAGGACCCGTTAGAGCTTTTCCCAAAAAATGTCGCGATGACATTACCTCTGAATTAACAGAAATTCTTCTTAAGCTAGCAGATCATTAAAAGAGTAGAGAAGAACACCTCTCTACTCTTTCCATTTATCATGGGCCTATGGCGCAATGGTAGCGCGCTTCTATGGCATAGAAGAGGTTGCGAGTTCAAATCTCGCTAGGTCCACATAAATTATTACTAACACAAAAAAACAGAGTTGTTTTGTTTTTTTCTTCGTGGTATATTAAGAGTAATGAAAAGTAGAAATATAGTATTACTAATAGGAATTATTGCTGTTTTTGTGGCTGGTCTTTTTGTTGGAAAAACCAGCGTTGTTTGCAAATACTGTCCACCAGAAGAAGTTGACATGTCTCTTTTATGGGAAGCTTGGGATACTCTTGAAAACACTTACGTTAACCCAAAAGAAATTGATCATAAAAAACTAGTTCATGGAGCTATTTCCGGAATGGTTTCTTCGCTTCAAGACCCATATACCACATTCTTTACTCCAGAAGAAACAACTACTTTTCTAGAAGATGTTTCCGGTGAATTTGAAGGAGTAGGTATGGAAATTGGTATTAGAGAAGAACAATTGCAAGTAGTTGCTCCCCTAGAAGGAACTCCAGCTGAAAGAGCTGGCCTAAGACCGGGAGATAAAATTATTAAGATAGATGATAAATCTACGGCTGATATAATTATTGAAGAAGCTGTTACTTTAATTAGGGGTCCAAAAGGAACAGAGGTTACTTTAGGGGTAATAAGGGATGGCTGGTCTGAAATTAAAGAATTTACCGTTAAAAGAGCGGTTATCAAAGTTCCTTCGATGGAATGGGAGCTAAAAGAAAATAACATTGCCCACATCAAGCTTTACCATTTTTCTGAAAAATCAGATAAAGATTTTGGCAAGCTTGCTTATGAAATAATAAATAGTTCAGCTGATAAGATTGTTCTTGATTTAAGAAATAATCCGGGTGGCTATTTAGAAAGAGCGCAAGACATCGCTGGTTGGTTTCTAGAAAGAGACCAAGTGGTAGTTATTGAAGACTTTGGAAACAAAAGAGAGGATGAGATATATAAAGCCATAGGAAATTCCAGTTTTGCTAATTATCCATTAGTAGTTTTAATCAATCAAGGATCAGCTTCAGCTTCAGAAATATTAGCTTCGGCTCTTAGAGATAATAGAAATGTTAAATTAATAGGGGAGACTTCTTTTGGAAAAGGGTCGGTTCAAACCTTAAGACAATTAACCGATGGTAGTAGTATTAAAATAACCTTAGCTAAGTGGCTAACTCCAAACGGAGACCAAATAATGGATAGAGGATTAGAACCAGACATCAAAGTAGAGTTAACCGAAGAGGATTGGGAAAATAAATATGACCCTCAATTAGATCGAGCAATCGAAGAATTAAAATAAAGGGGGTTGATATTATTTATTAAATAATTTAGAATAAAATAAAATTAATCATTTAATTTATTTATGAAAGTAATCTTATTAAAAGACATTGAAGATCTTGGAAAAAAATATGAAGTCAAAGAAGTGAAGGATGGCTATGCCAGAAACTCTTTGCTTCCCCAAGGTTTGGTTAAAATAGCTGATGAACGAGCTATGAAGTGGCTTGAAATGCAAAAAGAAATAATTGAAAAAGAAGAAGCCGAAAGCTTAAAGGGCGCTCAAGAAACAGCTAGTAAAATTGATGGCATGGAAGTTATCATCCCTGTTAAGATAGGAGAGGAAGGACAATTATTTGAACACATCACAGCAGCTAAAATAGCTGATCAATTAAAAGAGATGAGCTTTAAGGTTAAAAAGAGCCAAATTGATTTAGTAGAACCAATAACTGAACCTGGAGAATTTCCAGTAAAAATTAAATTAGAGCACAATCTAGAACCAGAAATCCAAGTTATTATTAGCGAAGAAAAATGAAAAAGTATATCTTTGTTGCAGGAGGAGTAATGTCGGGCATCGGAAAGGGGATTGCAGTTTCTTCTATCGGAAGAGTCTTAAAAAGCAAAGGATTTAAAGTAACTGCAATTAAAATAGACCCCTACATTAATGTTGATGCCGGCACCATGAACCCAGTTGAGCATGGAGAAGTTTTTGTAACCGATGACGGCATTGAATGCGACCAAGATCTTGGCAACTACGAAAGATTTTTAGATGAAAATATTTATTCCGGTAACTATATGACCACCGGAAGAGTTTATGAATCAGTTATTAGAAAAGAAAGAAATTTAGAATATAAGGGAAAGTGTGTTGAGGTGGTTCCAGATATTCCTAACGAAGTTATTGATCGAATTAAAAGAGCAGGAGAGAAAACTAATTCAGATTTTATCCTTATTGAAATTGGCGGAACAGTAGGCGAGTACCAAAACATGCTTTTTTTAGAAGCAGCCCGAATGTTAAAACTAGCTCATCCTAAAGATGTGCTTTTTGTTTTAGTCAGTTATCTTCCAATCCCTAGTAAAATAGGAGAAATGAAGACTAAACCAACTCAATATGCCGTTAGAACTCTTAATTCGGCTGGCATCCAGCCTCAAATAATTTTGGCTCGATCGGCTGTATCTTTAGACGAAGTTAGAAAGAAAAAAATCTCTACTTTTTGCAATGTTAACCCTGAAGATGTAATTTCTGCCCCAGATATTGAGAGCATTTATGAGGTTCCTTTAAACTTTGAAAAAGAAAATATTGGCAATCGCATTTTAGAAAAATTAGAATTAGAACCAAGTAATAACGATCTAAAGGATTGGCGTAAATTAGTAGATACAATCAAAAATGCTACTGAAACAGTAAAAATAGGTATCGTTGGTAAATATTTTGAAACTGGCAAATTTACTTTAACTGATTCATATATTTCAGTCATTGAGGCAATAAAACACGCTAGTTATCATTTTAACCGAAAGTCAGAAATTAAATGGCTATCAGCTGAAGACTACGAACAAAATCCAGAAAAATTAAAAGAATTAGATAATTTTGATGGCATCATTATCCCTGGAGGGTTTGGTAATAGGGGAACGAAAGGAAAAATTAAAACTATTCAATATTGCCGAGAGAATAAAATACCTTTTCTAGGATTATGCTTAGGGATGCAATTATCAGTCATTGAATTTGCCAAAAATGTTTGTGGCATTAATGCCAGCTCTGCCGAGTTTTGCGATGATAAGGAATTAGTCATTGATGTTATGCCCGAACAAAAAACCTTAATAAAAGAAAAAAGGTATGGTGGTACAATGAGGCTAGGAGCCTATGACTGTCAATTAGTGCCTGGCACCAGAAGCTATCAAGCTTACGGCAAAGAATTAATATCAGAAAGACATCGTCATCGTTACGAGCTAAACAATCAATACCGAAAACAACTAGAAGATAATGGCTTAGTTGTTGCCGGGATTAACCCGGAAAAAGACTTGGTTGAGATTATTGAAATTAAAAATCATCCTTTCTTTGTTGCTTCTCAATTTCATCCTGAATTTAAATCAAGGCCAATCAATCCTCATCCTTTATTTAGAGAATTTATAAGAGCTATTCTACGTTAACAATTTTTGCTACTCGCTGAGATCCGTCAAATTTGGTTTTTCTCTTAGTAGTAAATCTTATAACCCCCTCTTTTAAAGCGTATAGAGTGTCATCAGCTCCTTTTCTAACATTTTTACCAGCTAGATATTTTGTACCTCTTTGACGAATAATAATCATTCCTGGACGAGTTTTTTGTCCAGCATAAAGCTTAATACCAAGATATTTTGGCTGAGAATCTCTTCCTAATTTAGTTGCTCCTGCGGATTTACTTGTTGACATAATAAATAAAATAATTAGTTATACTAGAATGTTAGCAAAAATAATAAAATTTGTCAATTTCCATAAAAAGGACCTAATTTTGACCCTAGTTGTTTTCCTTCTTTGCTTATTATCTTTTGCTATAGGATACATAATCTAATTTTTAATTTTATAATTTTATAATTTTTAATATGCGAATTGCAATTATTGGCGGTGGTATTAACGGTCTTTACTTGGCTAACAAATTAGTTCTTAAAGGACATCAAATAACTATCTTTGAAAGAAAAGACGAAATAGGAAAAAACATTATCTGTTCCGGCTTGTTTTCTCAAAAGATTATTAATTTTATTCCTGAAAGCAAAAACTTGATTAAAAACAGGATAGATTATGTTAATATTCATTTTCCTAAAAAGAAAATAAAGGTTAACTTTTCTCAACCCTTCTTTGTTATTGATCACGACCAATTAGACAAGCTACTGGCAAAAGAAGCCTTAAAAAGAGGAGTAAAGATAGTTTTAAATAGTAGTATTGAAGAGCTACCAGTTTCTTTTGATAAAATAATTGGTTGCGATGGAGCTCATTCTGTAATTAGAAAAAAGCTAAACCTAAAAAATCCTAAATTAAGACTAGGAACTTTAAAAATAATTCCTCAAAAAGCCTTAGCTAATTATGTTGATGTTTGGCCTTGCAAAACCGGCTTTTCTTGGAAAATACCAAGAGGAGATAGTTTAGAAGTCGGTCAAATAGCTAAAGTTAACGAAATTAAAATTCAATCAAAATCAAAAATAATTCCAGAAGGAGTTATTTTACCTAAAGATAAAAATATTACCCTTTGCGGAGATTCAGCCGGACTAACCAAGCCATGGTCAGGCGGGGGAGTTATTTGGGGGTTTTATGCTGCCGACAAGTTAATAGAAACCTTTCCTGATTTTTTAAAGTATCGAAGGAAAGTTAAAAGGTTTTTTTTAATCAAAACTTTAATGGCAAAAACAATAATGAAGTTAGTGTACTTCTTTGGTTTTAGAGCTCCTTGGTTGTTGCCAAAAGAAAAGACAATAGAATCTGACTTTCTTTTTGTCAAAAAATAAGTTAGAATAAAAAAATATGTTAAATCACTTGGGAATTATCGTTGATGGCAATAGGAGATGGGCTAAAAAAAATAAAAAGCCTTCTATTTTTGGACATAAAAAAGGATTAGATAATGTAAGAGAGTTAACTAAATATATTTTTAGCAAAGGAGTAAAATTTATCACTTTATACCTTTTCTCTACCGAAAACTGGAATCGCTCTAAAACCGAAGTTTCTTATCTAATGAAGCTTTTTGAAAACTCTTTAAGTAAAAAGAATATACAAGAACTAAACGATAAAAATATTAGAGTAAAAATTATCGGCCAAAAAGAAAAATTATCTAAAAAACTTCAAAAGAAAATAGAATGGGTTGAAAAAGAAACTAAAAATAACAAAAAGGGACAATTAAATCTCTGTATTTCTTATGGAGGCAGACCGGAAATAATTCAAGCAATTAAAAAAATCATTAAAGAAGGGGCTTCTGAAATAACCGAAAAACTGGTTTCAGATAATTTATGGACAGCTGGAACTCCTGACCCTGATTTGATCATCAGAACTAGCGGAGAACAACGCCTCTCTAATTTTTTAACCTGGCAATCAGCTTATAGTGAACTTTATTTTCCTAATAAATACTGGCCGGAGTTTACTAAAAAGGATATAGATAAAGCCTTAGAGGAATATGACAAGCGTCAAAGAAGATTTGGCAAATAAATAATTCAGTTATTAACATAAATGAAACAGCTCTAGAATCTAAAGAAAAAGAATTAATATGTTATAACTTGTCATAGAAGAAAGTAGTTTATCAATAGTTAATATTTTTAACTTTTTAACTATTTTACTACTCTTTTCTTTTTGTCCGAAATGTGCGTTAGTTAACTAACTATTGACAAACTTAGTTAACATATGTTAACATAACAATATGGAACCAAAAGATTTTTATACCACAACTGAATTAGCAAAAATGTTGAAAATAAGCAGAGTGGCTGTTTTTAACAAAATTAAAAGAGGAGAAATCAAGGCTCATAAAATGGGACGCAATTTTGTGGTTTTTAAAAAAGACCTAAAGAATACAGAGCTAGATTTATTTGGTCTTGCTAAAAACTGGATGTTTACTGATAAAAATCTCCCAGAAGATTTCTATTGTCCTACTAGCAATATGTTTCAAGGAAGAATTTCAACAATGAGAACATTACTAGAAAAAAGAAGAGGAAAATTAGCGCCCCTATTAACTTCGGTGGCTGGCGAAATTGGAAATAACTCTTTTGACCATAACTTAGGTCAATGGCCAAATATTTCAGGGATATTCTTCGGATACAACTTAAATAAAAAAGAAATTGTTTTAGCAGATAGGGGGGTGGGTATTTTAACAACTCTTAAAAAAGTAAAGCCAGAACTTGAAAATCACGAAGAAGCACTACTGGTTGCTTTTACAGAAGTAGTTTCGGGTAGAAAGCCGGAAGCCAGAGGAAATGGCTTAAAATATGTCAGAAAAATTATCTCAGAAAATCCAATTGGCTTAAAATTTCAAACAGGAAATGCTGAATTAATTCTGAAAAGAAATAATTCAAATATCAATATAAAAGAAGTTTCTGAAAATATAAAAGGTTGTTTAGCGATAATTAACTATTAAAATATATGATTATTAAATTAGAAAAATTTGGAGACATACTTTTGTCTCGCCAAGCAGGAAAAGAGGCTTTTTTGGCTTGTCAGTCATTGTTAAGAGATATAAAAAAAGATGAAAAAATTGAATTAGACTTTAGGGGAGTTTCTACTTTTTCTCCATCTTGGGGAGATGAATTTTTAACTCCATTACTGAATAAATACGAGGATAGATTGATTTTAAAAATTACCGACAATCCATCTGTTACAAGTACTATTGAATTCTTAGAAAGTATTCATAAAAAGAAATTTAAGATTAAATAAAACTCACCAATGAAGATGAACATAAAGATAATAAAAGAAAAAATAAATAGAGAAAAGTTAGAAGAAATTGCCAAAGAAAACTATGGAGATATGGTAAAAGCTGTTGTGGATATAAAAAGGAGAGTAATTGCTATTGGCGGAGAACTGCACGCAGACGCCAATGAGCTCTTAATAAAAGATGGCTCAAATCAAGAAGATGTTTGGGGTATAAATATTTACCCGGATAATCCAGCAGAAAAAAGAATTGTTTTTAGCTCTCTAATTAACATTCGCCCTCTTCAAAATAATCGTTCTTTAGATGTAGAAGATAAAAAAATAAGAACAAGGATTAAAGAAGTCATTAACAAGTTAATTGAACTAAATGGATAAAGAAAAGTGGAAAAAACTAACATTTAATCAGCAAATGGGCAATGTTGGATCGGAAGTAAATCGAGTAATTTATTGGAACGAGGAAGGACATGAAGAAAATAAAAGAAATACCCTCTGGAGAATATTAGAATTAATAGACTTAACAATTGACCAAAGACCCAGTAGAGAGCTTTTTAGATTAAGAGAGGTTCTTTGTGACTTATTCTTAGGAGAAAATAGCTATAATACTGATCCAAATTATTTAAAAGAATATTTTATTTATTTCGCACTTAAATCACAAAAGCCCCTTTCTAAAAACAGAGGATCTCATAGGAATTGATACAGAGCGAGGAATAATTTGCGGTTGTTTTTAACCTTTGCTATAATACAAATAATGAATCAAATACTCAATTACATAAACCAAATATTGGAAAGTGAAGTATTACAATACACCGTTTTGGGCAATAGCTTAAAACAATACTTAATTGCTTTAGGTGTTTTTATTTTATCAATGATTATCCTAAAGATATTTAAGTATAGCGTTCTACACAATTTAAAGAAATTAGCTAAAAAGACTAAAGTAGAAATTGACGATATTCTTATTATCTCAATTCAAGCTATACATTGGCCACTATACTTTTTTATATCTATATATATCGCCATACAATTTCTTTCCTTGCCGGAAATAATAGGGAAGGGGGTATCTATCCTAATTCTTATTGCCGTTGCTTATTACGCCGTTAAAGCGGTCCAGAGACTGGTTGATTTTGGTTTTCAAAAAGTAGCCAATAAAAAAAGAGCTGATGAAAAGAATTTTGATCCTTCTATAATTAATTTATCCAAGAAATTTACAAAAGGAGTCTTGTGGATATTAGCCGGAGTAATTATTCTACAAAATTTAGGATATAACATATCAGCCTTAGTTGCCGGATTAGGTATTGGAGGATTAGCCATTGCCTTTGCTCTTCAAAGTATTTTAAGCGATATCTTTTCTTCATTTTCTATTTACTTTGACAAGCCATTTGAAATAGGGGACTTTATTATTGTTGGGAAAGACATGGGAGTAGTTACTAAAATTGGTATTAAATCTACTAGAATTCAAGCACTTCAAGGCGAAGAAATAGTTATTTCTAATCAAGAACTTACTTCTACTAGAGTCAATAACTACAAAAAAATGGATAAGAGGCGAGTGCAGTTTAGTTTGGGAGTAACTTATAATACCAAATTAGATAAAGTAAAAAAGATTCCGAAATTAATAGAAGAAGCTATTAATAAAACAGGCAAAACTGAATTTGATAGAGCTCACTTCAAATCTTTCGGCGACTTTAGTTTGAATTTTGAAGTAGTCTACTACCTAAAAAGCAACGATTACAACGAGTATATGGATGCTCAACAAGAAATCAATTTAGCCATTAAAGAATCTTTTGAAAAAGAAAATATAGAATTTGCTTATCCAACTCAAACCATCTTTGTGGAAAAATAGGCTTGACTTAGTTTCTAGATAGTGTATATTGATTTTAATAGCAACTTAACAAATTAATATATGCTTATGAAATACTTCAATTATTTTGAAGATATAGAATTAGATGAGAGTGGATGGGATGAATTCGAAGAGTTTACAGATCTTGAAGGAGATGACGAAAGAGAGTATGATGAGGAAGACTATTAAGACATTGAAAAAAGCGCGTATTGGGGACGCGCTTTTTGCTTATAATATTGTGCGACATTTATTCTACTGATGACTGGAGAGATAGGGGAAAACTAGTCTTCTCCTAAACTATGAAATTTTTTATGCACTTCTTTTAGCCTCTTATTGGTAACATGCGTATATATTTGAGTACTAGTAATGCTTCTGTGCCCAAGAAATTCTTGAATAGTTCTTAAATCAACTCCTTGAGATAAAAGGTCTGTGGCCATACTGTGTCTTAATGTGTGAGGGGTTGTAAAAATAGGAGCTCCAGCCTTTATGGCTGAATTTTTAACAATTCTTTCAATAGATCTAGGGCTAAGCCTTCTGTCAGCATCTTTTCTGCTTTTATAATTTATAAATAAAGCTTTCTCTTTGTCATTTCGAGCATCTAAATATCTCTTTAACCAAGACAAAGATCTTTTAGAAAAATAAACAGTTCTTGGATATTCTCCCTTACCAATAACACTTAATTCAAGTTCTTCTTTATTTTTAATATTATCAAATTGATCTCGGTTTAAAGAAACTAATTCAGCTATTCTTAATCCAGTAGAAAATAAGGTTTCTAAAATAGCTTTATTTCTTAAACCTTCAATAGATTTAGTATTAGGAGAGTCTAGAAGCTTCTTTATTTGTTCTAAAGTTAAAAACTTTACAACTTTTTCCTTCTTAGAGTCTTTAGAAAGCTGTATCTTATCTGATGGTAGCGATACTATGTCTTTTGAAGAAAAATAGCTTAAAAGGGCCCTCAGGGCTATCAAATAATAGTTTTGGGTTATTTTCTTTAAAGACTGACCTCTGGAAAGATATAATCTATAATTCCAAATATCATCAGCAGTGAGTTGATGTGGCTTAGTGTTTTCTTTGTTTTCTTTTTTTAACCAGCCGGCAAATTTATTTAAATAACGCTGATAGTTCATCTGAGTTTTATTAGATAATCCTTTTTCAACCTCACAATAATCTAAAAAATCCGGGATATGCTTAATTATGGGCTTTGTTGATTTTTTCATAAAAATAGGGGTTTATTAAAATAGTGTTCTTATGTTTCGCTTTACCGCTATTGTGCGACATTCCTTATCTACATGATATCATGCTCCCCCAGGGGGATGTCAAGGGGAAAAGCCTTATCTAATAAGATCTTTTAATCTCTCCCAAAGAGATTTAGTAGTTTTAGGGACATCTTCTTTCATCTCATCTAGCTCTTTTTGAAATTCTTCTTTGATAACTGGTTTTTTCTTTTCAACTTCTCTACCTAATATCTCCCAAGCCCCTTCTCCAATAAATCCAAATTTACTCTTAATCCAATTCCAAAGCTTATAAAAAATATTTACCGCTTCTCCCCAAGCCGACTTTAGACCACCTGGTATTCCTCTAACTATCTTGTATAAAAGCCCTTCGGCCTCCTCTATATTGTCAGGAGCATGAGTCGCCAATACCGGTTGAGCGCTTAAAAGTATTAAAAGCGTAAATATTAAAAGCTTTTTCATAGCTTGTTTTTAGCCATTTTAAGGCGTTTTATTGTTTTTTCTTGTCCTAAGACCTCTGCAATATCAAAAGGGCTAGCAGAGGCCTTTTTGCCACTCAAAGCCACTCTTAATGGCCAGAGAATGCTTCCCCTATCTCCTTTTTCGTCGGCTAGAGCTAAGAGCTCTTTTTCAATGTTTTTTAGATTCCAAATTTCTATGCTAGACAATGTCTTAATTAAAGAATCTAACGACTCCCCCACTTCTTTTAAGTCAGATTTCTTCCAGACTAATAATTCTTTTTCATATTCTAATTTTTCTTTAAAAAAATAATCCACTAAATCAGAAATTTCAGAAACAATCTTCATTCTTTCTTGATATAAACTAATTATCTTTTTCATCTTTTCTATATCTATCTCCTCCCCTGCCTCGTTTACTCTATAGTTATATGATAAAACTGACCCACCAAAAGTTGCTGGAATTTTTTCTTCTTTAATTAAGGGCGTAATCAGCCCAGCCTTAACTAAATGAGGAATAGATAGCTTTGTTATCTCTTCTGTTGACTTGTGACGGATATAGTAGCCATTAATATAGTCTAGCCTATCCTGATTAAAGACTGCTCCGGACTTCTGAACCTTTTCTAAAGAAAATTCATTAATCAAGTCTTTTAAAGAAAATATTTCTTTTTCTGTTCCAGGATTCCATCCTAAAAAAGCCAAGAAATTAATCAAAGCTTCTGGTAAATAACCTAAGTCTCGGTACTCTCTTAAAGATGTGGCTCCATGTCGTTTACTCAACTTGCTTCTATCCGGACCTAAGATTAAGGGTAAATGTCCATATTTAACTTCAGAAAAACCAAGAGCCTCTTGAATTAGAACTTGCTTAGGAGTATTGGGCATTAAGTCCTCTCCCCTAATAATATGGGTTATTCCCATATCATTATCATCAATAACTACTGCTAAATTATACAACGGAGTATCTAAATCCTTGGCAATAGTTATGTCTCCTAATAATCCGGCATCAAACTCTACTTTTCCTCTAATTAAATCATCAAAAGCAATCTTTTTAGGAGTTACTCTAAATCTAATAACAAAGCTCTCCCCTCTTTTAATCCTTTCCTCAGCTTTTTCTTTGAGTATCTTAGAACATTTACCGTCGTATTTAGGAGCTTCTCCCCTGCTCATTTGATCCTGACGCTTAGCTTCAAGCTCTTCGGGTGTACAGAAACAGTAATAAGCTTTATCTTGATCTATTAAACTCTTAATATATTCTTTATATACTTCCTTTCTCTCGCTTTGACGATATGGCCCTTCATCAATTTCAATTCCTAGCCATTTTAAACTTTCAATGATATCTTCTTCAAACTCTTTTTTAGATCTTTCTTTATCGGTATCTTCTATTCTCAAAACAAAAGCTCCTTTGTTTTTTTTACTAAATAAATAGTTAAAAAGCGCTGTTCTAGCACTTCCAATATGAAAAAATCCCGTGGGAGAAGGAGCAAATCTAACCCTAACTCCCCCATCTACGGCAAAGTTCATTTCTTTTGTCTTATTTTTTGCAACCGCTTCCACCATTACCTCAATATACCACAAAATCCCCAAAAAGTGAATTAAAAAAATGATTCCTAAAACTTATCTTTCGAAGCTAAAAGAGTTTCAATAATCTTGTCTAAATCCCCCGCCATAATATCTTCAATATTATGCCAAGACTTTTTGATCCTATGATCAGTAACTCTGTCTTGAGGAAAATTATAAGTCCTTATCTTCTCTGACCTCTTTGCTCCTCCGACTTGCTCTTTTCTTTTTCCTCCTAGCTTAGCTATCTCTTCTTCTTGCTGTTTCTCCAAAAGACGAGCAGACAAAATAGCCATAGCATTTTCTTTGTTAGCCAATTGATTTCTCTCATTTTGAGAACTAACCACCATGCCAGTTGGTTTATGAGTAATTCTTACCGCTGTCTCTCTTTTGTTAACATTTTGACCACCCGGTCCAGAAGATCTAAAATAATCTATTTTTAATTCATCGGTTTTAATCTTCATTTGAGTAGATTTTGGCCTGGGCAAAACAGCAACAGTTGCTGTTGAAGTATGAACTCTACCGGACTTTTCGGTTTCTGGAATTCTTTGAACTCTATGAACCCCGGCTTCATTTTTCATAAATCTATAAACATCGCCCTTTAGCTCAAAAACTATTTCTTTTATTCCCCCAATACCAATAGAGTGGAGATCTAAAACCTTCTCTTTCCATCCTCGAGCACTAGCATATTTAGAATACATATTATATAGATCGCTGGCAAATAAAGCGGCTTCGTCTCCCCCAGTTCCAGCTCTGATTTCAACAATAGCTGACATTGGTTTTTCCGTTTCATCGCTTCCCTTCAAAAGGTCTTCTAGTTCTTTTTCTAATTTCGCTTTTTCTTCTTGTAGCTGGATTAATTCTTCCTCGGCCAAAGATCCTAGCTCAAGATCTTCCGGAGCGCTTAAAATAGTTTTATTCTCAGTTATTCTTTTTTCTATTTCTTTTAATTCTTTATTCTTTTCTATAATTTCATCTAATTCCTTTTTTCTTCTGGAAAGATCTTCAAACTTTTCCCAGCCCGCACTGGCTGAGCCAGAGCTGTTGCTGGCGGGCCAATCAGAAACCAACTCAGGATCACTGAGCTGGTTAATAATCTCTTTATACTCCTTTTCTATTTCTTTAATAGAAGGCATTTACTTAGTCTTACTTGACTTCTTTTTTGATTTTTCCAATCTCTTCTTAAACTTCTCTACTCTTCCCATAGTATCAACAATCTTTTCTTTGCCAGTATAGAAAGGATGACATTTAGAGCAGATCTCTACATCAATATGTTCTTTAGTTGCTCCAACCTCAAAAATGTTACCACAGGCACAAGTAACTTTTGCTTTATAATATTTTGGATGTATATCTTTCTTAGCCATAATAAAGGTATTTTAACATATTTATTTAATCTTTACAATATCTGATTCGTAACGTTTAGTTATCGCCATAATTGGATAGCCATAGTCTCTTTGATAAACACTCTTGTAGCTAGATGAATACCAGCCAGGTCCAGCAAAATAACTTAAGGCGGCATTAAACTCTCCTTCATATGTTTGTTTCTTAGCTCCATAATCTGAAAGGTAGAGTCCTGAAGCTAAAAATGAGTCTTTAATCCCCCACGGATCAGCTGGCCTTCCTAGAATATCAGCCAATCGATCTCTATAACCCATCCATGTTTTAGGAATAAATTGAGCTGGACCCATAGCTCCCCCCCAACCATAACTCATTGGACAGGAAACCGACGTTTCAAAAGGATCTCTTCCCAATTCTTTAGTAATAATAATGAAGGGGTTAACATCTCTAGTTGGCTTCATTACTCTAGAGACATTAGCACCGGATTTAATAATAATGCCGGCTCCGGTATTAGCGTTCTTTAAATAACATTGGCCCACATTTTTGCCCAAATTAGATTCTTGGGTTAAAACTGCTAATAAGAAAGCGGGCCTGACACCGGTAATGCCTTCTACATATTTGGCTATCTCATAAGCCTCTTCAAAGGTTGGCGCTTTGCTATCAGCCACACCAGCCAATTCAAATAATCTAGATCTAATCTCGGAAGCTATTTCATCAACTGCTTTTTTTTCAGTCAGCTGTCTTTGGTATTCTATCTCAGTCATTTGTAAATAATACTCTTGTTCTTTTTTAGTAACAGCATTCTGTCTATACTGGCTTGTTTGGATTTCTACCATTTTTTCTAAATCATCTTTTTCTTCTCCCAAAGAGTAATGTTGATCTTCTAGTGTTTGTTTTAAGCTTCTAATATTTTGAAGTAACTCTTTGTTTTTAGTATTTAAAATTTCTAAACTAGCCAAATTATTAAAAAAAGCGGATAAAGAATCACCAGATAAAATAACTTCTATTTCTGGCTTTTGATCTTCTTCATAGATAGATCTTAAAACTTTAGCCAGTTTCTTCTTGGACTCTTCTATTTTTAAAGCAGTAACGCCAATTGAATCCTGAGTGTCTTTTATCTGATATCCCAAATCTTTAATTATTAAATTGCTTTGACTAATTTGATAGTTTAAATTTTTAATCTTTCGATTCAAGCTATAGATTTTTCTTTCTAAGGTGTCTTTTTCTTCTTCGGTTCTATTTAAGTTTTCCCCTATTTCCTTACTTTGATCGCTATAATATTTTTCACATTTTTCAAGTAAAGAACGACATTCACTTTCACTTGAACTTTTACAATAGCTTTCAATTTTATCTAAATTACAAGTTTCTTCTAAGCTTTCGGCCAAAGAAAAAGTCGGTAAAAGCAAACTAATAAATAATAGGGATATAATTAATTTCTTTATCATTCCTCTTTAGTTTCACCTGATTCAGTGGGCTTGGTTTCTTCTTCAGTTTCTTCAACTTCTTCTTTTTCTCCTTCAACTTCAACTTCTTCTTCCTCTTCAATTGGTTTTTCTAGTTCAGACTCAACATCTTCAGCTGGAACAACCAAGGCAATAACCTCCTCTGGCTCTCTTAAAAGATTAACATTGTCAGCGACTTTTAAATCTTTGACTAAAATTTCATCATCAAAAGTCTTTAAATTGCTAACATCAACTGTAATTTCATGAGGAAGATCTTGAGGTAAAGCCTTAACATCTATTTCTTGAATCTCTTTTACTAAGGTTCCTCCTAGATCCTTAACGGCTGGAGCCTCTCCTTCAAAAACAAGAGCAACCGTAGCCTCAACCTCTTCGGTAAGAATTGGCTGATAAAAATCTACATGAATAACATCCTCTGTAACTGGATTATACCTTACATCCTGGATAAGAACAGGATATTCTTTATCTTCTAGGACTAAAGAAATAAGAGTACTTTCCCCTGCTTCTTTATGAACCTGATTAAAAGTTTTGACGTCTAATTGAATATTAATGTTTTCAATTTCCGGTCCATACAAAATAGCCGGCAAAATACCTTCTTCTCTTAGATTTTTTAATTTTTTTCCGGTAGCTTCTCTTTTTTCCACTTTTAAACTAATCATAATTATTTTTCTAATTTAATACATTTTACTGGACAAGAATCTGCTGCCTCTTGATTGCAACCAGCATCTTTAACTTCTAATTGATAGTTAGAGCCTTCTTTTTTGGCTCCAATTGGTTTGGCCTTGCCATCATCGCCTATTTCCCAATACTTGGGACAAACCGCAGCACAAGTCCCACAACCAATACATTTATTATGTTCTTGTATAATTTTCATAATACAAACACTCAATACTATATTATACGATAAAAATTAATATAGGTATCGTTTTATTTAATAATTATCTCGTTGGAATAATATCTTTTGTTTTCTTGAAAGTTTCTTCCAGTTTGACAATCAGTACATATTGGAAGAACGATTCGGTGACTACCTTCTTCTAGGGAAGGAACTTCCATTTCAAAAGCTTTTACCTTGCCCGGATTAATACAAGTTTCAATAATATCTTGTTTTGAGCATTCCTGATATTTATAATCTTTCCATTGATCTCCCTTCTTTTCGAAATAATAAGGATAACAAGAAGAAAAACAAATATCTTTTAAAGAATTATTCTCTATCTTAATCTTTAAAGAATCTCCAGAGCTATAATTTATTTTATCCGTAATAATACTAATGCTTTCTACATTTCTTGGAAGAAAAATAGCTAACAAAATTATAATAATCAAAACAGAAACACCAACCACTATTATTAAAAAATTCTCTTTATTCATTGCTTTTTAATACCAAATAATTTTATCTTCTTAACGACCTTTTTTTCAATAGATTTTTGACAATTGGGCAAAAGCTTATATGGCTTTATTTCTTTCTTTTTGAGTACTTTGACCAACTCATCTTTCCAAGCCTTTCTTAATTCGCTGTTAATATTAATCTTAACAATTCCTAACTTAATAGCTTTTTTAATATCGCGATCAGAAATTCCTGACCCGCCATGAAGAACAAGAAAAGCATCAACGTCAGCCTCTTTTAATCTTTTGAAATCTAGTTTAACTTTTTTGATTCCATGAACATTACCAATATTTATTGCCAAGCTATCTACTTTTGTTTGATCAACAAAGTCTTTTAAATCCTCCAGAGAAGCTTTCTTTTTACTACCGATGGATTCTATTTCTCCTTCAACTAAAACTCCCTTTTTGTGAGCATACTTTACTATATTTTTAGCATATTCTCTATTTTTTTCAAGGGGTAAGTGAGATCCATCAAAATGAACAGAAGAAAAGCCATAATCAATACACTTCTTAATTAAATTAACATCCTTGCCATGATCAAGATGTAAAAAAGCTTTTGAGTTGTACTTTCTTTTAGATATTTCAACTAAAGCAATTGTCTCTTCTAGACCTAAGTAATTAAGCTCTCCTTCTGAAGTCCCAAGAATAATTGGCAATCCCTTGCTAGCTACTAAAATCCCCCTTAACTGCTCTAAGGTAGAAAAATTAAATTGACCAATAGCATATTTCCCTTCTTTTGCTTTTTTAAAGATGTTTTTCATAGCTTCTTCTTTTTAACGGCTGCTTTTTAAAATTTATGTTTTTATTATACTAATTATTAGATTTATAAAAATATTTCTCATATCACCTCAAACCGACTGACCGGTCAGTCGGTTTGCGCCTTGTTTTTGATGTTGCCTTCTTTTTCTTTTTTATTCCCTTATTTTTTATTTTAAAAGATTGATCTATAAAAGAAGGCGTAAATAACAATACGTCTTTTTGTTTTTTTTCTTCGTTCTTTAAATTATCAAAAACATCATCTAACAAATTTTCTAGTAAGAAAATACCATAATGATTCCTTTTAATTCTTTTGCTTAAAGATTGATCTCTTCTTGTTTTTTTTATTCTTTTTATTCTTTCTTTTCTTTTATTGAGAAGCCTCTCAATAATTAAGTTATACCCAGCTCCCCTTTCTTCGCTCGTTAAAACTTTTTGAACTTTATTTATTTTATCATTACTAGTTTTTAGAATTTCTTTAATTTTTTCTCGACTAAATCCGGCTTTTAAAAGCACGGCAATCTCTATTCTTCTCATTAAACTAGCAATTTCGTCTCCTGTTAACAAATCTTTTAAAAATAAACGTGTCTCTTTTCTGTCTCTTAAAAAGTCTATAACATCATAAAACTCAGCTATCATTTGAATCCTTTTCTCCTTAGGCAAATTGTTTAAATAAAATACTCCCATTTGTTTTGTACCGATTGACCGGTCAATCGGTGTAATTTGGTGATTATTTTTACTGGTTTATTATTATATGAGCATTATATTATATTA
>CAYMZK010000003.1:59201-85433 GCA_964394985.1 uncultured Candidatus Saccharibacteria bacterium | reverse complement strand
CATAACATATTATATTACATAACATATTATATTACATAACATATTATATTACATAACATATTATATTACATATTATAAATTTCTTTTTTTAATTTTAATATTTTTAAAACTATTAGCTTTAGATAATAATCCATTTTTTGCTCCTCTTTTGCTTAAGCAAGAGTTAGCGTTAGCCATTGCTAATTGAATGGCTTTTTCGATATCATCAAATCTAATTAGACCAGAAACAAAACCTGAACCAAAAGAATCACCCGCCCCAGTTTTATCCACTACTTTTATTCTACCAGGCTTTGCCCGATAAAGAAAAGTTCCGTCTGAAACAGCAACCCCATCATCACCTTTGGTCATAATAGCAATCCCCGGACACATTCTATCTATTTGTTTAAAGATTTTCTTTTCTTGCGTGTATGGAATTTTAGTTAACATTGAGGCTTCTTCTTGATTTAAAATTAAAACGTCTACTTTTTCAATTACATCTTCTATTTCCATTAAATCCAATTGTGAACTACTAGGATTAAAAGCAATTTTAATCTCATTTACTCTAGCAAAATCAATAATCTTTTTAGTTTCTTTAGCTAGATTGCCAGACAAAGGTGCTAAATAGAACCATTTACTCTTTAGTTTCTTCCAAGGAATGCCCAATTCTTCAGAGGCACCCCTGTAAGCTAAAATAGTTCTTTCTGTTCCAGTATCTAAAATAATTGAATGATTAGTTGGTTTATCTTTAATCTTAGAAATCAAACTTGTATTTATTTTTAATTTCTTTAATCTTTCAATAATTTCTTTTCCAGAAATGTCATTTCCAACCGCACCAGCAAAAGCAGTTTTTAGCCCCTGCTTTCTAAAAGTCACCGCTGTATTAGTACCGCCGCCCCCAGAAGTAAATTCAACTCCCTCTACATCTATTTTAGAGCCAATATTAAAGCAAATTCCCTTTTTGGCAATAAACTTTTTATTCTTAATTATATCTGGATCATCCAACTCAAGAAAAATATCCCAAGTTCCAGAACCAAAAGTGATTACATCAAACATTTTTAGACAAGCTCATTATTGTTTTAATGATTGTATCTGGGTTCAAAGACATACTTTCAATTCCTTTCTTTTGCAAGAACTCGGCAAACTCTGGCATGTCTGATGGTCCCTGACCACAAATTCCTACATATTTATTCTTCTTTTGACAAGCACTAATTACTTTAGCAATCATTTTAGTCACTGTTGGATCCATTTCATTGGTCATATGAGCAATTTTAGCATTGTCTCTATCTACTCCTAAAGAAAGTTGTGTTAGATCATTACTACCAATAGACATGCCATCAAATATTTCTAAAAATTCATCGGCCATCATTACATTTGAAGGAATCTCACACATCACATAAACATTTAAATCTTTAAGACCAAATTTCTCAATTAACTTTCTTACTTTTTCTCCTTCTTCAACTGTTCGACAAAAAGGCACCATAACGGTAACGTTATGCAAACCAAAATCTTCTTTTACTCTTTTAATGGCTTGACACTCCATTTTAAAAGCTGACTGAAACTGCTCATCAAGATAACGAGAAGCTCCTCGAAAACCAAGCATTGGATTGGCCTCTTCTGATTCATATAATTCTCCACCGATTAGATTTCGATACTCATTAGTTTTGAAATCAGAAAACCTAACAATAACTTCATTGGGATAAAAAGCAGCCGCAATTTGAGCAATTCCTTCGGCTAGTTCTTTAATAAAGAATTGTTTTTTATCTTTATGTTCAACTGTTAATTTTTCTATTTTTTTCTTAAGCTTCTTATCTTTTAACTCTTTAAAATGATACAACGCCAAAGGATGAATTTTTATCTTTTCAGCGATAATAAATTCTTCTCTAGCCAAACCAACCCCGCTTACCGGAAGAAAAGACGATTTAAAAGCAACCTCCGGAGCACCAATATTAAGCATTATTTTAGTTTTTAATTTTGGAATTTTCTTTAAATCATATTCCTTTACCTTGTAAGGAACCTCTCCTTCAAAAACTCTTCCCTTAAGCCCCTGAGTGCAGTCAACTGTTACTTTTTGTCCGCTTTTAAGCTCCTTGGTAGCTATTTGAGTGCCAACAATAGCTGGAATGCCCAGTTCTCTGCTGACAATAGCCGCGTGAGCAGTTTTACCCCCTTCATCTGTGACAATAGCTGAAGCTAATCTCATTATCGGCACCCAATCAGGATCAGTCATTTTAGTTACTAAAACCTCTCCTTTTTTAAATTGATTAATTTTAGAAACATCAGAAATAACTCTTACTTTACCAACGCCAATTTTATCACCAACAGCAATACCGGTAATAATTGGGTCCTTCGTGCTTTTTACTTTATACTCTTTATAGCTTCTTCCTTTATTGGGAGCATGAACCGTTTCTGGTCTGGCCTGAACAATAAACAATTCTCCTGTTTTTCCATCTTTTGCCCATTCAATATCTTGATGCTTACCATAATGTTCTTCTATTTGTTGAGCCCATTTAGCTAAAGTCAAAATATCATCATCAGTTATAGAAAATCTTAACTGATCCTTGTCTTTTACTTTTTCCTCTTTTAGTCCTCCTTCTTTGGCATAAGTATACTTTTTAGTTTTTCTTCCAAGGTTTTTTAAAATAATGGCATTAGTTGGCTTAAAAACATAAAACTCATCTGGGGTAATTTTCCCTTTAACAATTAGTTCTCCTATTCCCCAAATAGAATTAATAGAAACTACTTTTTCAAATCCAGTTTCAGTGTCTAGAGTAAACATTACCCCAGAGCTACCCAAATCACTCCTAATCATTTTTTGAACCCCAACCGATAAAGCAATTTTTAAATGATCAAATCCTTTTTCTTCTCTATAGGCAATTGCTCTATCAGTAAATAAAGAAGCAATGCAACCCTTGATGGCTTTGAATAATTGCTCCTCCCCTTTTACATTAAGAAAAGTTTCCATTTGACCAGCAAAACTGGCTGTAGCCAAATCCTCAGCTGTTGCCGAAGATCTTACCGCGACATCGGTTTCTTTTTGATTGTATTTACCAGATAGTTTTTTGTAAGATCTAATAATTTTCTTTTTTAAATCAGCTGGAATTTCTGATTTCATAATCAAAGACCTAACCGCTTTCCCGGTTTTAATCAAACTATCAATATCCTTAGGATCAAAATCAGCAAATAAATTTTCAATTTCTTTATCAATTTTATTTTCTTTCAAAAAATACCAAAAAGACTTAGAAGTCAAAGCAAAACCGTCAGGAAGGCTAACCCCTTTTTTAGTTAATTGAGTAAACATCTCCCCCAAAGAAGCATTTTTCCCACCAACTAAAAGACCATCCTTGGAATTAATTTGGCGATACCATAATATATACTTAGATTTCTTAAACATATTTTTAATTAATTAATGAGCTAATTGCTTGAGCCATTTTTTTTAAATCATTATAATTAGGAACTTTATTTTTTTCTAATATACTAATTGCTTTTTTTACTGATGCACCTCCTAAAAAGGAACAAAGCACTGGTTTATTTGGCCAATTTTTTTTAATATCTATTATAATTTTAGCATTCTTTTCTACTTCAGTCATTATTTGAACGGTTTGAACCACTAATAACGCCGAAGTTTTTTTGTTTTTTAAAACTTTCTCAATATTTTTCCGGTAATCTTCTGATGTTGCATCGCCAATAATATCCACCGGGGGGAAAGCAAGCTCAACCCCGACATCGTTTAAATAATCACTTAGTAAAACTCCGGCTCCTCCTCCGTTAGTTAAAACAGCCACTTTATTTTTACATCTCGGCTGCCAATCAATTGCCTTAGCTTTAGAAAAAAGTTCTTCAATTGTTTCAACCTCTATAATATTAGATTGCTTGAAAGCTGTTTGGAAAACTAAATAATCGCCAGCTAAAGATGCTGTATGACTAGAAATGGCTTTACGAGACATTTCTGTTTTCCCTCCTTTTACAACCAAAATTGGTTTTTTTCTAGAAATTCTTTTTGCTGTTTCCATAAACCTTTTTCCATCTTTTATCCCCTCTATATACAAACAAATAACCCTTGTTTCATTGTCCTTCTCTAACCACTCCAAATAATCGCTAACTGAAAGAACGGCTTGGTTTCCCGAAGAAATAATCGTTGAAAAACCATAATTTTCTATTTCTGACCTATCAATAACGGAATCTAAAAGAGCTCCGGATTGAGAAACAAAAGCAATGCCACCAGCTTTAGGAGTGCTAGGCGCAAAAGAAGCATTTAAAGAAACTGATGGTCTAATAACTCCTAAGCAATTTGGCCCGATTAAAGGAATGTTTGCCTTTTCGGCCATTTTTTTAATTTTCTCTTGAAGGACTTTGCCTTGAGAACCAACTTCGGAAAAACCAGCTGAAATAACAACGATACCACTAACTTTTTTTTCACAACATTCTTCCACGACAGTTGGCACTATTTGGGCCGGAACAGCAATAATTGCTAAATCAATTTCTTCTTTCACGGATTTCACTGACGGTAAACAAGGAACCCCCATAACCTTTTTTCTGTTTGGATTAATGGCAAAAATTTTTGCGTTTCCTGTTCCTGACAAAACGTTTTTCATTAAACCCCAACCAACAGACCCTTTGTCTGATTTAGCCCCTATAACCGCTATTGTTTTTGGATTCAAAATTTTATTCATTAAAAATACGAGCATCCACGATAAATACTCCTTTTTTATTAATAATAACTGGGTTAAAATCAACTTCTGAAATATTTTCCTTTAAAGACATTTCTGAAAGTGACATTATTAAATCAACCAAACCCTTGATGTCTAAAATGTCCTCGCCTCTTGCTCCTTTTAATATTTGATACACTTTTGTTTCTTTAATCATTTCCAAAACTTCCTTCTTGGTTAAAGGTGCTATTCTCAAGCTTATATCGTTCATTATCTCTGTGAAAATTCCTCCTAGTCCAAAAACCAAAACTGGGCCAAACTGATTGTCTTTTTTCATACCAACGATTAACTCTCTGCCAGAAATAAATTCCTGGATTAAAAAACCGTCGTTTCTCAATTTGCTTAGTTTATTAAAGGCTCGTATTAATTCTTTTTTATCGCTAATGTCTACAATTACCCCCCTCTTATCACTTTTATGCTCTCCTCTTAAAGAATATATTTTAAGAACAATAGGATAGCCAATTTTCTTTGCTTCTTTAATCGCTTTTTTTTTTGAAGAAACTAAAGCTGACCTACAAAAAGGGATTTTATAATCCAAAAGCAACTCTTTTGTTCTTTCAAAGTTTAAAAACATTTTATTTGTTTATTATACCTTAAAAAATTAAAAAACCCCATGTGGAAAAGAAAAGCCGTCGAAGTTTATTCTTCGACGACTTTTTTTAGGAGTTAAGAGCGGACTCTTCGTGGCTTCAAGCGACGACTTCTTTTACCCCTATTGAGATGATTAACCATTAACTGATAGAGCAAGCCCATGGCCTGCCCTCCAGTGCTGGAAAGTTGCCTCACCGTCGGATCTTGGACCGGAAAACTTTTTAATTTTCTTGCAAGCGACGCCTCAATAAACATTTTTTGATCGCTTTCTTTCCAAAAAACGCTGTGATCAGAAATAACCCTTGCCAATCCTAAGAGAAAAGTATTGTGAATATGGCAAGCACCTTCTGCGTAAGTGATTGCGCTCAATCCCCAACAATCATCTATTAGCTGGAAGAAATCACGAACGTTACTCCGAAAAGCATTCTTTCCAATTTTCTTCATAATCTTCTCTACTCCCGGAGCAAGCTCAACGACTCGATGACTTCTACCGGCTCCCAAATGGCTATGCAGAGCACCAATCACCTTAAGAAGAGTTACGCAAGTAATTAAATGATTGCGCAATTTTCTTTGTCGCCAGCAAACGCGCTCCTTGAGAACAAACTGAGAGTCATTAACGCACATCCTATAAAGAGTAGCCACCATTTCATTGTGCTCTCTCATGTTGCGTAAAATAACGTTTGAGGACAACTTGGTAAGATCCAAGTTTAAAGTCTTAAAATGTTTAATCTCCCATTCTTTGGACTTCCCAAAATAAATAGTTGCACCTAAACGAGGACTCCCTCCTTGCATCCGAAATTGCCTAGCAGCAGAAACTCTTTGCTGACCGTCAACAACGAAAACTGGATCATGAAGCATGAAAGTATGACCATTATCAGTTGTTTTGTGCCCGCGCATACTAAGATGTATGTCAGGAACGGTTGATCCCTCCTCAAATCCTTTCATAATTCCATGAATGGTAGAAAGAGGTAGAACCTCTCTCTGATAATCATCTACCTGAAGCGCATCAAGAGATTCGGGGTCTATTCGCCCACGAAGGACGATATCACCCTCAACATCATCAAGAGCACCGTTAAAAATCCTTACAACCTTTTGCCTCGCACTCATAATACTACTCCTTTCTTTGGTTCTGTATCCCGGATTACCACAATTGGATTGACGGGAGAGCGAACCGATAAAAAAGAACTTTACTTATTCAACGGAATAAGCTCTTCTTAATATTACACTATTTTCTATATCTTGTCAATTTATTTGACAGGGATAATCTTTTAAAGTTTATCGGCTACAAACTTCGTAAAGTCTGCTAAACGGCTAGAATATCCATGCTCGTTATCATACCAGCCAATAATTTTAATGAGATCGTTATGAACATCTGTCATTTCAGAGTCCACAATAGAGCAATAATCATCACCAATATAGTCAGAAGAAACTAATGGTCTTTTTTCTAATTTCAAGGCTCCCTTAAATCCTTCTGTCTCTGAAGCTTTTTGGAAAGCTTCATTTACTTCTTCGACTGTAGTCCCCTTCTTAACTTTAACTACTAAATCTAGAACAGAGACAACTGGAGTTGGCACTCTTAGAGCAATTCCATCTAACTTTCCATTTAAACTTGGAATAACTTTACCAATGGCTTTAGCGGCACCAGTGCTAGTTGGAATAATGTTTACCGCTGCTGCTCTTGCTCTTCTTAAGTCCTTATGAGGTAAATCTAAAATCCTTTGATCATTAGTATAGCTATGGACCGTTGTCATAAAGCCATTTTCTATTTCAAAGTTATCATTTAAAACTTTGGTTATTGGTGCCAAACAATTCGTTGTACAAGAACCCATATCTACAATATCGCTTTCTTCAGGATCAAACTTGTCATCATTAACACCAAGAATGAAACTTGGAATATCTTCAGACTTCCCTGGAGCTGAAAGAATAACCTTTTTGGCCCCAGCTGTTAAATGCTTTTCAGCGTCTTCCCTTTTCCTAAAAAGACCGGTACACTCTAAAACAATATCTACTTCTAATTCTTTCCAGGGCAACTTGGCTGGATCTTTCTCGGCAAAAGCAGGATATTTTTTATTATCCACTAACAAGCTTTTTTCATTAAAAGCTACTTCTTTTTCATATTCACCATAAAGAGAATCATGCTTTAGAAGATGAGCTAAAGTAGCATTGTCTGTTAAATCATTAATAGCAACTACTTCTAGTTCTGGATATCTTTTAATTATTGACTTAAAGACAGAACGTCCAATCCTGCCAAAGCCGTTAATCGCTATTTTTGCCATACGCTTAAAGATTTAGTGCTTTATCTATTTTTTCTTTGTCAAAACCAACAATCACTTGATCATCAACTAAAACAACGGGGACTCCCATTTGACCGGATTTTTCAACCATTTCGTTTAATTGATCTTGATCTTGAGAAACGTCAATGTCCTCAAATTCAATACCTTTGTCTTTTAAATAGTCCTTTAAGGTAACACAATAAGGACAACTTGGGGTACTAAATACTTTTATTTTCATAATCCTATATTTGGTTAATTAACTCTTGAACTTGATCACAGACTTCACCTGGTTGATTGTCTGTAATGCTACAAATTAAAGCTCTTAGATTGTTAGCGTTAACTTCTTCTCCATCATTTTCTCCAGACCCAACTCGATAATACTTTCCACCAATAATAGTTGCCGGAATATAGCCATCTTGACTATATTTAGTAAATATTTCTTCATCAGCATTATTATCCATATTATTATGGAAAGAAATATATCCTTCAAACTCAGAAGCTACATCTTCCATAATTGGATGCTCCCACTGACAATGAGGGCAAGATTCTGATCCAAAAAAATAAACAGCTGGCTTACCATCTTCTCTAATAATTTCATCATTAGCTACAGAAAAATTACCTAAAGTCTTTCCAGTTTCTTCTACCGAATTTGATTCTTCTTCTAGGTCAATAGCTTGAGGAAAGATTAATTGACCATCTTTACTAATTCTCCACTCTACCTCTTCTTCTTCAACGCTAAACTTAACCTTATATATCCCATTTTCCTCAAAAACATCAATTAAAGAAGCAGTTGCTTGACCATTTAATACTTTTTCATTAACAAAGTCTATCACTTTATTTCCAGCGCCTTCTTGAGAAACACCCTCGCTAGAGCTATTTACATTATTATTGTAGATAACAACACCGGCAATCAAAACACCAGCTATAATTATCGCTATCGGAATTAATAATTTATTGTTCATAATGTTATTTTTGTTTAATTAGTTATAGTTAAATCTTATCAAAGAATTTATTCTTTGGCAATCCCTTCTTGTTTGTTGAATATTCTAACAAAGATCCATAACTTATTTCTACTTTTTTAATGTCTTTATCGCTAATATCTTCAATTTGCTTAACTAAGGCTCTTAAAGAATTATGACTGGCAACAACTAAAACATTTTTATTGCTTATTAAATCTTGCTTAATTCTTTTTTTATACAAAGAAGAAACTCTTTTTAAGGTTTGTTTTAAATTTTCTCCTCCCGGCGGAGTATTGGTAAACCCCCTTCTCCACAACTGAACCTGCTCTTTTCCATACTTTTTCATAATTTTCTTTTTATTCTCTCCTTGAAGTTTCCCGTAATATCTTTCATTCAACTTTTCAGAAATATAAACCGGAATGTAATTTTTATTTAATTCTTTAAAATTCCCCCACTTTTTCATTTTTCCTTTATCTAGATGAATAAAAATTGGGTATTTCTTATAATGCCCTAGAATCTTAGCGGCACTGTTTTGGTTTCTAAATAAAGGAGAGGTATAAACACAATTTATTCTGTTTTTAAATACCTTTTTAGACATTTTCTTAATCTTTTTTTCCTGACCAGGAAGAATTGGAACATCAACCCAACCGGTAAAACGATTTTCTTCATTCCATTGGGATTTAAAATGTCTTAATAAAAATAATTTAGCCATTGTTCTTATTATATACCAAAAAGGATAATTAAAAAAGTTCTTCTTCTATTTTCAATAATCGATTATACTTAGCCAATCTTTCTCCTCTGGCCGGCGCTCCAGATTTAATATAGTCTGACTGAACCCCAACCGCTAAGTCAGCAATAAAATCATCTAATGTTTCTCCGGAACGATGAGAAATAATTATTTTCCATTTATAAAGCTTGGCTAACTTAATTGCCTCTAGGGTTTCTGTAACAGTTCCGATTTGATTCGGCTTAATTATTATTCCATTACAAGCATCTTTAGCGTGAGCTAAGCGCATTCTTTGAGTATTAGTTGTTAGCAAATCATCTCCAACGATAGTTACTTTTAATTTAGAAACTGCTTTTTTAAAACCGCTCCAATCTTCTTCATCAAAAGGATCTTCAATAAATTCAATTGGGTATTTTTTTACTATTTTAGAATAAAAATCTAACAATTTATCTGAAGTCAATTGTTTTCTTTCAAAATAGTATTGATTGTCTTTGAAAAATTGAGAAGCAGCTACATCCAGTCCTATTTTAATATCTTTACCAATTATTTTTTTTAGTAAATCCAGGGCCTTTTCGTCTTTGGCGATATCAGGAGAAAACCCGCCTTCATCTCCTAAATTAATTGATTGTTCTCCATATTTTTTTCTAATAATCTTTTTAAGCTTTTGATAAATTCCCGCTCCTTCTTTTAAGTTTTTTCTAAAAGAATGATGAGGAGGAATAATCATAAACTCTTGAACATCTAAATCGTTTCCAGCATGAGCTCCGCCGTTAATAACATTAAAACAAGGCCTAGGCATTCTCTTTAGTTTTCCTTTGGTTTTAGAAAGCTTTTTTATATATTTATACAATGGCTTCTTTTTAGCCTTAGCTCCCGCTCGACAAATAGCAATAGAGACCGCTAACATTGTATTGGCCCCTAAGTAACTTTTATCATCAGTGCTGTCTATCCTTATCATTAAATCGTCTATCTTTTTTTGTTTCTTTTCGTTTAGCCCCTTAATTTCTTTTTCAATTAGCTTAAGATTTTTAATTGCCCTTATAGAACTAACTGCCTTGGCTTCATTTTTTCCGGTAGAAGCACCCGAAGGAACCGATGACTTAAAAACACCCTTATTAGTTTCAAGTTCAACTTCAATGGTTGTTTTTCCTCGAGAGTTTAATATCTCTCTACCTTTAATACTTTTAATCATTTGATTTTATTTCTTGGATA
Organism: uncultured Candidatus Saccharibacteria bacterium; assembly: GCA_964394985.1. Taxonomy (GTDB): domain Bacteria; phylum Patescibacteriota; class Minisyncoccia; order Minisyncoccales; family GWA2-38-27; genus JAHJSY01. The sequence continues at coordinate 74,986 of CAYMZK010000003.1, read as the reverse complement.
TAATTATTAGCTGCTAAGGCTGCCTTCGCCCCCTCTCCGGCAGCTGTAACTATTTGTTTATACATTCCCTCGTTTAAATCGCCGGCGGCAAAAACACCGGAAGTACTTGTTTTGCAAGTTTCTTTTTCCACCTTAACTTCATCTCTTTCAGTTAATTCCACCAGCCCCTTAGCATAAGAAGTAGCTGGAGTATAACCCACTTCAATAAAAACTCCCTTAACTTCCAAAGATTTCTCTTCTTCAGTTTCTTGATCTTGATAAGTAATATATTCAACTAAAGTCTCTCCGTGAATCTCTTTTAAAAAAGCATTGGTAATTATTTCAATATTATCATAACCAGCTACAATCTTTTGATTTTTTTCAAAAGCTTTAATTTTTGAACTAGCTTCAATAATATATATCTTTGAAGCAATTTTTGATAGAAAGATCGCTGTTTCAAAACCAGCATTTCCGCCTCCGACAACAGCAACTTTTTTATCCTTAAACAAAGGTCCGTCACAAAGAGCACAATAGCTTACCCCTTTTCCAATATACTCCTTTTCTCCAGGAACTTCTAAGGGACGAGGATCAGAGCCAGATGATAAAATAACAGCAAGAGACTGATAATTTTCTTCTTTAACAGACACAACAAAACCGTCATCCTTTTTTTCTACCTTCCCCACTTCCCCCATCTTAATATCTATTTCTTGACCCTTTAAATGATCTTCCATTTTTTTAATTAATTCTGGGCCAGAAATTTTAGGAAAGCCAGGGTAGTTTTCAATATCTACTGCTTTTTTCCCTATTTGTCCGCCAAACTCTTTAGTAATCAAAAGGGTCTTTAATCCTAACCTAGTAGCATAAATACCAGCGGATATCCCTGCTGGGCCACCACCAATAATAATTAAATCATACTTCATATTAATGCACTGCACAGGCAATACATGGATCGTACGCCCGAATTAATGTTTTTATTCTTCTTATTTTTCTTTTTTTAGATAAATTAGATATTTGAGGAATCATTACTTTTAGATCTTCTTCTAGGTTTCTTAAAAATTGAGCTGTTGGAGTGATAATACTACAATTACTAATCCTACCATCTTTACCAGTCTCTAACTGACTTAATAATATTCCTCGCGGAGCTTCTAGTAAAGCTAGGCCGGCTCCTTTTTTCTCCCTATATTCAACATAAGGATCTTGAAACCTAGATTTTGACAAAAACTCTATGTCTTTCTTTATTTCTTCTAATAAATGAATTATCTCAATTGCCTGGCAGTAACTGTTATGAAAATTATTAGCAAAAAATTCTTCCTCAGTGATTTTTTTCTTATCATAAAAATCATTTAGCAATAATTTAGCTTCTTCATTTAAAAGAGATTCATTGTTTCTAACTCTAGCAATAGCTCCAGGCATATATGGCTTTCCTTTATAAGTCACTCTTTTGGTTGGAGGGTTTTTTAAATCTTCCTCAACTTGATTAAAGAAAAAATCTTTGGCGCTAAATATTTCATGGCCTATTTTGATCTTATGACCCAAAGAATAAGGATACTCTCTTTGATTATACGATGAAGCAAAAACAGTTTCTCTTTTGAGCTCCGGATACTCTACTTTTTGAAAAAGATTAACTAAAGACAATCCTGCCTTATGCGCCCTATTATAGTCTTTTAAAATAGATTTTAATTTTAATAAATCTGGATTTTTTGTGAACCCCCCCACCCTAAAAGTCATTGGATGAACCGTTCTTCCTCCGACCACTTCAATTATCTTTAAACTAAAATCTCTTAATTCTAAAATAGCATTGGTTTCTCTTGAAAACTTTTGAGTTAATTTTTCTTCGTCATCAATATTAAAAAAATCGGCTAAGCTCATAAAAAAAAGATGAGCGCTATGGCTTTGAATAATTTGAGCAGAAGCAATTAATTTTCTTAGTTTCTCTGTCTGATGAGATACTTTCACTTCAAGAGTGCTTTCTAATGATCGACAAGCGTTAAGAATGTGACTTGTGGGACAAATTCCACAAATACGAGAAATAACTAAAGGCGTCTCAAAAACTCTTCGTCCAATTAAAATTCCTTCTATTTGACGCAACCCTTCTAAAACATTTACTCTAATATCTTCTACTTTTCCTGTTTCTGAGATTTTTGAAAAAAAACCAGCTCCGCCTAAGGTTTTATGAACATGTGGTATAATTAATTTACTCATAAATTATCTTTAAGACCAAAAATTTCTAAATCATTTTCAATCTCTTCTTTATTTTTCATCTTTTCTAAGGTTTTTAAGAAACCTTCTGGTTTAATGTTTTTTATAAACCCCCGACAGCCATAACAAGGAAATTTGTTTTTAGTGCAAACCGCATCACAGCCAGCAACAATAATCGGACCAAGGCAAGGTTCTTTTTTTCTTAAATAACAACTCTCTTTACCCCAATAAGGACACTCGGAACAAACTGGCTTTTGAGGCATTTCTGGTACTTTTCCTTTAATTAAAATCTTAGCATATCTTAAAAACTCTTCATTGTTAATCGGACAGCCAGGAATGGTAAAATCTACTTTAACAAAATTATCGACTTCTTTAATATCTGGATTGGCAATCCCCTTGCTTTTTTTATATATATATCTAATAGTTTTTTCTTTTCCTTGATAGTTTTTCATTTCTGGAATTCCTCCTAAAGCAGCACAATTACCCATAACAACTAAAAGCTTAGCTTGTTTTCTTACCTTCTTTAAAATATCTAAATCCTCATCGGTAATTGGATTCCCTTCAATAAAAACCAAATCTATCTTCCCTTTTGGGAAGGGTTTTTCTTCTATTAATCCAAAGTCCACTAAATCAACTTTTTTTAAAAAATTAAAAAACCTTTTTCCTAAATCTAATAAAGCTACTTGGCAACCCTCGCAAGCAGTAAGAGAAACTATAGCCATAGTTGGTTTCTTGCTCATATATTTATTATACCAAATGTTTCCAAAAAACAAAAAGCCAAAAGAAAAAGGCGTAACTTCTTTTTGAGGTTACGCCTATTTTATTTCAAAAACTTGCTTAGTTGTTTCTAAAAGATCTAATTGTTGACTGATAGTAATTTTTTCTACGATTCTTCCTAAATGAAGACAAACTAAGTCTCCCTTTTTAAAGCCATCGTCAATTACCCAACCAATCAGATCTTCTCTGTCCTCTGCTAAAAAGCGACCTTCTTTAAAAACAACTCTTATGGTTTCCGCCCGGAAACTATTTTCTCCACATTTTTCAACAATCCTTGCCGGAAGAATAAGACAATCTAAAACAAGATTAAGAACATCTTGATCTTTTACCTTTCGACAAAGATCCTTAAAATCATAAAGAACTCCAGAAGCATGACAATCTTGAATGTTGTTTACTTTTTCTCCAAGCCAGTAAGCGCGCAGAAACTCTTCTTTCCATGGATCTTTTGAAGAAGCAATTCTTAAAAGATAAGGGAAAAAATCAAAGTTCTTTTCAAATAATCTTTTAAGCTTCTTACAATTGCAATCCTCTCCTCTAGCACAATTTAAAAGCAAATCATTGATGTCTAATCGAGTTGCTGTTGTGCACCCATAACTATATCGACAAGCTAACCTTATGGCCTTCATCTGGTTCTCCTTATTCATTTTTTAATTAACTATTCTATTAACCTCTTCTACTTCTTTTTTGTTAACTTTAGCAAAAATAACGCTTCCGTGTAGATAAACATAATCGCCCTTTTTTACTTTAACCATAACATCAGAAACTTTTACCTTCTCATCTTTAAACCTAACATAAACATTCCCCTTTTTATCTATAGAATCAATTTTAACTGGTAAAGCTAAGCACATTACAGTCTCTTCAAAAAGTTCCTTAATTCAGGTCCGTACTTAGGATGTTTTAAAGAAAAATAGAGATTAGATTTCATCCACTTGAGCTTGTCTCCGCATTCAAGCCACTTACCCTCAAATTCACAGCCATAAATTAGTTTACCCTCCTTAATCATTTGATTATTAATTACTTCGGCTAAAATAATCTCTCCCTTTTCGTTTGGCTTAGCTTTTTTTAAATATTGAAAGACTTCTGGAGTTAAGACAAACCTTCCACAAATAGCAAATTCAGAAGGAGCAGTTCCTTCTTGGGGTTTTTCAATAATTTCTTTAACTTTGTACAAACGATTAGCAATCTTTTCTACTTTAGGAACACCGTAAGCAGAAAGTCTATCCTCCGGCATTTTAAAAAATCCGACTACTGGCTTTTGACAAGTCTTAAAAACTTGGGAAAGTTGTTCAATACTAGGAACCTTAGAATCAATAACATCATCGCCAAACATAACTGCAACTGGTTCATCTTTAATTAGTTTGGCTGCTTGCAAAATAGCATGACCATCACCCAAAGGTTCTTTTTGTAAAACATAATTAAAGGTCATTCCTTCAAATAATAATTCTAGTTCTTTTAGCTCTTCTAAAAGATCCTCTTTGCCTCTTTCTTTTAGAGTCTTTTCTAATTTAGTGTTAGTTTTAAGATAATCTAATATTTTTTTGTTGTTAGAACTTAAAACAAAAATAATTTCTTCAATCCCAGAATCTTTAGCTTCTTGAATTAAGTATTGAATCAAAGGAATGTCTGCTAAGGGCAAAAGCTCCTTTGGAACTACTTTAGACAAAGGAAGAAATCGTGTTGCCAATCCGGCGATTGGAATAATAGCTTTTTTAATCATCATTGTTCTTTCTTCTTAAAATAGCAGGGGTTTCCCAAAGATCTTCTTCTTCAAGAAATTCTTTTTCTGCTTTTTCCATATCTTTTTTAACCTGAAGCGCATTTCTTCTCACTTGGATTTGCTCTTCTTTTTCTTCGGGTTTTTTTTCTTCTGTTTTTTTAACTTCAACTTTTTTAACTTTCTTTTTTTTCTTCTTTTTGGGTCTAGGTTTTGGTTTGGGCTTAGGCTTAACCTTTGGCTCCGGCTCGAGTTTAGGTTCCTCAATAACAACCTTTCTTTTTATTATCTTTTTTCTTGGTTTTTTGGGAATAACATCCTTTGTAGAACAACCGGTAGCTAAAAGGGTGATCTTCATTTTATCAGATTTGTTTTTTGACTGATTTATCCCAAAAATAATCTTAGCATTTTTGTTGACCGAATCAGAAACTATTTTAGATAATTGCGAAACTTCTGAAAGTTGAATTGCCTTACCGCCAACAATATTATAAACCACACCCTTGGCTCCTTTAATGGTATATGGATAAAGAGAGCTAGAAACCACTCTTTTTACTGCCTCCTCTTTATTGGGTTCATTTATTTCAATAGTACTTAAATAGGCTAACTTACCCCGACCAGATAAAACTGTTTTAATATCAGCAAAGTCAATATTTATTAACCCTGGAGAATAGATCATCTCTATTAATCCTCCTAAATTCTGGGCTAGTTTTTCGTTAATAGCTGACAAAGCATCTTTTAGGGGAGTATTTTTATCTATAATATTAAAAATTCTTTCGTTGGGAATAACAGAAAAAGCATTTAAATGAGGTCTTATCTTATTTAAAGCATCTCTGGCAATTTCCATCTTTTTTTCTCCTTCAAACTTAAAAGGCATGGTAAAAATACCATAAGTTAGACAATCAGCGCTTTTAGATAATTTAGCAAAAATTTGGCCAGCACCAGAACCAGTCCCTCCCCCTAGAGAAGAAATAATAATACAAATATCTTGGCCTTCAAATAATTTACTAATTCTTTCTTTTTCTTCAGTAGCAGCTTGTTCGCCAACCTCAACATTCATTCCAGTTCCTAGTCCTTTAGTAATATTTTGACCAAAAGCAAACTTTTTAGCTTTCTTAATAGACCTTAAAGCTTTATCATCAGTATTAGCAACAACAAAATCTGCCTTTTTGACTCTAGAAAGTATTTCAGAAACAATGGTTCCTCCCCCGCCACCAATTCCAATAACTCTTACTTTTGTCTTATGAATTGTTTCTTTGACAATATCGTCCTTAATAGTCTTTTTAACTACCTTCTTCTTGTTTCTTTTTACCGGCTTCTTAGCAACTTTCTTTTTCTTTTTATTAGATTTTTTCTTTATTCTCTTTGCCATAGCTTTAATCTATAATAACAATCTAAGAAAAAAAAGCAAGAAAAAAATAAAAAGGGAGGTCTTTAATGACCTCCCAGAACAAACGAAGAAAAAGTCCAGTTTTTTAAGCGCCTCCGCGCTTTGTATTTTTCTCTTCTTTCAGCAGGCGCCTAGCTGAACGAATTTAGACTCCATTCCTGCCTAATTTGAGAAATCCGATTAACCTTTCTTTTTCTTCTATGTATGCTTTTAAAATCGCGACGAGAAGCTGTCCTCTCTCTTTATTATTAAATAGTTTTGTGAGGGCCAAGACTCTCATCGCGATTGTTTTCTATAAAGAACTATATTACTATATTTACACCTTAGCAAAACCCAAATCAAATGTCAAGCACCTATACTTAGTTGCTCGGCTTGGCCGAGCAACCAAGAATAAATGTATAAAAATATATGAAGGTTCAACCTTCATATATTAACTCTCTAATATGTTTACTATAGTAAGCTCCCGCTACACGACGCGTTTAGAACTCTTAATTGGAGTAAAATACAGCAGGAGTTGAATATTTTTAATATAAAAGGCTTTGCTTTTGCTTGTTAGTTTAATTTCTTATTGTTCCTCCGTGGTAAGTTAGCTTATATACTAACTTATTTTTATAATATATCTTTTCTTCTCCAAAAAAACCTTCAAGAGAACCTTTTGTTTTATTTATATATTCAAAACTATTATCTTTAAAACTACTAGGCCCTCTAAATGGTTTATTCTCTTTTACTCTTCTTAACGCCTGCTTTAAAAAATTATATATTTCTTTGTTTGAGGTCTCGTTTATAAAAACTTCGCCATAGTAGTTCATGCCCCAAATTGGCTTTTCTTTTTTAAAAACTATTTCTTCTCCAATAAAATTCTTAGAGCCAAAATACCTATCTCTATATGTTAAATCTTTTTCTTTAAAAATAAGCTCTTTACTTTTGTCTGAAAGTATTTTTTCTCCACCTTCTCCGTTAGAAGCATAAGTATTAATTTTAGCTTTAACTAAAAATTTATTTAAGTTAATGATGTTCATTTTATTATTATACTTTTATTCAACTAAAAATCCAAATTAAAATCTTTTATTTTTTATTTTATAGTGTTAATCTATAATAAAGTGTTTATAATAAAAAATTCTATGAAAAAAAAGATTATAATTTGTGCAAGTGCATCATTTGAAAACGAAATTAAAGAATGGAAAAATAGGTTAGAAGAAAAAGGGTTTGAAGTTATAAAATATCCGATAAAAATTAAAGGAGATTTTTTAAGTAATTACAAAAAAAAGTTTTCTGATCATTATAAAGTTATTTCTGAAGCTGATATACTATTGGCTTTAAATTTAGACAAAAATGGAATTCCCGGTTACATTGGAGCAGGAGTGTTCGCAGAAATGGCATTTGCTTTGGGACTAAACAGGGCTTTCGGAAAAAATATAGAAGTATGTTATTTGAATAATTTTCCAAAAAATAAACTGCCTTATTCAGATGAGCTAAATTTATGGCAAGAATTAGGTTGGATAAAAATGTTTTAAAGGTTTAAAAAAGCTATTGACAAAGAGCTATATTTTGCTAAAATAAAAATGCGGGTAAGAAATTATCCGTCATCAACTGCCCGTTGCGAAAGACGGGCTTTTATTTTATCTTTTTTTCTTTATTAATGGTTTGAGTTTTTTAATATCTATATATTTGTCGCTATTTTCTATTAATTCTTTAGAAATATGATGCTTGCTCGAAACTACTAAAACATATTTACTTTTGTTCCTCAGTTTCCTTAATAAATAATCAAAGTCACTATCTCCAGAAAATAGCACCAAAGTATCAAACCCATTTATCATTTCCATAACATCAACTGCTATCTCTACATCAAAATTAGCTTTCCTGATGTTTCCTTTTTTAATGTCTTCTAATTTTATTATTTTTAAGGGTTTGGTAATAAGTTTAAAATTATTCTTTTTAAGAAAGGTAAAAAACTTATTTTGATTATCTGTGCTGTGATGAACACAATAATTACGAATTTCTACTAGATTATTGCTTCTAAATAAATCTTTAAGTTTTATGTAATCAATCCACCAATTTAAAGATTTCACCGAACTCTCTAGGTTGGCGGCATCTATAACAACCAAAATTCTTCCTTTTAAATATTTAGAAATCATACATATATAGGTTGATTATAACAAAAAATCACTTCAGAATGAAGTGATTTTTTGAGTTAGATTAAGCTCTAGTCTGATCGCCTGGAAGGACGGCTTTCGAACTTTTGAATGGGTTTATATTGAAAATACTTTAGAAATGCTTAAATTAATTAATAAATTAATATTTTAACTTCTCTTCCGCTCCCTGTTCTTTAAATATCTTTCCATAGATTCTCTTGAGGAAAACCAAATTCTTCCTTCTTTATGAGCTTCTAATTTCCCTTTTCTCGCAAGAAGGTTTAAATATTTCGCTGAAAAATTGGTTTTTTTACTTAGATCCTTTAAGGTCATGTACTTTTCTTTAGGTTTATTTTTAGGAGTTAAAATTTTAAGATAAATATCCAAAGACCTTTCAACCGATTGAGCTATAAAACGGATGAAAGGGCTTAAATCTCCTTTATCGGCCTTACTTAAAACGTTATAATATTTTTTTCTATCGTTTTTTAAGATTATTGATAAAGGATATCCTGCTCCCATTAAGATTATATTCATCACCAAACGAGAAGTTCTTCCGTTCCCGTCAAAAAATGGATGAATAGCAACTATTTTATGATGAATAATACTAGATAATTCTACTGGATGAAAATTTTCTTTATTTTTTGACATCCACTTTATTAAATTATTCATTAAATCTGACACTTCAATAGCTTCTGGTAATTTTAAATCACTTCCCCCAATCATGACTGAGCTATTTCTATATTTTCCTGCCCATTCTTTGTCAATGTCTTGCATAACTATTTGATGAAATACTCTAATCGTTCTTTCAGAGATAGTATTTTTTTTATCTTTAGATACTAATTCATATAAATAATCTAATGCTTCTTGATGACTCTTAGCTTCTATGTGATCTTTTAATGGCTTTCCTTTTATAGTTATCCCCTCATTTATAACTAAAAAGGTTTCTTTTAGAGTTAAGCTGTTGCCCTCTATAGCATTAGAGTTATATGTCATTTCTATTTCAAATTGCTCTCTAATCTTCTGAACAGCCGAACTAGGCAAGGGTCTATATGAATTTAAAATTCTGAGTTTTTGTTCTAATCTATTTTTAATTTTTTTATCTAAATACTTCATATTTCTTAATATGGTTTATCTTTATTTTTATCGTATACCATATTAAGGAAATACGCAACAGGGCTTATCAATAATCTTAGTTTACTATTAACAATCAACAGTAAACCATAACAAAAAATCGCTTCAGAATGAAGTGATTTTTTGAATTAGATTAAACTCTGATCGGCTCCGAACTCTGAACGAAATCCGAACTTTTTTCAAGGAAAATCCTGAACAATAATGAGGCAAGCGGAAACGCCTCGGCACGCGCCCTGCGGGCGACCGATCCCGCCGTGGCGGGAGAGGCAACAAACGCCGAACATACAATTTGGCTCCCGCTACACGACGCGTTTAGAACTCTTAATTGGAACAAAATACAGCAGGAACTGAGTTGTTTTAATATAAAAGGATTTGTTTTTGCTTGTTAGTTAAATTTACAAAAAAGGGTAGATTAGCTACCCTTTTTCTTGTTTTCATTGTTTTTCTTTTTTGAATGAACTGGTTTGAATTTACTCCGTTTAGTATGAGGACGAAGTATTTTATTGTGTCTTTGTCGTTTCGTGTGATGCTTCATCGTTTTGCCCCTTTCCGCTAAATAAAACATCTTTTCCTATTGATTTTCCGTTTTTCTTACACCAATCCTGATAAACTCCTAAATATGCCTTTGTTATTCTTTCTCCTTCAATCCCTATTCTTTTTATGGCCTCTTCTATATTCTTTTCTTCTCCTTCTATTTCAATAAAATCACCAAACGGTAAGCTGTCTATTGTAATTTCGACTTCACAACCAGGTATTTCCCATTCTTCTCTTATTTTATCAAATATTCTAATATCGACAAAACCTAACTCTTTAAGAGAATTTATTATTGCTTCATAATTGTTCACTACAGTTTCGTATTCTTTTCTTCTGAAATAATTATTATCCTCCTTTTCTTTAACTTTTAATGTAAAGATTGATGAAGAATCTTTTTCTCCTGGATTGTCAACTCTTACTCTAGGAAATAATCCTTTTTCAATATTTGATCCGTCTGCATAGAAAAAACCATAAGTTCTTTGAAAAACCGGTTTTTTAATTAAATGCCCATTCATGCTTTTAATTTTTTCGATAACTTTCTCCCTTTTTTTTAGTTGAAATTTAACTTCTATTTCTTTGTTTTTCTTCATGTTCATGTTGATAATAAGTTGGGTATTCTTTTCCCATTTCAAATTTATATTCAGTTGGATCTTTTATCCCCAGCTCTTTATAAGCCCTTCTTCTATCCCAACAAGTAGGGCAATCCCCACAATGAATTTTGGACTTCTTAACACAAGTTCTTGCTTTGTGTATTGGTATATTATTATCTATTGCCCATTTAATATAAATATCTTTATCAAAGTAATTTCCTAACTCAAGCTCTGTTGGTATGTTTATAAATTGCCAAGACCAATCATTAAGTATTTGGCACATTGTTAAATTAGTTAATCTCGTCCATGTTTGAGAACAATGATAAGAGGAATCAGACGCTACATGGGAAGAAAATACATTATTAATTTTAACATTTTTTGCTTGCAAAGAATAGGCATATTCCATTCCGGTTAAAAAAATAATAGGATTTCTTGCAGGATAAGAAATATTATGCCTTAAAGGCAAATCGTCAACTGCTCTTTTAGTAGCTCTTAATAAATCTTTATATTCTATTCCGGGAGTATTAACTTCTATTTCAATATAATTATGATAAAGCTCAGGATATCTTTTCGTGATTAGTTTTATTCGTCATATTCAGTTTTATCCTCTACTCCAGCGTTCAAGAAAGCTTTTTTCCTATTTTCGCAAGCAGGATAACACTTTCCACAATGTTTTTCTTGGTTTCTGTAACAGCTTCTTGTTTTCTCTAGTGGTATGCCGTGTTCATCTGCCCATTTAACATAAACCTCTTTTCCATAAAAGTTTTCAAACTCTCTTTCTATTGGTAATGCAATTACTTGCCATAAATAATCCCCCATAATCTGACAAACTAAAAGATTTGCCATCCTTATAGCTGTAAGAGTAGAATGTCTTGGTGGGTCCTCTTTCATACAAGAAATAAATATAGTTTTAGGAAAAACTCCTTTAACCTGTAAAGAGTAAGCATATTCAGCAGCAGTTAAAATCATTATAGGGTTTCTAGCAGGAAAAGCTATTCTTTGCCTTGATTGCAAGTTATCCTCTAGGTCCCTTGTAGCTCTCAGATCATTTTTATATGCTTTTGGCGGAGTATTTATTTCTACTTCTACGCTTTTTGTATATAGCTCAGGAAATCTTTCTGAAAAGTATTTGTCAAAATACTTAACTGCCACTCTTTCATATTTTAGATTAGTTTGACCCCTGTTAATAAATAAAGGATAAACCTTTAATCCAAACTCTTCCATTAGAATAGCAATGTTAGTAGTAGAGTCCATTCCTCCTGAGTGTATTACCACAACAGAAGTTCCTGCTTCAGGCATTTTTACTATCCTCATTCTTCTTATTTTAAGAATATTATCAACCTTGCCTAAAACAGTCGGATCCTCTTGTCTTTTTGCTTCTAATTCACCTGTTTTATTTTGAGTTATTTTTGTCATATTTTTTTAACATTTCTTTTGCTTGTTCAATGCATTCACCGTATAAATGAACGTCTGCTATAAATCCGTCCATATCTTTGAAAGTGATAGGCACTCCTAATTTTTCAGATAGTTCTTTAGCCACCTTTTCGCCTAATAAAGAAATAGCTAACATATTTCCATTTCCTTTTTGAAAACCATCTAAGCTTCTAGCGTACCAAATAACGTGCATATCCCAACCTTTATCATTTCGCACTAGACGAAATTGGATAGTACACAAGCAAGGTAAGTAATCGTCATAATGGTCTGCCATAACTAGCTCATAATCCTTCCAAGTAATAAAACTCATAATCGCTTTTTTACTTTCAGGTATCTTTGACAATCTATCGATGACGTATTTATACATTCTACCCTCTTTTATTCTTGAATAATAACTTTGGGGTCCTGGCGTAAAACTAGGAACAACATCAAAATCATACATTTCTTCTCCTCCTTCTAATGTTAGATAGACAATTCCATCTAATTTTTCTTTATCTCCATACTTTTCTAAAACAGGATCAGGAAATACTGGGTTGTCTATTTTAATTCTAGTTCTTTGAAGTGCTAATCGGTTTCTTTTTTCATCCGGAGATTGTTCTCCAGTTTCAACCATAGCACGAACTAAATCAATCCAAGCCTTTCCAACTGTTTCGTTATGAATATGGATACCAAATGGTTCTATATTTTTGTACATATTTTTACTATTTAGTTTTTTATTAAATTTTTGAGCTTTAACCTTTAATGTTTGTTATATCATATGCTATTTATTTAGTAGCTATTTTTTAGTATTTCTTAAAATCAGGCCTTAGCGCCTCCGCCAGAGGCGGACAGGCGCAGTTGGCGCGTGCCGAGGCGCTTTGCACCGAGGCAACAAACGCCGAACATACAATTTGGCTGCCGGGCAGGGATTCGAACCCCGATAAACAGATCCAAAATCTGTCGTCTTACCGTTAGACGACCCGGCAATATTTACAAACACCATCAATCCACCCATCTATCTTTCTATTAAGATTAGTACTTCTCTTAACTCTTATCTCCAAAAGACCGTAATACTTTTTGCCAATATTTCTTCTTTTTGTATTAATTTTGTGCTTCTTCCAATTTAATTTTATTTTTCGAAAATCTTCAACAGGAAATCCGGTTACCCTAGACCAGTATTTTTCTATTTCTAATAATCTGTACTTTTCGGTCTCGTGCAAACAAATACGAAAACGAACATCTTCTCTAGGTATTTTTATAATCTCAAATAACCATTTCAAGAATATCTTTATAATTTTAGGATCTGAATTACCCAGTCTAACTGATTCTGAAACCCTATATTCTCTTTGTTTATTTCCTTCCGCCCAATACAACATTATCCCAATTAACCACAGCTCCCTTTTATCAATCTTTTTAATGTCCTTTATTGCCTCTTTCTTAATCTTCTTTATTAGTAGCAATCTATTTTCTCTATTTTTTCCAGAAGCAATTTTTGAACCTTCTAATCTCTTTTTTAATAATCTTTCTTTTTGCCTTTTTGTTAATTTTACATTTTTCAACCACAAAGAAAGACTAGACTTGGATACTGGGATTATAGCTAAAATTTCTCTATATGACAACCCTTGTTGTCTTAATTTAATAGCTTTTTCTCTTTCTTTAATTTTTGCAAGCATGTATTTAAACCATGGATTATCCTTTATTACATTATACCACCGTGGTTTAAATGACTTAAGCTTCTTGAACTAAAAAGTCAACTACGGCCATTTCTAAAGGAAGCTCTAGAATAGAAGAATATTTCATTTTATTCTCTGCCTCCATAAATAAATTTAAAGCTTTTTGTATTTCTAAAGAACTTAATTTTTGTATTTGAGAATTAATCTTAGATTGCTCTTCCTTGGTCAATCCTAAAATAATTGGATTATTAGTCTCCGGATTAATCTTTAATAACATTGCTTGCCTTAAATATCTTACTACCGCTTTAGCAAATTCTTGAGGATCATAACCTTTCTCAAAAGTTTCTCCTAAAAACTCTATCGCCTCTTGTCTATTTTTCTCTGAAATAAAGTCGACAAATTGAGCAATCATTGCTGTATTCGTTAATCCTAATAACTCTCTAATATTATCTACTTTTATCTCTTGATTTCCGGCAAAAGTCAAAACTTGATCTAATAAACTTTCAGCGTCTCTAACCGCTCCTCCAGAGTTTAGAGCAATTAACTCTAAAGCTGATTTATCAATCTTTGCCTTTTCTTTTTTAGAAACAATGGCTAATCTTTTTACTATTTCATTTAAAGTAAGCTTTCTGAAATCAAATCTTTGACAACGAGAAATAATGGTGGGAATCATTTTATGAATTTCGGTAGTAGCCATTATAAAGATGGCGTGAGCTGGTGGCTCTTCTAGTGTTTTTAATAAAGCATTAACTGCTTCTTTAGTTAATTGATGAGATTCGTCGATAATAAAAACTTTATATTTTTCTTTAGCCGGAGCAAACTTTATCCCATCTCTTAGCTCTCTAATATCGTCTATTCCTCTATGAGAAGCAGCATCTATTTCAATTAAATCCATAGATTTCCCCTCTTTAATTTCTAAACAAGAATTACATTTACCACAAGGCTCTGCTCCTTTCCGATTATGACAATTAACGGATTTGGCCAACAATCTAGCAATGGTAGTTTTACCAGACCCCCTTGGCCCAGAAAAGATATAGGCATGAGAAGTTAAATCAGAAGTTAAGGCATTGCTTAAAGTTTGAACAACATGTTCCTGTCCAATTACTTCTTCAAACTTTTGAGGACGATATTTTCGATATAATACTAATTTAGCCATAATCCTGTTTGAGTTAATATTAACATTATAGCACCAGATATTAAAACTCCCAAAGAAATAAGAGGAAAGGCCTTTTTAAAAGGAATGCCAAAAAGAAAAGCTACTATTGATCCAGTCCAAGCCCCAGTAAAAGGCAAAGGAATAGCCACAAAACTTATCAAAGCAATAGCTCCATATTTTTCTACTCTACCATTATTTTTTCTTCTAGTTCTTTCAAAAAGCCAATTAAAGAAACTATCGCAAAGACCAAACTTTTCAGAAAACCATTTTGAAACGGGACCCAGAAAAAGAAGTAAAAAAATAACAGGAATTATATTTCCTATTACTGAAATAAGATAAGCTAGAGTCCAATGAAAATCATATATCGCCAAAGCAACTGGCAAAGCCACTCTTAGCTCCCCCACCGGAGTCATTGCCAATATTAGAACATTAAATACTTCCATCATTTTTTAATCATATCTCATCCCAGCCCCAAAGTAAAGAAAAAAGGAAGCAGATGGGTTGCTTCCTTAATAATCTATTTCTGATCCTGAATCATTTTAGCCAACGACTCGGCAATGCTCGCGAAGACCGTAGCCTTCAAATAAGCATTGCTGATTCCTTCCGCGATTTTGCGGGCGGAATCAAAATCCTTGGATTCGCCTGACGCCTCGGCAATGCTCGCGAAGGCCTTGGCCTTCAAATAAGCATTGCTGATTCTTTCCGCTGTTTTGCGGGCGGAATCAAAATCCTTGGATTCGCCTGACGCCTCGGCAATGCTCGCGAAGGCCTTGGCCTTCAAATAAGCATTGCTGATTCTTTCCGCTGTTTTGCGGGCGGAATCAAAATCCTTGGACTTAGCCAACGACTCGGCAATGCTCGCGAAGGCCTTGGCCTTCAAATAAGCATTGCTGATTCTTTCCGCTGTTTTGCGGGCGGAATCAAAATCCTTGGATTCGCCTGACGCCTCGGCAATGCTCGCGAAGGCCTTGGCCTTCAAATAAGCATTGCTGATTCTTTCCGCTGTTTTGCGGGCGGAATCAAAATCCTTGGATTCGCCTGACGCCTCGGCAATGCTCGCGAAGGCCTTGGCCTTCAAATAAGCATTGCTGATTCTTTCC
>CAYMZK010000003.1:0-59101 GCA_964394985.1 uncultured Candidatus Saccharibacteria bacterium | reverse complement strand
GCGGGCGGAATCAAAATCCTTGGATTCGCCTGACGCCTCGGCAATGCTCGCGAAGACCGTAGCCTTCCAATAAGCATCGCTGATTCCTTCCGCTGTTTTGCGGGCGGAATCAAATAGTCTCTTGAGGTATTGAGGCCGGGCAATCGCATTGCCCTTTTCAATTATTTCCTGAACTGCATCTCGCCCAATTCCCCCATTGAGAATTTGAATTAATAGTTCTGTTATTTGATCTTTTGACGCTTCAAAATAACTCATAATCACACATCCTTTCAAAAGGCACTTGCGACTTAGATTTATTATCCAAACGCACCCCATCTGCACGCTAAGAATACGAATCTAAGCCAGAGTTAAAGAACTGTCTCCGGTATACCATTTTTATTAAAAATTGTCAATCCCTTGTTTTTGTTTCGGCCATTAGGTAAAATACAATAATGATTAAATTATATAATACTCTGGGGAGGAAGAAGCAAATTTTCAAACCCATTAAGAAAAATAAAGTGGGGCTTTATAGTTGTGGCCCAACCGTTTATTGGTATGCTCATATTGGCAATCTAAGATCTTACATTTTTGCCGACATCTTAAAAAGAACTCTAAAAGAAAACAACTACAAAGTAAAACATATAATAAATATTACCGATGTCGGTCACTTAACTTCCGATGCCGACACTGGAGAAGATAAACTTGAAATCGGCGCTAAAAGAGAGAAAAAGACTGCTTGGCAAATTGCCGAATTCTATACCAGAGCTTTCAAAAAAGATTTAGAAAAGTTAAACATTGAAAAACCAACTAAATGGATAAAGGCAACTGACACTATAAAAGAACAAATTAAATTTATTCAATTGTTAGAGAAAAAAGGATACACCTACCAATTAGAAGATGGCCTTTATTTTGACACTTCTAAAATAAAAGACTATGGGGAGCTAACCGGAAAAAAAGAAAGAAAGCTTAAAGGAGGAGCTAGAGTAAAGCTAATTAAAGGAAAAAGAAATATTACCGATTTTGCTCTTTGGAAATTCAGTAAAAAGAAAAGGCAGATGGAATGGAATTCTCCTTGGGGAATCGGTTTTCCCGGTTGGCATACAGAATGTGTAGTTATGGCCATAAAATACCTAGGTATTCCTTTTGATATTCATACCGGTGGTATTGACCATATTCCAACTCATCATACCAATGAAATTGCTCAAGCCAAAGCGGGGTATAATAAAAAACTGGCTAACTACTGGCTCCATAATGAGTTTATCATTCAAAAAGGAGAGAAAATGGCTAAATCTAAAGGAGAAATAACAACTTTAGACAAAGTTATTGAAAAAGGATTTGACCCCCTCGCCTATCGCTACTTAGTTTTAACCAGTCATTATCGATCAAAACTAGATTTTTCTTGGGAGTCATTAAAATCAGCTCAAAATACTCTAAACACTCTTCGCAAAAAAACACTAAAACTAAAACAGACCGATGGACCGGTCAATCGGACTGGTGGTGTTGGAAAAGATTCTAGTCAATTTCGAGAATTTTTTAAATACATTAATGATGACCTAGATACTCCTAAAGCAATCGCCCTGATGTGGAAATTAATAAAAGAAGAAAAATTAAATTACAAAACTATTTTAGAGATAGATAAAATCTTTGGCCTCAATTTAAAAGATTTAAAAGAAATAAAAGTTCCGAGCAAAGTAACTAAGCTAGCAAAAGAAAGAGAAAAATTCCGAAAAGAAAAAAACTGGCAGAAAGCCGATGACATCAGAAAAGAAATTGAAGAACTTGGCTTTTCTATCAAAGACAAAGCTAACGGTTACGAAATCCATCCTTTGTGGTAAGCCAGGCTTACCACAAATATAAAGGCCTGCATTATTAGCGCAGGCCTTTGTTTTCCTCGGCGAGATCAGGCGGTCTGCAGCAACAACATGGTGTTGTTGCAATAAGCAGCGGAGAAAAGCTCTCCGTCTGCCTCGCGCTGGTCTCGCTCCTGGCGAAGTTCTGCCAAAACAGAAGCTTCGCCTCTTTTTTTGATTTCCTCTCTCAATTGCTGGGGTAAAAATTCGCGCAAATTCATATTTTTCACTCCTTTCAAAAATTTGCCCCCAATGTTCTATCTACATTATATCATATTATAAGAATTTGTCAACCCCTTTTGACTTTTTATTGCCAAAAAGGTAAAAAGGAGTTAATGGTAAATAAAGATATTATCAACAAACTTCCTCCTCAAGATATTGATGCCGAGAAATCATTGCTCGGATCTTTAATGTTAGATAAGAATGCTATTGTTAAAGTTGTTGATTATCTTCAAGCTAAAGATTTCTATAATCAAGGACATAAAGAAATTTACCAAGCAATAGTTGAACTTTTTCAAAAAAATAATCCTATTGATCTTCTATCAGTTGCTTCAAGATTAAAAGAAAAAGGGTTATTAAAAAATATTGGGGGCAATGGTTATTTAACCGAACTAATAAATACCGTCCCTACTGCTACTCATGTTGGCAATTACGCTAAAATAGTCCAGAGAAAAAGAATTTTAAGAGATTTAATTTCAGTTAGTCAAGAAATTAACTCTATGGGCCACAATGAAGAAAAAGATGTTGATGAGTTATTAGATAGAGCTGAACAAAAGATCTTTGGCATAGCTCAAGGAAGTTTAAGTCAAAGATTTTTATGCGTTAAAGATACTTTAGAGGATGCCTTTGAAAGAATAGATAAGCTTTCTAAACACCAAGGAAATCCAAGAGGAGTGGCTACTGGCTTTCTTGATTTAGATAATAAACTGGGTGGACTACAAAAATCCGACCTTATCATCTTAGCTGCTAGACCCTCTATTGGTAAATCAACTTTGGCTATGAACTTTATCACTAACATAGCTATAAAAGAAAAAAAGCCCGTAGGAATTTTTAGTTTAGAAATGTCAGCCGATCAAATTGTAGATAGATGTATTGCTTCTTTAGCCAATATTGACCTCTGGAGATTAAGAACCGGGAATTTATCCCATGAGGGCGATAATAATGATTTTGAAAGAATTCAAAATGCTATGGCTCAATTATCAGAAGCACCAATATATATTGACGACGCTGCTTCTGCCAATGTATTACAAATGAGAGCTATGGCTAGAAGACTTCAAGCAGAGCACGGACTAAGTTTAATTGTGATTGATTATTTACAATTAATGCAACCTCAAAATTCTCAAGCCAGCATTGTTCAGCAAGTATCTGAAACCTCTAGGGCACTTAAGGGGTTGGCTAGAGAGTTAGATGTTCCGGTATTAGCTTTATCTCAATTATCAAGAGCGGTAGAACATCGAACTCCTCAAGTCCCAAGACTAGCCGACCTTCGTGAAAGCGGGTGTCTTGCCGGTGATAGCTTAATTACTCGTTCTGATACTGGTGAAAGAATACCAATAAAAGAACTTGTAGGTAAAAACAATATTCCAATACATGTTTTAGATAAAGATTGGAAAATTAAAGAAGCGAAAATATCTAAAGTTTTCTCTAGCGGTAAAAAGATGTCTTATGAGCTTAAAACCAAAAGTGGTTTTAAAATTAAAGCTTCGGCAAATCATCCTTTTAGGAAATTAGATAAGTGGACTAGATTAGATAAGCTATCTATCGGTGACAAAATTGTAACACCAAGAAAAATATCTATTAATAACCCCGATAGCACCATCACTAACAAGGAGATGATATTACTAGCTCACCTCTTAGGAGATGGTTGTGTTCTTCCTAGACAACCAATACATTACACAAGTAATGATTTTAAGAATATAAAGATAGTTGGGAGAACCGCAAAACAATTATTTAAAATCAAACCTAGAATTGTAAAACAAAATAATTGGTGGCACATATATTTGCCAAGCCCATACCATTTAACTCATGGCAAAAAACATCCAATAACTAAATGGTATAAAAAAATGGGACTGAAGCCCGTAAGATCATATGAAAAACAAATCCCTCAAGAAATATTCAAATCTGGCGAAGAAAAAATAAAACTATTTTTAAAACATTTATGGGCAACTGATGGAAGTATTCAAGAGAAAAAACTTAAAAATAGAAAAAATAGCGCTAATATATATTATGCCAGCACTAGTTATAAATTAGTTCAAGACGTAAAGCACCTTTTGTTAAGAATCGGCATAAGAAGCAAAATATCTTTGGTTCAAAAAGATAATTATCGTCCGTGTTACCATCTCTTAATTCAATCGAAAGAAGAACAATTAAAGTTCCTTAAATCTATTGGTTGTTATGGCAGAAGAAGGGAAATAATTCCAACCCTAATCAGAAATCTTAAAGAAATTAAATCAAACCCAAACCTAGATGTAATTCCAAAAGAAATCTGGAAAAAAATAGCTATTATTAAAGAAAATTATAATTTAAGCTGGAGAGGGTGGGCAGAAGCTTATGGAATGTCTTATTGTGGTTCTACTTTATTTAAGCATGGGATAAGTCGAGAACGCATGGATAGAGTTTTTAATATAACCCCCGATCAAGAATTAAAAAACCTAAAAGATTCTGATGTTTTTTGGGATGAAATTGTTTCCATTAAACCTCTCGAAGAAGAGGAGGTTTTTGATGCTACTGTTCCTGGCGAGCATAATTTTCTCGCTAACGACATCATTGTACATAACTCTTTGGAGCAGGATGCGGATATTGTTTTATTCATCTACCGTGAAGACAGATACAATCCAGAGACTGCCAGAAAAGGGATAGCTGATATTATTGTTGCCAAACACAGAAACGGACCAACCGGAAAAGTAGAATTATATTTTGATGATCAAACAGTTTCCTTTAGAAATTTAGCTAAAGAAGAAAGATTTTCAGAAGAATAATGCACCCAAAAGCAATAGAAAAATTAATTAAGACCTTTAGTCGCTTCCCTACTGTTGGTCCCAGAACAGCTAGTCGTTTTGTTTTTTATCTAACCAAAAAATCTCAAGAAGAACTTAACGAATTAAGCAGCTTGATTCAGAGCTTAAAAGAAGATATTAAGATTTGCCCTTCTTGCTTTAATGCTTTTGACGCTTCAGAAAAAACCAAACTTTGTCCAATCTGTTCAAATAAAGGAAGAGATCGTTCTTTGCTTTGTATCGTAGAGAAGGAAGCTGATCTAATAACCATTGAAAACAGTAAAACTTACAAGGGTTATTATTTTATCCTTGGAGGAACTATTAATATTAAAAGAGATAACAAAGAGAATTTAAGGATAGAAGAATTAAAGAAAAGAATTGAAAAAACTCCAGAAATAAAAGAAATTATTATTGGCATTAATCCAACTGCTGAAGGAGAAGCTACTATTCTTCTTCTAGAAAGAGAGCTTAAACCCTACCAAAAGAAAATAACCAAACTTGGCAGAGGAATTCCAGTTGGCGGAGAATTAGAATACGCTGACCCAGATACCCTAGAATCAGCTTTTGAGGGAAGAAAATAGAGAGCCTTAGCTCTCTATTTTTATAATCTCTATTTCAGTAAATGGCTGACGATGTCCTGTTTTAGTTCTTTCTCTGGTTTTAGGCTTATACTTCATCACCGTTATCTTTTTAGCTCTGTCTTGCTTTAAAACCTTCCCGGTCACTTTAGCCCCCTTGATTAAAGGATCGCCTACTTCAATTTTTTTATTTTCCTCAATTAGTAAAACATTATCAAAAACAACTTCTTTACCTTCTTCGGCATTAAGCTTTTCTACTTTTATCCTATCTTTTGGAGAAACCTTATACTGTTTCCCACCTGTTTTAATTACTGCTAACATATAAATTAAATTTTTAATTTTTAATTTTTAAAACGTAGAAAAGTGAATTTTTAAAATATTAGGCTTTTTGCCGAAGGCAGAAAGGGCGGAGGAGTGGACCAAATATTTTCAAAAATTTGCTTTTCGGAGTTAACTAGTCAATCCTCTAATAAGGGGGTTTCAACATCTTCCCCTGATAATTTAATTTTTGATTCTTCACCTGTTATTTTTACCACATCTTTATCTACTTTGGCAAGCTCTTTACGAGCTTTGTTATAACTATTAACGGTAGTGCTTAAATGATTGCCGACTTTACTCATATAGTCTTCATAGCTTCCCAAGTGCCTTCCTAGCTTATCTACTTGCTTAATTATTTCTTTGGCCTGTTCAGAAATCTTTTGATTTCTTAGCCCTTGTAAAACGGTTTGTAAGTAAGCAAGAAAAGAAGTCGGAGAAACAATAACTACCTTCTTTTTGCTAGCATAATAGACTAAATTGTTAGTTTCTTCAGTCACTGCTCCCACTTTATTAATTAACAAATCGTAATAAACTGCTTCAGAAGGAATAAACATAAAAGCAAAGTCCATAGTATTTTCTTCCGGTTTTACATATTTAGAGGTCTCGTCTATTCTTAGTTTTAAATCTGAAATAAAAGCTCTTTCATATTTTTTCCTTTCTTCTCCTTGGGTTTCTAATATCCTATTATAGTTGTCTAAACTAAATTTAGAATCAATTGGGATAATATGTTTATCTATAAAAACAACTGCATCAACAATAGTCCCATCTTCAAATCCATACTGCGTTTTATACGATCCCGGCGGTAAAACATTCTTTAAGACTGTTTCTAAATAATATTCTCCCAACACCCCTCTTTGCTTTGGGTTTTTTAAAATATCTTGCAAGCTCTTAAGTTGATCAGCAAAACCAACAACCTGCTTATTCGTTTCATCTAATTGAGTTAGCTTTTCAGTAACGTTTCTAATGATCTTAACACTTTCACCAAATTGGCTTTGAATAGCCTTATTGCTTTCAGATAACTTGCTATCTACTACTTGATTTATGTTTTGGAGCTGTTGCTGTAAAAGCATTAAAGACTCCGAAGAGCTATCTTTTCTTTTGTATAATAAAAAAAAGCCCCCGATTAAAATTAAAACAACTAAAACTAAAAAGCCGATAATTACTAACTCCATTGCCTATATCTTACTACAAATTAAAAATAAAGTAAAGATTAGTGAAGAACTATTTCGGCCAGAAGGAAAAGGAGATAGATTAAGATTAAAACAAAGGCTTCTTTCTTGCTTATCTTCTTATCCGTTCTTACCGCTACCAAGAAGAAGACTGCTGAAATGATTAAAAATATTCTAGCAATAGCAAAAGGAGAAAAATCAATATCAACAATTGGATGAATTAAAGCTACCACCCCCAAAACTAAGGTTGAACAAACAACAACTGATCCCATTAAATCTCCTAGAATAAGCCAGGTGCGTCCTTTTCTAGCTGAAACAATAGCAAAATAGGTTTCTGGCAAGGCATTGCCTAGTCCAACCACTAAAACCCCCAATATTGGCAACCCTATGTTTAATCTATTAGACAATACTTGTATTCCTTGAACCAATCCCCAAGCAGAAAGAAGTAAAAGAATAATATGTAAAAAAGTATTTCTAATGTTTTTTAAGAAACTCTTAAACTTCTTTATTGTTTTTGGTTCTTTTTTCTCAACCAAAAACTTCAAAAAGCTTATCTTTTTATTTTCCGAAGTTGCTTTATACACTTTTCTAAATCTTTCTTCTTTAGAAAATAACCAAAAAACATATAAAAGAAAGGCCACCAAAAGAACTAAACCATCTCCCCTGCTTAAATTTCTGTCTAAAATTAAAATTAAGGGCAAAATAGCGGCAATGGCAGTAAAAATAGTACTTGTCTGAACCATTTTACTTCTTACCGGAAAAGCTTTGCCACCAATTAAAAGAGATAAGCCTACCGCCAAGGTCAGATCAACCATATTACCGCCAACTATTTCTCCAAAAGATAGTTCTGGTATTCCTTTTAGAGCAGAACTAATTCCGACTAAAAGATTGGGCAATGCTCCGGCAAAAGCCATCACAAAAAAGGCCACCACAAACTCCCTCCATCCCAAGTATTTAGCTATTTTCATTAACCCTTTTACCACCCTGGACCCAGACCAGAAAAGGACAAAAAAAGACACTAAAAAAATTAAAATCCAAATCATTCTTTTAATCTGTTAGTTATGAATAACCATTTAATTAGTTCTATTAATAACAACTTTATTATACCTAAAATTAAAACCATCATCCAGTCAGTTAAATAAAGCGGGGTTGTTTTCAAAAGTTTCTGCAATGCTGGTAGATAAATAGAGAGAACCAAAAGAAGCCCACTAATAATCCAGGCATAATTTAAAAACTTGTTAGACCAAAAATTAGTGTGCCAAATATTTTTTCTCAAACTCTTACAAGAAAAAATGTAAAGCAATGAGTCTATAGCTAAGCCGGCAAAAATAATCGTCCTTATATGCTCTAAGGTATAATCAGAACCCTTCCAAAGATAAAAGAACAATCCCAATAAAAAGAAATCAGTAATTAAACCAATAATAAAAATCAAGATCTTCATTTCTTTATTCAAAAGAGCCTCTTTCTTTTTTATTGGCTTTTGCTTCATTATATCTTTTTCTTTGGACTCAAAGGCCAAAGCCATTCCAGGCAATCCATCTTCAATAAGATTTACCCATAAAATCTGAACTGCCACAATCGGCAAAGGTAAATTAAAAAGCAAAGCAAAACCTACTAAAATAGTTTCGGTAAAAGAACCTGATAATAAAAAGGTGATTACCTTTCTAATATTATCTATGATCGCTCTTCCCTCCTCTACCGCCGCCACAATAACGCTAAAATTATCTGAAAGCAAAACTAAGTCTGAGACATCTTTGGCCACTTCTGTACCAGAACCCAAAGCTATTCCAATATCAGCTTTCTTTAAAGCCGGAGCATCATTAATGCCATCTCCAGTCATGGCAATAACTTGGCCCTTATTTTGCCAAGCTTGAATAATTCTCAACTTATGCTTTGGTTCTACCCGAGCATAAATTTGAATATCCTCAACTTTGTTTTCCAACTGCTTATCAGTTAAATTATCTAGGTCTTTACCTTCTAAAATATTTTCTTCTTTTAATTTAAAGCCAAGCTCTAGAGCAACCGCTTTAGCTGTAAGCTTATGATCTCCGGTAACAATAATTGGACGCATTCCGGCCTCCTTTACCGTCTTGATTGCTCTTTTGACTTCTTTTCTTATTGGGTCTTTTAGGGCAATCATTCCAACAAAAACTAAATCAGTAAACAAGTCATTAAGATTATTTATTTCTTTATACCCTACCGCTAGAACCCTTAATCCTTTTCCGGTTAATTCTTCTAATTCTTTTTTAACTCTTTGTTTTTCCTTTTCAGTAAATTTTTCTTCTTTACCAGATTTTTTAAAGTAAGAAGACATTTCTAGCATCTTTTCTGGTGCACCAGAAACATAAATAACATCTTTCTTTTTATTAATCGCGTAGGCCTTAGCCATATACTTATTAACAGAACTAAAAGGTATCTCAACAATTAATTTCATTTTATCCTCTAGTTTCTTTTTATTAATCCCAGCATTCATTCCAGCCATAAGCAAAGCTTTATCAGTTGGTCTTCCTCTAACTACCCATTTATCCATAACTTCTTCGGGGTTTTCAATAAAGGCAGAATTATTTAAAGTTCCAATTTTTAAGGATAAATCACGCTCTTTTTTAGAGGGAGCAACAATCTCGGCTACTTGCATTTTTCCTTGAGTTAAAGTTCCTGTTTTATCGGTGGCAATAATGGAAGTACTTCCTAGAGTTTCCGTTGAAGATAGTTTTCTGACCAAACCTTTTTGCTTTAAAATTCTTTGCATTCCAATAGCTAAAATAACCGTCATGGCTACCGGTAATCCTTCCGGAATAGCAGCCACCGAAACTGCCACCGCTGTCGTAAACATTTCAATAAAACTTCCTCCTTTTATTATTCCTTCAACAAAAATAAAGAGACTGATTAGAGCAATAATGATGCTAATCCAAAAAGAAAATCTAGATATTTTCTTTTGCAAAGGAGTTTTTTCTTCTTTAGCTGATTTTACTAAATCAGCTACTTTTCCTATTTCTGTATTTTGACCAGTAGCTGTAGTAACAATTTTGGCTCGACCATCTTCAACCACCGTGCTCATATAGACCATATTATCCCTATCAGCTAAAGGTCTTTTTCCAGAAACTAAAGAAGCTTTTTTATCCGCTGGCAACCACTCTCCGGTCAAAGCCATCTCATTTATTTTTAAATTAGTTGATTCTAAAATTCTTCCATCAGCTGGAACCTTTTCTCCGGGAGAAAGAATAAAAATATCTCCAGGAACTAACTTTGAAGAATTGATAATCTTTTCATTTCCCCCTCTAATAACCTCGGCTTCTACCTTAACAATCTTTTTTAAATTCTCTAAAGAATTATTAGCTTTATTCTCTTGCAAAAAGCCAACAATGATATTTAAAAAAACAGCGCCAAAAATAACTATAGCGTCTGTATGCTCTTTAAAGAATAAAACAACTATTCCGGCTATAAGCAAAATATAGATCAAGGGGCTTTTAAACTGATCTAAAAATATCTTTACCTTAGATAGTGGCCTTTCTTTAGGAAGTAGATTATATCCCTCTTCTTCCAGTCTTTTTTGAACTTCTTTTTCCGACAACCCTTTTTTAACATCTGTCTTTAGTCTTTTAACCACTTCTACTCCCGACAAAGAATGCCAAGTAATTTCTTTATTCATTCTTTTATTTTAACACGAATAAAAGCATCTTGAAAACACCTTTTTTTTATGATAAAGTAGATATACGCTCCTATCGTCTAATGGCCAGGACGCATGATTCTCAATCATGTAATCGGGGTTCGACTCCCCGTAGGAGCGCTCTAAGCCCCGCGATGAAAACCTAAGTTTTCATTTTGCGGGGTTGACAAACTAAATAACATATGATACAATAATAGCACATTTTACGGTTCTTTTTAAGGAGTTAGCAATGAAAATAGCAAGCACGGTACTAGGAGTGGGGATAATTTGTGTGGTAATTGCAATAAACTATCGCGTAACTTTCGGGACCGCTGATGCTTCTTCGGAAGCTTCTTCCTCGGAAAAAAAAATAGCGGTTCCGATGGGAAGGGGAAGAGAAATTCTATCTCTTTCCCCCAAAAAAGAGAGCGCTTCATTTTTTGTCAAAAGAATGAAGATTACAGCATATTGCCCTTGCGCAAAATGTTGTGGAAAGTATTCCGATGGCATCACTGCTATCGGAAGAAACGCTCACAAAACGCTCGGCGTAGCCGCTGACCCAAAGTTGTTGCCATATCGAACAGCTTTGGAAATCCCCAATCTCGGCAAACGGATTGTCGATGACACAGGTGGCGCAATGCGCCAATCGGCTAAAAAAGGAATCTGGCACATTGATGTCAGATTTCCCACCCATCAAGAAGCCCTTGAATGGGGCGTTAAGTGGCTTGACGTTAAGGTCTATAAGTGAACTCAGCCCCGACAAAAAGGAATTTGTTCGGGGCTTTTTTAGTGGTCCGGGGGGATTTGCCAGTAGTCAATTAGATATTTGGCTAGCTCTCTAAAAACTGGCAAGGCAGAATACTCGGCTGTATTTGCTTTCGGATTATCTAGTTTGACTAATATCAAAAATCTTGGATTTAGGGCGGGAGCAAAGCCAATAAAGCTCTGCCATGTTTTATCTGAATATCCCCTTTTTTCTATTCCTAGAGCGGGCCAAGGGATCTGAGCGGTTCCTGTTTTTCCAGCTATATAATAACCAGGAATTCTTGCCGATTTAGAATAACCGTTTTCAATAACGCTAATTAACATTGCTGTTGTCTGAGAAGCAGTCTCTGGAGATATTACTTCTTTTGAAGATATTTCTGGCTCCATCTTTATTTCCTTTCCATCTTCAATAATCTTATCTACCACATATGGCGTCGCTAATTTTCCCTTATTAGCAATAGCTGTATAGGCCTTTATTAACTGCATTGGTGTAATTTCTATTCCTTGACCAAAAGAAGCAGTAGCAAAGTTTATTTCATACCCTCTTTTAAAGATTTTATTAGCCGAGAAAACCTCTCCCGCTAAATCTATTCCGGTTTTTTCAAAAAGACCAAATAAATCAATGTATTTTAGAAACAAATCATGACCTAGCTTTCTTTCAGCATAAACTGCTCCGGTATTAATAGATTTTTCTAAAACACCGGTCATTGTTTGTTGTCCAAAAATCCTCTTATTATAATTTACAATGGTATACTCACCTATTTCTACTCTTCCGGTATCTTCATAAACTGTTTGAGGGCTTATCTTGTTTTCATTTACCGCTGAAGCTATTGTTATTGGCTTAAAACCAGATCCCGGTTCAAAAAGTTTTTGAAATGTTGGATTTTGAAAGATATCAAAATCTTCAACATTAAAATATTCGTTAGGATTAAAGTTGGGGTAATTAGCCAAAGCCACCACCCGACCAGTTTTAGGATCAACAACAATAATTTGCCCTGATTCAATATTTAAGTCCTCTTTAGCTCTCTTTAAAAGCTCTTCAGCAATAAACTGGACATTGTAGTCTATAGTTAAAACCATATCCGAACCTTCAGCTGATCCAGAATCACTAGAAAAAAAAGACTTTAAAGATATTTTTTCTTTTTTTTGAACCAATTCTTTCCCTTGTAAAATATCTTCATAATACTCTTCTATCCCGTACTGACCGGAACCCTCTCCACCAACAAACCCCACCAATTGAGAAGCTATTTCTTCTTGAGGGTAACTTCTAAATAGTGCTTGGCGACAATAGACACCCGGTAAATTTAATTCTTCAATGGCTCTTTTTTCTTCATCTGTAAGATCTTCTTTTATTTTCTCAAATAAAGTTTCTTTTTGAGTTTTTTTTAATATTTCTTCTTCTTCTAGATTTAGAAGATCGGAAAGCTTTTTAGCTGTTTCTTGCCCGTCTTCTATTTCTACTGGAGAAATAAAAAGAAATGTCCCATAGACATTTGTTGCTAAAATTTCTCCGTCTTTAAAAAAAATATCTCCCCTCTCTCCTTTAACAATATTGAATATTTTTTGCTGTCCTTGAGCTAAAGCCTTGTTCAAATCATGATTAATAATTTGAGCAAAAGCTAAGAGGCTAACAATAGCCCCTGTAAAAATAATCATACAAGCAAGGACAAAGTAAGCTCTCCAATTCTTCATAAAACTATCTCTTTACTACTTGAGTATCTACTACTTGAATGTATTCTACTTTATTTGTTTTTTCAAAATCTAATTGTTCTATTACCTGAATAATATTAGCTAAAGACCCTACTTCCACCGAGCTAATTTCTAACTCTTTATTCTCCTGACTAAGATTTTCAGCTCTTTTCTGCAAATTCTCTATTAAATATTTTTCTGAAACCTCCGCATTTATTTGGTAAATATAGAAAGAAAACAAACCAACTAAAGCCAGGCAACTTAAAAAACAAACTCCTTTTATCTTTCTTAATTTTTTCTTTCTTTTTTTCATTCTTTTTGCCCTGCTCTAAGTTTTGCGCTCCTTGAGCGAGGATTATCTTTTATTTCCTCCGGTGTTCCTCTAACCGGCTTCTTGGTTAAAACTTTTAAATTTGAATTTTTAAAAAAGAATTTTGCTATTCTGTCTTCTAACGAATGAAACGATATTACTACTAACCTCCCTCCGGGAGCTAAAATCTCTTCTGCCCGAGGAAGAACTTTTTGCAAAGAATTCAGTTCATCATTTACAGCTATTCTTAAAGCTTGAAAGGTTCTGGTTGCCGGATGAATTTTTTTTCTAGGACCCCCAATCGCTTTTACTAAATCTAATGTCGTTTTTAATGGTCTGGCGCTAACTATTCTTTTAGCAATACTTTTAGCGTATCTTTCTTCTCCATAAATTTCTAAAATGTTCTTAATGTCTTTTTCTGGCCAAGTATTTACTATTTCTTCAGCAGTTAAATCCTCTTCTAAGCTATATCTCATATCTAATGGCTCTTCTTTCTGAAAAGTAAACCCCCTCCCCGACTCTGACAATTGCTTGCTTGACATTCCAAGATCTAGCAATATCCCGTTTACCGGACTAAAATCATTTTCTTCTACAATCTTTTTTAAATTAACATAGGAATCATTAACCAAAACTACCTTGCCAGAAACTTTTTCTTTTAGCTCTTGATAAATATCTTCATCCCATTCTATTCCTAAAACCTTTCCATTAGTTTTTTCTAAAATAGCCATTAAATGTCCTCCCCCATTAGCGGTACAATCAATAAAATTCTCCTCTGCTTTTGGATTCAAATAGTCCAATACCTGATCTTTTAAAACTGGAATGTGCATTTATATTCCTAACTCTTCTAATTTTGAAACCATGCCAGCCACCTTCTTCTCAACATTCTTTCTGTACTTCTCCCATTCTTGCTCGTCCCAAATTTCTAATCTGTTATACAAGCCACAAACAACAACATTCTTTTTTAAGCCAGCGTATTTTTTTAAATAATCTGGGATAAGAATTCTTCCCAATCTGTCCATACCTGCTTCAGCCGCTCCGGCTAATCTAATCCTAGCAAAACTTCTAGCTTCTAATTTACTTTCTGGAAGAGCTCCTAATTTAGCAAACATCTCTTTTCCTTCTTTTTCAGAATAAACAACTAGACATCTATCTATTCCTTTAGTAACGATTACATTCTTTCCTAGTTCTTTCCTAAACTTTACCGGTAAAGATAATCGCTTCTTTGTATCTATTGTGTGTTTATATTCTCCTGTTAGCATAGTTATCCCCAGATTTTAGTAGTTTTCCCACTGTTATCCACAGTTATCCACATTTATCCACTACATCTTATTTATACCCCACTTTATGGGGATAGGTCAACATCCAAGTTGTGGATAACTAAAAACTGCGGAAGTTTATCTTCCGCAGTTTTTAGTTGCCTATGCTACAAATTTAGTTTATTTTTTTAATGTTAAAATTGTTAGCATCTAAAGAGATCTTCTCTCCTCTTTTGAGATCTCCTGATAATAACGCTGATGCTAGAGCGTTTTCAACTTTGTCTTGGATAACTCTTCTCATCTCACGAGCTCCAAAAACTGGGTTATATCCTAACTCAACGACCTTTTCTTTTAATTCTTCGGTAATAATAAACTCTATTCCTTTTTTGCTCAAGTTCTTTCTTAAACTGGTTAACATTAATTGAGCAATATCTAAAAGATTTTCTTTAGATAATGGTTTAAAAACAACTGTAGCGTCAAAACGATTAATAAATTCTGGCCTAAAGATTTGATTTTCAAAAAGATGATCTAAAATTTCTTGTTTTACTTTTGACCATTCGTTTTTTTCTTTTAAGGCTTTCAATATCACTTTATACCCAGCATTACTAGTAGCTACGATAATGGTATTATTAAAACTAACCTTCCTGCCCATTCCATCGGTTATATATCCTTCATCTAAAACTTGTAAGAAGAGATTTAAAATATTAAGATCGGCTTTTTCTAATTCATCTAAAAGAACAATAGAAAAAGGATTTTCTTTAACAGGAGTAGTTAAAAGTCCCGGTTCTGTTGGAGAGCCAATTAATCTTCCAATATCATCAATGCTTTGAAATTCTGACATATCTAACCTTATCATCTTTTTTTCAGAACCAAAATAAAAATGAGCTAAAGCTTTAGTCGTCTCGGTTTTCCCCACTCCAGTCGGACCCAAAAAGAGAAAAGCTCCCATTGGCCCCTTTCTAACCGTGACTTCAGATCTAGCCCTTCTTAAGGCGGTAGATACTTCTTTAACTGCTTCTACCTGATTAATAATTCTTTTATGAATTAAATCTTCTAGATTTAATAGTATTTCTTTTTCTTTTGATTCTATTTCTCCAACTGGTATTTCTGTTTTTTCAGTGATTACCGTGGCAACGTGTTTAGGTAAAACTACTCTTTCTCTTTGTAAGCTAGAAACATAAACTGAAACTTCGTCTAAAATAGCAATGGCTTTTTCCGGAAAATTAAGTGAAGGAAAATACTTTTCTGATAATTCAATAATCTCCCTTATGGCTGGATAAGAAATAAAGATGTTGTATTTCTTCTCTAAATTAAAGGTTAAGTGTTGTAAAAGAATAAGGGTTTTTTTAAGATCAATGCTTGAAACCTCTACTTTGCCAAACAAAGATAGAACGGAAGGATTTCTTTCAATATTTCGATGCAGCCCTTCATAATTAGTAATTCCAATAATCTGAAACTGAGGCAAGCGAAGATATGGTGCAATTACTCCAGAAATATCAATTACGCCCGGTCTTAATTCTTGACCAATATAATTATGTAGTCCATCAATTAATAAAACTACATTGCCGGCCATAGCCACTTCATTAAATATTTTATCCAAAGTAAGCTCGACTTGGTCAATCCCTTCCGTTTCAGCTAATAAGGCGGGTAAATCAAGCTCCACAAACCTTTTGTAATTAACACTAGGCATACTTTTACCAGTCAAACTTTTTTGAGCTAAGGCATAGATCATGCTCTTTCTGCCAGTCCCTTCCTCGCCAATTACCAATACATTGTCTATTTCTCCTCTAGAAAGAATTCTTTCAATAACCTTTATTTTGTTTTCATGACCAATAAATTCTAAATCTTGCCTTTTTATTTCTTCAGTTATATCCCTAGAAAACTGATCCAGGGTAATCGTATAACCAGAGGTCCATTCTTTAGCCAAGGTTCCCGCTTTAGCTAAATTTTCATACTCCCAAAATCTTTTAGCCATTTTCTTTTTTTCTTCTAATTTTTCAAGCCACAAAACCAAACTATCTATATCCTCCTTCTCTAAACTATTCATTAGAATTAGATTTTTAAAATAACCATCAGTTCTCACTAGAGCTGAAAGTAAGTCTCCGATAAAAACTCGGTCATGATTATTTCTAAGAGCAATGTTGATAGATTCCTTAATAGTCCTTTCAAAACTTTCTTTGTCTTCTTTTAAAAAAGATTTTAATTCTTTAATAATGTCTTTCTTTTTAAGCAATAAACGATGAAAGATAAAGTTTAACTCCGGATTGTTTTTAATTAAATAATAAAGTAAATGACCAGAAGATTTCTTTTTTGACTTTAAAACTGCTTTTGCAACCCTAAAAGTAAACAGCTCAGCCAAGTTATACTCTAAATTTAAAAGGGCTTCTTGAATTAAAAACTTTTTTGGTGGATTTTTTAATTTCCCCTCAAAAAACATAGTCTTAATTTGAAAAGCCAGAGATAGAGATAAAAAGATAATGGTTACTCCCAGCAATTCTTGGCTGGCCTCTTTGGTAAAGTTTTGAGGAATAAAACCATAAAGAAAAATTAAAAGAAAAGCAATAAATAAAGGAAAGGTTATTTTCTTTAAAATATTAAAAAGTTTAAAGGCAAACTCCCACTTTATTGCTGTATATATTCTAGCTTTTTTGACTCTTATATTCATAATAAAATAACTCCAAAAATTAATCCAGAGATTATTAAAATGGGTAGCAACAACCAAACAAAAATTACTATTAATCCGAAAAAAAAGATAAAAATCTCTATAACAATTCCAATAACAATAAGGAAGGTTCTTAAAATAGCCCCGATAATTCTTGACATTCCATTAAAAACAAAAGTTTCAATATTTTTCCAAACTTCAAATAATTCCCCGTAAGAAGAGTGATATTTTCGCCAAGGAGAAAAGTAGGATTTTAAAAGATTGAAAACAGAAAAGAAATTAAAGTTAAAATAGAGAAAGTTTTTCCACCCCTTCATTATTGCCTTGGGCATATCATAAAAGTGCCAAAAAAATCCTTGAATAATAATTTTTATCATTAAATCATTATACCATATTTTGGACTATGTGATAATTTTTTTGTATAATAGAAGTAATGCAGATATTTGAATTTCACTTCAATCCTAAATTAAAAGAAACTCACCACTTCGATACTTTTGCCTATGAGCCAGAAAGTTCCTATGAAAAGAAACTGGGTTCTTTGCATATGGTTGGCCAAATTAACACTCCGAAAAATCAAAATATTATTGAAGACATTGCTCAAATATTTAAAAAGAATTATTACAGCTTATCCATTAAGTCTCCAGAAAAAGCACTTTCTAATGCCTCTAAAAAAGTAAATGAGTTTTTATCCGAAGAAGTTAAAAAAGAAAACGTTGACTGGATGGGAAATTTAAACTTTGCTGTTATTTCTATCAGAGAAGAAAGTTTAACTTTTACAAAAACTGGAGATATTAAATTGGTATTAATCAGAGAAAACGAGATTATTGATATTGGCAAGAACCTAGAGAGCCAAGAAATTGATCCTTATCCTCTAAAAGTTTTTTTCAATGTAGTTTCTGGAAAATTAACAGAAAATGACAAACTTTTAATGATCACTAAATCTGTTTATAATTTCTTTTTAAAAGAAGGTGTTTTAAATAAACTAACTCAAAAAGAAATAACTCAAAAGAATATTAAAAAAATCATCCCTAAATCACAAAACTTATCCGGAGCTTGCTTTTTAACTATCCTCAATGATAAAGAAGAAAAAAATGAACCTATTCTTTTTAAAGAAGATAACAAAAGGCCCTTTTGGAATAAATTTAAGCTTCCAAAATTTAAAAAGAGCTCTCAATTACCCAAAATAAAAATTAAAAGGGGGTCTCATTTTATTGAAAAATTAAAAGCAAAAAACTCCCCTTCTTTTAAAAAAAGAATTCTTCCTGTTTTGAGCCTGATGGTTATTCTTTTAATCGGCGCCTATATTATTAAACCAGAGTCAGAAAAAAAACCAGAAGTAAAACCAGAAATTTCTGCTGAAGAAAAGGCCAGATTAGAAACTTTGTATAAATTAGAAAAAGTCAATAATCCAGAATTAACCAATGAAAAGATTATTTTTACTCCAGATTATTCCCACCTAAATCCTCCGCCTTTCCAATTTAATAGAGATATAGTAACTTCCTATTATTCTAATTTTTACTTTGTCGATCAAACGGATTGCAAGGTTGTAAAATATCCTCACCTAAGAGATTCTACTTGGGGCAATCCAAAAATATGGAAAAATCAAGATAATTATTGCTCTAATCCTAAAGACTTAGCTATTGATGGATCAGTCTATATCCTTAATTCAGATAATTCTATTGCTGTCTATCATTCAGGAGAATATCAAGAAACAATCACCATAGGAGATATTTATCCAGAAATAAAAGGATTTAATAAAATAGAGACTAAACCAAATGTCCCCTATTTATACTTACTAGAGCCAGAGAACAAAAGAGTGGTGATTATCAATAAAGAAGATGGCCGAATCATGAAACAACTCCAAAGTGATAGTTTTAATAACCTTAAAGACATTCAGATATCTGACTCCGGAGAAACAATTTATCTTCTAAACGGAATTGAAATCTATAAAATAAATCTTACCAACTAAAAAACAGGGCTTAACTCCTGTTTTTTAGTTACTCTATTTTAATTCTACAGTTGCACCAGCGTCAGCAAATTTCTTCTTCATTTCTTCAGCGTCTTCTTTCTTTACATTTTCTCTAATCATTTGAGAGCCAGAAGCAACAGCGTCTACTAGATCTTTAGCTTCTTTAAGGCCTTTTTCGGTGATATCTCTTACAGCCTTAATAACCTCAATCTTTTTATCTCCGATTCCAGTTAACTCGACATTGTAAGAACTTTTTTCTTCAGCGCCAGCTTCTTCACCTCCGGCTCCGGCTGGAGCAGCAGCTACAGCAGCAACTGGAGCAGCAGCTGAAACACCAAATTTCTTTTCTAGAATTTTAACTAATTCAGCTAAATCTAGAACAGACATTTTTTCAATTTCTTCTACTAAAGACTTAAATTTCTCTGGAACTTCAACTGACTCTTCTTCAGCTGGAGTTTCTTCTTTAGTGGTTTCTTCTTTTACCTCGCCTTCAGCGGGTTTTTTTTCTTCTTCTGCCATAATAATATTATTACTTTTTAATTTGACTTAAAACTTGGACTAAACCTCTTAAGTTTCCGGAAAGTACATTTGCAAATCCTGATATAGGAGCAGACATACTTCCAACGACCTTTGCTAAAAGCTCCTCTCTTGGAGGTATTTTTGCTAATGTTATTATCTCATTAACTTCTCTAAACTTATCTTCAAGAAAGCCTCCTAATATTTTCAAATTATCGTTTTTCTTGGAAAATTCATAAGTTGTTTTAGCCGGCATAACCTCATCTTCAAAGCCAAAAACTAAAGCAACTTGCCCTTCTAAATCATCCACTCTTAAGCCTAAACCATTTTCTTTAAAAGCCAGATTCATTAGGGTTTTCTTTGAAACAACTAGTCGGCAATCATTATCTTTCAGATTATTTCTTAACTCTAAAAGATCTTGAGCCTTTAATCCTTCAACAGAAACAAAAACCATTGATTTTTGTTTTTCAAGACTTCCTTTTAAATCTTTAACTATTTCTTGTTTTTTTTCTTTTGTTAAAGCCATAAAAAAATCTGCGGCTAGCCACAGACAAAAGACGAGTTACCCTCGGCAGGATTTATCTTTTACCTGCTGTCTGTGGATAATTTATTATATTACTATACTAATCTATTATCAAATTTTTGTCAATACTTTTTAGTCCTGAATACACATTAAATAGTTCTGGCGATTACAATAAGAGCCATCAGAAAGAGTAAATATTCCGCTTTGACCATATCCCAATAATCCGCTCTTTAAGCCACCAAGAGAAACAGCGTTAGTTAAAACTCCGGAAGGAGTGTAACAACCAGGAAAACTAGACAAAGAGCCTGTTGACGGCGGATAACCTTGAGCAAATTGCTCTTGTCTGGTCCAATTTTGGCAAGTGACTGTGAAACTATATTTTTCTGGAAGATAGTTTTTACTACTATTAGAAACAATACAGTTTTTAGGGCTATTGTTATTTATTCTTCCCAACCAAACATCGCTCATTTTATTTAAGAAATCACTATTAATCTTATCTTCGGCTATAATAAGTGGTTGCTTAAATTTATTTAAAAATTCCGAAAAGCTTTTTCCTAAAAGACGATGACAAGTAGCTCCTCGTATTAAAACTGCTGATTCTTCAGCTTCAACAAAAATACCATTAACTCCTTTTTCGGTTTCAGCTAACTTAGTGGTAGCCGTTTTATCATCTGAACCAATAAAAGCAGACCAATTTCCATCATATCCTAAATCCTTGGCTTCTTGTCGACACTTTTGATCAGCCCCTTCTAATCCTCCAAGATTACCATTGTAAAGATTTTTAGTTATGAAGACTTTTCTGACGTTTGGGTAATCATCTGGTAAAAATGGCCATTCAGAATCCACTGAAAGAACATCACAGCCAGACAATTCAGGATAAGTAATAGCAAAGGCATTATCTGAATAATCTACTTCTCCGTCTTCTACCCAGGGATATTCAAAAACTGATACCCAAAAGCCATAACCAAATTCATGACCTTTATACACTTCAAATTCATATTTTCCCGATCTAGCATTAACCCCTTCGGCAATCCACTCTGCTTCTCCTTTTTTGTTAAACAAAACAATGCCTACTTTATCTACCCCTCGACTTTGCCAAGTAATTTCATACTTTTGGCCAATTTCCCATTCTTCTTCCCCATTTGGAGAAATTACTTCAATGTTCTTAATACCAAAAATAATAAACAAATAAATAACTAGAGCAATTACTAAAAATAAAGCAATAATAATTACCCAAAAAAGACCTTTTTCAGCTGTTATTCTACGAAATAAGCTCATAATTCTATTGAACAAACTGGAGAGTTCATTTTCTCCAATAATAACTTAATTTTTGTAATATCTTCAGGAGTATATTTACTTATTGGCATTGAAAATAAAGCCACGCTTAATTCGGTATCACAATTCTTCTGCCAACAACTATAACTAGAATTAGACTTTAAATTATAACCTTCTGTACTATCTCCTATATATATTATATCATAAGCGCTTTCTTTTTTACACAAAATAGAAAAAACAGAATCATTGATAATTTTTTTCTCGTTTAACAAATAAGGTCCAGAAAAGTATAGATCGGATATTTTAATAAACTTAGGCGAATCTGGAAAGTTGGTAGTTATTGGAGCAAAAGGATAATCACCTACATTTTTTGAAGGCTCAGTTACTTCATCTAAAATCCAAAGTGTCAAAAAGAAAACAATAGCAATTAAAATTGCTGAACCGGCAATAGTCAAAAGCCAAGCTAAAATCTTTTCTCTAGTCATTATTTTATTATACCACAATCATTTTTCAATTGCGAAGATGTTCTTCTATGGCTTTTTGATGTTCTTTAAAAGTTTTACTAAAAATGGTTTTCCCTTCTCTAGTAGAAAGATAAAATAGATAATCGTTTTCTGTCGGATCAATAGCTGCCTTTATTGCTTCTATGCCAGGACTAGCTATTGGCCCTATTGGCATTCCCTTATATAGATAGGTATTATAGGGAGAATCTATTTTTAACTCTTCTTTTAATATTTCGGTGGTTTTTCTTCCAGTAATGTAGTTAATAGAAGCATCGATTTGTAAGGGCATTTCAGCTTCAATTCTATTATCTAAAACCCCTGAAACCATTTTCATATCTTCTGGAGTTCTTACTTCTTTTTCAATTAAAGAAGCCTTGATGATAGTTTCAAAATAGCTTTCAGAAAGATTAATTTCTTTGGTTTTCTTTTCTAAATTAGCAATCATTCTTCTGACCACATCTTCTAGGTTATCATCATAGCGAAATTCATAGGTATCTGGGAAAAGATAACCTTCCAAGCCAGATCCCTCCGGTTTATCCGACATTATCTCAAAATCTTTTTTAAAGTAACTTTCTTCTTTTTCTCTATTATCTAGATATAGCAATTG
Source organism: uncultured Candidatus Saccharibacteria bacterium (assembly GCA_964394985.1). Taxonomy (GTDB): domain Bacteria; phylum Patescibacteriota; class Minisyncoccia; order Minisyncoccales; family GWA2-38-27; genus JAHJSY01. Next base: position 36,490 of record CAYMZK010000003.1, on the reverse strand, counting down.
TTCCAGGGTCGCTAAGTTTTCTTTCTCTAAGTATTTACCAATATCTTCTATAGTCCAACCCTCAATAATAGTAAACATATTCTTTTTCATTTCTCCCGAAGTCATTTTTCTAACGATTTCAGCTACCGTCATTGAGGGAGATAACTCATACTCCCCCGCCTTTAAATTATTCGATTGCTTAGTTAAGGAAACATAATTCTTAAAAGCAAAAGAATACTTTATAATCCCGGTCCATTTTAAGGCTTTAGCAATATCTTCGGCGCTCTGGCCTTTTTTAATTAAAAAGGTTTCTATTTGATTGGAATCAGGATCTTTGGCAACATAAACACCTTGCCAAAACAAAAAACCACTAATTAAAATTAAGGCAACGATTATAGTAATTATATATTTCATAATTAATTATTAAAGTTTAAGAGACCAATGTTTAAATTTAAACCTTACTTTTTCTATAATGTTAAGACGTCTTAAAAAAGGAATTCCATTAATGTGATCTATTTCATGTTGAATAACACGAGCTAATAATCCTTCGGCTTGAATTCTTATTTTCTCTCCATCTAGGTTTAAAGCTTCAACTTCCACCTTATCTGATCTTTTAATATTTAAATAAATTTCAGGGAAGCTTAAACAACCTTCTTCTTGGATAATCTTTGCTCCTTTTTTAGAAATAATCTTTGGATTAATTAAGGTTAAAATTTCTTTATTCTCGTCTATAACTACTATTCTCTTAGAAACACCTACTTGAGGAGCAGCCAGACCAATCCCGTTGTTAGTTCTCATGGTCTCAATCATATCCAAAGCCAACTTTTTTATTTCGTCATTAATTTCAGCTATCTTTTTAGCCTTCTTTCTTAAAACCTTACTATTAAATTTTTCTATCTCTAAAATAGCCATATAACAGACATATGACGACCGTCATAAATATATTACTTTCTTCTTTCTGCGTTCCATTTATGTTAACAAAAATTATGCAGGAACAAAAATTATGCAGGGGCTGAGAGAATCGAACTCCCGTCCGCGGTTTTGGAGACCGCTATTCTACCACTGAACCAAGCCCCCGTATTTTTAAACTATATCATAAATAATAGCTTTTTTATTTCTTTGATTCCTTGTGAGAAACGTGTTTTTTGCACTTTTTACAAAACTTCTTTAAATCCAACTTCTCATCTACCATTCCTTTAGATTTATTAGTAAAATAATTTACTGTTTTACACTTGGTGCATTGAAGCTTTATAATTGGTTTTTTCTTTTTGGCCATATATTTTTATTTTATTTATTTTGAGCCTGAGAGCGGGATTGAACCGCTGACCTCGTCATTACCAATGACGTGCTCTACCAACTGAGCTACCCAGGCGTGCTCCCTGCCTGCCGGCAGGCAGGTACCAACTGATAAGCTACGTTGGCAAGTGGTGGGTGCGGTCGGAGTCGAACCGACGGGGCCCAGAAGACAACAGTTTTACAGACTGCTCCCACCCCCTATGGGACTACGCACCCTTAAATAATTTTAAACATCTTTGATCTTTTAAGGTGCTTTGGATTTCCAAAGCCAATTTCTTTAACATATTTATACAAATCAGATTTTCTAGTTAAGTAAACCTTATACTGACTTATTTTTGACGGAGAATATCCAAAATCAATTAAAATTTTTCTAGTAGATTTTAATAATGGAAAAGATCTATTGCAAAAACTCATTTGAACGCCATATTTCAAAGAATAAACTGAACCATCCGTATCAAAAAATCCTCTCAAAAAAGATTTTTTATAGCAATCTTTTTCTAAAATCCAAGAAGGTAAATCAACCTGAGACTTTACCTTATTTTTTGCATACAATCCTTTAGTTTTCAAATACTTAATTAAGTCTACCGAACTTAAAAATAAATTTTTCATATCTTCTTTTTCTCGATAACAAACTCCAGGAGACACAGCAAACAATTTCTTTAAAAGAACTTCTACATAAGGCCTATACTCTTTATCAGTATTATTGTTTATAGCTATCCATATTTGACTATCGCTTAAGTGACCATCTCCCAACATTATTCCAAAAAATTCTGCTAATTCACTAGAAAACCCTGGGAATTTTAATCCTTTTTTCTTATTAAGAAAATTTACTTTCTTGCACGGTAGACTAGGAACGCCGAGTCTTTGCAATCTATCAAAGACAGTACTTTCTGCTACACCTAATACTAGACCTACTTCTTTTATTGTTTTGTTTTCAGCAATATAAAGATCTATCAGTTCTTTGCGTTTTTGATTTTCTTCTTCTAATGTCCATCGCCTCGCCATACATAAATATTAACACAAAATGATTCACTTTTCAATGATTTTTGAATGTTTTTTTCTCCACTCTTCTATTTTTTTATGATCTCCGGATAATAAAACTTTTGGCACTTTCCAACCTTTAAAGTCTTCTGGTCTGGTATATTGTTGGTACTCAATAAAACCTTTGGACTTGGTTACTCTTTCTTTTAGTAACCCTTCTTTGCCGATAGCTCCCGGGATTAATCTAGTTATGGTTTCAATAGTAGCCATTGCTGGTATTTCTCCCCCCATTAAAACATAATCTCCCATAGATAATTCCAGGTCAGCAATCTTTTTAGCAACTCTTTCATCTACTCCTTCGTACCTCCCACAAATAAAAATTAATTGGTTGTATTTGCTTAATTGCGTGGCAATTTTCTGATTAAACTTCTTCCCTCTTGGGGTAAAAAGAATAACTTTGGCTTTTTTCTTTTTTTTAATATCTTTAACTGCATTATATATTGGCTCTACTTGCATAACCATTCCTGAACCACCACCAAAAGGAGCATCGTCAACCTTTTTGTGCTTATTCGTAGTATACTTTCTTAAATCGTGGACCTTTATCTCAATCAACTTCTTTTCTTGGGCGCGTTTAATTAAGCTCTCTTTAAAGTAAGAGTTAAATATTTCTGGAAAAATTGTAATAATATCAAACTTCATATTCTTAAAAAAACAATGCTACCATTAATAAATGATAGCATTGTCTAATTCCAATGTAAACGATATTATAGTTTCAAATCGTCTAGTGATGCTTTTTTCTCTTCTTGAGCAGGTGCTTGTCTGCCTTCTGGCTCTTCAATCTTTAGATTTACTCTAGCATGGTTTTTTAAACCAATGATTCTTACTAAAGATCTAATAGCTCTAGCAGTAGATCCTGATCGACCAATGATTTGACCCATATCTTCTGGATTGACTTTCAATGAAAGTAAAACTCCCATTTCATCAACCTGCCTGTCAACTTTGACATCTTCTGGGTGGTCAACCAATGTCTTAACAATGAACTCAAGAAATTCTTGATCACTTGTTTGCTTTGCCATAATCAATCAATTTCTGTTATGTTTATAACGACCTTTCCTTATATTGCCAATTATACTCTTATTAAAACCCCCTGTCAAGAACCTATTTAGTTTCTTCCTCTGGCTTGGTCTCTTCTTTTTTGGGTTCTTCTTTCACTTCTTCCCTTGCCTCGCCAGAGCTTTTGGCATCGGTGGGCTTTTTAGACTTCTTATGAACATCTACCTTTTTTCCTTCTATTGCTCCTTCGGACACTAATAGGTTATGAACCGTATCTGAAGGTTTCGCTCCCTTGGCAACCCATTCTTTAGCTAATTCTTTATCTAATTTCTTTTCTTTAGTTTTAGGATTAAGAAATCCTAGTTCAGCAATAAAACGACCACCTTGGGGCGCTCTATTTTTATCAACAACAACTATTTTGTAAAAAGGTTGGTGTTTTCTTCCTGCTCTAAATAATCTGATTCTTAACATAGTTATTTATTCCAATTTTTTAATTTTAAAGCTTCTTTAGCGGCTTCTTCTTCTGCTTCTTGTTTAGAAGATCCTTGGCCTTTAGCTATTAATTCTTCTTTTAGACATACTCCGATTATAAAGGACTTATTGTGATCCGGTCCCGACTCTTTAATAACTTCGTAAGTAGGAGTAATTCCGGTTTTTTCTTGGGCTTCTTTTTGGAAAGTAGACTTAGCGTCTTCAAATAATCTTTCCTTGATAATATCGGGCAACTCCTTTACTACTTCATTTATAATGAATTTCTTACAAATTTCAAGTCCTTGATCAAGGTAAAGGCTTCCAATAAAAGCTTCGAAGGTGTTTGCTAAAATAAATTGTCTAGCCTTTCCGGTCTCTTTGATCTCTCCTTGAGACAAAAGAAGATAACTATTAAAACCTAACTCGTCAGCTATCTTGGAAAGCATCCTAGAATTAACCAGAGCAGCTCTCCAAGAAGTCAGCTCCCCCTCTTTCTTGTCCGGATAATGAATAAACAAATGTTCAGTTACCACTATCTCTAAAACAGCATCTCCTAAAAACTCCAATCTTTCGTTGTCTGAAAGAGTAAAGCTAGGAGATTCATTAAGATAAGATTTATGAACAAAAGCTTGAACCAACAAATCTTTATCATTAAAATCTACTTTTAACTTTTTTTCTAATTTTGAAAAATCAATCATTTTTCTATTTCATTAAAAACGGTTCCCAGTACTCCATTTATAAAACGACCGGAACTTTCTCCTCCAAAAGTTTTAGCTAATTCAATTGCTTCATTAATAGCTACTTTCGGCGGAACATCTTCTTTATTACCATACAATAACTCATAAAGACCAATTCTTAAAACATTTCTGTCAACAATGGTTATTTGATCTAACGGCCATTCAGGAGCTGCTTTGGTAATAATCTTATCAATGCTATTTATTTTACTAGCCACTCCCCTAACCAAATCCCAAACAAAACTTTCATCATCTAACCCTGGTCCAAACTCTTTAAGATTCTTTTCAACAATCTTATCTAAATCTTCTTTCTTTTTGCCAGCAAAATCCCATTCGTATAAACTTTGCATAGCAATTGATCTTGATAAGTGTCTTGATGCCATATTATTTACTTAAGTCTTCCATTGTTATTGGTTTTTCTTTTTGCTCTTCGTTTTCTTTAATTTCTTTTGCCTTAGCTTTTTTTTCTTTTTTAGTTAATTTTTTCATTGTGTCTATAACCTCCATTCCCTTATAATATCCACAGTTCTGACAAAGAGTATGACCTAAAACCGGCTTACCGCATTTAGAGCAAGTCGTTAGCTTTGGCGCTTTAATAGAGATGTGTGATCTTCTATTATTTCTTCTCGATTTAGTTTTTCTTTGTTTTGGTACTGCCATAATAAATTCATAATAACAAAATTATCAAAAAAAATCAATAGTCTTATTTAAGGCCGGGCCTTAAACAAACGGAAGGTTTTGCGATGAATTGGGCAAAAACCATTTTTCTTTATTTGTTTTCTGTGAAAACTGGTCCCGTAACCCATATTTTTATTAAAACCATATTCCGGATATTTTCTATGATATCTTTCCATCATTTTATCCCGATAAACTTTAGCAATAATTGAAGCGGCAGCAATAGAAACAACTTTTTGATCTCCGGAAATAATGGATTTTTGATTAATTTCTGAATTAATTTTAAAATTGCCGTCTATTAACAAATATTCTATTTCAGAAAGCTTGAGATTCTTTATTGCTCTTTTCATAACTAACTTTGTAGCTTCTAAAATATTAATTTTATCAATTACTTTTTCTGAAACTCTACCTATCCCCCATTTAACTTCAGGATTGTTTTTTAAAATCTCATAAATTTCTTCTCTTTCTTTTTTTGAGATCTTCTTTGAATCATTAATATTAATCTTTTTTAAAAAAGAAACTGATGGTTTTGAAATTACTAGAGCACAAGCAATCACCGGTCCGGCTAACGGACCCCTACCAGCTTCATCTATTCCAGCCACTAGCTCGTGTCCCTTTTTCCATAACTTTTTTTCTTCGTTAAAATTAGGATACTTCATTGTCTTCATACTATCATAAATTTGCTTTTATAAATATGATGAGATAAAATAAGATATAATGAAGTTTAGCCATTTACACGTTCACTCTCACTACTCTTTACTAGACGGTCTACCAAAAATTGACCTTCTTTTAGATTATGTTAAAGAACAAGGAATGGATTCCATTGCCCTGACTGATCACGGAGTGCTCTATGGAGCGGTAGAATTCTATCAAAAAGCAAAGGAAAGAGGCATAAAGCCAATTATTGGTTGTGAGGTTTACATGGCTAACGAAAGACTAGAACAAAAAAGACCCAAGATAGATGATAAAAGATATCACCTTATTCTTTTAGCTAAAAATGAAATCGGTTACAAAAACTTAGTCAAAATAGTTAGCAAGGCTCACCTAGACGGCTTTTACTACAAACCAAGAGTTGATGATCATCTTTTGGCCAAACACTCTGAGGGACTAATTGCCATGACCGCTTGTCTAGCCGGAAGAATTCCAAGATTAATTGTGGCTAAAAAGTTTGAACAAGCAGAAAAGTTGGCTCTAAAGTATCAGCAAATGTTTGGTCAAGATAATTTCTATTTAGAATTACAAGACCACCCAACCATTCCAGAGCAAAGAAAAGTCAATGAAGCTTTAGTCGCTATTTCTAGAAAATATGGAATTCCTCTAGTAGCCACTAATGATGCTCATTATTTAAAAAAAGAGGATGCTGAAGCTCAAGATGTTTTAATGTTAATAAACACTAACTCTCAAGCTGACGATGCTGAAAGATTATCAGTTAAAGATTATGATTTATCTTTGAGATCGCCACAAGAAATGATCGAATCCTTTAAAAATGTTCCCGAGGCTATTGAAAATACTCAAAAAATTGCTCAAGCTTGCAACCTAGAGCTAGAGCTAGAAAAAACCAAACTCCCCCACTACCAAGTCCCGGAAGGAAAAACGGCAAATCAATATCTAGAAGAATTAGCCAACCAAGGACTAGAAAAAAGATATGGTAAAAATCCAAGTAAAGAAATTATTGATCGTTTAAAATTTGAACTTTCGGTTATAAAAGAAACTGGTTTTTCCAGTTATTTTTTAATTGTTCAGGATTTTGTTAATTGGGCTAAAAGTCAAAGAATTGTGGTCGGTCCGGGAAGAGGATCAGCCGCTGGATCTATTGTTTCTTACTTAATAGGAATTACCAATGTTGATCCAATTAAAAATGGTCTTCTTTTTGAAAGATTTTTAAATCCAGAAAGAATATCTATGCCTGATATTGATTTGGATTTTACCGACAGAAGAAGAGACGAGGTTATTAGCTATGTTGCCGAAAAATATGGTGAAGACAAAGTAGCTCAAATAATTACCTTTGGAACAATGGCCGCTAGAGCGGTTATTAGAGATGTTGGTCGAGCCCTAGGCTATGCTTATGATTATTGTGATAAGCTAGCTAAGCTCATCCCAATGGGATTTTCTTTAAAAGACGCTCTGGAAAAAATAGATGAATTTAGAAATATTTATGAAACCGACCAAGAAGCCGAACGTTTAATTGATTTAGCTAAAAAACTAGAAGGTGTCGTTCGTCATGCCTCAACTCACGCCTGCGGAGTAGTTGTTTCTAAAGATCCTCTAACTGACTACATCCCCCTTCAACGCTCTACTCAAAATGGCAAAGGAATTGTTACTCAATATGAAATGCACGCTGTTGAAAGCATGGGAATGTTAAAGATGGACTTTTTAGGACTAAAAAACCTAACCATTATTGAAGACACTCTTTCAAGAATATATGTTTTAAGAAATAAACTAAAAATAGATATTGAGACTATTCCCTTAGATGATCAAAAAACATTTGAACTTTTACAAAGAGCTAACACTACTTCTGTTTTCCAATTAGAATCCGACGGAATGAAAAGATATTTAAAAGAATTAAAACCAACTGAATTTGAAGATATTGTTGCCATAGTTGCCCTTTATCGACCAGGACCAATGCAATTTATTCCAGAATATATTGATAGAAAACATAAGAAAAAACAAGTAACTTATCTTCATCCTAAACTAAAACCAATTTTAGAAAAAACCCAAGGAATTTGTATCTACCAAGAACAATTAATGCAAATTGCCAGAGACATTTCCGGCTTTAGTTTAGCCGAAGCTGATGTTTTAAGAAAAGCGGTTGGCAAAAAGATTGCCAAGCTTTTAGACGAACAAGAAAAGAAGTTTATTGAAGGAGCTATTAAAAATAATGTAGATAAGAATATTGCTATAAAATTATGGCAATGGATTTTACCCTTTGCTCAATATGGATTCAATCGTAGCCATAGCGCTGCTTACGCTACTATCGCCTATCAAACCGCTTACCTTAAAGCTCATTACCCTGTTGAGTTTATGGCCTCGGTCCTAACTTCTGAAAAAACAGATACCGAAAGAATTGCCTTTTTAATTGACGAATGTAAAAGAATGAAAATTGAAGTTCTTCCTCCAAACATCAATGAAAGTTTAAAGAACTTTACTGTTGTTCCAAATAAAAGAGAAATTAGGTTTGGACTATTGGCAATTAAAAATGTTGGAGAAAACGTAATTGATGTTATTGCCCAAGAAAGAAAAGAAAACGGTCACTTTAAATCTATTGCCGACTTTCTAAAAAGAGTAAATTCTAAAGATATTAATAAAAAATCTATGGAAAGCTTAATTAAGTCTGGAGCCTTTGATGGCTTTAATGAAAGAAACGAATTACTACACAACCTAGAAAGATTATTAGAATGGTCTAGAGAACACCATAAAAACCAAGATAATGGCCAAGCCGGACTTTTTGACACTACCAGCTTTAGCCAAGATATTAGCTTAGAACCAGTTACCGCAGCCGCCAATCAAGCCAAGTTAAAATGGGAAAAAGAACTACTAGGACTATATGTTACTTCCCACCCATTAGAAGATTACCGAGAAGTATTAAAAAATGTCTTTGAATTAAGAAAACTAAAAAGTGCTTTTATGCATCAGAAAGTTAGAGTGGGCGGAATAGTCTCTTCGGTTAAAAAAATAATCACTAAAAAAGGACAGCCAATGCTTTTTGTAAAACTAGAAGATTTAACCAGCAAAGCTGAAGTTGTTGTTTTTCCAGGAGTAATGGAAAAATACCCAGAAGCCTTTCAAGAAAACAAAATTCTCTTTGTTAACGGAAAGGTAGATCATCGCAATAACGAGCCAAAAGTTATTGCCTACGAAGCCGAAGAAATCTTAGAAACCTAAATTTCAAAACATTCGCTGAAAGCGAATAAAAGAATATGGGGAATAATAAAGTATAATTAATAAATAGAAAAACAAACATAAGAATTTCAAGAAAGATGAGCAAACTAATTGAAATTCTTCTACGGGGTATGGAAAACTTAGAAAAAAATCGCCATTCATTGGCACACATATTAGCTATGGCCATAAAAGAGCTTTATCCTAAAGCTAAGCTCGGCATGGGTCCAGCTATTGAAAACGGTTTTTACTATGACTTTGATAGTCTAGAAATATCAGAAAAAGATCTAAAAAGAGTTGAAGAGAAAATGAAAGAGATTATCAAAGAAAATGTTAAGTTTAAAAAAGAATTAATCGGCAAAGAAGAAGCTAAAAAACTTTTTAAAGATGAAAAGTATAAGCTGGAATTGATTAAAGATTTAGAAGAAAAAGTTTCAATATATCGATCAAGAGAGTTTGTTGATCTTTGCAGAGGACCTCATATTAAATCAAGCAAAGAAATTCCTTTTAATTCTTTTAAACTTCATCGAATTGCCGGAGCTTATTGGAAAGGAAATGAAAAGAATAAAATGTTAACCAGAATTTACGGACTGGCTTTTGAGGACAAGAAAGGATTAAATGACTATTTAAAATTATTAGAAGAAGCTGAAAAAAGAGACCATCGTAAACTAGGAAAGAAATTAGATCTTTTTACTTTTTCAGATCTAGTTGGTCCCGGTCTTCCCCTCTACACCCCAAAAGGAGTTTTTATCAAAGAAGAATTACAAAAAGAAATTGAAAGAATTTGTCGAAATCATGGTTTCCAAAAAGTTTCTGCTCCATCTCTAGCTAAAATTAAACTTTTTGAAACATCCGGCCACGCCAAAAAGTTTTCCGATGAACTTTTCCGCGTGAAGTCTGAAAAAGGACACAACTTAGTCTTAAAACCAGTTCAATGCCCACACCATACTCAAATTTACGCCTCCAAACCAAGGTCATACAGAGACTTACCTATAAGGTATATGGAATCAGACAAACAGTATCGAGCAGAAAAACCAGGAGAGGTTGGTGGATTAAACAGAGTTTATGCTATCACCGTTGAAGATGGTCACACTTTTTGTACTATTGACCAAGTCAAAAAAGAAATTAAGACTATGGTTAAAATCATTCAGCAATTCTATAAATCAATTGGTCTTTGGGATAATCATTGGGTTTCTTTATCAGTTCGTGACCCCAAAACTCCTGAAAAATATATTGGAGATAAAAAAGATTGGAACGAATGTGAAAAAATCCTAGATGAAGTGGCTAAAGAAATGAAGCTTGGAGCCAAAAGAATAGAAGGAGAAGCCGCTTTGTATGGCCCCAAACTAGACTTTATGTTTAAAGATGCTATCGGCAAAGAAATCCAAATACCAACCGTCCAAATTGATTTTGCTACTCCTAAAAGATTTGGTCTGGTCTATACCGATAAAGATGGACAAGAAAAACCGCCAGTAATGGTTCACCGAGCCGTATTAGGATCTTATGAAAGATTTTTGGCTCTTTTGATTGAACATTTTGCCGGAGCTTTCCCTGTTTGGCTTTCCCCTATTCAAGTTTCTATTTTGCCAATTAGCCAAAAACATAGAAAATACGCCAAAGAGATAAATAAAGATTTAATTTCTCTAGGAATTAGATCTGAATTAAAAGATGAGAATGAAACTATTTCTAAAAAGATCAGAGAAAGTGAAACTCAAAAAATACCTTACGTTTTAATTGTCGGCGATGCCGAAATTAAAAACAAATCGGTAACTATTAGAAAAAGAGGTCGAAAAGATCTCGGCGAAATGAAGCTTGACAAATTCTTAGAAATCATTAGAAAAGACATAGGTTCTAAAAAATAGTCTACTTATGACTTATCTATCCCAAGATACTCTTAATCTAATAAATAAGTATCAGAAGTGGCATCAGTCGCTTCAACCCAAAGAAGGAATAAACACTATTCATGTCGATGAAGTCGCTTCTAGAGTGGCTGCTTTTTATGAGAAAATTAGAGGAATTATTGACTGGAAAGAAGAGCACCTATTAAAAAGAAGAGCCATTGAAAGAATTCTTAAAAGAAGACTTTTTTCAAAAATAGATCTAACTGATGGTAATCTTAACGGTTCAGATATCGCTGAACCTTTAATTTTAGAGTTAATCAGAGGCGGTCATTTCCCCAATAACCGAATTCCAGAAACTAAAATACCGGAAGTTCAAAGTGCTATTGATAAGTATATAAGCATATTAAATAAAACAGAATATAGTAAAAAGAAATCTAGAATTCAAATGTATAGCTGGATTTCCGGAATTGCTGCTTGCGAAATAGAAGAAATTCTTACTCCCTCAATTAGAGAAAGAGCTTTGATTAACTATATGTACCGAATTATGAATAATCAGATTGAACTAGATCCTAAAATAAAGATTACTGATCAAGAAAAAGCAATTCAAACCTATATCGCCGTCCAAAAAGCTCTTTTTAATCTAGATTCTTCAATTATCAGCTATCACCTATTAAAAAGAAAATACGATAACTTTAAAGACAAGGATATCCACCTAGTAAAAGAAGAAACGGAAAGAGACTTGAATCACCCGCTAGGAGATAAATTCTATCAAATTTGTGAAAAATATGATACACCTTTTTTGCTATTAGGAGATGCCTTAACAAAAAATGCTGATAAAGAGAAAATAGCTAATCCAGAATTATTAGAATTAGAAATTACTAAAAACTATCAACAAAGAGTAAAAACCTTAAAAAAAAGATTGGGCAGAGCGGCCTTTTACTCTACCCTATCCATTTTTTTAACCAACATCTTTTCTTTAATTTTAATAGAAATGCCTTTTAACAAATGGGTTACTGGTTATTTCTTTAATTATTGGGCTATTACTATAGATATTTTAGGACCAACCCTATTGATGCTTTTACTAGTAGTAACTATTAAGCCACCAAGAAAAGAAAATTTGCCGATGGTTGTAATGGAGGTAATGAAATATGTTTATGAAAATGAAAAGATTGATAAATACAAAATAAAAAAGTTTAGAAAAAAGAGTATAATTTTTGAAGTTATAATTAATCTTTTCTACTTTGCTGGCTTTACTGCCATCTTAGGAATAATAATTTGGGGGCTTTATCAGGTAAACTTTCCTCCTCTATCATATATAATCTTTATTATCTTTTTATCTTTAATTGCTTTTGCCGGAACTAAAATCAGACAAAGAGCTAAAGAATTACAAGTTGTTGAAGAAAAAGAAAGTTTCCTCTTGCTATTTATAGATCCTTTTGCCATCCCAGTTGTTCAATTAGGAAAATGGTTTACCAATAAATGGAAAAGATATAACATTGTCGCTGTTTTCTTTAGCGCTTTAATAGATATGCCTTTTACCCTCTTCATTGAGTTTATTGAACAATGGCGCTACTTTATTAAAGAAAAAAAAGAGAAACTCCATTAATGAAATATCGCATTATTACCTTTGGATGCCAGATGAATATCGGCGACTCTAATAGAATTGCTTTAGCCCTAGAAAAAAAGGGTTATATTTTAACTGAAGATATAAATTCAGCTGATTTAGTTTTGATTAATATGTGTTCTGTTAGACAAAGTGCGGTTGATAGAGTTTATGGTACAATTAAAAATATTAAAAACTCTAAAATTATTGTAACCGGTTGTATTTTAGATAAAGACAAAAAGAAGTTAAAAGAAATTGTTGATCAAGTTTTGGATACTGAAGAATTAACCAAAGAAATAGAGCAAAACTTAAAGAATCAAATTACAGTTAATATTCCAATTATGACTGGCTGTAATAATTTTTGTAGTTATTGTGTTGTGCCCTACACCAGAGGAAGAGAAAAATCAAGAGATCATAAAGAAATTATTTGTGAAATTGAAAAACTAGTTAAAAATGGAACTAAAGAAATCTGGCTTTTAGGTCAAAATGTTAATTCATATTCAGATATTCCTTTTTCAAAACTACTTAGAAAAATAAATGAAATCCCTGGAAAGTTTTGGATAAGATTTACTTCTTCTCATCCTAAAGATTTTTCTGATGACATTATCAAAGCTATTAAAGAATCAGAAAAGATTACTGAATATCTCAACTTACCGGTTCAATCTGGAGATGATGAAATACTAAAAGCCATGAATCGGCCCTATACTATAAAAAAATACTTAGATATTATTAAAAAGGTTAAAAAAGAAATTCCTAATATTTGTCTTTCAACCGATGTTATTGTTGGCTTTCCCAATGAAACCAAGGAGCAGTTTCAAAATACAGCTAAGCTCTTTGAAAAAGTAAAATATGATATGGCCTATATTAATAAATATTCTCCCAGAAGCCAAACTAGAGCCAGTCAGTTAGAAGATAATATCTCCCCTCAAGAGAAAAAAAGAAGAGAATCCGTTTTAAATGAAATCCTTAAAAAAACAGCCTTAGAGAATAACAAAAAATATATTGATAAAGAAGTAAAAGCTTTAATAGATCATAAGAAAAATAATGATCTCTGGATTGGAAAGACTAGAGAATATAAGACGATAGCCATAAGATCTAAAAAAGCTTTAATAAATAAATTTATTAAAGCTAAAGTAACTAATGCCACTTCTTGGGGATTAAAAGGAGAATATGTTAAATAAACTACTAGTCATTGTTGGCCCAACTGCTTCTGGTAAAACAGATTTGTCTATTAGATTAGCTAAAAAGTTTAAAGGAGAGATTGTTTCTGCCGATTCAAGACAAGTGTATAAAGGAATGAATATTGGAACTGGTAAAGCAACTAAAAAAGAAATGCAAAACATTCCTCATTATCTATTAGACGTTGTTTCTCCAAAAACTAGATTTGATGTGGCTAAATACCGGAAAAAAGCCTTAAAAAGAATAAGAGAAATTCAAAAAAGAGACAAATTACCTATTTTAATAGGAGGAACCGGCTTCTATATCCAAGCTGTTATTGATGGTCTAATTTTTCCAAAAGTAAAACCAGATTGGCAATTAAGAAAAAAGTTAGAGAAAAAATCTAAAAAAGAGCTCTTTGCTCAATTAAAAAAACTAGATCCTAAAAGAGCTAAAAATATTGAAAAAGACAATAAAAGAAGATTAATTAGAGCTATAGAAATTGTCTTAAAGACCAAACAGCCGGTTCCAAAATTAAAAAAAGAACCCATCGATTCAGATATTCTAATTTTAGGAATAAAAAAAGACAATCTAGAAGAACTAATTCATAAAAGATTAGTAAAAAGACTAAGATCTGGAATGATCGCTGAAGTTAAAAAACTTCACCAATCAGGAGTTAGTTGGAAAAAATTAGAAGAGTTTGGCTTGGAGTATAAATATATTGCTCTTTATCTTCAAAAAAAAATAACTAAAAAAGAGATGATTGAAAGATTAGAATTTGAAATAAAACATTACGCCAAACGCCAAATGACCTGGTTTAAAAGAGATGAGCGTATTCACTGGATAAAAACTTACCAAGAAGCTCAAAAAATTATTTATTTAAGTAAATTTTTGAGAATCTTCTGAACCATATCTGGCTTAGCTCTCCCTCTAGTTGCGGCCATTACTTGGCCAGCTAAAAACTGGAGGGCATTTTCTTTTCCTTTTTGATAATCTTCAACTGCTTTAGGGTTTTTAGTAATTACTCCTTTTATAATCCCCTCTATTTCTCCACTGTCCTCCATTTGAGTTAATCCTTGCTTTTCAATAATATGAGAAGGATCTATTCCTGTTTTAAACATTTCTTCTAAAACCTTTTTGGCAATTTTAGAAGACATTTCTCCTTGATAAATTAAAGAAATAAATTCAGCAAAGTTTTCCGGAGTTATTAAAAATTTCTCATCTTCAACTGACATTCCACCCAAAAGACCCTGCAAGTCGGTTGAAATATAGTTTGAAGCCATTTTCGCTAAACGAAAAATTTCTTTTTCCCCTACTTTTTCTTTCTGCTCTGCCTCTTTGGTCCAGTTTCTTAATTCAGACATTACTTGTTCAAAATACTCTCCTAAGTCTTTGTTGCTAACAAAAATCTCTACTGAATCCAGTCCATATTCGGCCATCAATCTTTCTCTTCTTCTGGCTGGAAGTTCTGGAATTTCTTTTTCTATTTCATTTAAATATTTTTCATCAAAATGAAGAGTTGGCAAATCTGGTTCTGGGAAGTAACGATAATCATGAGCTTCTTCTTTTTCTCTTTGACTAACAGTCTTTTGCTTACTTTCATCCCAACCCCTGGTTTCTTGAACAACTTTTTCTTTAGCTTCCAGTAATGCTTTTTGTCTTTCAATCTCATAATCAATTGATTTTTCAACCACCCTAAAAGAGTTAAGGTTTTTAATTTCTACTTTAGTTCCTAATTGATCGTTTTTAGATAAGCTAATGTTAACCTCTACTCTCATCTGACCTTTTTCCATATCAGCATCTGAAATACCTAAATATCTAAAAATTAGTCTTAATTCTTCAGCAAACTTACGAGCCTGTTTTCCAGAGGTAATATCCGGCTCGGTAACCATTTCCATCAAAGGCACCCCTGCCCGATTAAAGTCTACAAGAGAATTTTTACCTTCGTGAATTAACCTCCCAGTATCTTCTTCTAAATGAATTCTAGTAATTCTAATCTTTTTTCCATCAACTTCTAGTCGCCCTTTTTCACATAAAGGTTTATCATATTGAGAAATTTGATAACCCTTTGGAAGATCTGGATAAAAATAATTCTTTCGATCAAACTTAGATTCTCTGGCTATTTGACAATTTAAAGCCAGACCAGTTTTAATTACCTTTCTAACTGCTTCTTTATTAATCACCGGTAAAGTTCCAGGCTGAGCAGTACAAATAGGACAAATATTATAATTAGGCCTTTTTTCTAAAGGATCATTTTTTGAAGAACAAAACATTTTAGACTTTGTCTTCAATTCAACATGAATTTCTAGGCCGATGGTTGTTTTGTATTCCATAATTTTAATTCTGCTTCTTTTTTCTTTATTTGATCAGTAACTTTTCTTCTAGCAAAATCATAATCATTCATGTCTACTAACAAATGTTTGGAAATTGTTGGAAAAATGTTTTTAACAATATTTATCTTCTGATGTTCAATCTTTCGATAATCCGGATGACCCTCAGGGATAGTTCTTAATTCTGTTTCCCAAAAGAAATTTCTCAAGTTCTGATATTGAATAAATCTTACCCTGTGAGCTAAGGTGCAGCAATACTGAGCTAGCTCCGGATCAACTGCTTCTACCTTTTTAAATAACTCTTCGGTTCTTTTAATCGCTTCGACATACTCTTTATCTAATCCAGATTCTATTAGTTCCGGAGAAACATCAAAACCATTATAGATACTAAACTTTTCTCGATATTGAGTTAACATTCGATGGCGATGCAAATCTCTCCAAGCACCAATGTTCATTGCCACCTCAAACCTTAAATAAGTGTTCTCAAGGGCTCTTGGTACTTTGTAGTACTTATACTTTCTATTACTAAAGACTTCATTTAAAACCCCTTCTTTTTCATAAATAGACATGCTCCTTACTCTTTGCAAAATATCATTAAAAGATTGATGAAGTTCATTATACAGCAAGCCAGCAATCACCTTATTCTCTCCATCTGGATCATAATCTAAAAGCTTAACATCAGAATCAGAAACTTTATCTTCTCTTTGCCAATTAAGCTTTTTGAGAGCAGTCTTAACTTGTTCCCCTTTTCCACTTAAGTACTTCTGATAATCTTGAGCTTCTTCTGTTTCAGCTCTTCTTAGAAAAGCCGGAATAACTTTTTTTAATTCCTCCAGTCCCTTCTTAGAGGCCTTCCTTATTTCGGTTAAATTGTGATTCAATGATCTGTTGATTAAGTATTCAAAAGCTTGACCATTGCCATAAAAAGAAACTTGACTTAAAACAGATACTGGCAAGATCTTTCTAATGACATCGAAAGTTTTAGTTTTTAGTAAGCTTTCTTTTTCATTTGGATATTTAGATTTTAAATAGTTAAAATACTTTTCTAGCAAAGAGGAGTAAGCATCAAAAAGACAATCCATGGTCTTAATGTATTCATCCATTAGACCAATCTCTTTAAACCTAGGATCAACATAATATCGATACTTACCATTAATTTTAGAAGAATAATCTACATAACGAGTAGATTTTTCGATTGGAGCGATGCCAATTCTCATATCTTCAAAATGCTTAATAGCAATTTGAGAAAGGTCAGTATAAATTAAATGGGTCCCGGCCATTTGAGCAATAGAGTCATCGCCAAATTGAGCTAGCCATTTAATGTAAAAATCTCTACCTTTTGGATTAGAAAAAATCAATTCGATGGGATATTTATGAAGAAAATCAATTAGAGCTTTTAATGATTCGCCATATTTATCATTTGTATCAACAAAAGGTTTAATAAACTCATTTAAAAGGATCTCTCTTAAGTCATCTTTGGCTCGACTAGTCCTAGAACATAAGGCTCCAATAACCTCTGGAGGTAAAAAAGTAACCGCAAAAACCGACTTATCTAAATTAGTAAAAAAGGGTTTGATTAAATATTTTTCTTCTTCAGTCATAATATTTCTTGAATTAAATTCCAAACTTTTTTATGAATTACTTCAGGCGACAATAAGCTATCACCATCTAAACACTCTACTAGCTTGAATTTTTCTGGATACTCTTCTAAAAGTTTTAAATAAGATGCTAAAGTATTAGTCAAATGATTTTTATCTTTTTCGTGAAGATCTTGTTTAGTACTATCCCCTAAATAAGCTTCTCTTTTTTTAATCTTAACCTTATCTTCTATTTTATTAGCCATTTTCATTGAAAATTCTGGAGAAACTTTTAAAATAATGTTTAAGTCTGGTTCTGGAATTGATAAAAGCTTGTATTCAAAATCATAAAGCCATTTTAAGTATTTTTCTCTTTCTTCTTTGTCCTCTATTTTTCCTCCCTGATGCCCCATATTAGAGGCCGTGTATCTATCAGCAATTACGGTTTTTCCTTCTTGTAACCATTTCCTTATTTTTAAACTAATATCATATCTATCACAAGCATAGAAAATAGAAGCCCTATACGGCCCGACATCTTCTGAGCTTCCATACTTCCCATTCAAATAGTTTTCTACTAAACCGGCTGATTTCTTACCGTATTGAGGAAAGTCAATCATTTCAACTTCATAATCAAGATCTTTGAGTTTTTTAACCAAAAGATTCTTTTGAGTATTTTTTCCTGATCCGTCTATCCCTTCTATGACAATAAATTTTCCTTTCATATATTTTAGCTTATCATAAAGAAAATCAAAAAGCAAAAACTTGCATAAATTAAAATCCGATGGTATAATCGAACTATGAAAATTATTTATATTATTTTAATTATTTTAGGAATTATCTTTGCTTATACCTTTATCGACGAGCTTTCCAAGAGCCAAGGAACAGCTAGTTTTTTCTTTAAGCTTGAAGCCCCTTCTAGTAACCAAGAAAATCTCTAATCTTACTAATAGGGATTGTTTGAACATGAGAATCAATTAAGTTTAATCCCAACAACTCCCCCTTTATATTAAACAAAGGACTACCAGCAAGATTTTTTTCTTCTTTAATATTAGTCTTGATTAGCTCTGAATCAAAAAAGCGAATAATCCCTTGATTAACAATGTCTCCCTTTAAGCTTTTGCCGATTAAAAAAACCCTCTCTCCTAATTCTATTTCACTAAAATCTTCAAAGGCTACTGTTTTCAAACCATCTAGATCTAGCTTCACTAAAGCTAGATTATTTTTTACATCTCTTTTTAAAATCTGCCAATTGGGGGTTTTACCATCAACATAGAAAATAAAGTTTCCCTTATAAGGAACCAATTCAGCTAGAGTAATCATTAGACCGTCAGAAGTAACTATTATTCCTGAACCTGAAATATTATTATCTTTTTTATTCCTTACCCCAACTACTGCTGATTCAATTTTAGCAATTGAATTTTTTATAGCAGTGTTTTCTTCAATAAACACTTCTTTAGTTTCGGTAATCGGACCCCCTTTAATAACCGCTGGTTGAGAAAAAACTACTTGATCAGCAAAGATACCACCAGAAAAACCAACAACAAAAACCAGAATAATTTTTAGTATATCTTTAAGCATGAGCTAGGGTTTTAGCATCTTTTATTACCACTTCTCCTTTTTCAATATCTATTATAATACTATCTCCTTCTTTAATCAAATTAGAAACAATTTTTAAAGCTAAAGGATCAAGAACCTTTTTCTGAATCACTCTTTTTAATGGCCGAGCTCCCAAGTTGGCATCAAATCCTTCTTCTGCTAATAGGTCTTCGGTTTTTTTAGTAAACTTTATTTTAATATTTTTTTCTTTTAATCTTTCTGCAACCTTTTTTAATTCTAATTCAACAATATTTCTAATCTCTTTTTTTCCAAGATAATTAAAGATAATTATTTCATCGATTCTATTTAAAAACTCTGGTTTAAAATCTTGTTTTAAAGCCTCTTTGACCTTCTCCTCAACAGTTTTGTTTTGACCTTCTTTTTCTAAAAATCCTAAAGAATTCATATTAGTAATATGTTCTGAACCAGTATTAGAAGTCATAATTAAAATAGAATTTTTAAAAGAAGCGGTTCTCCCTTTAGCATCAGTTAATCTTCCATCTTCTAAAATCTGAAGCAAAATATTGAAAACTTCCGGATGAGCTTTTTCAATTTCATCGAAAAGAATAACACTGTAAGGCCTTCTTCTTATCTTATCTGTCAATTGACCTCCTTCATCATAACCAACATAACCTGGAGGAGAACCAATAATTTTAGAAACAGTATGCTTTTCCATATACTCAGACATATCTAATCTAACTAAAGCGTTTTCGTCATTAAACAAGAACTCAGCTAAAGCCCTGGCTGTTTCTGTTTTTCCTACTCCAGTTGGCCCTAGAAACATAAATGAGCCCAAAGGCTTGCCTTGTTCAGAAATCCCGGCTCTAGACCGTCTAACAGCGTTAGAGATTGCCATAACAGCTTGTTTTTGACCAATCACTCTCTTGCAAATAATATTTTCCATCTTTTCTAGTTTTCTAGCCTCTTCTTCAATTAATCTTGTTACTGGAATACCTGTCCATCGAGAAACAACTCTAGCAACATCTTCTTCTTCGATTTCTTCTTTTAAAATCTTTTTATTTCTTTGGACTTTAATTAGTTCTTTTTCAGCTTGTTTGATTTTTTTAATTAATTCTGGAATTTTGCTATACTTAATTTCTGCCACCCTTTGAAGATCAGCTTCTCTTTGAGCAATTTCTGTTTGAAAAGAAAGTCGATCTATTTCTTTCTTGTGTTTTCTAATCTTCTGAATTAAATCTTTTTCAGTTTTCCATTTTAGCTCAAAAGCTCTAGCCCTTTCTTTTAAATCAGCTAAGGAGCGATTAATGGCAGTTAATCTTTTTTTGTCCTTATTTACTTGTTTTTCAATTTCTAGTTTTTGAATATCTCTTCTTAAATCATCTAATTTACTTGGCTCCGACTCAATCTCTAATCTTAAAGCTGACATTGCTTCATCCATTAAATCCACTGCTTTATCTGGAAGAAACCTATCAGAGATATACTTAGAAGATAATTCAGCAGCCGCAATTAAAGCCGAGTCTTTAATTCTTAAACCATGATGAACTTCATACTTTTCTTTAATTCCTCTTAAAATAGCGATAGTATCACTAACGGTTGCTTCTTTAACATAGACTGGCTGGAATCTTCTTTCTAGCGCTGTATCTTTTTCAATATATTTATGATATTCTTTTAGCGTTGTTGCTCCAATGGCTCTTAATTCTCCCCTAGCCAAGGCTGGCTTTAATAAGTTAGAGGCATCAATTGACCCTTCGGCTGAACCAGCGCCAACTAAAGTATGTAGCTCATCGATAAACAAAATATAGGAGCCTTGGGCTTTTTCAATTTCCTTTAATAGAGCCCTAACCCTATTTTCAAACTCTCCCCTAAATTTAGTACCAGCTACTAACGATCCTAGGTCTAAGGATATAATTTCTTTCTCTTTTAAGCTTTCTGGCACATCGGCTCTAACAATTCTTTGAGCTAATCCTTCAACAATAGCTGTTTTACCCACTCCCGCTTCTCCAATTAAAACCGGGTTATTTTTGGTTCTTCTTGAAAGAACCTGCATTAACCTTCTAATTTCTGACTCCCTTCCGATAACCGGATCTAACTTTCCCTTTTTAGCCATTTCGGTCAAATTACGAGCGTATTTTCCGATTACCTGGTGTTTGGATTCCGGTTCTGGATCAGTAATTCTTTCGTCTCCTCTAATTTCTTCCAAGGTCGTATAAACATCTTCGTAATTAATATTAACAATATCGGTCAAGGCTAAAAATAGGTGCTCTACAGAGATAAAGTCATCTCCCATTTTGATAGATTCGTTTCTAGCCTTTTCTAGAACCTTGGCCATATCTTGAGTTAAATAAAATTGGCCGAAAGCTTGGCTAGTAGCAATTTTAGGTAATTTATTTAAAGAACTTTCTGTCTTTTTCTTTAGTTGGTCAATATCTATCTTTAGTTTTCTTAATAAAGTCAAAACAATACTATCTTCTTGAGAAAGCAAAGACAAGATCAGGTGCAAAGCATCAATTTGCTGTTGCCCTCTTTTTCTGGCAATTGATTGCGCCTGAATAATAGCTTGTTGTGCTTTATGAGTAAAATTAGCACCATTCATATATAGCTTTGTAACAAATTTTAGACCCCTTGTCAATCCATTTATATCTCTGGACGTTCAGATAAAGTTAACTCTACTTCTTGTTCTTGATCATCTCTTAATATTTTCAATATCACCTTGTCTCCAGGGCTATAGTCTATTAAAATTTTAGTTAAATTGTAATCTTGAGTTATTTTCTTACCGTCTAATTCTAAAACAACATCTCCTTCTTTCAAGCCCGCCTCTTGAGCTGGCGAGTCTGGATAAATCCCTTCATCGTTAACAATTAAAACCCCGTAATCAACCGAAAGCTCTTCTTGTTCTTTTATTTTCTGATTGATCATTAAATATTTAATTCCAATAAAGGGATAAACTATTTTTTCTCCTTCTTTAATTTGGCTAATACCTCTTTTGGCATAATTTATCGGAATAGAGAAACCGATGCTTTGAGCATCATTAGCAATAGCCGTATTAACGCCAACAACCTCTCCTTTTAAGTTAAGTAATGGTCCACCAGAATTTCCTTTATTAATTGCAGCGTCTGTTTGAATAGTATCACTTAAGGTTTCAGAAAAACTTTCACCGGAAGCAACAATGCTTCTGCCTAGTCCAGAAATAATACCAGAAGAAACAGTATTATTAAATTCAGCTAAAGCATTGCCGACTGCTATAACGGTTTGTCCAATTTCAATACTATCTGAATCCCCTAACCTCAAAACTGGAAACTTCTCAATAATAACATCCCCTTCTTCATTGGTTTCTTTATCTTGACGAATCTTAATAATCGCTAAATCCTGAACTGGATCTTTATCTAAAACCTCGGCTGAAAACTTTCTTCCGTCATTTAAAAAAACCGTGTAATCAGCCTCATTATCTAAAACAACGTGCTTGTTAGTTAAAATTAAACCATCTTCTGAAACAATAAATCCAGTTCCTCCACCAACTTCTTGTTTCTCAGTTCCTTTTTGCCTATACACCGGAGTTCTAATACCAAAAGGATCTACTTCCCATCCTTGCTCATAAACTGGAACATTTTTAGAAATAACGATACTGACTACTGCCGGTAAAGTTTCTTTTACTACTTTAGTAATATTTTCTTCTTGAGATAAAACTACTCTTTCTTCTGACTTCAAAACATTTAAATCTGGATCTCCGGAAAAGACCAAAGCTCCGGCCACCAATCCTCCTAAAAAACCAAAAAGAACCGAAATCCAAATTCCTTTCTCTAGTTTGATTTTTGGTAATTCATACATACTCATATATCTATATTATACAAAATCAAAAAACCTCTTTCAACCCCTATTTCTTAGTTTTTTCGAGGTACTCGAAGCCATATTTAAAGATATCTTTTTTAACTGGACCAATAAAAATCATATGTCCTTCACATAAAAGATATTTAGAATATGTCTTCAACCAACCTTCTTTTTGAAACCTCCTATCAGACACTTTAAGCTTTCCGGACTTTAAAACTCCATATTTCCCTATTTTCCCGGCTCTTCTGGCCAAATCATGATCTTCAGCTAATTTAATATCTTCATTAAAACCGTTTAACTCTTCAAAAAGATCTTTTTCTACTAAAATCCCCATAGCTGCATGAGGAAGTACTTTTTCTAAAATACGAATTGGGATATTGTAAAAAAAAGTAAAAAAGATTTTAGAAATCTTTTCACTTTTTTTAGATTCTCCATATGGGGTTAAACAAAAAGTAGCTATTTTTAACTTTCTTTCATTAAATTCTTTTAATACTTTAGATAATATTTTATCTTCAAAGTAAACATCGGCATCTAAGAATAAGAGCAAGTTACCTTTAGCTACTTTAGCTCCATTGTTTCTTCCTTCGGCCGGAAGACCGCCTTTAGTAATTTTACAATTATATTTTTTAGCAATCTCTAAGGTTTTGTCTTCAGAACCATTGTCGGCAACAATCAACTCATAATCTTTTAATTCTTGTTTTTCTATAGACTTTAATAGTCTCTCAAGACGACCTTCTTCGTTTAAAGTTGGAATAATAATAGATAACATTTTTAAAATACTTTTTTAGCTTCTTGCCAAATTTCCGGATGACCATTTTCTTTCATCCAATACCACCATTCCACACCCCAAAAATAATTTTCTTTTAATCCGGCCTTTCTGGCAAATTCTATATTCTTTTTAAATCTTTCTAGGTCCATGGTTTTCTTTTGCTCTTTTATGGTTAAATCATAAATTAATTTTGGCCCCCAAGGCTCTGCTTGCAATTCTACTCCAATTACCTCTTTATCAAAAATCCAGCTTACTAGTTTTGATTTTCTTTGATAGAAAACCGGAGGAAACGGATAAGTAATATATGATCTAAGCTCATCTATCCAAACCTTACGATACATTGTTGCTCCAACAACATCACCATAATGAGCAACTCTAAACCATAAAGGAAATTCCCCGCTTTCAGAAACTAAAACCTTTTTATTGTCTAAAGATTTTACTAAATCAATCTCTTCTGCAAGAAACCCTCTGATTCTTTTAGGACATTGACCAAAGGCAAAGAAAGGTTCATTTTCTACTTGCCAATATCTTATCGCTTTAGAGTCTTTATATCTTAGAACAATTTCTTCAATATATTTTAAAAGATGATCTTGTTGTTCTTGAGGATTCATATTACTAGCCCAATCAGGAATATGACATTCTGGCCAGCCAGTAGTTTTCATACCAATAACAACAATTAACTCTACATTTCTTTTTTCAGCTTCTTTTATTTGCCAGTCTAGTTCATCAAAATGATAACTACCCTTCTCCCATTCAATATAGTCCCAATAAGTTCCTAGTCTTATCTTCTTAGCCCCCAATTCATCAATTATGCTAGCGTAGGCTTCTTTCCAATCTAGGCCTAAACTTTGAGCGTGTTTTTGAGAAAAATTAGCCCCCCAAGAAACATCCTTTTCTTTAGGTAAGCCAATGAAATAAAAAGCAAAAAGAATTGCTAATATTCCTAAAAATATAGTTAACATAATTTTATTTCTTTTTATCATAGAAATGCTAGAACGGCAAAACCTATTAGTATAATAATAATAGCAATAATTTTTTGAGTAATAATTTTTTTAGAAAGCTCTTCTTTTAAAAATTTGTAAAAAACTAAAGTAAAAATGAAAAGGAATAAATACTGAACTCCCTGAACAGCATTAATTATTGAAAGATAAACCAATGGAGCCAAGGCAATGCTCCAACTTTGTAAAATAAAAGCTCCGGCGCCAACTAACTGATTAACAATAAAAATAGAACCAGTTTTTAGACTAAAAGATCTTTTTTTACCGTCACCAATTAAATCCTGCCTAACTTCCCTGAAACTAAGAAAGGTCAAGGCGGTCAAAAAAGTTCCAATCCTAATCCAAACAAAACCAGTCCAAAAGGGCAGAGCTAAATAAATATACTTAGACAAAACAAAAACTAAAGCTAAAAACAAAGCAGCTAAGGCAGATATTTTAAGGCTTTCGGAAATAATCTTTTTACCCGGATGATAATTTATAAGCACTCCTCCAATAATAAAAATAAAAAAGGTGATAAGCTCAGAAGCTGCTAAAACCTCTTTTCCTCCAGAAAAAAGATAAATAAAAATAAAAGTAAAAATTGGCACCAAGGCGCCGATAGCTGGAATAACTCTAGAAGTTTCAAAATACTCTAATCCTTGATAAATAGAAAAAATAGCGGCTAAATAAATAGCTCCGATGATTAAACAAAAAACTACTTCAAAAACCCCGGGAACCTGAAAACCAATAAAAGGAACTAATAAAAGAATGGTTATTCCTAAAGTTCCAACATAAAAAGAATAAGTTTTCGGATTAGGCTCCCCTATTAAAAGAAACTTATCACCAAGAGAAGTGATAGCAAAAAGAAAATAAGCAAAAATAATTACTATCAACCAAAGCATATTTTTTCAATATTATAAGTTCCCATTTTTTCAATTTCAATAAAACCATCTAAAGCTGCCTCGGCAAACCTTCCACTATCTAAATAATCAAAAAGCCACTGATTAACATAATGTGGATTTACTTGAGGAATACCAGCTCCAATTCCCAACAACCATTGTTTATTATAATCTTCTTGAGAACCAATAGTTGGGGCCATTAAAATTGGAATGCCCAAACCCCCATAAAAAGAAAGTTCACTCGGCTTAGTCCAAAGTATATCTGTTTTTCTTAGCTTCTTTCCAAATTGATCAAAGTATTTATAGATTTCTTTAGCGTAAATAATTTCTACCCTTTTTTCTAGTTTTAATTTTTTAATACTCTTTTCAAAATAGTCTTTGACTTCCTCTCTAATCCCAGCTGAAAGATAAACTTTTAATTCTCCTTTTTTAATCTTCTTTTTCAGTTTATTCACATAAACTATAGCCATTTCTTTTTGAGCTCCAGCTCCTCCAATAGCAAACATTATACTTAAAACATGATCCTTTTTAGCCTTTAGCTTGTCGCCAAGAAATGGACGGTATTTTTTATGAAATCTATTTTCTGGGTCTAAATTTAAAAGTCGAGACCCTAAATCTTCTCTTAAAATATTTTGATTTCTATTGCCAATATTTTCTAAAGGCAAAGGAAAGCCAGTTAAAAAGATGTTTTCGTGTTTAACCCCATAAAGCTTTAATCTATTCTGAACCCAAAGATTAGGAGCAAAATATTTAATTCTACTATTTTTAGGATCCAGAGGTGCCCAAGCCCTAGCACAATCGGCATCACAAACTATACAATATATTTCGCCGGGATAATTATGTTGTTCAGCCATAAAAGCGGGGATAAAAAAAGAAGTAATAATTGGCAAAGATCTATCTTTAAGATTATCAATCAAATGCTTTCCCCAGCCATCATTTATCAAAGAATAGATTTTCTTTAAACTCAAAGTTGGTTTAGACAAATCTCTAATTGGATAATAGGAAGGAATTTGCTGAAACTTATTAAAAAGATAAAAAGCAAAAGCCCCTATTAAAGGCACTTTTTTAAATCGAGAAATAAACTCGTAAAAAGTTCTTGAAGATTCCCAAACTTTTTTATCATCTTCTGGAATATTATCATAATCATTAGCATTAATAATTTTTCCGTCAGAAGAAAATATTCTCAAAGGATAGGATGTTCTTTGATGTCCATATCCCATATTTACTGATATAATATGCGCTTTTTTCTTTTTCATATTATTTTAATTATAACATATTATATAAGAAACAATAAACCTGTTATTTCAACAACATAAGCCAGCAACACATACAACGGCAGGCTAATCAACCAGCCAAAGCCTAAAAAAGAAACTAAAGCAAAAAGAAATCCTAAAAGCATAATCCAATAGATAACCGGAATAATTAAAAGGTTGGCCAGAGGACCAATAAAAGAAATTTCTCCAAAATTATAAATTAAAATAGGCATAGTAAAAATATAAGCCGAAAAAGTAGAGGCTAAGATATCTCCACCCTTAAAGGGAAATCCTCTTTTGATAAAGGGGCTTAAATAAATAATTCCGAAGGCAGCCAAAAAGGATAATTGAAAGCCAATATCATAAATCAAAAGAAGGGGATTGAAAACAAGCATTACTAATCCAGCCAAAATCAATGAACGGAGACCTGAAGAAAGTCTGCCGACCATTGAAGATAATAAAACTAAAGAAGACATAATTCCAGCTCTAATTGCTGATGCTGGAAAACCAATCATTAAAATAAAAAGAGAGATTATTAATAAAGTGAAATAAAAAGACTTCTTCTTGCCTAAAAAAGATAAGCCAGAAGCTACAATGGTAGAAAGAATTAAAATATGTAAACCAGAAACAGCCGTTATATGCCTAATTCCTACTTTATTTAGTTTTTCTTTAAAATCCAAAGACATTCTACCTTTATCTCCTAACATCATCGCCCCTAATAGCTCACTATGAGGAGGAGAGAAGTTTTCATAAATCTTTTCTCTAATTCTGTCTTTAAACTTTAATAAAAAAGACATAAGGCCACTTCCTTCTTTTAAAACTTCTATTTCCGGATAATAAATAACGGCCGTAATGCCGTCTTTCAATAAATAGTTTTGGTAATTAAAACTTTCTAAAACCACTGGCTCTTCTAATTCTCCTTTTATCTTTAATCTATCTCCATAATTATATGTCGGATAACGATCAATCGTAACTAATACTTTTTTATCTTCAGTTTTTACTGTTAATTTAGTTTTAGTTTCTCTGATATCTGGCTCTTTGACAACTTCCCCGGTTAAAACCATTGGTCCATACTCAAACTCAAGATTAGACTTAAGCCAAATAAAACGAAAAACTATTACTCCAATTAAGATGAAGCAAAGCAACAAATAGATAATTTTTGATCGACTCATCTTATCTGACAATCTTTAAAATAGGGAGATATTTCTTTGCAAATATCTTCTAAAAATTGATCGTCAAAAGACTTAATTTCTTCAAAGCTTGGATCAAGGGTTTTTTCCGGACGAAAGTTTTGTAAATAATATTTCACATTTTCTCCTCCTATCCATTTAGCAATTTTTAAGAAATCTTCTTTTTTATGAATAGTTGGAACAACGGTTGTTCTAAATTCAAAATCTCTTTTTCCTTTTTTTAATATTTCTACACTTTCTTCAATATTTTTAAAATTAGAAATTAAAAATTCAAAATTTAGATCCGAAGGACCTTTTATGTCCATAGCCACATAATCCAGCACCTCAATTAATTCCTTCAACATTTGAGGATTAGATCCATTAGTATCTAATTTCACTAAAAATCCCATTTCTTTTATCCTTTTAACAAATTCTGGCAATTCTTGATTTACTGTTGGCTCTCCTCCACAAACAACAATACCATCTAACAATCCCCTTCTTTCTTCAAGCCAATTAAAAAACTCCTCTTGAGAAATTTCTGGTTGATCTTTAATCTTTTCCGGCAAAACTAATTCGGCTGAATAACACCAAGGACAGCGAAAGTTACAACTAGCTAAAAAAACCGTCGCTGCTATTTTGCCCGGATAATCTATTAAAGTAGTTTTTTGCAACCCTGCTATTTTCATAATTCAATTATGCTAAAAAACAAGCTAGCAACCCGCTCTTTTTTTAATTTTGTTTAAATTCCTTTCTGTCTTTATACTCCTGCTTTTTTCCGGTGTGCCATTGACCTACCGGCCTAATGTATCCCACCACCCTAGAATAAACCTCACAAGGCTGATCAATAGTACATTTAGGACATTTTTGATGTTCTCCGGTTAAGTAGCCGTGAGTAGGACAAATGGAAAAAGTTGGAGTTAAGGTTATATATGGTAAATGATATTTTTCAAAAATTCTTCTAACTAAGTTTTTAGCTGCTTCCCCATTCTGCATTCTTTCTCCCAAAAAGACGTGAAGAATTGTGCCCCCAGAATATTTTGACTGAATTTCATCTTGAAGTTCTAATGCTTCAAAAACATCATTTGTGTGGCCAACCGGAAGCTGAGAAGAGTTAGTGTAATAAGGGACTTTTTTAGTACCAGCTGTAATAATATCTGGATACTTCTCTCTATCAGCTCTAGCTTGTTTAAAGCTAGTTCCTTCTCCTGGGGTAGCTTCTAAATTATACAAGTTTCCGGTTTCTTCTTGATATTTTACCAAAATATCTCTCATAAAATCTAAAACTTCAATAGCAAATTTCTTTCCTTTTTTGGTGGTCATATCTTCGCCTAAAAAGTTAAGCAAAGATTCATTCATTCCCATTATTCCAATAGTAGAAAAATGGTTTCCGATATATGATCCCCTAATCTTTTTAACTGAAGATAAATAGAACTTGGCATATGGATAAAGGCCCTTTTCCATAAAATTGTCTAGAGCTTTTCTTTTAATCTCTAGACTTTCTTTAGCCAAGTCCATCATACTTTTTAATCTTTCGAAATATTCTTTTTTTGTTTTTGAAAGATAACCAATTCTTGGAAGATTAACGGTGACCACACCGATACTTCCAGTTAAAGGTTGCGATCCAAATAGTCCTCCCCCGCGCATATATAGTTCCTTATTGGATAAACGCAACCGACAACACATACTTCTAAAATCTTCTGGGTTCATATCTGAACCAATAAAGTTTTGAAAGTAATTTACTCCATATTTAGCTGTTGCTTCCCATAATCCTTCTAAATTAGGATTATCCCAATCAAAATCATTACCAATAGAGACAGTTGGAATTGGAAAAGTAAATGGTCTTCCTTTGGCGTCGCCCTCCATTAAACCCTCATAAAAAGCTCTAATAATCATATCCATCTCTTCCTGGAATTCTCCATAAGTTTCTTTTTGAGGCTCTCCGCCAATTAAAACCGGCTGTTTAGCCAAAAAGGAGGGGGGCTTAATATCTAAAGTAACATTTAAGAAAGGTGTTTGGAATCCAACCCTAGTTGGAACCATGCAATTATACAAAAATTCTTGCATAGCTTGCTTTACTTGTTTGTAGCTTAAATTATCATAGCGAACATACGGGGCTAATAAAGTGTCAAAATTAGAAACAGCTTGAGCCCCGGCAGATTCCCCTTGAAGAGTGTAAAAAAAGTTTACTAGCTGGCCTAGGGCAGTTCTTAAGTGTTTTGGTGGACGACATTCTAGTTTTCCGGGAACCCCCCTAAAACCTTTCTTAAGTAAATCATATAGATCCCAACCACAACAATAAGTACTAATACCATCTAAATCATGAATATGAATAGCTTCACTTGAAGCTGATTCTCTAATTTCTTTAGGATAGATCTTATTCAACCAGTATTTTTTGGAAACATCAGCAATAGCATACTGATTTAATCCTTGCAAAGAAAAAGTCATATTAGCATTCTCGTAAACTTGCCAATCTAATTCTTTTAAGTATTTGTCTATTCTTTCAGTAGACTCATCAACTGAAGCTACTGATTCTCTAATTCTTCTTCTTTGCTCACGATACAAAATATACGCTCTAGCTGTTTCCACTAATCCTTCCATAATTAAAACCTCTTCAACTACATCTTGAATTTGTTCAACTTGAGGAACTTCATCTTTTTTAAATCTCCTGTTGAGAAGGTCCACTATTTTTTTTGAAACTCTTTTAGAGGCTTCTCCGTCTCCTTGCCCAGTAGCGGTAATTGCTTTGTGAACAGCGTCAGCGATTTTTTTAGAGTCAAATTCAGCAAAAGAACCATCTCTTTTCTGAACTTTTGTAATTTTACATTCGTTTTTTGAAATCATAATTTTAGCAAAAAAAATAGCGGCTAATACTTTATTATAGCCGATACAAAATTAGGGTCAAACTGTGGATAAGTCACTGACTAAAAGCCGGTCGCAATCACTGTCACCTTTATTTCCCCTTTAGCTAATTTTTCATCTTGAATAGCACCAAAGATAACTCTGGCATCTTGAGAAACTTCTTCAGTAATCAATTTAGCAGCTTCATCTATCTCGGTCAAAGAAATATCTTTTCCTCCAGAAATATTAAATAAGATACCTTTAGCTCCTTTGCAAGATAAATCTAACAATGGGGAGTTTAGAGCCTTTCTAGCGGCCTCTCTAGCCCTTTCAGGCCCCTTTGCTTTCCCTATCCCAAACAAAGCAGAACCAGAATCTTTCATTATTGCTCTAACATCAGCAAAATCAATATTGATAATCCCCGGTAGAACAATTAAGTCAGATATTCCTTGAACTGCCTGTCTTAAAATTTCATCACAATACCAAAAAGCATTAGCCACTGTAGTTTTTGGCTCTAGAGCCGAAAGTAATTTATTATTAGAAATTGAAATTAAAGTATCTACTTTTTTCTTTAATCTATCTAGACTAGCTTTAGCAATTTCTGAGCGATGAATTCCTTCAAAAGAAAAAGGCGTTGTTACTACCGCCAAAGTTAAAGCTCCCGTTTTTTTAGCAATTTCAGCTACTATTGGTGAAGCTCCAGAACCACAACCACCACCAAGACCACAAGCAATAAAGACCATGTCGGCTCCCCTTAAAGCTTCTTCTATTTCTTCTCTTTGTTCTTCAGCCGCTTTTCTTCCAATTTCCGGGTTCATTCCGGTTCCTAGTCCTTTAGTAATATTCCTACCAATCCGAACCTTTGAATGAGATTTAGCTCTTTGCAAATCTTGAGCATCAGCATTAATAGCAATTAATTCTACCCCCATTATATTACATTTCATCATCCGAGAAATAGCATTCCCACCGGAACCCCCTACTCCGACAACCTTTATTTTTGTATCTGATTTTGTACTCATAATTAATTACGGGATGAAAGTCTTGAAAATATTCTTTATCTTGCCAACAATACCCGATTTAATAATTGAAGGAGAGCTATGGTCATCTTCAACTTCAAACCCTTCTAAAATTAAGCCACATAAGGTAGCAAATCTAGTTTCAGACTGAAATCCTCTAAATTCTTTTGGCTTTCCAATGCGACAAGGAAGTTTTAATTCTTTTTTAGCTAAATCTCTTATTCCGGGAAGCTTAGCTCCGCCACCAGTCAAAACAATTCCGGCTGGCAAGACGCCATTTTTAGAAATATTTTTAAGCTCTTTATTAGCTAGATTAAATATTTCTGAAACTCTAGCATTAACAATGTCTGTTAAGAGTTTAGAAGAAAAATCTAAATTATCTTCTCCATCCAATTTAATCTTTTTACTCTTTTTTTTATTCGCTTCTTTGCACATTCCGTATTCTAGCTTTATTTTTTCTGCGGTGTCAATGTCTGTTTTCAAGCAAATAGCAATATCATTAGTTATATGTCCTGATCCTATCGGAAAAATAGTAGCGTGAATTAAGCTCCCTTCTTCATAAACAGCCATGCTGGTTGTGCCCGAACCAATATCTAAAACACAAACTCCCAACTCTTTCTCTCTTTGGGTTAATACTGATTTTGAGCTAGCTAAAGGATCGACTAAAAAATCTCCTTCACAGCCCGAACTAGTTATTGCTTTACTAGAATTTCTGATATAAGGAGAAAATCCGCAAAGTAGTAAAGTTTCTACTTCCAATCTAGCCCCCTCCATATCAACTACTTCTTTTACCCCAGACTGACCATCAACTACAAACTCTTTGGGAAGAACTTGAACAATTTCTCTATTAGATTGCAACGGCAAAGTTTCAGCAGCATGAATCACTCTTTCAACATCTTCTTCAGAAATCTTTCTATCCGCTCTAGAAACTGAAACTAATCCTTTAGAAGCAAGAGAAGAAATATGACCTCCGCCGATATTAGCATAAATCTTTTCAGCTCTAAAACCTCTTTCTTCTTCTAATTTAGAAACTAGAGAAGAGATTGTTTGAGAAACTCTAGAGACATCAACAACAACTCCTTTTCTAATTCCTAAAGATGGTTCTTCATACTGAGCTAACATTTCATAAGTTCCGTCTTCATCGTTTTTTAAAACAGAGGCTAATTTAATAGACCCAGAACCAATATCTATCGCTGTTATTATTTTTGGGTGTTTTTTTGCCATTTTTGTTCCTTCTTCTGCATTTCTTTACAATGATCATATCCTAAAAAATGCAGAATACCATGTATTAACACATGAGCTAATTCGTCCTTAAAATTTTTATTATACTTTTTAGCGTTCTTCTCAATTTGGCTTGGACAAAGAATTATTTCTTGTCCCTCAAAAGAGAGAACATCGGTTGGCTTATCTATTTTACGATATTGTTTATTTATCTTCCTCATCCTTTGCTCGCCAACTAGAGCAATAGATAACTCTCTTTCTTTATTTTCACCTTTTAAGACTTTTTTTGCAAGTTTTTTTAATCTTTCTTCGTCTATTCTTCTTCTAGTCAAGTTATTAATTTCAACCATATTTAGGATAATGATTCTCTGACTATTCGATTAACTTCAGAGCCATCAGCTCTACCTTTTACTTTGGGCATTAAAACTGACATTACTTTTCCAATATCCTGAACAGATGTTGCTCCCGTTTCCTCAATAGCTGATTTAACTAATTTCTCAATTTCTTCATTTGAAAGTTGCTCTGGAAGATATTTTTGCAAAATCTCTAGTTCAGATTTTTCTTTTTGAGCCAGGTCTTTTCGATTGCCTCTTTCAAACTCCTTAATTGACTCCTTTCTTTTTTTAGCCTCAGAAGAAATAATAGTTATTACTTCTTGTTCAGTTAGCTCTTCATCTTCTTTATACTGCTTTTCTTTTTCTTTATTAGAAATTGAAGCTAAAAGCATTCGTAAAGTATTACGAACTAATTCATTGCCTTCCTTAATCGCTTGATTAAGATCTCTTTTTAACTTATCTCCTGTATCGGCCATTGGGTTTAATTTTACCTAGTTTTTCGAGTTTTTCATACTCGGCCTTTAACTCCTCTTTCCTTAAAGCTGATCTTTTTTTCATTTGACCGCTTTTTTCTTTTTCAAAGAAACGAGACTTTCTGGCTCTAAGTAAAATACCGCTTTGCTTCATTCTTCGAGAAAAGCGCCTGACTAGATTTTGAGATGTTTCTCTTCCTTCTCT
Organism: uncultured Candidatus Saccharibacteria bacterium; assembly: GCA_964394985.1. Classification (GTDB taxonomy): domain Bacteria; phylum Patescibacteriota; class Minisyncoccia; order Minisyncoccales; family GWA2-38-27; genus JAHJSY01. The sequence goes on along the minus strand of CAYMZK010000003.1, from coordinate 2,379 downwards.
TTTAATTTCTAATGACATTGATATAATGCAAATTTACAAATTTATGCAAATGCTGCAAATTATTTTCTTATATATTCGTATCATTGGCATGCCATTCGAATGGCATTAGCATTGTATTGGCTTGCCAGCCAATAAATGCATATGGATATGATCAATTACTTGACCACCTTTTCGACCTACATTAATTTGTAACCTATATCCTTCTAGGTTTTTTTCTTTAGCTATTTTTTTAGCTAATAACATCATCTCCCCCATTAAATTTTTATCTTCTAACTCTAAATGATCAATTGATTCTATATGTTTTTTGGGAATAATCAATAAATGAACCTCTCTCTTTGGATTAATATCTTTGACAACGATAAAATGATCATCTTGATAAATAGCATCTTTATCTAAATTACAAAATAAGCAATCTCTCATAATTATTTCTTTTTTAACTTCTTTTTAATTGTTGCTACTACTTTATCTAATTTTACCGTATCTTGTTTTCCGTTCTTCATATCTCTGATTATAACTACGCCGTCAAGAGCTTCTTTTTGACCTAAAATTAAAGTAAATTGAGCTCCTAGTTTATCAGCTCTGTTTAGTTGAGCCTTTAAAGAATCTCTTCCAAAAGACTCGGCTACTCTAATTTTTGACTTCCTAAAATCTTCCAATAACTTTAAGCTTTTTCTCTTGGCTAAACTGCCTAATTGAGCCATAAAAATCTGAATATCTTTTTCTTTTAGTCTTAGATTATCTTCTTTTTTCATTAAAGTAATTAATCTCTCGATACCAGCCGCTGCTCCACAAGCCGGAGTTTCTTTTCCTCCTATTAATTTTACCAGTTTATCATATCTTCCGCCTCCTGCCAAGGCTAAACTATTAAAATCATCTTCTGTTTCAAAAAAAACTTCAAAAACAGTTTTAGTATAATAATCTAAACCTCTAACTAAATGAGGGTTTAAACTATATGGAATTTCTATTTCATCTAAAAATTCTAAAACTTCTTTGAAATGACTATGACATTCATCGCAAAGGTGATCTAATATCTGAGGAGCTTCAGTTTTAATTGGCTGACATTTTTCATCCTTACAATCCAAAACCCTTAAAACATTTTCTTTCATTCTTCTTTTACAATCAACACATAAAGAAGATTCTCGGCTTTTTAAGTAATTAGATAATAGCTTTTTGTAGTAAGGACGACAGTTACTATCTCCAATACTATTAACCTCAACGATTAAATCTTTTAACTTTAATTCTTTAAAGATATTATAAAAAATATTGATAATTTGAGCATCAATAACTGGACCTTGTTCACCAAAAACTTCAAAACCAAACTGCCAAAACTGACGATATCTGCCGGCTTGAGGTCTTTCGTACCGATAACAAGGACCAAAATACCACAACTTTAAGGGTTGTGGCCTGTTTTGCATCCCGTGTTGAATATACGATCTAACTATCGGCGTAGTCCACTCTGGCCTTAAAGCCAAGTTATCTCTTCCTTTGGTTTTAAGGGTATACATTTCCTTAGAGACGATATCGGTGGAAGCTCCTACACCTCTAGAAAATAATTCAACGTCTTCTAGGGCCGGTGTATTTATTTTCCCAAAACCATAAAAATCGGCGATATTTGAAACCACCTCATATATTTTATCATAATACTTTTGGTCTTCTGGAAGAATGTCTTTCATCCCTGAAACTGTTTGAAATTTTGGTTTTTTTGCCATATTAGTATAATGGAGCTTCAAACATAGACGCTGAGTCTAATGGCCAAGCTCTAAAAAATACTTTACCAATTATGTATTTTTCGGGCAAAGGTCCAAACCTTCTTGAATCATAAGAATAAGGACGATTGTCTCCTAAAACAAAATACTCATTATCTTTTAAGATGGTTTTAATTTCTCCAACAGTTATCAATCCCAAAGGAAGATAATCTTCTCTTAAACTTCTTTTCTCTTTATCGGTTATTAAAATATTACCATCTTTGATTTGCACCGTTTCTCCGGGCAAACCAATTATTCTTTTAATAAATCTACTTGAAGGATCTTCTGGATATTTAAAAACAATCACTTCTCCTCTTTGAGGTTCTCTAAACCGATAGCTTATCTCATCAATAATTAAATAATCACCGTCTTTAAAATTAGGAATCATTGACTCTCCCCTAACAAAAAAAGGTTGGAATAAAAAATACCTAATAGGAACAACGATAACAGCCGCAATTACTATAATCTTAAAAACCTCCCAAATAAATTCTAATGTATTGTTCTTGCTCATATGATTTATATATTTTACCAAATTTTCTATTTTAAAGCAACAATATTATAAATAAAGAAACTAAATGGCTGTATCGTAAAAACAAAAAAATGCTACGAAAAGTAATCAGTAAAAAGAGAAAGG
>CAYMZK010000002.1:88065-138771 GCA_964394985.1 uncultured Candidatus Saccharibacteria bacterium | reverse complement strand
ATTTTTCAAAAATTCCTGGTAAAATAAGTTCGAACTTGGTTGAATAAACGCACAAGAATTTGACTTTCGAAAAATTGACCGATGTTTTCGTGGGCGGCACGCAGTGCCGCCCATTGATTTTGTGGCTCGCCGCGCACGGCGCGGCTCGCCAAACGCAGGTTCGAAATCTCTTGCGATTTTTGTATTTGCTTTGCCCAAAAAAAAATTTTTGCTATAATGAATTTGCGACAAACTGAAGTGGAAAAGCCTTTTTTAATGGCCGTCTCGGAACCAATCAAGGTTTTTCCTTGGTTTGTCGCACCGGGGCGGTCATTTAAGTTTTAATAAATTTCCAAAGCTATGAACAATCTTATTACTTTGCAAAAATTCTTTCTATATGCCCGCAAATCTACTGATGTTGAGGATAAACAAGTGCGCTCGATTGAAGACCAGATCGCAGAGTTGCGCGCCTTTGCGAAACAAGAAAATCTAAACATTGTTGAAATATTTATTGAAAAGCAATCAGCCAAAATTCCGGGCCGTCCGATATTTGGCGAGATGTTGAAAAAAATTGAGGATGGCGAGGCCAACGGAATTTTGGCTTGGCACGCCGACAGATTGGCGCGCAATTCCGTGGACGGCAGGCGTATCATCTACCTTTTGGATACTGAAAAACTTGCGAGCTTGAAGTTTCCAACGCTGTGGTTTGAGCCAACACCACAAGGAAAGTTCATGCTCAATATAGCGTTTGGGCAAAGCAAATACTATGTGGATTCTCTTTCCGAAAACACGAAGCGTGGTTTGCGCCAAAAAGTTAGACGAGGCGAATATCCGAGCGTTGCGCCCATCGGCCATATAAACGATGTTCGAAATAAATCCATAATTGTTGATAGAAAAAAGGGGAAAGTTATCAAATCCGTTTTTGAGTTTTACTCCACTGGCAACGCTCGACTTGAAGATGTCTCGGACTTTTTGGCGCAACGCGGGATTTTATCCCGCGGCGGAAAGAAAATCCACAAGACGAGGGCGACTTTTATCCTTTCCAATCCGTTCTACATTGGATTATTCAAATATGGCGGTGAGCTTCACGAAGGAAAATACGAGCCAATCGTCGCAAAGAAAATTTTTGATAAAGTGCAGGAAATCTTGAAGCAGAGAGGAAGGCCACATCACAAAACCAAGTATGAGCCGCAAGATTATTGCGGACTGCTAAAGTGTGGCACTTGCGGAATGTCCATAACTGGCGAATACAGGGTTAAAAAGCAAAAGAACGGCAATACTCACGATTATATTTATTACCACTGCACGAAAAAGAACAAATCAATCAAATGTCCCGAACCCTGTATTCGCCAAGAGGAACTGGACAAACAAATTTCCTCTCTGCTTCAAAAATTTTCTTTGCGCGCGGATTGGGCGGAAAAATTACTAACTATGGCAGAAGCTGACAAAAACAAGTCCGCCCAATCCGTTTCTGCTTTTGTTCTTGAAAGCCAAAACAAAATCCACGCCATACAAACGAAGCTCCAGCGACTTCTGGAAGGGTATTTAGAGCAAGATATTGAACGCGAGGACTACCGAGAACAGAAAGCAATTTTATTGTCCGAAAAGAAGTCGCTGGAGGAGAAAATGGCACGGATTGAACAAAAGCAGAATGATTGGCTCGAACCGATGAGAGAATGGATAAAAGTCGCTTCAAACCTCGTCAAAATCGCAAGGGATAGCAACCTTTTGGAGAAAAAGGTTGCTGCCAAAGAAATCTTTGGCTCGAACCTGCGTTTGGCGAGCCGCGCCGTGCGCGGCGAGCCACAAAATCAATGGGCGGCACTGCGTGCCGCCCACGAAAACATCGGTCAATTTTTCGAAAGTCAAATTCTGGTGCCCGAGGCGGGATTCGAACCCGCGTAGAATTAACCTTAAATAACTTTAAATTATTAATTATATTACTTTGATTTTGGATGGATAGCTCTTTTTTACATAGCGTCTTCTTTTTACAGACTTCCATTTTTCAAAGACATCCCTTTTCCTAGACAAATACAGTTTTGGGTTATTCCCATACATAAAATTTGATAATTTTATGGAATCATCAATATAAAAATCAATATAGTATTTATTAAGAAGTTGATCTTCTCTTTTCGGAAGATCTTTATGAATATTTTTCTTTATAATATTTAATTGTTTACAAAGCTGGTTATTAAAATTATCGATAAACTCAAAGCTAGTGCTAACAAATGCTGACTTAATTTGAAGAACTCCATTAACATTATATATGTAAACACTTCCATCTCCATCAAAGAAACCTCTAACAAAATCAGAAAAATATCTGTCAGGAACATTTAAAGATTTTAAATTATAGGTTTTTCTAGGGCGAACTCCCAAGTTAATTAAATCTTTGCAAATTTCCTGACATCCAGCTTGGATAAAGTAATATTTTCGACCATCGTTTCTGCCGTTTTTCTTTGAATGAATTTTATGATAAGAATTCATTGCTTTTTTGATATTTTCTAAGATGCTTTTATCTTTACTGGTAATATTAAAATAATAGTTTTCAACCTTATCTTTCTTTCTAATTCTTCTAACCCCAACACACCCATCAGCAACTATAAAACCCAAGACATAACTCATTTCAGAGCTCCAAGAAGAAAAAAATTTATCATTTATTGGTAATGCTACCATAAATGTGCCACGGGTGGGACTCGAACCCACACGGGATTGCTCCCAATTGATTTTAAGTCAATCTCGGTTACCAATTACGACACCGTGGCAAGTATATTCAGTTTTATGAGGCCAGGGCGGGAATCGAACCCACGTATAAGGGTTTTGCAGACCCTTGCCTTACCGCTTGGCTACCTGGCCACATTAAATTTATATCACATTTTAATTCTTTCTTCAATCCAATCCCGGTCTATATGTTTCTTCAGTATAGGCTTCTAAAATATCGTCTTCTTGAACTTCAACCTCTCCTCTATATAACATTCCACACTCGTATCCTTTGACCACTTCTCCTACTTCTTTTTTCTCTCTTTGAAGTTTAATGATTTTTCCCTTGCCAACCTTTTCTTCATCTCGATAAATATCCAATAAGGCTGATTTTTTAATTTCACCACTTAGAACTTTCCCTCCAAGAATTTGACCATTTTTGTCTGCTTTAAAAATAGTCAAAACCTTAAACTTCCCTTGGTTCTTCCTAACTAATTCATGAGATACCTTTTTTTCCAAAGCCGTTCTAACCGCTTCTCCTAAATGATAAATAACATCAAAAGTAACTAGCCTAATCTTATCTCTTAGGGCTAATTTTTTAGCAATAGAATTAGCTTTTACTCTAAACCCAACAATCATTGCCTCTGATGTTTCGGCCAACTTAACATCAGATTCATTAATCTCTCCAACTTCTGCTCTCAAAACTTGAATTCTTGCTTTTTCTTGAGGAATAGTTTTTAAAACTTCTTTAATTGCTTCTAGAGAACCTCGCACATCGGCCTTAATAATTAACTTTAAAACTTCTTCTTTGTCGGTAGCCAAGCTCTCTTCTTGAAATATTCCCAATGATTTTGAAGATTGCTCTTTGGCTTCTTCTGTATCTGAAAAGACTTTGACCCCCTCGCCAACATTTGGAACGCTTTCAAAACCCAGAATAATAACCGGCATAGATGGAATGGCCTCTTCTAAAGAGTTTCCTTGAAAATCTTCCATATTTTTTACTTTTCCTACCGCTGAAGAAGTACCGATAACATCTCCTTTATTCAATGTCCCATTCTTTATAATCATGGTAGCCGTAGCGCCTCTATTAGGATCTAAATGAGATTCAACAATATAACCAGTTGCTCTTAATGAAAGATCGGCTTGATATTCTTCAACTTCGGCTAACAGTAAAATTAACTCTAATAACTCTGGAATTCCTTTGCCAGTAGTAGCCGAAACGTTAACTGAAGGAACTTTTCCGCCAAAAGACTCAACCACAATTTCTTCAGACATTAACTCTCTTTTAACTCTTTCAGGATTAGCTTCTGGCTTATCTGCTTTGTTTAAAGCCACAATCATCGGGATTCCTCTTTCTTTAATATGCTTAATGGCTTCTTTAGTTTGAGGTTTAATTCCTTCTTCTGCAGCAATTACCAAAACAGCAATATCAGCTAGCTTTGCTCCACGAGAACGCATGGCTGAAAAAGCTTCATGGCCAGGAGTGTCAACAAAAGTAATCTTTTTGCTCTCATGTTCAATTTCATAGGCAGCAATATGTTGAGTAATGCCACCTGATTCTTTGGCTGTGATTTTTAAATTCTTAATAGCTTCTAGTATAGAAGATTTCCCATGATCAACATGACCAAGTATTGTTACCACCGGCGGCCTAGTTATTAAATTGTTTTTATTATTCTCCATTATTAATTGCTTCTTTTATTGCTTTTTCTTCTTCTTTTGATAATGAGTAACTTGAACTTCCTTTTAAGACTGGTTTTCCATAAACCCTGTTTTCTTCAGTAGTGTATAAACTGGTGATCACTATACCATTATTATTATTATCAAGCAAGGCGATAGAAAAACTTAAATCACTTCCTGTATTGGAAAAAGGATTATACCGAACAATACCAACTTTTTGAATGGCTGTTTTTGTTTTTCTAGAAAGCTCTTGAACTTCTTTTTTTAACTCCCTAAATTCTTTTAAGATTTCTTCTAAATCTTTCGAGTCTTCTTCTTTTTTCTTAAATAGTTTCATACTTTTTAAATTAATTAATTAACCAGCTCCTCCAGCGCCACCACTACCAGAAGAACTTCCAGGAGAAGATTGAAAAGTGCTAGAAAGAGAATTGGCAAAAGCAGAAAAACTAGACCCGATCTCGCCAAAGGAAGATGTCGACATATTTCTACCTCCATAATAAGCAATAACAGTTTTTTTTATCTTTGGATTGCGTCCATGCCTCCACCATTTAATAAAAACAAACCAAAAAACTCCAATAAATAAAAGTAAAAATAAAAAGAATTTCTTTCTCATTCTCTTATTTTATCCTATATTCTCTTTTCCTTCAAGAAAACTAGAATGATATGGCGGAGGTGGAAGGATTCGAACCTTCGATACCTTTCGGTATAGCAGTTTTCGAAACTGCCCGATTCAACCACTCTCGCACACCTCCCTATTTTTGAGCAATTAGATAAATGTTTTTTCTCTTCCTTTTTTCTATAACGCCCACTTCTTTAATCTTAAAACCAGATTTTTTAAACAATCTGATTAGCTCTCTTTTAGAAAACAAATGATAATATCTTTCTGTTTTATCGCTCCAAGGTTCAAAAACATCACCAAAATCTAATTTTGATTTACCGACTAGTTTTAAAAAAGCATATTTAAAGATTGAGGATAAGCCGTTTTGCAACTTCCAAACAGTAACAATAATCTGGCCATTAGGTTTTAAAATTCTTCTAGCTTCTTTTAAAAAGATCGAACGAAACTCCTTAGAGGGAATGTGGTGCAAAACAGCTATGCTATAGATTTTATCAAAAGAATTTTTATCAAAAGGTAAATTTAAGCTATCTATTTTTAAGAAACTTGTTTCCGGATATTTCTTTCTAGCAATTTCAACTAATTTTTCAGAATTATCTACTCCAATATATTCTGATCCTTTTTCTTTGATAAGATTATGGTATCTTCCGTTGCCACAACCCAAATCTAAAACCTTTTCATTTGGCTTTAAATCATCAAATAAAAAAGCAACTTCTGGCCAAATTCTTGATCTAGTCCTTGAAAAGTCCTCGGCAATTAGGTTATAATCATTCTTAGTCTTATCAATTAATTGTTTTGCGTATTCTTTATCCATGAATGTTTATCAATTAGCAATTTTAGAAATCATTAAAGCCAAAGTTAAAGATTTGGCTAGTTTGGATAAAGTAAAAAGGGACGTTTCTAAAAAATATCACATAACCACTCCATCCAATGTCGATTTACTAAAAGCATACCATAGTTTAGTTAATAATAAAAGGATTAAAAAAGACAGAAATTTAGAAATTCTATTGATTAAAAGAAGAACCAGGTCTCTCTCGGGCATTGTCAATGTTTCGGTTTTAACTAAACCTTATGATTGTCCTGGCAAATGTCTTTATTGCCCTTCTCAAAAAAACATTCCCAAAAGCTATCTTAAAAAAGAGCCGGCTGTTCAAAGAGCGATTTTAACCAATTTTAGTCCTTACAGGCAAGTAAAAACAAGACTTAAATCTTTAGATATTACCGGTCACCCTACCGACAAAATAGAGCTAAGGATAATTGGAGGAACTTGGAGTTATTATCCCAAGAAATATCAAAGAAAATTTATTCTTCAATGCTTTAACGCTTGCAATAATAAAAAGTTGACCTCTCTAAAGAAAGCTCAAAAATTAAACGAAAAAGCTAAAAGTAAAATCATTGGCATCACTATTGAAACCAGGCCGGACTACATCAACGAAAAGGAAATAAAAAGATTGAGGGAATTAGGAGTAACTAGGGTTGAAGTCGGAGTTCAAAGTATTTATAATGATGTTCTAGAATTAAACAAAAGAGGAAATAATATTTCTGATGTCATAAAGGCAACAAAACTTTTGAAAGATTATGGCTTTAAGGTTTCTTATCAAATAATGCCTAATTTGTTGGGCAGTAGCTTTAAAAAAGATATAGAAATGTTTAAAGAGCTTTTTACCAATCCTAATTTTAAACCAGACTTATTAAAAATATATCCTTTAGGATTAGTTAAAGAAGCCCCTTTATACAAAATCTATAAGAAGAAAAAGTTCAAGCCATACAGCAAAGAACAATTAGTAAAACTTTTAATTGAGATTAAAAAACAAATCCCTTACTATGTTAGAATTGAAAGAGTAATAAGAGATATCCCAGCTGAATATATCGTTGAAGGAGGAGTTAAATTTTCTAATCTTAGAGAAATAGTCCAGTCAGAATTTAAAGACTGCAAATGTATTCGTTGTCGTGAAATAAAAGAAGCGCATACTAAAGAAAAGATTAAACTTTTTAGGCAAGACTATCTAGCTTCTGGTAAAAAAGAAATCTTTTTAAGTTTTGAGAATAAAGACAGGAGTCACCTTTATAGCTTACTTCGTCTTCGCATTTTAGAAGACAAGGGAATGGTCAGAGAGCTTCATACTTACGGACAAATGATCCCGGTTTCAGAAAAAGGAAAAGCCGCTCAACATAAAGGGCTAGGAAAAAAGCTAATGAAAGAAGCAGAAAAAATAGTTAAAAAAGAGGGATTGGATAAAATATCTGTTATTTCTGGAATTGGAGTAAGGGGCTACTATCGAAAACTAGGATATAGATTAAACAACACCTATATGATTAAGAAGTTGGTTTAAAAATTCGGCTGAATAATCATTGTTCAAAAACACGAGAAAAACGAGTAAATCCTGAACAAGGAACTATCTGAACGCCTTTCTTCTCTAAAGCATCTAAAAAGAGATTAATTCCCAAAGAGTCAGAAGACATATGACCAGCAATAACTACATTTAGATGAGCTTCTTCGGCTTGCTTTTTTCCTTCTTCAGAAATATGCATCCCAACAACTGTTCCAATCCCAGCGTTAGCCATCTTTTCAAAAAGCTTAGGAGATCCTTCTGTTCCACCGGTAATCTCGGTTAAAGCTATTTTGCCACATCTATTTTCTGAAGAACCAACAAATATTTTAGGACCAACTCCTAACTTCATTGCTTCTCGATACTCTGGCAATCTTTTTAAAATATCTACTAAATCCCCAACCGTTTCTGGTTTTTTGCTGTCAATAAATATTTTTAGAAACCTAGCGGCTAAATTATCACAAGGAGTATGAACATTCATCAAATTCACTCCTAATAATTTAGCGGCATCAATTGTTTTTTGGTGATTGGGGCTATTGGTCCCTCGGGAAACCTCTCCAATTCTTTCTCTCATTAGCCCTTCGGCTACATTAATGGGTACTCCATAATAATTTAAAACATCGCATTGAAGACTCATAACATCAGAGAGATAAGCTAAGCTTTTGCCAATCGGATGATGGCCAATAACTAAATCGATATCACCTAATTGTTTAGCTAAAAGAACTTCAGCGGTGTCTATATCCACTCCAACCATTATCTTTTTTATCTCTTTATCTTCAGAGATATTGTGAATTGCAGAATCAAGATAGGGATTATCTAAAGCGTCTCGGTTAAATTCTTCTTTTTCTTTTTCGTTCATCTTCTCATACTTCTTCTTTTTAATATCTAAAAACTTTCTGACTCCTTGTTCTCCTCGAAAGTCAGACTTAATTCCCATCTCTATAGCTAAATCGTATATTTCTTTGATAATCATTTTTTAAATTCTTGATGTGGTTTATTTATTTTTAGACTAGCTTAAATTTGAATTATTTTCAAGAGCTTCTCTGGCTATTTGACGATCATCCCAAGGAACCTTCTTTCCATCTTTAGCGCACATCCAAGGCTCTGATCCTTTGCCAGTAATAATTACCGCCTCATCTTTAGCTAAACTAACCGCTTTTTTAATGGCCTCCTTTCTATCCAAGATCTTTTCAGCAGAGGTATTACCAGCCACTTGATCAATAATTTCTAATGGGTCTTCGTCATAAGGATCTTCATTAGTAATAATTACTTTTTTGCAATGCTTTTGAGCTATTTCTCCCATAACTTTTCTTTTCCATTTATCTCTTCCTCCGCCACAAGAACCTAAAACACAAACCTTTTCTCCCTCAATTGATTGATAGACTTTTTTTAATTGGGTTGGCGTATGAGCATAATCAACAATTACTAAAGGATTTCTAGAAACCACTTCCATTCTACCGGGCATAGCCTCAACTTTTCTTAGGGCTTTCTGACAAGTATCCAAAGACACTCCTTGAGTGGTAACTATTTTAATAGCACAAATAGCATTATACAAATTAAACTTTCCAACTAAATTAAAATCTTGAGGAACTAAACTAACATCTTTTATGCCAAACAAAATCTTCTTTTTGGCTGGCACCTCTAAAAAGTCTTTAGCATAATGACTGTCCGAATTAATAATATGAATATTTTGACAATGTTTGAATAACTTTAATTTGGCTTTTTTGTAATTTTCAAAACCCTTGTGAGACTCAATATGTTCAAGGCTTAGATTCGTAAAAACAGCCGCATTGAAGCTAATAAAGCGGTGGCGATGTTGCTTTATTCCTTCTGAAGTAACTTCCATAACCACATATTCACACCCTTCTTTTAGCGCTCTTTTCAAAAAACTCTGAATCTTCATTCTGCCAGGCATAGTCATTTTTAACCTATTCTCGCAGGTTTTTTCATTTAAAGTAAATCTAATAGAAGATATGGAAGCGGTTTTAAGACCGGCTTCTTTTAAAATTAAGCTTGTTAGTTCAACAACGGTTGATTTTCCACTAGTTCCAGTCACGCCAATAACTTTTAGCTTTCTAGAAGGAAATCCATAAATAAAAGCACCCAACAAAGATAATGTAAAATGATAACTGCCCAAAATAACTCCCGGAGTAAGTTTTTTAATTAATGCCTTCATTTTTTATTAGTTACGTCCTAGTATTTTTAAGGCTTCTTGGACTCTTTCTTCAGAAGAAATGTCTTTTGAAATCTCCTTTAAAGCTTCTTTGGCTTGACTCTTAGAAAAGCCCAAATTAACAAGAGCATCTTCAGCTTCATCTAACGATCCCTTTTTAGAAGACCTATTAACATCTTTAATTTTTCCGGTTAGCTCTAAAATAATAGTCATGGCTTTCTTTTTCCCAATGCCAGGGATATCTTCAAAAACTGTTTCATCCTTAGCTAGTAATCTAGACTTTAAACTATCCAAAGATCCTAGCGAAGATATTTCTAGGGCTATCTTAGGACCAACCCCTCTAATGCTTTCTACTATCTCAAAAAACTCTAATTGCTTATAGTCTAAAAACCCATAAAGATCCATTATATTTTCTTTAACATTTAAATGACAAAAAAATTTAATGTTTTCTCCTAAAACTGGTACTTGATTAATGGTTTTTTTAGATAAAAAAACCTTGTAACCAATTCCATTAACATCGACGATAACAAACTTACCTGTCTTTACTATTAATTTTCCATTTAAATACGAGATCATTACTTTAAGTATATGAAATTTTACATTAAAAATCAATAAAATGTACTGGTCCATATGATATGATACACCAAAATGATACACCAAAAGACCATTGAAACACAATATATGAAGGTTGAACCTTCATACTAAAGGATTTTTAGAAAATTAAAGCAGAGAGTAAAAGAATACAAGAAAGGAAAAATTGATGAGTTTACTTTAATGCAATCCTTTAATTCTTATCTCGGAGTTTTAAGCCATGCTGATAGTAATAAGCTTGAGCAGGAAATAAGGCATAAAATCTGGGAGTGGATAAATGATCGAGAAGTATAAAAAAAGAAAGAGCAGACAGGATTAATCATCTGCTCTTTTTTGTAGCGACCGCCTTCGGCGGAAACAAAGAACAAGAAACCGAAAGGTCCGAAGTGCCGAGGACCTAAGCCCGACTACGGCAGGAAGCGGAACCCCACCCGTCAACCGAGCCGTCAGCACGGTCCCAGACGAGCTTCGGCCCGTCGCCGCCGAGGCAGACACGCGGCACCCTGACGGCGTGCCTGCAGCGGGAACCTGTGCAGTCCACGTAATGCTCGGAGAGCACGTTGGTGTGAACACAGAGGGCGATGCCTTCATCAGCCGTGAGACAGGTTCGATCCTGCTTCTTGATGAGAGCTTCCGCTTTCTCGGGTGACTTGCCGAGCATGTCTTTGCCGTCCTCGACGTCGTAGATGAAGTAGGGTTCTTTGGGCACGTCAACGACGTTGCTTACATCGGACTGATAGAGATAGCTAAACCCCTCACGATCACGATTGCGAACCATCCTCATCAGATCGCCGAGATCGACTGCCGTTCTCGGAACTACCGGGACGAACGGGATGTGGCCGTCGGCCGTTTCGATTTCCGTTGCTTTGGCGATGACTTCGCTCTTCTTGCTGGTGAGCACGTCGATGACGCTCTTCGGGCAACCACGCGCCTTCAGGGTTTCCATCTGCGTGTCGAACAGCTCGCTGAGCGGGCCAGTCACGAGTTCAGGCCAGACCTGCTTCGTGGCTTCTTTGACCGCCTGTTGAACGGTTTCCAGTTTCTGACCCTGAAACAGGGCCACTAATTCGGTTACCAGGTTTTTGCTCATGATAACTCCTTTCCTTTTGCTATTATTCTGTTTTGAAAAAGCAGTTTTTTCTATGAATCAATTTTTAGCATATTATGAAATTTTTGTCAACTTTTTGTACGGTACATTCAACATTGAAGTGCAACACTTTGATTAAATGATACACCAAAAGACCATTGAAACAGTTATTTGTGCTCCACCTTGTGCTCCACCTGGTGGAGCACAAATATATGAAGGTTCAACCTTCATATTATTTCAAATTAGACGTATTATATATCTAAACCTAGACATTAAAAAAGCGTCAAGATTATTCTCGACGCTGTTGTTGATAGGTTTTTATTCTTCTTACATGATCGTCGGCATTTTCTCGTCCTTTTCTTCGGCGAAGAAGAATGTGTCCTCCAGCACATGTTAAATCCCGACTCCACATTCTAAGCCAATGCTTCCATCCTTTTAAAAAACAATGACTTGGAAACATTAAAATTCGAAAAATAACTCTCATAAAAATCACCGGACTGTAAAATCTACCCATAATTCTTAACGGTATTTTTTGAAGCTCCTCAACACTCATATCTTTTGGCTGAAAACAAACATATCCTCCATCATACTTATCCCAAGAAACAACATCCAAGGGGAAGAGTCTGCCTTCTTTTTCAAGTCGCCTACGCAACCCCGTTCCTACTCCAGGTCCCGGAAGCATTACTTGAATCGTGTCTGTTTTGGAGCGACGAGCAAAACCCCTAAATGATCTTACTATTTGATCTGGGCTTACTTGCCTTCCAGATATCTTTTGAGGATATCCCGCAATAAACATGCAATGGGTTCGAAAATACCGCCTAATAGTTTTTATCCAGTCAAGCATTTTTTCCGAAGTATATCCCTTTTTCATTGCCCTCAGATCATCATCAATTGGCGATTCAACGCCAATGCAAACAACATGAACTCCGGCGCTACTCATCGCTTCCATAAGCTCTACATCTTCTGCCAATTCTAATCGAGCCTGAACCGTAAAGCGAAGCCGGTTGCCATACTTCTTAGCTATCAATTCAAAAAATCTTTTTGTTCCTTCGCGGTCTCCTTCAAGGCGATCATCAACAATAAAAAAACGTTTTGCTTTTCGTGTTTCAACTAAATAAGTAACTGTATTAAATAAATGCTCCGGACTAGCCCAACGAGGCCTTCCCTTAACACTGCAAAACTCACAACCCTGACTACAACCCCTGATACGACCAATTGGATAAACTTTAATATTCGCTTTTCTCAAAAGACCAAAATCAGGACTAGGCAGAGTATTTAAGTCTGCTACTAATCTCAGTTTTAGACCATTGCGTTGAACATTTTCACCGCTCTTCTGGCTACGAAAAGATATCCCAGGAACTTTACTCATTAACCCAAAGTCCGGAAAAGCATTCAGCAATTCTCTGATTGTCTCTTCTCCGTCGCCATGAGCGACAACATCTATATTGTGATCCAAAGTTTCCTCAGGACAATAATGAGCATGCCATCCACCAGCGATAGTAAGAACTTCATTATTTTGATAAAATTCAGCTAACTCCCAAACCCTCCTGATTGTACTGGTCAGCCCGCAGTAAAAACCAACTACTGTTGCTGGACGATCTTCTTGCAATATTCGGTGATTCGGCAATCCTCCTTCATAATTATTTTCATCGATCACTTCCACTTTCCACTCTGGCATCTTATTGATAGCCGTAGCAATCATAAGAGGACCAAGAGCAGTGGTTCTTTTAGCTTGATGAGAAAAAACATTTACTTCCGGAAAAACAGGTATTATCATTCTAAACAAATTCATCGTCTATTCTCCTATCTTTTCTTTATTGTTTTGTTAATGTGCTTAATGTGCTTTATGCTATACTATACTTTTTTTCAAGCAGAAAAGCAAGGAACCACCATACAATTTAAGACCAAGCTTAGCCCAAACTCTTGATTTTTTTATTGCTTTTTGTTAAGATACAGTTATTATGGCAATTACAAAATCAGCCCAAAAAGCTCTTCGTCAAAACGAAAAAGAGAGAGCTCACAATACAGTATACAAAAAAGAAATGAGATCACTGGTTAAAAAAGTGAGGTCTTTGGTTTCTGAGGGGAAGAAAGAAGAAGCTAAAAAACTTCTTCCTAAAGTGTATAAGTCTTTAGATAAGACTGCTAAAGTTGGAGTAATCAAAAAAAATAATGCTTCTAGAAAAAAATCTCGTTTGACCAAGTTAGTTGAAAAGAAAGACTAAATTTCTGCTACCAATAAATCTAAGGCAGTTGCCGGCTCTACTTTGCCGGTTTTTATTTTCATATCTAGTTTAAATATTTTATTATAAATATTTTTCAATTCTTGAAAATCAAACCTTTGAGCCGAATAATAGCTCTTTTTAATTACAAAAGGATGCAGTTTGCTTTTTTTAACAATAGCGTAGTAGGGGGTAGCCCTGTTAATTAAATCCTTAATTATTAATAGGTTTCTAAACTGATAATTAATCATTGAAAGAAGATAAATAGGAGAATCTCCATTTTCAATATGTTTGTATAAAAGAGCTAAAGCTTCCTTTTTATTCTTTTGACTAATTGCCTCAATAGTTCTAAAGATATCGGTATTAATGCCAGAGCGAACCATTAATTGGATATCTTTTGCTTCTAAATATTTCTTGTAACTAGCTAGCTTTTTAATCTCATTGGACATTCGCCAAAGATCACTGCCAATAAAATTTAAAAAAGCAGTTAAGGCTTGGCCATCAATTCTAACCCCATATTTAGAAAACTCTTTTAGAGCCCAGTTTCTTAACTTAACTCCAGTTAATAATTTAAATTTTTGACTTTTAGCTTTTTTAATTAAAAAATTAAGTAGAGTATTATTTTTAGCAACCTTGCCTTCTTGATAAACCACGACGACATCAGAAGAGTCAACAAAATTTTCTCCTTCTTTTAAAAAGCTTTCTTTAAATTCTAAAGAATCAAAGGGATTTAAAACAATAGCCAATTTCCTTTCTTGAAACATTGAAGCTTGCTTAATCTCATTTTTAAAGTCCCCAAAAGAATCTCCACTAAAATACTTTAAATTAAGTCCGCTAGTTCGAACTTTTTGATAACCCTCAACAATCTCTTTCAACTTTTCCTTCATTCTATATGTATCTTCTCCATATAAGAATATAATCATAGTTTTTGGCACTTAGGACAAAAACGAGTGCTTCTATTATTTATCTTTTTTCTTTCTATTATACTACCACAACGGAAACATTTTCCACCTTCTCTCTGATAAACTCTTAAAACTTTCCCGTAAGAACCTCTTTCTCCTTTAATATTTCGATAATCAGAAGTACTTGTTCCTTTTAATTTAATCGCTTCTTTTAAAACCTTTTTTATTTCTTTATAAATATCTTTAAGCTCTTTTTCTGTTAAAGTCTCCACTCTCCTAAAGGGATTAACCTTAGCTCGCCACAATATCTCGTCAGAATAAATATTACCAATACCAACAATTACATTTTGATTATGTAAAACTTTTTTAATCACCCCCTGCCTACCGGCAGGCAGGCCTCTTTTTAAGACTTTCTTAAATTTATTAAAAGTAAAATCTTTTTCTAATGGTTCTGGCCCCAGAAGTTCTATTTCTTTTAAAATCTCTTGGTTGGAAGCCAATATCACTTTAGCAAATTTCCTTAAATCAGAAAGAGCTAAAATCTTATTATTATCTAAGACAAATTTAAGATGAATGTATTTATTAAAACTATCTTCTTTGTTCCAATCATCATAGAGAAAATGACCAGTCATCTTTAAATGAACTAAAAGAGAATAGCTGTCAGAAAGATTAAAAATAATATTTTTACCTCTTCGATAAATCTTTTTAATCTTTTTACCCTCAATAATCTCTTTGAATCTCTTGAAAGAAGAGGGTTTTTTGATCGTTTTAGCGTTATCAGTCCAAACATCAACGAAGGTCCGATTAAGGACCTTCTGTAAACCATTAACTGTTGTTTCAACTTCTGGTAATTCAGGCATTATTTTATTATTGATTCGATTTTTTCAACAATTTCTCCTGGAGTAAAGTGAGCTTTAATTAAGTAATCATTGGCTCCCATTTCCAGACCTTTTTCAATATCATCTTTTTGTCCTAAATTTGAAA
The DNA here is from genome assembly GCA_964394985.1 of uncultured Candidatus Saccharibacteria bacterium. Taxonomy (GTDB): domain Bacteria; phylum Patescibacteriota; class Minisyncoccia; order Minisyncoccales; family GWA2-38-27; genus JAHJSY01. Next base: position 123,513 of record CAYMZK010000002.1, on the reverse strand, counting down.
GAATGATAATTGGTATCTTAGCTAGCTCTGGGTCTGCTTTCATTTTAGCTAAAACCTCAAAGCCATCTATGCCCGGAATAATTAAATCTAGCAAAACTAAATCTGGCTTTTCTAATTTAACGCTTTCTATTCCTTTATCTCCATCAACTGCTTCAGCAACATCATAGCCTTCACTAGCTAATTTTTGAGAAATTAACTCTCTTAAAAATTTATCGTCTTCTATTACTAATATTTTCTTCATATATTTATATTGTTACTTTTTTTTATTTTATCTTATTTAATAGGAATTGTAAAATAGAAAGTTGTCCCCTTATTAAGCTGAGATTCAAACCAAATCTTACCCCCATGAGCTTCAATAATGTTTTTTGTTATAAATAAGCCTAGACCACTTCCTTCTGTTTCCATTTTAACCACTTCCGGACTTCTAAAGAATTTTTCAAACATTCTAGGATAATGCTTCTTTTGAATTCCCACTCCGCTATCTGAAACAGAAATTTGGACCTGATTGCCTATTTTTTTAAGCTCGATAGTGATTTTTCCCTTATCAGTGTACTTAATAGCATTGTCTAAAAGGTTTTCTATGACTATTTTTATTTTCTCAACATCCATTTTAAATGGAGGTATCTTTCTTTTTGGTTTGTTAAATATTACTTTTAAGTTCTTTTTTCTAGCGGCGTCCTTATGAGAATTAATAACAAATTTAATAATTTCTGTAACATCGCCAACAGAAAGCTTATATAAATATCTTCCTTCTTCAATTTTAGTAACATTCAATAAATCATTTATTAAAGAAATCATTCTATCATTTGATTCATAACTATCTTCTAAAAATTCTTTCTGCTCTTCGTTTAATTCTCCAAGCTCTTCATCTAAAAGCATTTTAGTAATCCATTTAATCGCCGATAACGGCGTTCTTAATTGATGGGCAGCTAAAGAAACAAATTCGCTTTTCATTTCTTCAATTAAGCTTTCCCTGGTAATGTCATGCAAAATAACTAAAGTTCCTTGGTTTTTTGATCCGCCGGTTATTGGGATAGCTGTCACCTCTAAAACTAAATTATTTAATTTTAATTCTTCTCTAAAAACCTGCTCTTGATTAAAAATATTTATTGCCTTTTTTAAATTCTTTATTTTAGTTAGCTCTTTTAAGGATTTTCCAATTAAACTCTTGGTATTAATATTTAAAAAATCTTCTACTCGCGAGTTAGCTGAAACAAGAATTTCATTTTCATCAAAAACCAACAGACCATCTACAAAGTTTTGAATAATAGCTAGGGTTTTATTTTTTTCTTCTTCTGCATCATTTTTAGCCTGCTTAAGACTAACTAAAGCTTTTTCTATTTCAGTAAGATCAAATAGGCTTAAATAAACGCCTAGCTTATTTTTATCCTGATCGTATCTTACTTTAGCAAAAACTTGAACCGGGATGCCTTTTTTATTTCTTTTAGGGAAAAACTTTGCTTTTTCTCCTTCAATAGAGCCTTCTTTCAATGTTTTTTGAATTAGCTTTTGAATATTCTTTTGATTAAAAAGCTTTTCTACTTCTTCGCCAATAATTTCTTCCGGATTATACTTAGATATTTTTGTAAAAGCTGGGTTAATTTCCAAAACAACCCCCAAAACACTAACAAAAGCCAACGGTGCCGGCATAAAATTAAAAATATCACTGACATAAGCTTCTAGAAAATTTAAATCCTCTAGAAGGGTGGCTATTTTTGTTTCATTTTCCTTTTGATTTAAATCTTTTTCTACCATGTAAGTAAAAATTCGCAATATGGGTCTCCCCGAAACATGCATTTAACTTCTTTAGCTTTTACTTTAGATTTTACTGTCAATTCTGCAGTCTTAATATAAAAACCTTTATGAATGGGGCAATAAATAGGATGTACATTAAACTTTTCTCTTAAAATAATAAACTTCTCTTTCTCACTAAAACTAGGCATGGAAAACTCTCCTACCGTATAGTGTCTGCGAAATACTCTGGATACTTGTTTAGAAACCATTTCCAAAGAACTAAAATATTTCATAAATAACTTCATAAATATATTAAAATTAAAACTCTCATAACCTATCCTCGTAATTTCTTCATCATTAAAATTGAAAGCCTCTTTCACTACTACTACAAAAAGAGTATTGACATTCAATGGATAAAAATCCATTATTTTCAGTTTTTTATGTTTTACAGGAAAACCTAGTTCTGCCATTTTATTTTCCACTTTTTTTACTCCCGCTGCTCCTTTTTCTTTTTTGATATAATCAAAAATAATTTTCATATTAGTTCCTCTCGCACTCCCCTTTATTTTCATTATTTTTTGGAATTCTTCTTTAGTCATTTTATTTCCATCTAAATATGTATTCATTATAAGGATCGCCACCATATACACTTTTGGTTACTTTAGAAATTATTGGTTTTTTTAATATCATTTCGCTAGCTTTCGTATAATAACCTAGGTGGATATTCAAATGATTCTTATCAATTTTAAATCCTCTTTCTCGCAAGATAGCATATTTTTTCTTTAAACTATATTCTACCATTTCAATTGTTCCCACTGTATAATGTTTTCGAAATATCTTTTGTAGCTGTTTAAAAATCATATCAAGAGAAATAAAGTATTTCATAAATAGTTTAGTAAATAAATTAAATTGAAACATCACCCCTCCCATATCTTTAAAATCTTTTGCTGTCATATTGAAACACTCCTTAACCGCTAAAACAAAAAGGGCGTTTTTGGTCATTGAGTGGTAACTCATTGGCTCTACTTCAGAGCGTTTAACTGGATATCCTAGCTCGGCCATCTTTTTTTCTACTTTTTTTACTCCGGCTTCTCCGTGTTTTCTATAAATATAATCAAACATGCTTTTTAAATTCATTCCTCGGGCTTCTCCTTTCAATTTTTTCATTTTTTCAATCTGAGCTTTGGTAATCATTGTTTTTTAAAAACTTCCTCCATTTTTTTAATAATTTCGCTAGGATGAAAATTTGACTTAACTAAATAACTAGCTGCCCCCATGCTCATTCCTTTTCGAACCTCTTCGGCGTTGCTAAGATTAGATAATATTATAATAGGTATTTTAGAGATCGGCTCTTTTTCTTTTAACTTTTTTAAAACTTCAAAGCCAGTCATTTCTGGCAAAACTAAATCTAATAAAATTATATCTGGCTTTTTTTCCTTCGCCATTTTAACCCCCTTCTCTCCGTCAATGGCTTCAACAACATCATAACCTTCATCAGAAAGCTTTTTTTTAATAACTTTTCTTAAAAATTTATCATCTTCAATTACTAAAACTTTTTTCATAAATTCATTTATTTTAATTAATAAAAGTCTCCGGTTAAAAATTCTCCAAATCTTTCTTTAATTGGAAGAATAATACAAAAAGTTGTTCCTTTATTTTCTTTAGATTTAAACCAAACTCTTCCTCCATGAGCCTCAATAATATTTTTAACAATATATAATCCCAAGCCCGTTCCTTCCGTTTCTCTTTTAATAGCATTAGATCCTCGATAAAACTTAGTAAAAACTCTTGCTTGCTCGTTTTCTGGAATACCAATTCCATTATCTATTACTTTAATTTCAATTTCTTTTTCTACTTTATTCAATTTAATAAGAATCTCTCCGCCCTCTTGAGTATATCTTAGAGCATTATCTAAAATATTTGAAATGGCAATCTTTATCTTTTCAGTATCAAGCATTATTTTAGGCACTTCAGAATTTTCAAATTTTAAATGAATTTTTTTATTTAAAATTTCCTGCTTTCTAGAATTAATCAATGATTTTATCACTTCTTCAATATCTTTTAAGGCCATCCGATTTAAATATTTCCCTTCCTCTATTTGAGCTACATCTAATAGATCTCTGACTAATTCAATTACCTTGTCATTAGTAGAGTAAGCTTCTTGCAAGAGACTTTTCTGATCTTCGTTTAATTCGCCGTAATCCCCTTGAAGCAACCCTTGCAAAGACCACTTAATGGCTGAAGTGGGTGTTCTTAATTGATGAGCTGCTAAAGTAACAAATTCGCTTTTCATTTTATCTGATAATTTCTCTCGCGTAATATCATGGATAATAACTAAAGTGTTTGCTCTTTCTCCTTGTTCAGAAATTGGAACGCTGGTTACCTCTACAATTAAATTATCACTAATCTGAATTTCTTGTTTTTTAATTGGCTTAATAGCTGCTCCTAGAAAAGAAATAATTGAATTAAGTCTATCATAATGTCCTAGCTCCATAATATTTTTACCCAATAATTTTTTCTCAGAAACCTCAAACATCACTTCGGCTTTAGGGTTGGCCAAAACAACCCTAGATTGACTATCAAAAACCAAAAGGGCGTCAGTAAGATAATTGCTAATGGTGATATCTTGATCACCATTAATTAATTTTGGTTTTTCTTTTTTAAAAAACATTACAATAATTTTAAATTTTTCTTCTCTGGTTTTTTAAACAATCTCTTTTTTAAGCTCTCAAATTCATATTTATCTAAACCTTTGGCTATTCTATTATTATACCCCTTAAAAACGCATTTCTCCAAATCAAATTTAATGTCTACTCCTTGATTTATCTCAGCTAACATTTTAGAAACATAGGCCTGATCTTTTCCTAATTCTAATTTTTCTCTAGTTTTTTCTGGAACCTGATTTAAATTACTATACAAATTATCTAAAGTCTTAAACTCTTTAATCAAAGAAATGGCCGTTTTCTCGCCAATACCACCTACTCCGGGAATATTATCTGAAGGATCTCCTCTCAGCGCTTTATAATCTACTAATTGTTCTGGCACTAAGCCATCATATCTTTCTTTTACTTTTTCTTCATTGTATAAAACAGTATCTTTAACCCCTCTTCTTAGGGCATTAACTTTAGTGTTTTTGTTTACTAATTGCAAAACATCTAAATCGCCAGTAACAATGATTGTTTCAATCGGCGGATGAATTCTTTTTCTAGGTGCTAATTTAGAAATAGTACCAATAATATCATCGGCTTCATAACCCTGTTTTTCAAAAATCTTAATCCCAAAAGAGCTAAGCAAATCTTTAATTTTAGGAATTTGCTCGTACAAATCGTCAGGAGCTTTTTCTCTATTAGCTTTATATAGTTTAAATTTTTTATGCCTAAAGGTTGGACCGGGTAAATCAAAAGTTGCGGCAATATAGTCTGGCTTAAACTCATCAATGGCGCTAAATAAAGCTAGTAAAAACCCATAAACAGCATTAACCAATTCTCCTTTCTTGGTTCTCAAGGGAGGGAGAGCATGATAAGCTCGATGAACAACAGCATTCCCATCAATAATAATTAATTTCTTGCTTTCCATTTACTTATCATAGCATATAAAAAAGCCCCGCGAAATGCAGAGCTACAAAGCTATGTCAATAGAGCGAGTGTTTTCATCTGTGAACTTAAATTTAAGATGAATGGTGTTTTTTGGTAAAATCTTTTTAATTTTACTAGCCCATTCTATGGCAATAATATTATTAGAATTAGAGATTATTTCTTTAAAACCTAAATTTAATATTTCTTTTGGGTCTTCTATTCGATAACAATCAAAATGATAAAAATACTTGTCTTTTATTTTAAACTTTTTAAAAATATTAAAGGTTGGGCTCAAAATCTTTTCTTTGACTCCTAGTCCTTTAGCAAAACCTTGAAGAAAAGTTGTTTTTCCTCCTCCCAATTCTCCTTCCAAAGCCAAAACAATTGGCCTTTTTTTAGCTAAAAAATCTTTAGCTAATTTTTTAGCTAAATCTTGAGTTTCTTTAGCGCTATTGGTAATAACTTTAATTGACTTATCGGCCATAATAGGATAAATTGAAATAATATATTACATCATAGCAATATCTAATGCAAAGAGCAAAAAGTATTACAGGTGAAATAGAGATATCTAAAGAAATTAAGGTAGAAAACCTCCCCGGTTTTAAAGAAATTATTGAATCTTCTTTAGATAAAAACACAACAGAGCTTTTAGGCATTGTTTTAGCCGGCGCTATTAACCTCAATGCTTCAGACATCCATCTTGAACCTGAAGAAGAAAAAAATCAACTCCGAGTAAGAATTGATGGAATTTTACAAGATGTCTTAGAGTTAGATAAAAAAGTCTATCAATCTCTTTTGTCTCGAATTAAACTATTATCCAAATTAAAACTTAATGTTAGTGATCGCCCTCAAGACGGTCGTTTTTCCATTAATTTAGGAAAAGAAGAAATAGAAATTAGAACTTCTATTCTTCCGGCTGAATATGGCGAATCAATTGTTTTAAGAATTTTAAACCCGAAAAGTTTAATTAGTCTAGAAGATTTAGGCTTAAGAAAAGATTTAGAAATATTGTTTAAAAAAGAAATTAGCAAACCTAACGGAATGATTATTGTTACCGGACCAACCGGATCAGGTAAAACTACTACTCTTTATGCTTTTTTAAAAAAGATAAATCAGCCGGAGATAAAGATTATTACTTTAGAAGATCCTATTGAGTATCATTTAGAAGGAATTTCTCAAACTCAAGTTGATTCAAAAAAGGGTTATGATTTTGCTAGCGGATTAAGGTCAATAATGAGACAAGATCCTGATGTAGTTTTGGTTGGAGAAATTAGAGACCTAGAAACTGCTTCTACTGCCCTGCAAGCTGCCTTAACGGGACATTTGGTCTTTACCACCTTACATACCAATGACTCTGCTGGAACCATTGCTAGACTACAAGCCTTAGGAGAAAAGCCAATTAATATTTCACCAGCAGTTAATTTAGCTGTTGCTCAAAGATTGGTCAGAAAAGTTTGTCAAAAGTGTGCTAAATTTGAAAAGCCCTCATCAGAAGAGTTAAAATTAATCAAAAGTGAATTAAAAAACGTTTCAGAAGATCTTTATCCTAAAGAAATAAAGATAGCAAGAACAAAGGGTTGTAAAAGTTGCAATAATACTGGATATACTGGCAGAACTAGTATCTTTGAAGCCATAGAAATAGATGAAGAAATAGAAAGATTTATTTTAACCTCACCTTCAATATCGGCTCTAAGAGAAATAGCTATTAAAAAAGGAATGGTTACTATGCGCCAGGACGGATTTATCAAAGCAACTAATGGAATTACCACTATTGAAGAAGTTAATCGAGTGACCGAAAAAAAATAGGCCTGGCGCTGGGGGAGGACTTTAGCTTAGGAACAAAAGTGTAGGAATTTCCCGAGGTGTGGTTTCGCCAAAGCCAAACCATCCATCTGCAGAATTTCCCTGGGCCCCCAGCACGAGACCTATTTTTTACTGCTTCATTTTAATATATTATGGAAAATTTGTCAAGACCCCAAGCGGAAAACAAAGAAGATGAAAGTTTAGACTCAACCTTAAGGCCTAAAAGCTGGGAGGGTTATGTTGGCCAAAATAAAGTCAAAGAAAATGTAAAAATCATCATTGAAGCCGCTAAACAAAGAAGCGACACCGTAGAACATCTTCTTTTCTATGGAGGTAGCGGATTAGGAAAAACCACTATTTCTCATATTATCGCCAATGAACTAAATTCAAATATTCGGGTAATTGCCGGACCAACAATTGAAAGAGTGGGAGATTTAGCCGCTATTTTAACTAATTTAAGCGAGGGCGATGTTCTTTTTATAGACGAATGTCATCGAATTAACAAATTAATTGAAGAGTTTCTTTATCCGGCTATGGAAGATTTTAAACTTCACTTAATTTTAGGAAAGGGGCCAATGGCTAGAACTATGGACCTAAAACTCCCTCGCTTTACTTTAATTGGTGCCACTACCCGCCTAGCCCTATTATCGGCTCCTCTAAGAAATAGATTTGGCGCTACTTTTCAAGTTGGGTATTATAGCGATGAAGAAATGGAAGAGATTATTCAAAGATCAGCCAAGCTTTTAAATGTTGAGATAGAAACAGAAGCGCTAAAAACAATCGCTCGTTGTTCTAGAAAAACTCCAAGAGTAGCCAATCGCTTAATTAAAAGAATTAGAGACTACGCCCAAGTAAAAGGAAAAGGAATAATTACTCCAGAAATTGCCAACGAAGCTTTAAGGTTTTTAGATATTGATGAACTAGGGCTAGAGCCCGGAGACAGAAAAATTCTTTCAACTATTATTAATAAATTTCAAGGGGGTCCTGTTGGCCTGCAAACCCTGGCCGCGGCCACCTCTGAAGAAAAAGATGCCATCTTAGATGTTTATGAGCCATACTTAATGCAATTAGGCTTTATTGAAAGAACCCCAAAAGGAAGAGTAGCCACAAGATCTGCCTTTAAACACCTAAACATAGAATACAAAGAACCAAACTCTCTAATCTAGAACTGTTGACTTTTTTTGTTTTTTGTTATACACTGTTCAATCAGGTTCTTTTTTTGGCTCTTTTAACAAAAGTAAAAGGAGGTAATATCATGAATCGTGTGTCGGTTATTAGAATGGGAGAGAAATATTTTGTTGTAAGTCATGATGAAAGCGCGGAATTTCTTAGAAATCCCATTTTCACTCTCAAAAAACAAGAAAAAGAGGGGATTCGTAAATTTAAAAGGCGAATCAAAAGAGAGTTAAGGGATTTTGGAATCAAATCCGTAATCGGGCTTGATTCAATCAACTAAAGCCATCTCTCCAAGGAGGGAGATGGCTTTTTTATTATGCTATAATAAAATAATGAAAAAATTTATTCTAATCCTTCTACTTTTTCCTTTTTTAGTAATTGCTAATAATAAAGTAGAAATTAACACTGCTGCTCTAGAAAAATTACAAGAACTAATCGGGATTGGGCCGATTTATGCTCAAAGAATAATAGATAATAGACCTTTTTCTTCTCTTGATGATTTAACCAAAGTAAAAGGGATTGGAGAAAAAACTTTAGAGAAAATTAAAGAACAAGGATTAGCCTATATAAATGTAGAAGGATTAACAAAGACCAACTCCCCGCAAATCTTAAAAGAGTCCAAACCAGAAAACTTAAAGATTTACGCTGAAAACATTGAGTTTATAGAAATAATGCCCTCTCCGGAAGGATCAGACTTAGAAAATGAATATATTAAATTAAAAAATAATAATAATTTTAAAGTAGATTTAGCTGGCTGGATAATCAGGGACAAAGTTGGTTCAATAAAAGAATATATTTTAAATCAAGAGATGGAACCGCTTCAAACAATAATCGTTAGAAGGCCGGAGAGTAAAATCACTTTAAATAATTCAGGAGACGGTCTAGAATTATTAAACCCTAACAAAGAAATAATTGATTCAGTTTCTTTTAATAAAACTGTTACCGGAAAACCATATCTTAAAATAAATTCTACCTGGCAATGGGGTCTATTAGAAAAAGAGGCAACTGACATTAAAAAAGACACTAATAACCAAGAAATTAAACCAAGAAAAGCTGAAGAAAGCTTAATTAAAGAAAACTTAAAAGAAGAAAAAAGCTTTTTTTCTACATTTTTAATCGCCATAGTCATTGCCCTTAGCTCAGCGATTGTCTTTTTAGCAACTAAAACAAAGATAGACAAAAATATGTTTTTAGGTTAAAATTAAGATATTATGTCAGGACATTCTCATTGGGCAACAATTAAACACAAGAAAGGAGCAGCAGATGCTAAGCGCGGAAAAGCTTTTTCTAAAATGGCTCGCGTCATCACCGTTGCTGCCAAAGAAAAGGGTGGTGATCCAGAAACCAATCCAGCCTTGAGGTTGGCTATTGATCAAGCTAAAAAGGTTAATATGCCCAAAGATAACATTGAAAGAGCGATTAAAAAGGGAACCGGGGAATTGGTTGGAGAAAAACTAGAAGAAGTAATCTTTGAAGCTTACGGCCCAGATGGAATAGCCATAATTATTGAAGGAATTACCGATAATAAAAATAGAACTTACGGAGAAATTAAAAACATCCTAAGCAAGCATAATGGTAAAATAGCTAATGAAGGAGCAGTAAGATGGATGTTTGAAAGAAAAGGAGTAATAGTATTAGACAATGAACAAAAAACAACGAACAAAGAAGAGGTGGAGTTAAAGGTCATTGAAGCTGGAGCCGAAGATATAGATTGGGATGAGAATACTCTTTTTGTTTATACCAAGGTAGAAGATCTAGAAAATATTAAGAAAGAATTAGAAGAAGATTTTGGAATAGATTCTTCCAGACTAGAATGGGTAGCCAAAGATTTGGTAAAATCAGAGAAAAAAGACTCTATAGAAAAATTATTTGAAGCTTTAGACGAAAATGACGATGTCCAAAATATTTATTCAAACTTAAAATGATAATTTTAGGCATTGATCCGGGAACGGCAACAACCGGTTTCGGAATTATTAAAAAGAATAAAGATAGTCTCGAAGTGATAGATTATGGCTGTATCAATACTACACCAGATTTAACCGATGGAGAAAGATTAAGATTAATAAATAACGAATTAAATAGATTAATTAAAATTCATAACCCAAAAGTTCTAGCCGTAGAACGGCTTTTCTTTTGTAAAAACTTAAAAACCGCCATGCCAGTAAGCCAAGCTAAGGGAGTTATTCTATTAACCGCCGCCAAAAAGAAATTGCCAGTTTATGAATACACTCCCCTTCAAATGAAAATGGCTATTGCCGGTTACGGGAAAGCAGAAAAAAAACAAGTTCAAAGAATGATTAAAGCTCAACTTAATTTAGAAGAAAAACCCAAAGACAAAGACAAAAGGCGCGATGATGCCACCGACGCCCTAGGAATTGCCATGTGCTACGCTCTAGACACTTCCAACATTCAAACTAGTTAATTTTAATAAATCTTCTTTTGCCGACTTGAAGAATTAGTTCTTTCTTAATCTCTATTTCTCTTTTCCAATCGTCTTCTATTTTTCCATTTAATTTCACCGCCTTCTGTTCAACCATTCTCCTGGCCTCAGCTTTAGAAAAAACTAATTTTGTTTTGACTAACAAGTCTAAAATATTAAGTTTCTTTTCTTTAATAGAAATTTCTGGGATATCTGAAGGAATTTCTTTTTTCTTGAACATCTTCTCAAATTCTTTTTCAGCTTTATCGGCTTCCTTTTGGCCATGATACATTCTAACAATTTCTTTGGCTAATTCTACCTTAGCGTCTCTTGGATTAGCGGTTAATCTCTCTTTATTGGTTAATAATTCAAAATAGCTATCTATTAAAATGTCTGGAATAGACATTATTTTTCCGTATTTTTCTTTTGGACTGTCATCTATCCAAATACAGTTTCCGGAAGTTTTGCTCATTTGTTTTCCGTCTATACCAACAATCATTGGAGAAGTTAAAACAAACTTTTCTTTATTATTCATCTTTTTTTGTAAATCTCTACCAACCAACATATTAAATATCTGATCGGTGCCACCAATCTCTAAATCAACATCTAGGTGAACTGAATCATATCCCTGAAACAAGGGGTATAGAGTTTCGTTAGTCCAAACTGTATCTCCTTTCTTTAGTCTTCTCTGAAAAGAATCTCTTTGATAGAGCTTAATAGAAGAAATATTTGAGGATATCTTATTAATATCTTCGTATTTTAATTTAAGCAACCAGTCGCCATTATACTTTAATTTAACTTTAGAAAAATCAACCACGCTACTCGCTTGTTTTTTCCAGCTCTTAATATTTTTCTTAATCTCTTCTTGGGTAATTTGTTTTCGAGCTTCTTCTCTTAAAGAAGGGTCACCAACTAAAACAGTCCCAGTTCCAATAACTAAAATTGCCTCGTGGCCCAAATCGGAAAACTCTTGAAGTTTTCTTAAATTAATGGTATGTCCTAAATGTAATCTTTTAGCTGTCGGATCAATACCCAAATAAAGACGAATTTTTCTTTTCTGCATTAACTTCTTTAAATCCTCTTTGTTGGGCAGTATTTCATGAACTGCTCGAGATAATACTTTTTCAATTTCTAACATATTAGTATATAATAGAATAAATAACCAATAAACTCAATGGCCATCAGAAAATTTTACAGAAATATAGTTGAAAAAAGTAAAAAGAAAAAGTTTTTTTTCCGTGTCTTGTCAATAATTTTCATTCTTTTTGCTATAACTTTTCTTTCCGGATTAGCGGTTTTTATTTACTATGCCAAAGACTTGCCTCGACCAGAAAAATTTACTGAAAGGGACTTTATTGAATCAACTAAAATATATGATCGCACCGGAGAAACCCTTCTTTATGAACTTTACGGGGAAACCAAAAGAGAAATAGTCCCTCTTTTAGAAATGTCTGAACATGTTAGAAATGCGGTTATTGCTACCGAGGATTCTCGATTTTATAAGCATCATGGACTAGATTTTATCGGCATAGCCAGGGCCGTAAAGATAAATATAAATAAAGGATCGGCTACTTATGGAGGATCGACTCTTTCTCAACAATTAATCAGATCCACTTTTTTAACTTTAGAGAAAAGCATCGCTAGAAAAGCTAAAGAAGTTATTTTAACAATGGAGCTTGAAAGAAGATATTCTAAAGATCAAATTTTAGAATGGTATTTAAACCAAGTTCCAATGGGAATAAATATTTATGGAGCAGAAGCCGCTTCTCAAACTTATTTTAATAAACCTTCTAAAGATTTAACTATTGCCGAATCGGCTATTTTGGCCGCTTCTATTAAAGCACCAAGTTATTATTCTCCCTTTGGTAGCCATATTGATGAACTGATGAATAGAAAAAATTATGTTATTAATAGAATGGTTGACGAGGGATATATCAGTAAAGAAGAGGGAGAATCTGCTAAAAATGAAGAAATAGAGCTTGCTAAGGTTTCTCGATCAATTAAAGCACCTCATTTTGTTTTGTATGTTCAACAATACTTAATTGACCATTACGGAAGAAACTTTTTAGAAGAAAAGGGATACAAAGTGTACACCACAATAGATTGGGATCTACAACAAACAGCTGAGGCTGCTGTTGAAGTTGGAGCAGAAAGGAATAAAGGATATAGGGCAAGAAATGCTGCTTTAGTCGCTATTGATCCAAAAAGTGGCCAAATACTTTCTATGGTTGGTTCGGCTGATTGGTTTGACGACTCTTACCCGGAAGAGTGTGTTTCTGGAAAAGACTGTATGTTTGACCCAAAATTAAATGTTGCCACTTATCGCATTGGAAGACAGCCAGGATCTTCTTTTAAGCCCTTCGCTTATGTTACCGCTTTTCAAAACAGCCACACCTCTGAAGAAACGGTTATAGATGAACCAACTAATTTTGGTGTTTGGGGAGGAAAAAGCTACACGCCTCAAAATTATGACGGCCTTTACCGAGGAGAAATTAGTCTAAGAAGCGCCCTAGCTCAATCTTTAAATATTCCCGCAGTAAAAGTCTTATTAGACCTAGCCGGTCTTCAAGAAACCTTAAATACCGCTAGAAAGTTAGGATTAGAAACCCTAAAAGAGTCGTCTTCTTTTTATGGCCCAGCGATAGTTTTAGGAGGAGGTGAAGTAAAATTATTAGATATGGTTTCGGCTTACGGAGTTTTCGCCACAGAAGGAATTAAATATCCGGTTATTTCAATTTTAAAGATTGAGGATAGTAAAGGTAATATCGTTGAGGAGAATAATTATAGCCCAAGAAAAGTTTTAGACACCGAAGCTACTAGAATATTAAATGACATTTTATCAGATAATGATGCGCGCGCTCCAATGTTTGGCTATAACAATCAACTTTATTTTGCTAATTATGATGTAGCAGCAAAGACCGGAACCACTAATGATTATCGAGACGCTTGGACTATTGGCTATAGTCCAAATATTGCTGTTGGTGTTTGGGTTGGAAACAATGATAATACTGCTATGTCTCATAAGCCATCAATAACTTTAGCTGGTCCTATTTGGAGAGAATATATGACTAAAGCTTTAGAGAAATTCCCCAAAGAAAACTTCACTCCTCCCAAAACACTCACTGAAGAAGATTAATTATTTTTATTATAACAAAATTAATAAAAGTTTTCCACAGCTATCCGCAGATATTAATCTTAAATATGTTATTATTAATTAATAATATTAATAATTAAACTAAGAAAAAAAATGAAAAGATATCTTATTTTATTTTTAACAGTATTTGTCTTTTTGGGAGCAAGTATTTCTCCCGCTAAAGCGATTACTTTTGAAAGCATTCAAAATCAAATAAACAATTTATTTCAACAAATTAACCAATTTCAAAGTCAATTAAATAATTTTAATAATAACACTTCTGCTTCAAAAGCCATTAAAGTAGTGTCTCCAGATGGAGGAGAAGAATTAGAAAAAGGAAAGGTTTATACGATAAAATGGAAAGGGGGATCAGAATATTCCCGAATTACTATTGATACTATAGGATCAGATGGCATAGCAGCTTCTGACGGTATAGATGCTGTAATCGCAAATGATGGAAGCTATGAGTGGAGTGTCCCAGAGACAATCCCAAGCGGAAAATATAAGATAAAAATAAGCGTTTGTCCTAATAATTTTACAAATGTAGGTTGCGCCAATGTCGGATCTCAATATGGATCTGATATAAGTAATGGCTACTTTAACATCATAGATGCTATCCCTATTGAAAGATCTATCAGAGTTGGCTTTCCAAATGGAGGAGAAGAATTAGAAAAAGGAAAGGTTTATACGATAAAATGGAAAGGGGGATCAGAATATTCCCGAATTACTATTGATACTATAGGATCAGATGGCATAGCAGCTTCTGACGGTATAGATGCTGTAATCGCAAATGATGGAAGCTATGAGTGGAGTGTCCCAGAGACAATCCCAAGCGGAAAATATAAGATAAAAATAAGCGTTTGTCCTAATAATTTTACAAATGTAGGTTGCGCCAATGTCGGATCTCAATATGGATCTGATATAAGTAATGGCTACTTTAACATCATAGATGCTATCCCTATTGAAAGATCTATCAGAGTTGGCTTTCCAAACGGAGCAGAAGAATTAGAAATAGGAGAAACTTATGTTATTGACTGGGAATCGATAGGAAATGATAAAATAGAGGTTATATCTTTAGTCGATTATAGCGATGCTTCATATCCAGTTGAATATCACCTCGCTTATAATCAATCTACAGAAATTTTATACTCTTGGACAATTGACGATTCTTTTAAGTCCGGCGATAAATATAAGATTAAAATTAGTGCTTCCTCAAATGGCGAAGTAATCTACGACGAAAGTGATGACTACTTTACCATAATTAAACCCCAAAGAACATGTGAAGATTCGGATGGTGGAATTAATTTATTTGAGAAAGGAACAGTTATTCGACTTGTTAACGGCAAAGAAAAGACATATACCGATGCTTGTGTTAATAAAAATTGGGTTAGAGAATATTACTGTACTAAAAGGGACATAAAGTTAAGCAAGTTTAGAAGATGTGAAAATGGATGTTCTGACGGTAAATGTAACCCAGAAAAAACACCAGCTCGAAACTTTGAAAGTAAACTAAAGTCTATTTCAGAAGAAATAGCTAAAATTCTAAAAGAAGCAAGATCTTTATTAAAGTAACTAGCCAATTAAAAACCGGTCTAAAAAGGACCGGTTTTTAATTTTCCACTAGGTTGTTATTTTGGTTTATGATATAATAGGCCAATGCTTCTTAATTATTCAAAAGAAGAGCTTTGGAGCTTATACCAAGAAATCCCTAAGGAATTACAAAGGGCCGTTTTTTCTGAAGAAATAGGTAAAAATATCAGAGAGATTTGCCAAAATCATAAAATAACAGAAGAAAAAACCATTTTAAGTATAATTAAAAGCGTAGGTTATGTTTTTTTAGGATTACTTTCTCCTGACAGCTACTCTCAAATGCTTCAAAAAGACTTAAGTCTGCCTGAAAAGAAAGCCGACGAATTGTCCGCAGATATTATTAATATTATTTTTGTCCCTCTTAAAAAACACCTGGAGCCACTTTATCAAATAAAAATGAAGGTGCCTAAAAATATAACGGTGACTAAAACTAAAAATAACGAAGTTAAAAAAATAGATAAATATAGAGAGTCTGTAGAATAATGGAATTTACTGTACCACAATTTATAGAGAAAGAAGCTAAAATAGTCGGACCTTTTACTTTTAAGCAATTTATTTTTGTTGGAATTGCTGGGACTATTTCTGCTTTTTTTTATTTAACTCTTCCATTTTCACTTTCGATTATTTTAATTGTAATCTTAATGGGAATAGCTTTTGCCCTATCTTTTGTCAAAATTAAAAAAACTACCCTGCCAAAATACATTGCCAATTTTATCATCTATCAATTTAGGCCAAAAATATATATTTGGAAGAAAAAAACCGGGACGCCAAGATTTCTCAAGCAAGAAAAAAAGATGGTCAAAGAGCTAACCGAAGAAAAACCAGGAGAATCTAAATTAAAAGTATCTAGCGGAAGTCGTCTAGATGATTTATTTACTAAACTAGAAACTAAATAACATGCCAAGCAGTCAAGATTTCTTAAAATTTGACCAAATAAAGGACGGCGTTCTTATCATGAAAGATAAGAGTCTTCGAATGATTTTAATGGTCTCGTCAATTAATTTCGCTTTAAAGTCTACCGAAGAACAAAACGCCATCTTATACCAATTTCAAAGTTTTCTTAACTCATTAGATTTTTCCGCTCAAATTATAGTTCAATCCAGAAGACTAAATATGACCGGCTATTTAGATAAGCTTAAAAAAATAGAGGAAAAAGAAACCAATGAGTTAATGCAGATTCAAATAGAAGAATACCGGAACTTTGTTGATAAAATAGTCAAAGGTGGCTCTATTATGCAAAAAAGTTTTTATGTTGTTGTTCCTTTTTCTCTTTCTGAAGAAACCCAGGGAGCCAAACTCCCTAAAATTCCTCAATTAACCGAAGAAGCTTTTCAAAGAGGAAAAGATCAATTGTTACAAAGAGTTGAGTTTGTAATTTTAGGATTAAGGGGGTCTGGCCTAGATGCCGTTCCATTAAATAATTTAGAAATCGCGGAATTGTTTTGGAGCTTACATCATCCGGCCGAAGCCGAAAAGGGATATTATCCTGAAATACCAAGTGAATTAATCCAATAAACTAATTATGAAAATACCTTTTTTAAAGAAAAAAGACGAATTAGAAGATGAGATTTTTGATGTCACGCCCTTAACAGTGGCTGACATTATTGCTCCTTCTTCTATTGAAGTCAAAGCTTCAGAAATTAAAATAGGCGAAAGAACAGCTAAAAGCTATTTTATCTTTTCCTATCCTAGATATTTAAGCACCGGCTGGCTTTCTCCAATTATTAATCTTAATGTTCCAATGGATATTTCCTTTTTCTTGCATCCAGTTGCCAGTGAGGGGATATTAAAAAAGCTAAGAAAAAAGGTTACCGAAATTCAAGCTCAAATTGCCGAGAACGAAGAAAAAGGGTTAATTAGAGACCCGAGCCTAGAAACAGCTTATCAAGATATTGAAGAATTAAGAGACAAACTACAAACAGCTCAAGAAAAAATGTTTCGTTTTAGTTTGTATTTAACAGTTTACGGCGATTCGGAAAAAGAACTAAGAGAGGTAGAAACCAATTTAAGATCAGTTTTAGAGTCAAGATTAATTTATATCAAGCCAGCGCTTCATCAACAAAAAGAAGGTTTTACCTGCACATCTCCATATAATATTGACGAACTAATGGTAACTACTTTAATGAACACTTCCCCGCTATCTAGCACTTTTCCCTTTATTTCTTTTGACCTTAGCTCCAATGAGGGAATTCTTTATGGGATTAATAAACATAACAATTCCTTGGTTCTTTTTGACCGCTTTACTTTAGCCAACGCCAACGAAGTTATCTTTGCCACTTCCGGAGCCGGAAAATCTTTTTCAGTTAAATTAGAGATTTTAAGATACTTAATGCTTGGAGTAGATTGCATTATTTTAGATCCAGAAAATGAGTATAAGTTTTTAGCTGACGCGGTTGGCGGATCCTTCTTTAATATCTCTTTAGCTTCTGACCATCATATCAATCCTTTTGACCTACCAGAGCCAAGAGAAGACGAAAAACCAGAAGATGTTTTAAGAAGCAATATCATTAATTTGGTTGGCCTAATGAGAGTGATGCTTGGTGGGCTTAGCGCCGAAGAGGACGGTATCATGGATAGGGCGATTACAGAAGCCTATGCCGCCAAAGACATAACGCCAGATAGCGATCCTGATAAATGGGGCGAAGATCTTCCTTTTCCAATAATGAGTGATTTAGAAGATGTTCTTTTAACTATGGAGGGTGCTGAAAGTTTAGTCAGAAGATTACAAAGATTTACTAAAGGAGTTTATGCTAACTTCTTTAATCAACAGTCTAATGTTGATATGAAAAACAGATTGGTCGTTTTTGGAATTAGAGACATGGAAGACGAATTAAGACCAATGGCTCTCTTTATTGTTTTAAGATATATTTGGAAAACAGTCACTTCTTCTTTAAAGAAAAGAATGCTTATTATTGATGAGGCCTGGCTTTTGATGAAAAAAGAAGACGGAGCTTCTTTCTTGTTTGGAACGGTTAAAAGAGCAAGAAAATACTGGCTAGGAGTAACCACTATTACTCAAGATGTTAATGACTTTATGAAATCTGATTATGGCAAACCAATCATTACCAACTCATCTTTAGCTCTATTAATGAAACAAAGTCCAGCCACAATTAAAGTAGTCCAAGAAACCTTTAACTTAACTGACGAAGAAAAAATGCTATTATTAGAATCTCCGGTTGGAGAAGGAATCTTTTTTGCCGGAACTAAACATGTGCTTATAAAGATATATGCTTCTTATGCTGAAGAACAAATTATTACTACCGCCCCAGAACAAGTAGCAGAAATTAAACAAAGAAAGCAAAATGGCTGAAGCAAAAGCTCCTGCAAAACCAACTACGGCTCCCACAAAGAAAAAGCCTAGTTGGTTTCAAAAAATACCTACTGATATCCTTCTTTCGCCAGGAGGAATAATTCTAGCTTTTTTGGCTTTAATTATTGAAGTTATGGATTTAATTCCAATTCCAGTAATTGACCAAATATGGGAGTTGCCCCTAGAAATCCTTCTTATTATATTGCTTTTTTCGCTAGTTCCTGATCTTTCTTGGAAATCAATGATTATCCCTTTTGTTATAGAAAGAATACCAATTTTAAATGATATTTTACCAACATGGTTTTTAAGAATTATCGGATAAAGATATTATTTTTCTTAATATTAGTTTTTTTGCTTTCGACTAATTTTGTTTTGGCCTTAGAAATAAATTATCCTAGAGTTCCCGGAGCAATTCCGCCCCAAGATTTTGTTAACTCCACTCCTCAAGAAAAAATACTAGCTCTCTACATTGATTATTTTTTTAATCTCTCTCTTTGGATCGGAGGAATACTAGCCCTTGGGACCATAGTTTATGGTGGAATTAAATACCTCCTTTCTACCGGTAACCCAGAAGGATTTATTAATGCTAAAAGAGCTTTGACTAATGCTCTTGTTGGGCTTTTAATATTATTTTCTGTTGCCTTAATTTTAAATACCATCAACCCAAATTTTGCTAATATTAAAATTGAAAAACTAAAAGACTTAAAAGAAATCAAGCCGCCGGCAGCTCAACCGCCAGAGCTAGAAACTGCCTCTACCTCAATAGATGTTGAAATTCCCCTAGGAAGAATTATAGATAGTATCGTCGGCAGAGAATATAACAATGATCGGACTAAAAGAATACAAGACGCTGTTAATAATATAGATACTGCTTCTCAAAATCTTTCCGAACAAAGCAACGAGCTGGAAGGACTCATTCAACCCTGCTCATGCCAACTCTACACTTTTCCCGATCCCAGATGTACTCATCCTGGCTGTTTTTTATGCCCTCCTCCAGAAAGCACCGGTGATCCTTGCGAACCAACCAGATCTAATATCCAAGATGTCCTAGAATCAGAAAACCCCAAAGAAATAAACAACTTAAATGCAGAACAAGTAAAACTAGAAGAAGAAGTTAGACTATTAAGAGAGCAGATTAATAGACTAACTAGAGCTAAAACCTTAATAAATGGTTGCCCTGGAAATGCTCTTACGAGCCGAAATAATTTTTTACTCAAAAAAGATACCTTTTCAGAAAAAGAAAACTGGCACCTAAGAGAGTTAAAATATTGGAGTGATATTGATATTGACTATTATGAAAAAATCCCAGGAGGAGCGGGAATTATTTCAAGAACAGATGATGTTACTTTTTATTGCCAAATAGGAGGAACTATTGATGCGCCCAACCCCTTTCCTGGTATAAATATTTCTGCCGACATTAAAGAGGATATTACCGAAGAAGAAATGAAAGCACTAATTGGAGATGAATATATTCATTGCACCAAAGAAGTTAAGGTTGGCTCTATTGTTGACAGAACTGAAAGATCAGCCGAATTACTAAACCAAAAAATAGAAAAATTGATTAATCAAACAGATAATCTCATTTCTCTTGTTGATGATCTTCAAGTCTTAGTTAGCAAGTGTAGCTCTAAAAACTGTTTTCCTAAATGCGTTTGTGCAATGTGCGGAACTGTTCCTTGTTGTATCGAACCATTTCCTAGCTCTTTCCCTAAAGACCCTAATGAAGGACCTTGCCCTAAAACAAAAATAGAAGAAAAGAAAAAAGAAATTAACGAAGCGTATAAAAATATTAAAAAAACAAAAGAAGAGATAGAAAATAATATTAATTTGTTACATAACATAGGTGCTTATTTAAATAATAATATTAGACTTTTAATGTCTAATGAAGGATATTATAGCACCGATTGGCTTACTCAAGATAAAATAATGATTAGCGCAAAAGACTCAAAAGAAACAGCCAAAGATCGCAACGGAAACGTTATTAGAAAAGTTTGTCAAATCTATGACGAAAAAGGCAGGCAAACTGATTATGGAGATTGTTTTGAACAGTGTGCTGATCAATTAAAACATGATCAATGTATTAATAACTGCACAAACAAAAACCCAAAGTTGTCTGATTGTTATAATGAATTATCTTTTTATTATTGTGAAACAAAAAAATGAACGTAGAACAATACTTTAATTTAATATATCATTCTATTCTTATTGCAACTGGAATAATAGCTTTTTTGGTTTTGGTTTTAGCCGGGATAATGCATTTAACTTCTGCCGGGGATCCTAAAAAAATAAATGAAGCTAAAAAAAGAATCTTAGCTGCTTTTATTGGAATTATAATACTCTTGGCCACCTATTTAATCTTAAACACTATTAATCCGGAATTAACTAAGATTAGCTTGCCAAAACTAGAAACTCCAGATATCCCAGCTTATTCTCAGGGCAAAACAACTAAAAGCCCTAACATTTTAATCAGAATAAAAGAAATTGCTAACGATTCTGTTGTTGCTATTAATAAAATAGACTCTTTGGCTGATCGCCTAACTTCAGCGGTAAGCAATTGTTCTTGTGATAAGGTCCAGTCTTTGTGTGCTTGCGAGGGTCAAAGAGAAAACTCTAGTTGCAAGCCGGTTAAATGTTATGCTAGCAGTCTTAAAGAACCTTGTCCGGATAGCGCCGAAATTAAAAACAGTCAAATGAACATAGTTGCCTGGAAAAACGAACTTGTTTACTATAAAAATAGAGCGTTAAAGGAAAGAGGGGATTTAACAGCTCGAGTTAAAGATATTTCTAACGAAATAAATTATTACCAAGAATTAAAAAAGGAGGAAAAAAGCCCAGAGGTTATTAAATATTACGATAAAGAAATTTCTGAATTAAACGAAGAAATTAAATTATTAAACGAACTTTCAACCGAGCTACTTTCTTTTAGCCAAATAGTTGAACAAATAGAAATTCCCGGTCAAGAATTGGGTAAGTTGCCCAACCAATGCTTAAGCAACATTGAAACTGCTTGTAGTGCTAAATGCTCCGGGGATTGCTTTGACACTCATACCGGATGCCAACCAAGCGCTTGTGGTGGTGGCAATCCTTGCCCAACTGAAGCGATTAATGAAAATGCCGGCAAAGCAAAAGGATTAAAACAACCAATTAAAGAAAATTCTAATCGTATCTTACAAAAAGTAGAAGAAATTATTAAATTTAAAACTATTACAATATGAGAAAAATAACGATCTTTATTTTAACCATAATAATGTTTACTTTCATTTCTTTCCCCGTTCAGGCAAGAGAGCTTGAAATAAGTTACCCAGACATTCGGGGGACAGACACGCCAACTGAAGTAGAGACTAATATTGAAGATTTTGCTAAATATATTTATTATCTTTTATTGGGGATTAGCGGTCTTTTAGCTTTTGGGGTTATTGTTTATGCTGGAATTCAATGGTTTACTTCAGCCGGCAATCCGGAGAAAATAAATGACGCTAGAGAAAGAATAACGGCCGCCTTTATAGGTCTCGTTATCTTATTTGGATCTTTTTTAATCTTAAATGAAGTTAACCCCAACCTTTTAAGGTTTAAAGTTCCAAGATTGAGGCCCATTTTAACCGAACTCCCCTCTGGAGTTTTATTATGTAATGAATTTGTAGAAATAAAAAGGGCTTGGAATCTTCAAGAAGAGTTTAAGTTTTTGCCAGAAAGCGAACAGTCAATCCCCAGAGAAAAAGAGATTATAGAAGCAATGAAACCCATCTTAGAAGAAATCCCAAAAAAATGTTATACCGTTAATACTTCGGGAAATATTAGAGGAGATTTTGATAATAAAGTTAAATATATTTATTTTATTCCTAAAATAACTGAAGGATTGGATGTTGATGATTGGACTTCGATTGAATACGGGGCAATAACCTACGAGAATAGCAACTATAACGGAGCAACTAAAGTTTTATTAAATCATTTAAAAAGTGAAAATGGACTTGTTACAGTTTATGGTGATGTCGTGAGCTCAAAACCATCTTCTATTAAGGTTTTTTCTCTTAATTATGATCCTGATCCTAATTGGAAAATAGCTCTATATGATAAAAAAGACTTGAAAACTGAGAAAAATGCAGCAGTAGAATATTATTTGTCAAACAATAACAGTTGTGGAGCATCTTCTTCTAATAATCCCTTTTGGTGGTGTAAAACCAACAAGCTTCCATTTATACCATTATCAATGAGAGTTGAAGGGAAAGTTGTTGTTATATTAGAAACAGACAGTGGTAAAGCAGAAACCTTTTCTGGAAACAGTGATTATAACAACTTGAAATCTTATCGCAATCTTTGTAAAATAGAATACGATAATACGGAGGCGTTCTCTGAGTTTCTTATTCCAGATACTAGCAAAGCTACTATTTTCAGCGGTAGTATTTATTGAGAAGGTTTTATAATCACATGCCGGTCATTTCCTTGGCCGGCACTCTCGGTTATAACATCGCTTCTTCCAGCCAGCTCCATGTGAACCACCCTTCTTTCAAAAGAAGGCATTGGTGGAAGTTCTTTTGAGGTTCCATTTAAAGCAACATCGTTGGCCCACTCTCTAACACTCTCTCTAATGTAGGCCATTTTCTTTTTTTTGTAATTATTAATATCTAGGTCAATATATAACTGATCGTCGGTTTTTCTGCTAGCTAATATCTTTAAAAGATGTTGAATATCTGCTAAGGTTTGTCCGTTTTGTCCTATCAAAACTTTTGGATTCTCGGTTGTTATTCCAACAAAAATAGTTTTCTCTTCTCCGGAGGTAATATCAACCTCTACAGCAAAACCCGCTTTTTCAAAAAAGTCTTTAATCGCTTCTTTAGTTTGTTGGAAGTTTTGCTCTATCATTGCCTCTCATAATAACATACTGTTGAGCTATTGTAAATATAGTTGTAGTTACCCAATAAAGACCAATGGCCGAGGGCAGGCCAAAAAGAATTAAAGTCATAAAAACCGGCATTACATATTGCATTTGTTTTTGCATGTGATCTGAAATCCCAGAGCTTTTTTTTATCTTAACCGGTGTTGTGCTAAACTTAATTTGAATAAACTGAAGTATTCCGGCGATAACGGCTAAAATAATATTAGGGTTAGCTAGGTTAATAATCCCTAAAAAACTAGCGCTAACGACCCCTGGGTTGGAGACAAAGCTATATAGAAGGCTCATTTGGTCCGAGTCCACTCCAGCCCAAAACAAGCGATAAAGAGCAATTAAAACTGGTAATTGGATTAATAGGGGTAAACAACCGGAAAAGGGATTAATTTTCTCTCTTTTATATAACTCCATCATTTCTTTTGTTTGTTTTTCTTTATCGTCTTTGTATTTTTCTTGAATCTCCTTTATTTTTGGTTGCAAAGTGGAAAGCTCTTTTTGAGACTTAATTGCCTTTGATCCTAAAGGATAAAGAATAAGTTTGATTAAAACGGTTAAAGCTATAATAGCCACTCCAAGATCTTGTCCAGGTAAATAAAGGTATAATAAAATTAAAATATTAAACAGTGGCTGATAGAGTATAGTGGTAAATAATTTAGACATATTTTATGGTTTATCTACGCCCCCCTCGCTAAAAGGATGACATTTTAATAATCTTTTTAATCCTTTTAATGAACCTTTAATGCTTCCATGTTTTTTAATTGAAAGATAACAATATTGAGAACAACTAGGGTAAAAACGACAACGATCTCCCAGTAAAGGGGAAATGGCTTTTTGATAAATTTTAATTAGTTTTAATAAAAAAGGCTTCATTTATTTTTCTCTAAAAACTTTTTTAAATCATTTTTTAAATTATCTATATCTCTTTCTGGGTTTACTACTATTATAACATCTATATTTTTTTTAAGCTCTTCTTTTTTAATTGCTTCTCTTAGGATCCTTTTAATTTTATTTCTTTCTATTGCTTTGGGAAAGTTTTTTTTGCTAACAACAAAACCAAAACGAGGAAAACCAAGATTGTTTTCTTTTATTTTAAAATATAACCCTCCTTCTTTAAAGCTTTTACCGTTCTGAAAAACATTCTCAAAATCTTTTTGTTTTTTAAGTCTGTTTTCTTTTTTCAACATAAAGGACTATACAGTGAGTTTTTTTCTCCCCTTAACTCTTCTTCGCTTTAAAACTTTTCTCCCGCCGACGGTTTGCTTGCGAGCTTTAAAGCCATGGGTCTTTTTTCTTTTTTTCTTTTTAGGTTTATATGTAATACTCATAAATTTGTTTAATATTTAAGCACATTGATATAATAACACATATTTATATTATTTAAAAGAGGTTTGTTGTTTTTTAAACAGGTTATCCACACATTGTTAACAAAAATTGTGCTTTGCTTTTACTTCTGCTATGATAAAATAATGTATGCAATCAATGATTGGCACCAACCCCTATGACTAATGAAGAATTATGGCAAGCAGTGCTTGCTCAAATACAATTAAATATATCCCAAGCTAATTTTTCTACTTGGTTTAAAAACACCGAAATTGCTTCTTATAAAGATAATAAAGTTACTGTTGTAGTTCCCAACTCTTTTGTTAAAGAATGGCTAGAGAATAAATACAATAAGAATATTTTAAAAATTCTTCATGATATAGATAGTAATATAAAAGAAGTAAATTATAATATTGGAAAATCAAAATTAAAAACCACTAAAGAAGTTTCTGAAATTACCGAAGATACTGAACAGCTAGAGTTTCAAACCTTTAAAGTTAATAAAAAAACCAACCTTAATCCTAAATATACTTTTGATAGCTTTGTGGTCGGCCCCTTTAATGAAATGCCTCACGCTGCCGCTATTGCTGTTTCTAAAAAACCCGGGCTGATTTATAATCCGTTTTTTATTTATGGAGGAACTGGCCTGGGCAAAACCCATTTAATTCAAGCGCTTGGTAACGAAATTTCTGATAATTTTAAAAAGAAAAAGGTCCAATATGTTCCTTCAGAAAAATTTACTAGTGAAGTTGTTCAGGCGATAAAAAACCGAACAATGGAAAATTTCAAAGAGAAATATAGAGATGTTGATGTTTTAATTATTGATGATATTCAGTTTATAGCCGGCAAAGAAAAAACCCAAGAAGAATTTTTCCATATTTTTAATGTATTATATGAAAACAACAAGCAAATTATTCTTTCTTCCGATCGCCCCCCTAAAGCAATCCACTCTTTAGCGGATCGCCTAAGGTCTCGTTTTGAGGGAGGAATGATTGCTGATGTTAGTTCTCCTGATATAGAAACTAGAATTGCTATTTTAAAAACCAAAGCTCAAGAGAAAAAAATAGACTTCCCTGATGAAGTTTATGATTATATCGCATACTCTATTCCAAGAAATATTAGAGAGTTAGAAGGAGCACTTAATCGTTTAATTATTCATCAAAAGGTTAATAATCAAAATATAGACATTGATTTAACTAAAAATTTATTTAAAAGTCTACTTAAAAACCCAAATAAAATAGTTACCAGTAAAAAGATTATTAAGTCAGTGGTGGATTTTTACGATTTAAAAGAAAGAGACCTTTTAACTTCTTCTCGTAAAAAAGAGATTGTTAGACCAAGACAAATAGCTATGTATTTTTTAAGAGAAGAATTAAAGACATCTTTTCCAGCTATTGGAAGAAAGTTTAATGGAAAAGATCACACAACTGCCATTCATTCTTACAAGAAGATTTGCAAAGAATTAGAGGATGATAAAAAATTAGAAGAAGAATTAGATTTAATAAAAGAGAGAATTCACACAAGTTAATAAACTGTTAATAACTCTGTGAATTATCTTTTGAAAAAATATTAAAATAATGGGTATAAAAAATAGTAAAAAACAATTAACAACTTTTCACCTAGTTATTTAAAGTATTTTTAGACAAATTATCCCCACTTAAAATAAGTTTAAAAATAATCTTTTCCACATAACTAATAATAACAATAAATATATAAATATTATTAAATATATTATTATGAAACTATCAATCCCTCAAGAAAAAATTAAACAAGGACTAAATATTACGGAAAGAATTTCTTCTAAATCTTTAACTTTACCTATTTTAAATAATATCTTAATCTCAACAGAAAAGAATTTTTTAAATCTTTCAGCAACCGACCTAGAAATAGGAATTAAATGGTGGGTTTTAAGTAGGGTGGAAAAGCAAGGAAAAGTTACCATTCCTTCAAGACTATTATCTAGTTTTATTTCCTTACTCCCTAAAGAAGTTATAGAATTAAGTGTTAAAAAAAATAATCTATCAGTTAAATGTAAAAACTATAATACCGAGATAAAGGGATTAGACGCTGAAGAGTTCCCTATTATTCCTACTATAACCGATGGCGATTCAATTTCTATTAATAGTTCTATTTTTTGTAAGGACCTAAATCAGGTCGCTGATATCCCAATTCCCTCTACCACTAGGCCAGAGATTTCTGGAATTTACTTTATTTTTCAAAAAAACATGATTACTATTGTGGCCACTGATAGCTTTCGCTTAGGAGAAAAAAAGATATTTCTCAAAAATAACATTTCTTTAAATAAAGAATACGCTTTAATTATTCCTCAAAAAACAGTTAAAGAGATTATTAATATTTTTGGAGAAAAAAATGGAGAAATAAATATTCATTTTTCTCCCAATCAAATTATGTTTGAATCTCTAATGGAAGAAACCAATCACCCTCAAATTCAGTTAGTTTCTCGATTAATAGAAGGAGATTATCCTAATTATCAAGAAATTATTCCCAAAAAATACACCACTGAAGTTGTTTTAGATAAAAACGATTTTCTTAATCAAATTAAAACAGCTAGTTTATTTAGTGGCAAAGTAAATGAAATTAAAGTAAAGGTTGATCCTAAGGGTAATAAGATCGGAGTTTCAAGTCAAAGTTTAGAATTAGGAGATCATGAGTCTTTTATCAAGGGAAAAGTTAAAGGAGATCCAGTTGAAGTTTCTTTTAATCACCGATTTTTGATGGATGGCTTGTCTAATATTAAAACCTCAGAGGTTATTTTAAAATTAAACAGCGATTCTGGTCCAGGGGTATTACAACCGGTTGGAGATGATAGTTTCTTGTATGTAATAATGCCGATTAAATCATCATAAGAGTATTTAACCATTTAAGCATTAAAGCAGGAGGAGCACTCCTGTTTTTTAATGGATTTTTAAAGTAAAGTATGGTATAATAACAATATGAAAAAGAATCTTTCTTTGAGTAAAAATCTTTTTTGGGATGTCGATGTTAAGAGTTTAGACTATCAAAAACATAGTCATTTTATTATAGAAAGAGTGCTAAATTATGGAGATAAGAAAGATTACGAAATATTAAAAGAGATTTACGGGCTAGAGAAAATCAAAAACGTTGCTCTAAAAGCAAATTATATATCTAAAAGGAATATAAACTTTTGGAGTGTTATATTTAATATTCCCTTAAAGTCATTTAAATGTACGAAGAAATTCTCGACAAAAAAACAAAACTTCTTTTGGATCAGATAAAAAAATTAAGCTTTCTAAAAGATTTTTATTTGGCTGGTGGCACTGCCCTGGCTCTTCAGTTCGGTCACAGAAAGTCAATTGATCTAGACTGGTTTACAGAAAAGAATTTTTCTATTAGAAAAATTAAAAATCAATTAGAAAAGATTGGAAAATTAGAAATAGTCACAGAGGAAGAGGGCGACAGGTTAACTTTAAATTGTATTTTAAATAATGTTAAATTGAGTTTTTTTGAGTACAAACATAAAAATCTTTTCCCTTTTATTGATTATCGGGGAATTAAATTAGCTGACCCTAGAGATATTGCTTGTATGAAAATCAGCGCTATTTCTTCCAGGGGAAGTAAAAAAGACTTTATAGATTTATATTTTCTTTTTAAAGAAAATGATCTTGAAACTCTAATGAGGTTGTTTGAAAGAAAATATAAGGGGATAAAATATAATCATATGCATCTTTTAAAAAGTTTAATATATTTTGAAGACGCAGAAAAAGAACCAATACCTAAAATAATCAAAGAGACTAAGTGGGAGGATGTTAAAAAAGAAATTAAAAATAAGGTCGAAGAGTACACGGTTTCTTGATTTTTTCGTGCCCCCCCATTTTTATACACTTAAATTTACGTTTATTTAATACATATGTGTTAACTGGAAGTTTTTAAGATTAACAATTATTGATTTGGCTACTAATTTAACCGCAGTTTTACTTGACATAAATAATAATATATACTAGAATTGAGCTGTTCAAGAAAATAGTTTTCTTGGAAAAAAAATAGATCTTTCACAATTTTAAAAGGAGCGAATTATGAGTGAATTAATAAATGAAATTAAAAAAGAGATGAGAGAGACAGCTATTATGGTGAACACAATCATAATAGCTGTTTTGATAGTAGTGGTTTGTACTACTATAGTCGGCGCTTTTTTTCTGTTTAATAAAAATTGGATTGTGGGGAGTATTTTTTGTGCTCCTTTCATTTTATCTTTTTTTATTATTTTGTCTGGCCTTATAGTTATTTAGCCAGAAGAAAGGGTGGTAGTTGAGTTTTTAGGAAGAGCTTATCGTATTTTAAGGCCTGGCTTGCGCTGGGTTTGCCCAAGATTAATGCATAAGAGACTGCTCGTGATTACTTCTGAGCAGTCGTTGCTCCTCTTCCCTGAAAGGAGATACCCTAACGGTATCCACATCGACCTTAAAGGTGGCGGCAAAACAGAACTAGTGGAGCCAAGGGTTTGGGTACAAGTGGAAGGAGCGGGAACGCAGGGTGATGAAGAGGAAAGCATCCTCAAGATCGCTTACGCGATTGATGACTGGATCATAGCTATCCAGGAAGCGTTTGAAGACGCTTTAAAAACTTGCCTCAACAATCTTACTGTTGAGGGGGTTCTTTCAGCAACTCATGAAAGCGATAAAGATTCTTGGTGGGATGCTGTTAAGAGTAGGTTTGTTCGGTTGGAGGATACCGTTAAGAGTTACGGTTTTGTCGTCAAAAGGTTGACGATAAGCGACTTCAATTGGGATGAGGAGGTCGTTAAAACCAGACAAAAGATTTTTGAGGAAGAGAGGTCAATTCGGTTAGCCGAATTGAGTGTTCTGGCTGCTGAGCACGAAGTAAAGCAACGAGCAATGGAGCTGGGACAATTGATTGAAATCGTGATGGAACGATTAATCAAGAGCGGTTGTGATAAAGAAAAAGCTAGAGAAACCGCTGTACAAGTCGTGACTTACCAGTTGGGGGCTAAATTTGGTATAATAAAAGACATAAGAACCTCCGATGGCGCTAGCGCTATAGGGAGTACGGCTTCTGCCTATTTAACCGATTTAGCCAATCGATTGGTTGGTAATAACAAAGAAAGGAGGGAAGAATAATAAATGATTTAAAGCCACTCGGAACGAGTGGCTTTTTTTATGAGTTAGGGATGTTTTTATCTTTTCTTCCTTCTCTTCCTGTTTTTGGCACTTTCTTTTCTTTTCTTTGTTTTGATCTTAAAGCATCTTTTTTAGCTTTCTCTTTCTCTTCCGGGGTAGAATATATTGTTCTTTCTTCTCTCGCTTTTTTTCCTATTCTTAAAAGAGCCTCTTTTTCTTCAGCTATTCTTTCTTGTTGTTCTTGGTGGGTTTCGGTTTTTCCTTCTGCTATTGAAAGCATTCCCTGACCAGATTGACTATTTATATATTTTAATAATTTAGGATTGTTATTTGAAAGCCAAGTTTCTCTTTCTGTTTTGTTATTTCCGCGGCTATTAATTTGTTTCTCAATTGCGTCGGTAGCTACTCGTCCATGTTTATCAATAGCTTTGCTGATATGTGAGCCCATAGCATTTTCTACCATTGCGTCAACGGCCTTAATTGCAGCTTCGGCTTTTTCTCCATCATCACTATCAATATCTTTAAATATACTAGCAGATAGGTTTTCATAGTCTTTTGGCTTAAGTTTAGCAACCACTTCTTTAATTTTTTCAGGATTGTCCCTGTGAACAATATGGGGGGCCGCCTTTTCAATAAACTTACCCGAATCAATTTTCTTAGCTGAATCGTACATTTTTTTAATATCTTCTTGAGTAATAGCACCCTTGCCATATTTTTCAGTATCCATTAAATCATCAAGGTTTCCGTCTTCAATAATAGCATTTAGAGCAGCAATGCGCTTAGCTTTGTTGCCGGCTGTTCCGGCGCTGCGGAATTCTCTAAGTTGAACAGTTTTATCTTTATCCTTAAGCTCTCCCTGTTGTTTTTTAATCTCGTCTTTTTGTTGGTCAATAAAATTAGCACCAGCCATTTTACCAGCTAATCTTTTTGCATAATAGAAAGGAGTATCAAGGGTTCTTGTTAAAGCGCCCAGAACTCCTGATTGGCCCTCTCCCCGACGCCTTGAAGTAGCCAGTCTTTGAGCGGTTCTTTGCATTGTTTCAGATTCAGCCATTCTATCTCTAACCGTTCTACCCGTTTTTCTTAGAGCCCATTTTCCAACCTGCTTTCCGCGATTATAGGCAGCCGCATGTCTCTTTTTAGCAATTCCAATAACAGTGTTTGCGCCCATTGCAGAGGTTTTAGAAGCTAAGACAAAACCGATTCCGAGAAAAGCCACCGAAACAAAGTAGGGAATTACAGCATCAAAAACAGTGGTCTCTTCTGTTTGAGGCGAAGATATGTTATTTGGAACAAGAGAAACTAATAATAAGGATAAGTAGATAAAAAACCCCGCAGTGGCTCCGATAAAAGACCAGCCAATTAATTGTTTCCACCACAATTCAAAATATTTTTTAGTTTCTGGTAAAATATAAGCGGCAAAGGCTAATGGAGCCAAAATGACCAAAAGCCAAATCATTATATATCTGAAAATAAATAAGAAGGCAAAAATTAATAACATTATACTTAAAATAAATAAGAAAGGAATTAAAACTAGCATTTGCCCGACAGTGCCAGAAGCTTGTTCCCAAGTAGTACCTTCGGCGTTTTTAATCTCTCCCCTAATAGTATCAACTTTTGACCCAATGGCATTTCCAAATCCTTCAGCGTTTAATTCAGAAGTAAAAAAGTTCATTACTACATTAGAAATATCTACTACTACTCCACAAATAACGGGGGCAAAGTTTACTAAAAGAGCTATTACTACAAAAGTAATTAAAAGCTTTCTTGTTTGGTATCTTTCTAAATTTAAAATAGTGACTAAAGCAATATAGACCAAGACTAAAACAAGAATCATATTGACAAGTCCTTGAGTTACTTTTAGGCCGACTTCAATGATTGGGTTTCCAGCTGGATTAGTGTAATCTAGACTAATAAAATTAGTGCTCATTACCCAGTTCAACAACCTAGCAACGAATTTAGTAAGAAATAATTGTCCTGTTACAACAACATTTAAAAAGAAAAAGAGAATAACTTGAACTCCTTTAGCCCAAAAACTAGCATGAGCTGCTTTAGGAGTTAGTCCCCCAACTAAAGCAAAAAGAAAAATCATTAAAATACTTTTCTTTTTTAATAGGAAGTTTTTGATTTTTGCTGACATTAAAATATTATAACATTTCTAATAATTTAATCCAATCCTCTGTGGATAAATTCTCGGCTCTAGCTTTTTTAAATTCTGGCGGAAGCTCCATGATGCTCTTTAAATTATTCTGTAATTGCTTTCTAGGATGAGAGTAGCCAGCCTTTACTAGCTTGAAAAATTTTTCTGAATTAACACTGTATTTCCTTTTTGGCGTTATCTGGATAAGAGCGCTGTCTATTTTGGGCTTTGGATGGAAGTACTTTTTTGGAATGGTAAAAAGATATTTGGCGTCCGCATAGAAGTTTACCGAAATAGCCAAGATATTGGTTTTGGGTGGTTTGGCAACAATTCTTTTGGCGACTTCTTTTTGAACAATTAAAGTAATTTGCTCTGGTTGATTATCTGCTTCTAATAGTTTTCTGATAAGGTGGTTGGTTAAATAAAAAGGAATGTTGGCTACTATTTTGTAATTAGTACTTGGAAATTGAAAGTTCATAATGTCTTCATGAACGATTTCAATATTTTTGTAATCTTTTAATTCTTCTTGTAAAAAATAGATAAGACGCTGATCTTTTTCAACAGCGATAACTTTTTTAACTCTTTGGGCTATTTCTTTGGTTAAGTTGCCTTTTCCTGGGCCGATCTCTAAAACAACATCATTTTTATTAAGGTTAGCATTGTTAACAATTTTAGTAATAATGCCCTGATTGGTTATGAAGTTTTGGCCTAATTTTTTAATAGCCTTAATCATTATATAATAATAGCATAGATAGGCCTCGCCTGCATCGCTACGCGAAGCATTGCGGGCAGGGGGAAAAGGGGGCTTGACTTCAACCCTTCAAAAAGCTAAGATAATTAAATAATCTAATAATAGAGGAGACCTAATTATTCATAGAAAACCACTACAATTTTTGTTTGCGATCAAGGAGAATTTAGGCAAATGTAGAAAAAAACCTTTTTTAAGTTTGGCTGTTATTACAATAGTCATTTTATTTGGAGTAATTTCTTTTACTTCCGGATCGGTTTTAAAATCTTTAGAGAATATTAACTTTTTAGCGTCAGCAGCCGAATCAGGCTCCCCTTTATTTGCTCAATCTTCCAATAATCTTTTCAGGGAATCTCCAGGCATGAGTTTTGTTCAAGATAATAGTTTAGTAGCAGTTTCACCAACTGCTGTTTTAGATGTTGATGTTTTAGGAAGCGTTCTTGGCGGAGTAGAAAGCGATCAAAGAGATGGAATTATTGAATATGTTGTTGAAGAAGGAGATTCTCTTTATTCAATTGCCGGAAAGTTTGATATTTCTCTAAACACCATACTTTTAACTAATGACCTAACGGTTGGATCGGTAATTAGGCCGGGACAAAAATTAGTTATCCTTCCGGTTACCGGTGTTATTCATCATGTTAAAAGTGGAGATACTTTAAGTGAAATTGCTAAAACATACAAAGGAAAGACGTCAGAGATTATAGAGGAAAATGGTTTGTCTAGTGCGGGAGATATTTTTATTGGAGATATTTTAATTATTCCAAATGGCGAAATGCCAGTTGTTAAATCAACTAATTACGCCGGCAGTATTCCGGTTGGGTCAAGTTATTTTATTCCTCCCGTGGCCAAGGTTCACATTACTCAAGGATTGCATTGGTATAATGCTATTGATTTTGGAGAAAGTTGTGGCTCTCCGATATTTGCGGCTGCGGCCGGAACGGTTCAAAAGATAGATTATGGGTATAACTTTGGAGCCGGAAACACTATTAGGGTGTTGCATCCTAACGGAGTGGTTACTTCTTATGGGCATATTCAAAAAGCTACTGTCGTTGTTGGCCAAAAAGTTTCTCAAGGAGAACAAATTGCTTTAATCGGTGGAAAGCCAGGAACTAAAGGGGCGGGAATATCTACTGGTTGTCATGTTCACTTTGCTGTTCATGGAGCCAGAAACCCATTTGCAAAATAATATGAAGAAAATACTTTTACTTTTTATTTTTTTAATATTACTTTCTTTTTTAATTATCCCCACTTTTGCTTCAGCGGGACTAGTTCCTTGCGGTCTTTCTCAAGATGATCCGAGTCAAGATGGAGATCAAACGGTACCTTGTGAATTGTGCCATTTATTTGTTATGGTGGATCGGATTTTAGATTTTCTCTTTATAATGGTTGTTCCCCCACTAGCCGCCTTATTAATAGTAATTGGAGGAGCTTATTATATTTTAAGTAGAGGAGATCCGGGTATGGTTTCTAAGGCCAAAAGTGTTTTTGTCTCAGTAGCGATTGGTTTAGTGATTATATATGGAGCTTGGGCGATAGTTAATACCTTTTTAACTACTATTGGAGCTACAGAATGGGAGGGATTTCAAGATGGTTGGTGGAAAATAAAATGTACTGGACAAGGTTCTAGTAATAATACCGGGGGAATAGAAGAAAAGATCAAAAAAGAAGAACCAAAGCCGATCCCTCCCGAGCCAGTTATATCTGTTTGTAGTCTGTGTCCAGGAAACTCTACTGGTGACTGCGACCCTTCTGTTTGTAGTAAAATAACTGAAGGTTGCAATTTTGTTTCTGTTGGATCGAAAGGATATTGTGCTAAAGAGAATGAGTGTAGCTTGTGTGGAACTATTGATCAAAAATGCGATGTATCAGAATGTAATGCCATTGGAAGCGGTTGCACCTTTCTTATTAAAGACCCCCTCCTATCAAAACAAGGATATTGTGCTTCTCCTGGGGAATGTAGCAAGTGCACAGTTTTAGGTAAAGAATGCACGGAATCTATTTGTAAAAGCTTAGGAAATTGTAAATATATTCCTGCCCCTAAATCGGGAATAATAACTATCCCCCTTGGCGATCCTCAATGTTTGCCCAATAATTAAAATTAAAAATCTAAAATAGGCCAAGATATCATATTGCCCCTATAGCTCAATTGGAACCTGCCTGCCGGCAGGCAGGGAGCAACTGACTTTTATATAATGTGGTATGTTTATGTTTTAAAAAGTAAAAAGGATGGATATTTTTATATCGGAATTTCAGAAAACCCCGAAGAAAGACTAAAGCAGCATAATTTAGGAATGACAAGATCTACTAAAAAAAGAAGGCCATTTGTTTTAATATATAAAGAGTTATGCGGAAGCAGAAAAGATGCCAGGAATCGTGAAAAATATTTAAAAAGTGGTTTTGGGCGAGAATTTTTAAAAGTATTTTTAAAATAAAGATATACGCCCCTATAGCTCAATTGGAACCTGCCTGCCGGCAGGCAGGGAGCAACTGACTTT
>CAYMZK010000002.1:9317-87965 GCA_964394985.1 uncultured Candidatus Saccharibacteria bacterium | reverse complement strand
AATTTTTAAAAGTATTTTTAAAATAAAGATATACGCCCCTATAGCTCAATTGGAAGAGCAACGGCCTCTTAAGCCGCAGGTTCTAGGTTCGAGTCCTAGTGGGGGCACACTTGTTTTTTTTAATTAACCATGCTATAGTCAAGATAAATAAAAATATGTTGAAACCAGAAGAAAAATTAAAAATAATTGAAAAGTATCGTATTAACGATGCAGATACGGGATCTGACGATATTCAGATTGCTTTACTTTCAGAAGAAATCAACGGATTACTTGATCATTTAAAAACACACCCTAAGGATCTTCACTCAAAAAGAGGTCTTTTAAAGATGGTTTCTCAAAGAAGAAAACTCTTAAAACATCTCAAAAAAGAAGACGAAAAGAGGTATAATAAGATTGTTAAAGCCGTAGGGCTTAAACGATAAATATTTCTAATTTTTTCAATAACCAAGAAACAAGATTTATTTGTATCTTGTATCTTTTTTTATTATGATTATAAAACACATTGGGCAGAGAGTAGGAGTTTTAATTGATGTTCAAAACCTTTATCATTCTGCCAAAAACTTACATAATGCTAGAGTTAATTTTAAAGAAGTTTTAAAAACAGCTATTAGCGATAGGAATCTAATTAGGGTTTTTGCTTATGTTATTAGTACTAAAACCGGAGAAGAAAAGCCTTTTTTTGAGGCCTTAACTAAACTAGGGATAGAAACTAGAATTAAAGAGCTTCAAGAGTTTTATGGCGGAGCTAAAAAAGCAGATTGGGATGTTGGTTTAGTTATTGACGCTATCAGATTAGCGCCTAGCGTAGATACAATTGTTATTGTCTCTGGAGACGGAGACTTTATTCCTTTGGTTGAATATTTAAAAAACCAAGGAAAAAGAGTAGAAGTGGTTGCCTTTGGCAAGTCTTCCTCGTCAAAATTAAAAGAAGAAGCTGACGAATTTATTGATTTAAGCGCCAGTTCTAAAAACTTAATTAAAAAATGAAAAAGTATAACTTAAAAATAAATGAAAAAGAATTACAAGTAGAAGTTAATGCTTTAGCTGAGCAAGCTAATGGCAGTGCTTTGGTTCGTTGTGGAGACACGATGGTTTTAAGCACTGTGGTTATGAGTGACCAAGATAAAGAAGGATTGGATTTCTTCCCTTTGTCGGTAGAATATCAAGAAAAATATTATGCCGCCGGAAAGATTAAGGGATCTCGCTTTATCAAAAGAGAGGCTAGGCCTTCAGATGAGGCTATTCTTAATGCTCGAGTCGTTGACAGATCAATTAGGCCGAGATTTCCTAAAGAATTAAAAAGAGAGGTTCAGGTAATTTCTACTGTTTTATCTTGGGATGGAGAAAATGACCCGGATGTTTTAAGCTTAGTTTCAACATCTATTGCCTTGTCTGTTTCAGATATTCCTTGGAACGGTCCCTTAGGGGCGGTTAGAGTTTGTCGGAAAGACGGAAAATTTATTTTAAACCCAACTTATTCGGAAAAGAAAGAAAGCGACCTAGATGTTCTATTTGTTGGTCTTTATGAGGGCGATCAATTTTTGATAAATATGATTGAAGGGGGTTGTAGCGAAGTTGACGAGAAATCAATTGTGGACGCTTATGATTTTGTTGAAAAGAACATTAAAGAAATTATTGAATTTCAAAAAGAAATTGAAAGTAAAGAAAAAATCAATCTCCCCCCTATTGATAAAGACGAAGAACTAGAAAAAGAAATTATAGAATTTTTAGGCGATAGATATCAAAAAGCTTTCTTTCAAAAAGACAAGCAAAAGAGAAATAACGACCTAGTTGCTCTAAAAAAAGACTTAAAAAATTATTTAACAGAAAAATATCCGGAAGAAGATAAGTTTAAACAGGCCGAAAAGTTTTTAGATGAGGAAGCTGATAGATTGGTTCATCAAGGCGCATTAAAAGAAGATAAAAGAGTTGATGGCAGAAAGTTAGATGAAGTAAGAGATATTTCAGCTGAAGTAAACCTATTACCAAGAACTCATGGATCAGCTCTATTTTCTCGAGGGATGACCAAATCTTTGTCTATTCTTACCCTAGGATCGCCGGGAGACCAACAATTAATTGAAGCAATGGAAGGAACTAGCGAAAAAAGATTTATGCATCATTACAACTTTCCTCCTTATTGTGTCGGTGATGTTAAACCAATGAGAGGGCCCGGAAGAAGAGAGATTGGCCACGGAATGTTGGCTGAAAAAGCCTTAACTCCGCTAATACCAAAAGCTGAAGAATTTCCATATACTATTAGAATTGTTTCAGAAATAGTTTCTTCTAATGGTTCTAGTTCTATGGCTTCTACTTCTAGTTCGGCTCTTGCCTTGATGGCTGCCGGCGTGCCAATTAAAAGATTAGCTACTGGAATTGCAATGGGCTTAATTAAAGGTGAAAATAACTACAAAATCTTAACAGATATTCAGGGACCAGAAGATCACCATGGCGATATGGACTTTAAGGTAGCTGGAACCAGAGAAGGAATTACGGCTATTCAAATGGATGTTAAGATAGAAGGAATTACTAGAGAAATAATTGAAAAAACGTTAGTTGAAGCTAAAAAGGCCAGATATTCAATTTTAGATGTTATGGAAAAAACCATTTCTAGTCCAGCTGAACTTTCTTCTTATGCTCCAAGAATAATTATAATTAAAATTAATCCAAGCAAAATCGGTGAAGTTATTGGTCCGGGCGGAAAGATTATTAATAAGATTATTGATGAAACTGGAGCTCAAATAGATATTCAAGATTCTGGAGATATTTTTGTAACTTCTGAAAACAAAGAATCTGTTGAGAAAGCAGTAAAAATGATTCAAGACATAACCGCCGAAGCTGAAATAGGTAAAATTTATGAAGGAGAAGTAAAAAAGATTATGGACTTTGGGGCTTTTGTTGAAATTTTACCCGGCAAAGAAGGATTGATTCATATTTCTAAGCTTTCAGACAAAAGAGTGGATAAAGTTACTGATGTAGTCAAGGAAGGACAGAAAGTAAAGGCAAAAGTAATCTCAATAGACGATCAAGGAAGAATCAATCTAAAGTTTATACAAAAATAAAAAAAGATCCCCTGTTAGGGGTTCTTTTTTTGTGTTGAAAAGTGGTTTGGTTAAATTTCTTCTACGATGTATAATAAACTAACATGACTAAAAAACCAAACAACATTCGTACAATGAGACAAGACATCATTCGTCTTAAAAAAGGAGGTGATGATTCTTCTTTTGGAAAAAAAGATATTGAGCATGAGAAGAGGTTGAAAATTGAGGAACGAATTAAAAATCAGAAAGACGATCAAATAAAAAGAGAGGAGGAAGAGTTATTAAGAATAAGAAAAGCCCAAAGACTAAAAGAGCTAGAAGAAGAAAAGAGAAAAGAAGAAATTCACAAACAACAAGATATTAAATCCGAAAATCAAAATCAAGAAGATCTAGTCCAGTCAAAAGAACCAAAAAAAGAATCAGCTCCGGCCCCCAAGCCAGTTAAGATTCCTAAACCAAAACCTATTTCTCCAACAGAAGCTTTAAATAATCAGAAAAAGGAATCGGAAGAAAAAAGAAGAGAAATTGAAGAAAGATCCAAAAAATTATTAGAAAAGAAGATTCCCCTAAATTCTCAAAGAGAAGCGATTAACACCAAATTAGAAGAAGTTAAAATGGGTTTTGCTAATATTGCCACGCAAGAAAGTAAAATTGAAGAACAACAAAAAAAACTAGAACAAAAAGAACTAACAGCCAGCTCTTCAGCTGAAAAGAAAAGAATAGAAAAAGAGCGTTGGAGAATAGAAGATAAAAGAAAAGAACTAGAAAAGAAGAGATGGCCCTGGGATGAAAAGTTAAAAGAGCTAGACAGTCAGCTTCAAGAAATAGATGATAAGATCACCTCTATCGATCTAGAAGAAGAAAAGCTATCTGAAGAAAGAGAATTAGCGATAGAAGAACAAAAAAAGATAGATTTAAAAATAAGAAAAATAGAATTGGAAGAAGACTTAAAAAACACCGAAGAGCTAAGAAGTTCTTTTAGTGAAAAAAGAATAGAAATGGGCCAGAAATTGAGAGAGGCTAAAGAAAAATTCCAGAAAGCCATAGAAGAAGAGAAGCAAATAAATCAAGAAAAAGATGCCATTGAAGAAAAAGAATCTCAAGCAGAAGAAATAGATCAAAGAAGAGAATTAGAGAAAAAAAGATGGGAAGTGGAAGAGAAAAGAAGAAAAATAGAAACGAATAAATGGAAATTAGAAGAAGAAAAAGACAGAATAGATTCTGAATTAGATGTTGTTGAAAACAGGTTAGAATCTATCAGTCAGAAAAAGAACAGAATTACTCAAGAGATAGAAGAAATAGATCAAGAAATTAGCGGGGAGCCAGAGCCAGAAGAACAAACAGAAAAAGAGATTGAGGAAAAACCTAAAGAAGAGCCAAAACAAGAAATTCCCGAAAAACAAAAAGAACCGATTATCTCTAATAAAGTCTCCAGCGAACCAGTAGAAGAAAAAGAAAAAAGCTTAGAAGAAGCAAAAAAAAGAATTGAAGACCTAAAAAGAGGCGAGACTCAGCCCGAATCAGTTGAACCCGAAGAAATAAAAAAAGAGGATAAAGAGATTTCTGATGAAGAAATTATAGAAGAAAAAGAAAGAGAGGAAAAAGAGTTAAGAAGACAAGATTTACTGAAACGAATGCGCTCCCCTCTCACTGTCGATCAATCAAAACCAATAACTCCAAAACCAAAAGAATTTACTAAGAAATTGCCAGAAAGACCTTCGGCACAAAAGAAGCTTTGGCTAAGATTTTTAATTGTTATTTTGGTGATTATAACCTTAACGGCAGTAAGTACTTTTTGGTATTGGTATTTTGTTGTTCAAAAGAGACAAGCCGTAGCGCCCGAAAAAACAACCGAAGAAAACGAAGAGGTTGCGCCACCAGAAGAGAAAGGATACGAACTTTCTATTATTGAAAGGATAGTAGATTTCGGTTATCGTTTACCTTCCGGAAATAGAGAAATAGATGTGATTGTTTTCCACTCAAGTTATAATAATAACGGTGGAGATGATTATGACATAGACGAGCTTTTAAAGACATATAAAAGGTATAATGTAACTACTCATTATATGATTGACCGAGAAGGAGCTGTCTATAAGTTAGCTCCAGAAAATGCCATTGCTTATCATGCTGGAAAAAGTAGGATGCCCGATGGCAGAACTAACATTAATACAATCTCTATAGGGATAGAACTGATCTATACTAAAGATAATTCTCCTAATGAAATACAATATAAAGCCCTATCAGAGCTTGTAAAAAAAGTTAAAAAACAATACAATATTCCTCTTGAAAACATTGTTTCTCACGAAGATATTTCTTTGACCGGAAAAACTGATCCGTGGAATTTCTCTTGGGATAAACTAGATTTAACAGATTAAAAAAATAAAAAGATGAACAAGAAATTACAAGAAGAACTTAAGAAAAAACTTGAAAAAGAAAAGAAAGCAATAGAGGTAGAACTTACGAAGTTTGCTAAAAAAGATGATAAATTAAAAGATGATTGGGATACTAAATTTCCAGAATCAAGTGGAGCTGTTGGCGGTAGCTTCTTAGAGGATGCTGCAGATCAAGTAGAGCGTTATTCTAATTTACTTCCGGTAGAGCACGACTTAGAGCTTCGTTTGCAATCTATTAACGAGGCTTTAAAAAAGATAAAAAAGGGAAAGTATGGTAAGTGTGAGAATTGTGATAAAAATATTCCCGAAGCAAGGCTTAAAATTTATCCAGAAGCAAAGCTTTGTAAAAAATGCCAAAAATAATGGGCGGAATGCTTTCTAGTGGCCGCCGGATAAACGACGTTTGGCAACTGTCTAATTTTGATGATATAATAAAATAATTTTAGAAATTAAAACAAAATTATGGACAATCTTGAAAATTTTAATCCAAATACTAATTCTAGTAACAATATAAAGACAATTTTATTGATTATTTTTGGGATAATTATTATTGTTGGAGTTGCTCTTTTTCTTCTATTTTTTGTTTTTGAAAAAGAGCTTATCGTAAAAGACGCTGAACTACCGGATATAATAAGCGATATTAAGGATGAATACCCTGAATTAATTGCTAGCGATTGGCAAGGGAATGCTTATTTTGATCAAAAAGATGATGTTTTAAATTTTTTAGTAGCCCTTAATCCTTCCGAAGAACAGCTTCAAAAAGATTTTGGGATTCCGTTAACTGATACTAGCTCGGCAGGCTCGTTGATGATTGTTGCGAAAGGAAGATATCAAAAACAAAAAGGAGAGTGGGTGCGCCAAGGAGATGTTGATTTTTATTTTTCTTATAACCTTGAAGTAGTTCAAGAGTCTTTATTAAGCGCTAGAGCTAAATCACAAGATGCATCAATTAAATCTACGCTATCTGGGTTGAGGGCTGGAGCGGAATTGTATCATTATGATAATGATGACAGTTATTACAATTTTTATTACAGCAATTATGCTAAAAATGCAAAAGAGGGCTTGCAAGACATTAGTTCTGAAATAATTTGGGGAGCTAACAAGTCAAATACGTGGGTGGCTTGTGCTAAATTAGTTTCAAAGAATAGTTATTATTGCGTAGATAATAAAGGAACGGCGAAAGAAACAGCTTATCCATGTAATTCTTCATCTACCTCATGCTTTTAATATGAATAAAATATTATCTTCTAAAATATCCTGGGTTATCTTAATAGTTATAGCTATTTTAGCTATTTCAGTTTCGGGCTTTGCTGTTTGGCAAAACTTTGAAACCTTAAGAATTAAAAGCACAAAAAATAATGAAACTTCTCTTTATCCGGTGAAATGGGTTCAAGATGGAAAAATGGTAAACTTTGATAAAAATAAAGATTATGAAATCAACAAAAAAACCTTAAAAGAAAACGGGCACTACAATGACTTAATCTTGGTAAAGGGATATAAAGAAACAAGAAAAGAAAGAAAGGTTCGAAATTGTGAGGATTATTTTTGGGCGGTTAAAGAAGATTTCGGTTCAGAAAGTACACTTAGTAATGCGCATGAGGGTTTTTTTAAAGAAAGTTGTGTAATTCCTAAATATTTAGGTGATGCTATTGGCTCTAAAATAAGTTATATAGACGATTTTATATTAGATAAGGATGTGATTGAAGATTTCCCGGGAACCGTAGAACCGATTATTGGCATAGATAATAGATCAAAAGCAGAAGGATTAAGCTGGCGTGAATATAATAAGTCGATTAGGTTTATAGAAAAGAAAAATGATTTTTCTATAAAATTAGAAGACGATAGTGCAATGTATCAAGTTTCTGTGATTGGGCGTGGAGATTTTAATAAGGATGGAATAGAAGATTTATTTATAAAAACATCTTTTCATGTAAAAGGAGGAACCTTGTCCGGATCAGAATATTTAGTAATCACTCGCTTTGTATCAGGTGGGAAAATAGTTAACTTAGGAGAAATAAATATAAATAATTTGATTTTACAGGAAAGTACCATTGAAGACGATATTCTAAAGGAAATTTCGGCAATCCTAAATCCAGAAAATGATCCAGATATTGTTGTTAAGATATTAAAAAAAGAGGGTGACTTTATGCGGGGATTAGCGGGTAGTCAAGAATATGGTATAGGTGTTGAGTGGATAGCCAAGAAAATAAATGGAAAATGGGAGATCGTGGGCACGCACCAGCACGCTTTATCTTGTAATTTACTTGATGAATATGGCGTTCCTCTTTCAATAGCACCTTTTTGTTTATTGGATGGTATTGAAGTTGATAGGACGACTGAGCAAGATGTTGATGACTTGAATGCTGATGGTAGTTATAATTTGAATACATCGGTTGAGTATGAGATTTTAAATGGAGATTTTTGGGAA
Source organism: uncultured Candidatus Saccharibacteria bacterium (assembly GCA_964394985.1). Lineage (GTDB taxonomy): Bacteria > Patescibacteriota > Minisyncoccia > Minisyncoccales > GWA2-38-27 > JAHJSY01. Next base: position 80,106 of record CAYMZK010000002.1, on the reverse strand, counting down.
GACGGATCGTATTATGAGAATCTTGAAGAAACTAAATATTCAAAATCTTGGTATGTAAAAGACGCTACTGGCAAAGGACTAAAGTGGTATTTTATTAATATGGATAATTTTGATGAGAGTGTTGAAAATAATCCTTATTTCTCGGAATCATTTAAAAATAAAATAAAAAGCTCTGAAACAGAGCTAGAAAATTATTCTTTTTCTTCAATGAATATATTGATTGTTCATGCTCATTTATTTAATGAAATATCTGCTTATGTGCATGTTACTATAAATTTAAACCAAGGAGAGGAGGCTAAATATCTTACGGTTCATTTATCAAAAGCAACTGGTTTTTGGGATATAGTAGGTGTGCAAAGGAATTAAGTTTTAGGATGGTTGAGCAGTATTCTTAAAATAGTCCGAACGCATTTCGCCGCCTGCGGCGGCGAGGAAATCCCCCCACGAAATTCCGAACCGAAATCCTGAACTTTGACAATTTCAAGTTTTTCTATGAGTTAATAATAACTCATTTCAGTAAATTTTTCAAGGAAAATGATCTTGAAAAATTTACTGCTTTGGCAGCGAATTCTTTTGCTCTTTGAAAGAAAAAAGCCCTAAGTGAAAATTTTTTTCACGAAGGGCTTGTAATAAGTTATGGTTTCTGAAGAGATGTTATTACCTTTTCTCGTCCTCGACCACCAGTTTCTCGTTTTAATTTAATCGGACCAATCTCGCTGGTATTTTTTGGATGCGTACCGCCACAGGGCATTTGAATTAGTCCACACTTCCAGTATCTGAAGTGAGGTCTTTTTTCGTCTGGCGAAGTCTCGATTAGCAGACTTTGAGCGATAAACTCATTTGCCTTTTTTTCAACTTCTGCCAACTTTTCAGGGTCAAGCCTTTCATCTGACTCGTAAGTGCTTTTGTCATACTTTTCATTAAGATGTGAACCAGTTAGTTTTAGGGGGCCAAACACTTGGAACAAAAAATGTTCCATAATATGAGAAGCGGCATGAACACGCATAATTCTGTGACGCCTTTCCCAGTCAATCTGACCTTCCATTTTATCACCAACTTTGAAAGTTGGTGTGGATTCCAGAATATGAACAACATCTTTTTCTGAATCAAACTGAGTGTCTGTCACTCTCTGGTTATTTAAAGTACCTGTATCTCCAACCTGTCCACCGCTTTCAGGATAAAAACAGGTCTGATCGAGCCAGACATTATTTCCCTCGATCTTTGCAACAACAGCCTCAAAGAACTGTTTGTATGGGTCCTCGGAATACAATCTCTTTGTCATAGTTTTGCCTCCTTTCTTGTTTTATGCCTTTATTCTATCATGGATGAAGATAAGGATACAAGCCCTGATTGAGTGGCATCCTCTTAGCCAAGTAACGAATTACTTCGCAAACATGTGGCTTGATCCCAAATATACTTCCGGTTTCATTCAAGGCTTCGCCCAAACAGGCCCCTGCACAATTCTTTAATGCTAAACATCCCTGACAATGAGGCATGTTCTGAGCACTTCGAGATTTAATCAACCTAATCTTTTCTTGGTCATATTCTATTCGGTCTTCCTCCGAAATATAACGACCATAGATTAAGTCTTTCATAGTAGGATCTGTGCCAGAAAAAGCCATATCACAAGCTGACACATATCCATCAACTGTAAGATGCGGGTAAGGAATACAGGATCTACAGAAATATTCTGTTTCCTCATCAAAATTAACAGTTAATATACTGCCATAGAATATACCCTGTTCAATTGCGTACCTTCTTGCTTCCAAAAAATGTTCAGCATATTCCCGTAGGTCAAGGGCTTCACATTCAACAATCTGGCCAGAATATTTTCTAACAGGAGAAAACATGGGGTCAGACATTACAGCTCTTACACCGAGATGTGCAAAATACTCAATCATCTCGCGCTGTTTTTCCATATTCCGATTACCTACGGTTGCCCGACACCCTAGCATGATCGGTTTCGTAGCCAAATATTGTATATTTTTCTCAACAATATCTGAGCTTGGTCGACCTGCAGGTGTTGGTCGATAATAATTCTGAATTTCTGGTGGACCATCGCAGGAAATCCAAACAATATCTATATTTTCAGCTACCCACTTAGCAATTTTAGTTGAGAAAAAACCGTTCGTCTGCAGTTCAAATCTGCAATCCTCTCCCACTTGTTCGAAAGTCCAGTCTTTAATCTTTCTTATTAGCTCAAATTCAAGCGTTGGTTCTCCGGTAGCAAAGAAACGGATTTCCCTTGAATCATACTTTTGAAAGAAATCCTCGATGCCTCTTTTGACAAACTCATAGTCAATTACTGACTTATCTCGTTCTTTCTCTCCAACGTAACAATAAATACATCGAAGGTTGCACCGATGTGTCAAAAATATACTCAACTGAGTTTTTCGGCAGTGCGCCATTTTCTTTACCTCCTTTATTAGGTTTTCAAGGTACAGATTGACTAAGCACTATGCCCTAGTCTTCTGGATTACATTACAATAAATCAAGGGAAAATGCAAGAGTAAAACAAAAAACAGAAATTCCCAAGAATTTCTGCAATAAACAAAAATGAAAAAATTTTCTTTTACAAAATGTGGTTCGAGCCGATATTTTTCAGAAATGTTGTCATTTTTGGAAAAAGGAAAAGCAGAAGGGATTTTGAGCTGGCATCCAGACCGCCTCGCTCGCAATTCCGTAGATGGCGGTAGAATTATCCACTTTGTAGATCGCGGTTTGATTAAGTCCCTAAAATTTCCCACTTTTTGGTTTGAGCCAACACCGCAAGGACTTTTTATGCTGAACATTGCTTTTGGACAGAGCAAATACTTCGTAGATAATTTGCGAGAGAATGTAAAGCGAGGACTACGACAAAAAATTAGAAACGGCGTATGGCCCGGTTGGGCTCCGGTGGGCTACCTCAATAATCCAAAAACGAGAGGCGTGGATATTGATAAAGAGAAATCCCTAAAAGTGAAGAAACTTTTTGAAATGTACGCCACCGGAAGCCAAACGCTCTTATCTCTCGCAAATTGGTGCGAACATAAAAATCTGCGTGGTAATCTCGGCAAGAAAATTGCCGTAAGCAATGTTCAGAAAATTTTGACTAACCCTTTCTATATCGGGCTTATGCGTTGGAAGCGGGAAATTTTCGAGGGACAACACGAACCGTTAATTTCAAAGAAACTTTTTGATAAATGCCAAGAGGTAATAAGCAAGCGAGGAAAAGTGCAAGAAGTAAGAAAGCATAATTTTGCTTTTCTTGGTTTGTTAAAATGTGCTTCTTGCGGTTGCTCAATTACTGCCGAAATTCAAAAAGGACATAATTATTATCGTTGCACCAAGAAAAAAGGTTTATGCCAAGAAAAACATTATTTGAGAGAGGAGGAATTGATCGAGCAGATAAAAACATTTCTTCAAAAAGTTTCTTTATCGAGCCAAGACACAGAAAAAGTTTTGGCGGCGTTGGAACAAGAGCGGGATAAAGCGAGAGAGGACGCACAAACCGAGGTTAGTGTTTTGAAAGAACAACTGGCAAGCGTGGAAAGTAAGTTAGCAAAACTTCTCGACATCTATTTGGTAGACGCTTTATCCACAGAAGAATACGCCGCCAAAAAACAGAGTTTGCTTTCCGAGAAAGTGTCGCTCAGCGAGAAAATCACCGATTTTGAGCAAAAAGGATTGTCTTGGCTCGAACCGGCTCGTGAGTTCGTAAAATCCTTGAATCAAGCCGCTAATCTACTTTCCTCTCAAAACAAATCCGAAATGACAACATTTCTGAAAAACATCGGCTCGAACCATATTTTGCGAAACCGCCAATTCGTTTTTACCCCCAAAATCCCGTACAAAATAATCGCCGAGCGAAGCGAGGCGAACCGAAACTCCTTGCAAATTCCTTACTGGTGCGCCTGGCAGGACTCGAACCTGCAACCTTTAGGGCCGAAACCTAACACTCTATCCAATTGAGCTACAGGCGCATTGTTTTATTATTCTAGCACAAATTTGGCAAAAATCAATTGAAAATCGTCTTATTTTAAGATATGATTAGATAATGGTTCTTCCTAAGAAAATTAGAGATATTTTAAAAAAACTGGAAAAGAATAAGTTCCAAGCTTTTTTGGTTGGTGGTTGCGTTAGAGATTTATTAATGGATGTCCAGCCAAAAGACTGGGATATTACTACTAACGCTACCCCAGAAGAAATCATTAAAGTATTTCCAAATAGTTTTAGTAATAATGATTTTGGAACGGTAACTGTTGAAGGTGATGTTGAGATTACTCCTTTTAGGACAGAAGCTAAATATAGCGACAAAAGACACCCCGATGAAATTAAATGGGCTAAAACTCTAGAAGAAGACTTGTCTCGTCGAGATTTTACTGTTAATGCTATAGCCCTAAAAGATAAAGAAATTGTTGATCTGTTTGAGGGCCAAAAGGATTTAAAAAAGAAAATAATTAGAGCCGTTGGCGACCCCAATAAAAGGTTTAATGAAGATGCTTTAAGAATGATGAGGGCAGTAAGATTTGCTTCTGTTTTAGGTTTTAAAATTGAAAAGGAAACAGCTAGGGCAATAGTTAAAAATTCTTCTTTAATGAAAGTTATTTCAAGAGAAAGAATTAGAGACGAGCTTATTAAAATAATAATGTCAGAAAGAGCTTATCAGGGGATAGAGATGTTAAGAAAGCTAAAGTTATTAGAATATATAATTCCAGAATTATTAGAAGGATATAAAGTAGCTCAATCTAAGCATCATATTTATGATGTTTATGAGCACTCGGTGCTTTCTTTAAAGTATGCTGCTAAAAAAGACTTTAGCAAAGAAGTTAGAATTGCCTCCTTGTTACATGATATTGGAAAACCAAAATCCAAAAGAGGAGCTGGTCAAAAGGCAACTTTTTATGGACACGAAGTGATCGGAGCTAGAATAACTAAAAAGATTTTAGAAAGATTAAAGTTTCCCAAAAAAGAAATAGAAAAGATTGTGAAGTTAGTTCGCTATCACCTGTTTTATTATAATGTTGACGAGGTCACAGAGGCCTCTGTCAGGCGTTTAGTTCGCAAGGTGGGACCAGAGAACATTAAAGAACTGTTACAGGTTAGAATGGCTGACAGAATTGGTTCCGGTGTTCCCAAGGCAGAGCCCTATAAACTGCGTCATATGAAATATATAATAGAAAAGAGTTCTAAAGATCCGATTTCGGTTAAGATGCTTAAAATAGACGGGAAAAAGGTAATGAAGTTATTAAACGTTAAATCTGGGCCAATAGTGGGAAAAGTGCTAGATATACTTTTAGGCGAAGTTTTAAATGATCCTAAAAACAACAATAAAGAATTTTTAGAAGAAAAGGTAAAAGAATTAGCTAAATTTTCTGAAAAAGAAATAGATAAACTAGCTAAAATTTCACAAAAAGAAAGAGATCAGGTTATAATGAAAAAAGATAAAATGACTAAGAATAAATACTGGGTGACTTGAAAAAAATAATGTAATATGGTATAATCAAATTAAATTCGAATAAAATCAAGATAAACAAAAAAGACGACCATCTTTAGCTCAAATTGGGGACGAGACTAAATATTTTGGCCATCTTATTGTGTCATGACATATAAATATTATCAAGGACAAAAGTTATTGTCAAGAGACCTTGGTTGGGGAAAACTCAATCTTCCGTATCTCTTCTATAATATTTTTTGGGGTCCAATGAAGCTAATCTTAAGATTTTTCTTAAGAGTAGAAGTAGAATCAGATATTGATCTTGAGAAGATAAGAGGGCCCTTAATAGTTGCTAGCAATCATACTTCTTGGATTGATCCTTTTCTTATTGGGACTTCTTTTCCTTTTGCTTCCAAATCCTTCCCTATTCATTACGCCGTTTTAAAAAAAATTTATTATATTCCTATTTTTTGGCCAATTATTTGGGCTTTTGGCGGGTTTCCGGTTAAAAGAAAAATAGGACTAGATAAGTCTTTAAAAATTCCAGTAGATATTCTTAATAACGGAGGAGTGGTTGGCATTTTCCCAGAAGGAAAAAGACAATGGAAAGAAGGGCCATCTAAGCCTAAGAGAGGAGTTGCTTATTTAGCTTTTAAGACGGGGACTAAAATTCTTCCGGTAAGGATTCAAACACCGGTAATTAAAATGAAGTTTTTAGGTGTTTTGTTAAGAAAATACAAGATAAAGATAAAAATTGGCAAACCTTTTAATTTGCCAAGCAAGGAAATTAAAGTTATTGAAGATTATAATCAACCGGCTAATTACGTTATTAACAGAATTAGGCAGCTTTAGCTGTTGACTTCTTTTCTTCTTTATTTAAAATCAAAGAAAGATATAGTTCTTTGATTTTTTGTTCTTTTAAACGGGGAGATTATTATGGCTAAAATGATGAAGAAAAGAAGCGGTAGCAGTTCTCATAAATGTATTACGCCTAAAGAAGTAATAGACGCTTTTCAAGAGAATGGTTCTACAAAGTTTCTTTTTACTCAACTTAGTGGATGCGAAAAATGTGGAAGGGTTTTTCGCAAAGCTTGGTTTTTAAACGGCGATAAAAAGAAGAGATAAAATCTCTTCTTTTTTATTTAACCTAAAAATGTTAAACTTAATTATATGAAACAAGAAAGAATTTTAGAGATTTTAAAAGATATTAAAAAAATTAAAAAAGAGTTAGGTTTTGAGATTATTGATTCTCATGTTCATCCTTATGATGTTTTAGGGGTCGCGGATAACAAAAAGGAAGTGAAAAAAAGCTTTAAAAATGAAGATTTTTTAAAACCAAGCATCTTGGAGTTTCTGGAGTATAATAAAGTAGAAAGATTTATTTTAACGCTTGGTTTTTTTATTACCCCCAAATATGTTCATAGTATTATTAGAAAAAAATATGTTGGCAGCAATAAAGAAAGGATTTTAAAAGAAATGGATATTTCGTTAATTGATAAATCAAGCTTGCTTCCGATTGAGCCTTGGATTTCTTCTGAAGCTATTGGCAAAAACTTTCAACATCAAAGATTTTTTGTTTTAGGCTCTATTGATGTCTGTCGGATAAAATTAGATAAAATAGAGAAGAAAATTAAAGAATTAATCAAAAACTACAAAATTGTTGGAATTAAGCTTCACCCAAATCTCCAAAACTTTAAACCTCAGCCAAGCCATAATTCTTTAGAGATTGCCAAAAAGCTTCGTAAAATATACTCAACAATTGAAAAAGAAAAACTTTACCTTGTTTTCCATGGAGGTTATTCAGATTATTCCAATATTAATGATCCAGAGTATAAAAGGAGCAGAGATAATGCTTTGTTAAAGAGTTTTTGTGACTATAAAGGGAAAAGTGAATTATTTAATAATTATGATATTCCTATCGTCATTGCTCATTTAGGCCATAATGCTATTTTAAGGCCTGATTATCGTTTAATAAAATCAATTATTCAAAAATTTAATAATGTTTATTTTGATACTTCTGGCGCTTCGCCGACTATTATTAAAAAAGTTTTTAAAATTGCTCCGAGTAAAAGAATTATCTTTGGTTCTGATGCTTTGTATAATAATATGACTCATAATCTTGTTTTTTTGTACCAAGGCTTAAAATCCGCTAAAATTAAAGAAGGCTTCAAGGATTCTCTAGCTAATGTTTTAGGCGAAAATTATAAAAAAAGAATTTTAAAGATATGAAATTTAAATTAAAAATAGAAGGAAATATTATTAATTTTGCTAGAGATATCGGCTATATTTTTCAAAGAGAAGTTTCAGAAAATGAAATTTCTTTAGTGCGTCCCTTAGAGAGAAGCGGTTACCCGCGCTTCCATTTGTATCTTAAAAAAGAAGAGGACGGGTTTTTGTTTAATTTGCACATAGACCAGAAGCGACCAGTTTACAAAAAAGCTCATGGGGCTGAATATGATAGCCCAATAGTTGAAAAAGAAGGAGAAAGAATACGGGGGATTATTAACAGTTTCACTTAACCTTCATAAAAAAATGTATTATAATACCCTAAAGGTCACTAATTAATATATTATGTAATAATATTATGAAAGCTATTAAAATTATATCATTAATTTTAGTAATTATTGGTGGATTAAACTGGGGTCTAGTTGGACTGTTTGGTTTTGATTTAGTTGCTGCTATTTTTGGAGACATGTCAGCTATTTCAAAAGTTGTTTATGTCTTGGTAGGTATTGGTGCCATTGTTGTGGCTATTGATACTGCTGGCAAAAAACAATAAATATATTTATATATTATAGAGGCAAGGGTTTTAGCCCTTGCTTTTATTTTTGTCATTGCTTAAAATGAGTGTATGAAAATTTTTGTAACTATAAAAACTGGTCATACTTCTCGTATAAAAGTAATCAAGATAAAAGGGTTGATTTAATCCTCTCAATATTGTAGAATAACCTTTATGATGCTTTTAGATTTTAAAATTATTTGGAGATATATAAAGAAGCATAAAAGAACAGTTGTAGCGACTGCAATTTTAGCTGTGAGCTTTGCCGCTTTTGAAGGAATAGTTCCTTATCTTTATGGAAGGTTGGTAGATACTGTTTCCAGTGATTCAATTTCTTTTTTAGTTCTTGCTCTGCTTGGTATTTGGGCAATTACTACTTTTTTATCAGCAATTTTTAAAAGAATAGTTTATGTTAGGGGGGCTTATCTAGGAGTAGATGTTTTGACTGATTTTGTTTATGATCATATGTCTCATGTGGTTAATCTTCCTTTATCTTTTCATCGGGAAAAGAAGGTTGGTGAATTAGTTTCTAGAATAACTAGAGCCGCTGACCATTTAAATAATATTATTAGTAACACTGTCTTTTGGATTGCTCCCAGATTCGTCACCCTTTTAATTGGTTTGGTTATAATGCTTGCTATTAACTGGAGATTATCTTTGGGGGTTTTAGTTATTTTTATTCTTTCAGTTATTATTGCCATTAAAAGAACTCCTCTTTTGGCGGGCAGTCAAAAAGAAGTTAGTAAAAGCTTTGATCAGTCAGCCGGAATTTTAAACGACTCTTTTTTAAATATTCATACAATTAAATCTTCGGCTTCTGAAGAATTTCAAAAATCTAAAATTAAAAGTGTTTATTTAGACAAGGTTAATCCCGCCCTAAAGAAAAACTCTTTAATTTGGGAAAACACCGTCTTATTTCAAGAAATTATCTTTTCTTTAGGTTTTGTTGTTGTTTTTGGTTATGCCATTTATCTATTAGGACAAGGAGTAATTTCTCATGGAGTTTTAGTAATGTTTTTGGGTTATCTAAATTTAACTAGAATGCCCCTGGCTATTTTACTATGGCAATGGCTAGAAATTCAAAGAGGGCTGGCCGCCATCAAAAGAGCTAATGAATTTTTAGATATGGAAGTCGAAGAAGCTAAAGAAGAAGGAAAGATTATAGAAGACGTTAAAGGAAAGATAGAATATAAGAATGTAGAATTTGGCTATAGTCATAAGCGTCCTGTTTTAGATGGTCTTAATTTTACTGCTTTGGCTGGGCAAAAAGTTGCTTTGGTTGGTGGAAGCGGAGAAGGAAAAACTACTACTATTGATTTGCTCTCTCTTTATTTTACTCCTAGAAAGGGAGAGATCTTGTTAGATGGAGTAAATATTAAAGATTTAAAGTTAAAATTCTTAAGAAGTTTAATTGCCTATGTTCCTCAAGAAATAATTCTTTTTAATGATACCATAAGTAATAATATTTTGTATGGAAAGCCAAATGCGAGCAAAAAAGAAATAGTAGAAGCAGCCAAAATGGCCAATATTCATGACTTTATTGAAAGACTGCCAGATAAGTATAATACAATGGTTGGAGAAAGAGGAGTTAAGTTATCAGCTGGTCAAAAACAAAGACTAGCTATTGCCAGAGCTATAATTAGAGATCCTAAAATCCTTATTCTAGACGAAGCGACTTCTTCGCTAGATGTTCATTCGGAAAAAATGATTAGCCAAGCTCTAGAAAGATTAACTAAAGACAAAACCACTTTTATTATTGCTCATCGTTTAAGCACTGTTAGAAAAGCAGATAAGATTTTAGTTTTACAAAAAGGAAAGATAATTGAACAAGGAACTCACGAGCAACTACTTGAGGAGCAAGGAGCTTATCATAAGTTTTACAACCTTCATATATAGAGTCTTCATATATTTGCCCGAAATATGCGTTAATTCCTTGAACCCAGTACACAAATCATTGACAAATTTAACCAAGTTGGAAGTTTTTATCTTCCACGCTCCTTTTCTGGCAGGCGTGGAATGGACGTGGATGAGAGAAGTCCAAATAATTTCTCTCCTCCCGCTTTTCTGGACAAATCAGGATTTTACATGGTTTGTCCTCAACCCGTTTTATGGGTTGAAACGCTTCAAGCCAGAAAACATACCCTGGCATGAAAAATGGTTGGGAGGATTACCAACCGACTATTATGTCGGAATAGTCTCAATAAAATAAGTCAGAAGGGGGTTTTGCAAACGCAACCCCCTTTTTTTTACACTATTTTTTATTTTATTGAGACTATTGTGATATAATGAAATATTATGGAAATAAAAACCAAGAAAGAGTTAAAAGTTATAGAACCAAATCCCAAGCCGGTTCGCTTATTTTTCTTTTGGGCGGGAATTCTAGCCACGGTTTCTTATCGGATAATTATTATTTTAAATTTTTATGATCCCTTGTGGGTAAAAATTGCCTGGTATATTGGGACAGTCGGATTTATTCTTTATTTTGGACATCGTTACAGCGTTGCAAAAAAAAGAACTGATTTAATTGAAAAATATGATCTTGTTGGGGCGGTAGACAAAGCAAGCTGTCTTGATTCACAAAAAAAACTAGCCCTTCACTATTTAGTTAGAACCAGCTTAACTTCAAAATCAAGATGGAATTCAGCTGTTATCTTTTTACTTTCTCTTTTAGCCCTGCTTATTGGAATATTTTTAGATTTTTTTAGCATTTTTTAATGTATCCATTTTTAGAACTATTTGTAGAAGTGGAAGGAAAATCAGAAAAGGAGAAAATGGGGTCAGGAAATGGGGTCAGGAGCGATTAATTGAGAAAATGGGGCCAGGAGCGATTAATTGAGAAAATGGGGTCAGAGAAAATGGGGTCAGGAGCGATTAATTGCTGACAAAAGTTATTCTAAAATGTGCTTAACCGGGTTAAGCACATTTTTTATATATGAAGGTTCAACCTTCATATATTGAATCTTCATATATTCGCCCGAAATATGCGTTAATTCCTTGAACCCAGTTATACAACGCTTGACTTATTTACAAAATTATCTTAACAAAGAAGAAGGTCATGATCATTGTCATAAAATATTAGAAGAAATTAAAGAAAACATAAAGAAGGGGCAGAAAATTTTAGTAGCAGAAGAAAATGATAATTTAATTGGGGTTGTTCGTTTTGCTTCCGTTGGCTCAAAAATGAAAATAGCTCGCTTAGCAGTTCTGTCGACATATCGTTGTAGGGGAATCGGCGGCGAGTTAATAAATGCCGTTTTAGGGATTGCTCAAAAGAAAAACTTTAAAATAGTGGCATTGGATGTTATGGAAGAAAAGGGATTGGTCCCATTTTATGAGAAGTTTGGATTTAAGGTAAAATACAGAAAAAAGCATCAAAATTACCACGATGTTTATATGGAAAAAATTTTATAGCCTGAACGAAACCAGGTTTATCGCAAAATTAAAATTTATAATAAAATCAATCTTTTAACGCCTGTTTTTTTGTTTTAAAATAGTTTTTAGGGTATAATAAAAAAATAACCAAAAAAACTTGACAGAGATGTTTTGTTTTGGTAGATTAAAATCAGTAGCCGAGGATGTTCTTCGGCAAAGGATCTTTAATAATTGAATAATTTTAGAAAAGACAGAAAGGAGGTGAATTTAATGAAACTTGTAGTACCAAACAAGAAAGCCTATCGCAAGATTCTTGGCACTCTAAGAACAAAGCCAGTCATGAATCTTAAGTGTGGAGCGTGTGCTTCGTGTACCGGTAGTCCGCAAGCCTGTAAGTGACTTAGACTCAAGGGGGTAGTTTCGTATTTTTGCGAAACTGCCCCCTATTTAACTGTTTAGTTTCCAAAGGAGGTTTTAAAATGAATAACAATTTAAAGTTTTCTCGATTCGCTCATTTTTGGAAGAAAAATGACGTTATTGCAGTTTTCCACGCCTTAAATAGACAAGTCCTTTTTCTTAATCCTGAGTTATTGTCTATTTTAAAAGTTTTTTATCTTCCATGTCTGATAGTGTTTCTGAAAAGCCAGCGATTGTTGCTCGCTCAATCAACGAATTAAAAAACTGTGAACTTTTGGTGTCGGTTACTGAAAAAGAAGAAAGAAAAATAGAGAGATTACAAAAAATTATTCTTTCGCGTCCGTGTATTGATACCCTCTATTTAATTCTGACAGACAACTGTAATTTTGATTGCACCTATTGTTTTTTTGAAGGATCTTATAGTTCTTCAAAGATGCAACGTGATACAATATCTGATGTAATAGCAATATCTGCCATCCGAAAATTTGCTACCTACTTGAAAAGAGCTTATAATTTTCCAGACTTTCATCCCCAGAAACCGTCGATTATATTTTATGGCGGAGAGCCATTGCTAAATCTTAAAGTTTTTTATTCGGCTGTGAAAGAAATAAACCGTCTTAAAAAACGTAAGCAGTTGCCTCTTGGGCTATCAACTAGCGTTAATACTAATGGATCGCTTATAACTCCTGAAATTGCTGCGTTTTGTGCAGATCATAAGATTGAAGTCGATGTTTCATTGGATGGTTACAAATTAGTGAATGATAAGTGTCGTATTTGGAAGAAAAGTCGCAAAGGAACATTTTCGAAAGTGATGAAAGGAATTTCCATTCTTAAAAAAGCAGGTGCTAAAACTTGTATTTCTTGTACTATTTCTAAAGCAAACGCTGATGAATTGCCGATGGTTCTTGAATGGTTTCTTGATGAATTAGGTATTGATCAAGTAGGTTTCAATCCCTTATTAGATAGTTGTGAATATCGAGTTAAAGATTCAGAGTATTCTATTAAAGCTGCTCAGGCGATGATTGATTGTTTTAAAGTCGCGAGAAGGCGGGGAATACATGAACATCGGATTATGCGTAAAGTTGAAGCATTTGTGAATGGCGAACTATATGATCGAGATTGCTCTGGTTGTGGAAGACAAATTGTTGTTAGGCCAGATGGGAAATTTGGTGTTTGTCATGCCTACAGTGGTACAGGGGAATTCTTCGTACAGCCAGATGGTAGTTTTGATCCCTATGTACATCCTTTTTGGCAAGAGTGGAGTAAGCGCTCTCCACTTAATATGTCTCGATGTCACGATTGTGAAGCACTTACTGTTTGTGGTGGAGGTTGTCCCCACAATGCTTATCTCCAAAAAGATAGTATTTGGGAAGTTGATGAGGCCTTTTGTGTGCATGCTAAAGAAACTATTCGATGGTTAGTTTGGGATCTTTATGAACAGACCCAAAAATCAGAAAACTTATAAAAGGGGTATCCAGTTTTAAGTAAATTAAAGCAAGGACACCCTTTTTTCTTTATATAATTTCAATTTTATTCTATAATAAAAATAAGAAATTAGTTCTATGTCAAAAGTTACCTTTAAATATAACATTAAAAAAGACGCCTGGAGTTGGATTTTGATTGCGAAAAGCAAAAACAAGGATATGCTCGGACTTAATTGGCGAGAGCAAGTTATTCATATTCCGGATGATTTACTGGCCAAGATCTTAAAATCAGATTTTTCAAAAGCTCAGAATACAGTAGAGAGGTATTTAAGAAATCACCCGAAAAAAGAATATCGCAAACTAGTAATCAATCAAGAATTAATTACGCTTGAGAATATTTGGAGTAAGGTCGAAAAGAATTTTTTTGATATCCTTTCTCATATTACCGAAGAACCTATTTATAGAAATAATTTTAGGTGTTTTTTAACGACAGGTTTTATGTGTCCTTATAACCAGAAAGAAAATTGGTTTATGATATCGATGTGGCACAGCTTGCCATCTTCAATAACAACAATATGTCATGAATTATTGCATCTTCAGTTTTTGTATTATTATAAAAATTATTTGAGAAAAAGAGGACTTAATAATCAACAAATAGAAGCTTTAAAAGAAGCTTTAACCTTTTTATTGAACGAACCCGAATTCAAGAAGATTATTTTAGTCGGAGATAAAGGATATCCTCAACATAAAAGATTAAGAGAAGAACTAAGGAAAATCTGGCGAGACGATAAAGATTTTACTAAATTTTTAGATAAATCTATTATTAAAATTAACAAAGATAAGAACCTCCAAAAATAGATATCTTTAAACTTATCCCGAGCGAGTTTTAATTTAAGAAGCTTAGCTCTTTATTTTTGTTTTAAAATAGTTTTTAGGGTATAATAAGAAAAGAAAAGAGAAAATAAAATATAAAAATATGCAAAAAAATTATTAAACCGTGTAGAAGAAAATACAAAAAAACTAAGAAAAAATTAAAAAAGATATTTATGAGAGAAATTATTGCAAACAACAAAGAATTAGCCGAAAAATAAAGAGAAAAACCTAAAAACCTAAAACCTTGTTCAAAAATGACGCGTCCCCTTTTTGCCTTTTTATTAAAAAATTTACTTTGAAAATAAACTATTAGGATTAATTCAAAATATTAGCCCTACCTGAGGTTTATTCTTGGATTTTTTGCCAGATAAAAGTATAATGATAAAATAAACACTAAAAAGAATTTAAAATAAACATAGAAAAACATAAAATGAAACTTGCCGTATATCCCTTTAAAAAAGTTATCAGTGGTAAAAAAGACATAGAGTCTAGATTATATGATCAAAAACGCCAAAAAGTTAATGTTGGCGATCAGATTGAATTTACTTGTAAAGATGATTTTTCAAAGAAAGTATTAGTAAAAGTAAAAGCTATTTATCTTTACAGCTCTTTTGAAGAGCTTTTTTCTGATTTTTCTGCGAAAAGATTTGGTGGTAAATCAAAACAGGAATTGATTGAAGAGGTTAATAAATTTTATTCAAAAAAAGAACAACAGAAATATAATGCTGTTGGAATAAAAATAGAATTGATTAAATAAAAAAGTCCAGTCACCATATAGGAGGCTGGACATTTAAGAAAAGTCTTAACTATTGTTAGCACGAGAAAACTCGAAAACTACAACGCCAAGCTTTTCTTTGTGATAGGGATATATTTGTTTTAACAAAGAAAGTACTTCTTCTCTAGAATGTGATTCTGGGGCTATTTTTTCCCATGGTTCTTGCCGAAGCATTTGTTCGAAACTGCGATAGTGCCGGACATCTTTTACTTTTACATCCATGTTTTCGTTATGAGTAACCAAGGAAATAATTTCTCCTGCTTGAATTCGATCGATAGTTTTATATCGAACACGAACCTCTAGTGTTTTTACCCTTGACTTTATTAAGTTAAAGGGGAAAGGGGCCAGGAGCGATTAATTGCTGACAAAAGTTATTCCAGAATGTGCTTAATCGGGTTAAGCACACCTTTTTAAGTTACCTTGATGTTTCACTTCGGAGTAGAATGTACCGAAACTTGTTTGACAAAATACTATTTATTGTGCTATAATTATAGTATAAGAATATATGTTTTGGAGTAAAAAATCAAAACAAAATAATGGAATCTCTGATTTTAAAGAAACCAGATCTGTTAAATATGGTTACTCTATAATCAAAAAAACTCTAGGGTCTTTAGTTAACAGAGTTTGGATAGATAAGGTGGAAGGATTAGAGAATATTCCCAAGGAAGGTCCAGTTATAATTGCTTCTAACCATCAAAGCTATTTTGACTTTATTTGCTTTACAGCTACTTCTCCTAGAAAGGTGCATTATTTAGCAGCTGAAAAATTTTACAAGAGCAGAGTTTGGAGGCCGGTAATGAATCTAACCGGTCAAATAAAAGTTGATCGTGAGGCTCATAATAAAAGCGAAACAATTGGTAAGGTTTATTCTGCTCTAAGGCAAGGAAGAATGATTGGGATTTTTCCAGAAGGAACTAGGTCAGCAGACGGAGAAATTCAAAAACCATTTACTGGTGTGGCTAAATTTGCCTTAAATGCAAAAGTACCGGTAATTCCAGTAGGAATTGTTGGTACATATGATATTATGTCTCGTCATGATAAACGTCCTAAGTTTAGGGGGGCTAAGGCGAAAATAAAAATTGGAAAGCCAATATATTTTTCAGAATACGAAAACAAAGAATTAACTAATGACGATTATCGTAAAGTAACAGACAAGATAATGTCGGAAGTAGCTAGCTTGGCGGAAAAGAAATATCCATATATAGACGAAAATCAAATTAAAGAGATATAAAATGTGCTTAACCTGGTTAAGCACATTTTTTCTTGTTTCTAAGATATAATTTTGCTAGGATTAATTAATGACAAATAATAAAAAATTTGAGATAAGAGTGAGGGCTGTTGTTGAAAAAGACGGAAAGTTTTTAGTTTGTAAACACAAAGATGAATGTAAGGATTATTATTTTTTAGCTGGTGGTCATGTTGAATTTGGTGAAACTGCAAAAGATGCTGTGATTCGAGAATTAAATGAGGAGCTTATTATATCTATAAGAAAAGTATCTTTAATTGGAGGAATGGAAGATATTTTTACTAAAGAAGATGGAGAGAAACATCACGATATTAATCTTTTCTTTTATGTTGAGTTTGATGATATTGAAGACAAAAGCAAAGAAGATGAGATTGATTTTATCTTTCTGTCTAAGGATAAATTTTTAAATGAAAAGGTTTATCCCGTTATTTTGCCAAAAGCTATTATTAAATGGAAAGAAGATGGAAAATTCTTTTGGTTAAGTAAAGAATTAAGTGTTGCACTTGAAGGTTGAATTCAGCCCGCTAGCGCTTGACAGCAATCAAGTTGTTCAGTAGTATAATTATGGACCTTTGACAATCATACAAGCCCTGTTTCTGTTTATTGTTTTTCAATATTGCAAAAGGAAGTTTACGTAAACTTTCGGTAGAGAAAACAATAGATAGTTGCAGGCAAGAAAGGAGAAAATTATGAAGGCTTATAGTACCCACAGTTAAGGATGCTACGAAGATTCTTGGAAATTCTGCGAAGATCGCCCATGCATCCAAGTGTGGTACATGTGCGTGCAAATGTGCGTGCAGGTACAATTCCAAGTCCACGAAATCTCCTTGGTAAGGAGCGTCAAGGGGGAGGAAGAAAAAATCTTCCTCCCCCTACATGGAAACAATAAATGCTAATGCAAAGGAGTTCTTGCCATGGAAAAGAACAAATTTTTTCTTTCAAGATTTGCTCATTTTTTTACAAGACAGTCTCTGAGTGCGTGCTATCATTCTCTTCGAATGATGCCGGTTTATGTCCCTACAGATTTGCTTCCGATGATCAGCGAATTCAAAGGAGGTGCTTGTCCGGAAGATTTGATTATTGCCGATTCTGAAAAAAAAGAAAATCTCTTAACTATAATTGATGTATTAAGAGATGTGAAAATTTTAGTTCAAAATCCCGAGGAAGACGATCAGGTAATAAGATATTTTCTTGGTCTTCTTGGAAACCCTTATCCTCATTTGGTTTATTTTCTTCTCACGGAAAAATGTAACTTTCGATGTAGCTACTGTTTCATAAAAAACCAAATTAGTTCGGGGTATAAGGAAGATCATATGACAAAAGAAACTGCCCTTAAAGGTCTTGATTTCTTTTGTCGTGCAATTCAGAAAGACTCCGAGCAATTTGAGGCAGAGAAGACAATAGTTTTTTACGGGGGAGAGCTTCTTATGAACTGGCCAGTTTTTGAAGCATTGCTAGTTAAAATAAGAGAATATAGAAAAGCAGAAAAGCTCCCCAAGAAAACTACACTTAATTTAGTTACGAATGGTACTCTTTTAACCGATCATATCGCCGAAGTTCTTAGGGGTAACAATGTTCAAGTTTCAATATCTATTGACGGCAATGAATCGGCGACAAACTCTCATCGTGCTTATACAAATGGAGAACCGGTATATCAGGATATCAAAAGAGGGTTTAGGATTTGTAGAGATCTTGGAATGGACATTGGTGCATCGTGTACTCTTTCAGAGGTTAATATTTCTGATTTTGATAATACTATAAGAGTGCTTTTAGATGAATGTGCTATAACAAATTTGGGTCTAAATCTCATGATTAGTGGAGATGAAAAAATACTTGACGGTTATAACGAAAAGGCAGCTCGTTTCATAATCGATGCCTTCCAAATCTTTAGAGAAAAAGGTGTTTACGAAGATCGTATTATGCGTAAAGCCAATGCTTTTATCGAAAGGAATGTTTGGCCGTTTGATTGCGGGGCAACTGGAGGAAACCAGATCGTTATTGCTCCCAATGGTGATGTCGGTATCTGTCATGGCTTTGTCACAGAAAGAAAGTATTTTCCAACTAATGTTGATGATGGATTCTTCGACATTAGCAAGGATGAAACTTTTCGTGAATGGAGCATGCGGTCTCCTTTAAATATGCCTCAATGTCAGAATTGTCCTGCTCTTGGTATATGCGGCGGTGGATGTCCATTTCAGGCTGAAATACAAAATGGGTCTATTTGGGACCTTGATGAACGATTTTGTGTTCACGCAAAAATGACCCTAGAGTGGCTTGTTTGGGATCTTCTCAAGCAAACACAAGCTCAGTAGGTGCAAAAATGTTGAAAATAACTCCAGCTCACTATTATTTATTCTATAAAAAGGATATAATACTAGTGAGCTTTTTCATATAAAATAATATGTTAAATCCAGTTATAAAATTGAAATTTGATAAAAAATTAGACCAAGATTTGGCTTGGGAATTTTATTCTAACTCGGAATTTGGTGGTTGTGATTTTTGGAAAGAAAGAGCCTTACCTTATCACACAGATCTTTCAGAAATGGAATCAGTTAATAACCCAAAGAGCTTTTTAAATAAATATATTAAAGAATATTATAAATCTCACGCTCTTGAATTAAAAAAACTTAATCAAAAAACACAGGAATATCTTGACCAAACCCAAGAAGATTTCTTTAAAACAGTTGATAAGATTTTTAATCATTATCCTTGGCCAAAAAAAGAATTTACTGGTGTTTTCTCAATTTTTGATTTTTGTCCTCGTTTTTTAGATTGGGGAGGGTTCCAGATTTTTATTTACGATAATCGTAATATGCAACTTTTTACTATTTTTCACGAAATGCTTCACTTTATTTTCTACGATTTCGTTCAAAGGAAATTCTTAGATAAATTTAAAAATTTAAGCACCGAAGAAGGATTATTCTGGGACTTAGCCGAGGTTTTTAATGCGGTAATTCAGGATACGGATGATTTTATTAAACTACATGGTAAGATTGATAATCTTGGCTATCCAGATCACAAAAAATTAATTGCACGTGGTAAAAAAATATGGAAAGAAAATCCAAATCTCGAAGAATGGGTAGATAAAATGACAAAAGAAATGGAGGCAACGCTATAGCCCGAAATGAATTTGGGGAAAGGGGCCAAGAGCGATTAATTGCTGACAAAAGTTATTCCAGAATGTGCTTAACCGGGTTAAGCACATTTTTCATGTATGAAGGTTCAACCTTCATATATAGAATCTTCATATATTTGCCCGAAATATGCGTTAGTTAACTGAACTTAGCTACACAAAAATTTGATAAGGTTGTTTGAATTTGATAAAATGAGGATAGTGTCGAGAATAGTTCTCGACGTTAAAAAATGAAATCTCTAGTAAAGAAAGAAATGAGGTGAAAAAAATGGGAAGATATAAAGAAAAAGACACTACAACCATAGCAGACCTTTTACTTCCTCCAACGACTCATTCTTCTGAGGTTGAGGATACAAAAACCGGAGAAAAAGGCAAGGGCGCCGGTTTTACTAATGAAGAGGCTAAAGATAATGCATGGAAGGATCTTAAATCAAAGTAGTACAAAGGCGAGAGAAAATCCCTCTCGCCTTAATTATTCTACAAAATACAATATAATGAAGTCTAGTTCGTTGAATAATTAATATCTAAATTTTTAAAATGAATGTTAATGTTTTTTTATTTATTCTAATTATAGCTCTTCTCTCCTTTTCTCTAGGTGGTTTTTGGGGAGTAATTTGGTTGCCAACCAAAAAGAAAGACTATAATCGAATTGAAAATTTAGTAAGCTTGAGAGAAGGAATGGTTCTTTACGATTTAGGAAGTGGGACTGGTGATTTATTATTTTACTTATCAAGGAAATATAAAATAAAATGTGTGGGGATAGAAATTTCTCCAATTTTGTATTTATATTCAAAAGTTAGATCTCTATTTTATCGTAACGTAAAAATTAAATATGGCAATTTATTTAAATATAATCTATCAGGTGCTGATATAGTTTATGCTTTTCTTCATCCTGACATGTATAAGGAATTAAAAGAAAAGATATATCGCGAGGTGAAGAAAGAAACAAGAATAATACTAGCTTGTTGGCCGTTTTTAAACGAAGAACCGCTAAAGGCAAGTGAGAAAAACAAGGGAATTCCCTACTATTTATATATAAAACATTAGCGGGAAATACAGGAAATGGGGCCAGGAGTGATTAGTCGCTGACAAAAGTTATTCCAGAATGTGCTTAACCGGGTTAAGCACATTTTTTATATATGAAGGTTCAACCTTCATATATTGAATCTTCATATATTCGCCCGAAATATGCGTTAGTTAACTGAACTCAGCCGTGAAAAATTTGACAAATTTATTATTTTCTTTAATATAAATTTAGAACATTATTGGAACATTTACATCTAATATACATCTAATATTAAGGAAGCGAAACAATGGAACGGTTAAGCATTAAAGTAAAGCCCCTACCGGTTGAAAGGTTTTTTAGCAGTTTAACAATTAATCTTACAAATAGGTGTAATACTTATTGTAAATATTGTTTTAGGGACTCTAGAAAATTCGGTCAAGATAAAATCAGGATAGATGACGTTAAAAGAGTGTTAGATTTTTTCAAGGAGAAGCAATCCGATGTTAGAGAGCTATATTTACAACTTACTGGTGGAGAGATTTTTCTTTGCTCAGCTATCTTTGAAATAATTGAATTAGCTTTGTTGTTCGGTTATACTTTGCGTCTTCAAACAAACGGGCTTTTATTTAACAAAATGACAGAGAAACAATTAAGAATCCTTTCTTCGGAAAAGATTATTATTAAAGTTTCTCTCGATGGTTGGGATAGCAGAACTCATGAGCTGTACAGGGCAAAAGGTTCTTTTAGTAAGGTTGTTTCAGGTATTAAGATAATAAGAAAGGAGGTGAATTCGATGTTGGGAGTAGAAACCGACTTAGTTTGGTGGGACGATTAGTTCTTTGTTCTTTTAAAGCGTGGCGTCCTGTTACAAAAAAACAAGGCGCCACATTTATTTTAATTATTATGAAATGGCATAAAGAGTTTTTTGATAAATGGTATCTTGACCTTTATCAAGAAAATCCGAGATTTAAAAAAGATTATATTAAAAAAGAAAACGCTTTTATTGAGCGTGTTTTAAATTTGCCAAAAGGATCTAAAATTTTGGATTTATGTTCGGGGCACGGGCGGCATACTATTTCGTTGGCTGCGGCTGGATATAAAATGACAGCTTTTGATTTAAACAGAAAAGCTCTTAATATTTTAAGAAAAGAGGCAAAGAAAAATAATTTAGATGTAAGAATTATTGAAGGAGACATGAGAAAAGTTCCATTTAAAAATCAATTTGATGCGGTAATCAATATATTTACTTCTTTTGGCTATTTTGAGAAAGAAGAAGAAAACCTTAAAGCTTTAAAAGAGGCGAGAAGGTCATTAAAAAAAGGTGGAAAGTTTTTGCTTGATATAAGAAATAAGAGCTTAGCACTCAAAAATTCATTTTCAAAGCGTTGCTACAAAACAAAAAACTACTCTGTTTTAGAAAAAAGAGTTTTTGATAAAAAAAATAGCCAAGAAATAGTAAATTTAACTATTACAGATAAAAAAGGAGGGAATTACTCCGCTCAATACATAACTAAACTTTATTCGTTGGATAAAATGAAGGACATGCTAAAAAATGCAGGCTTTAATGATGTTATTAAAGTTTATGGAGATACGACAGAAGGCAAAAAATATAATAAAAAATCAAAAAGAATGGTAATTTTATGCTCAAAATAAATTAAGCGTTAAAGTGTTGGAGCAAATTATTAAAAAACATGCAGAAAAGGTCAGAAAGGGCAGAAAACTGGAAATGGTCTAGCTTATACAAAAGAATCTATGGAGATGATAAACAAAAAGAATTATTAGATGAGTGGCCAATAGATATTCCAAAGGATTATTTAGATTTAGTAAATATACAAGAGGATGAAAAAGAAAAAGACTTTAAAGTTTTTTTAGACAAAGCGATAAAAATAACTAAACAATTATTTTAAAGTATTTAATTTGATAGAAGAAAAACAGTATAAAATGTGCTTAACCTGGTTAAGCACATTTTTTCTTGTTTCTAAGATATAATTTTGCTAGGATTAATTAATGACAAATAACTTAAATTTATGGCAATAGAATACGAAGCAACATTTTTAAATATAGATAAAGATGAAATAAGAAAAAAACTGAAAGACATGGGAGCTAAATTAATAAAGCCCGAATTTTTACAGAAAAGAGTTGTTTTTAATCTTCCTAATCCTCCATGCAAACATAGTTGGGTGAGAATTAGAGACGAGGGTGATAAAATAACAATGACTTATAAAGCCATAAAGGGAAATAAAATAGAAGATCAAAAAGAAATAGAATTAATAGTTAATGATTTTAATAAGGCAATAGATTTCTTAGAGACAATTGGCTGTGAAAGAAAGGCCTATCAAGAAAACAAAAGAGAGTTATGGAATTTAGATAATGTAGAAATATGTATAGACGAATGGCCATTTTTAGAGCCTTTTGTAGAAGTAGAAGGCAAATCAGAAAAAGAAGTAAAAGTAGTTTCTGAAAAATTAGGTTTTGATTATTCTAAAGCTTGGTTTTGTGCAGTAGGTTTGCTTTATAGTAAAAAGTATAATATGCCGCCAGAGATTATAAATAATGAAATTAAAGAAATAACTTTTGATATAGAAAACCCATTTTTAAAGATTAAAAAACAATGAAAGTATATTTTGTTAGACACGGAGAAAGCGAATATAACGCAAAGAGCTTGTTTCAAGACGGCAATGTCTTGCTTTCTGAAAAAGGAAAGCAACAAGCTCAAATTTTAGCTGAGAGATTTTCTGATATTCCTATAGATATTATAATATCCAGTCCCCACCCTAGAGCTAAAAAGACAGCAGAGACTATAAACAAAAAAATCAAGAAGAAAATTATATTCTCTGAATTAATCGGTGAAAGAAAAATGCCCAAAGAAACAATAGGAAAATATGCTTATTCTGATGAATTGATGAAGATAAAAGAAGCAATGAGAAAAAACGCTAAAGATCCTTTGTGGCATTATTCCAATGAAGAAAATTATACAGAATTTAAAAATAGAATTAATAAGTTCTTTAAACATTTAAATAATTTAAAAGAAGAAAGCATATTAATTGTAAGCCACGGAGGTCCCATAAGAATGACAATATTAAATATTATGTTTTTGGGGAAAGATGTTGACCCTGAGATTTATTATAAATTCAATGAATTATTTAGAATAACAAATACAGGCATAACTATGTGCGAAAAACACAAAGACGGTCGCTGGGATCTATGGACATTTAATGATTTTGCGCATTTAGGCGAAAAATAAGATTAAAAATTAGTGTATATGTATGAAGGTTCAACCTTCATATATAGAATCTTCATATATTTGCCCGAAATATGCGTTAGTTAACTGAACCCAGTCAGCAATCACTTGACAAATATCTTCAATTTGCTAATCTTTAAAGTAGAAAAAGGTCATTTTTCTTTTAAGGTTTTAAATATTATGAAGTCTAAAAAAGCAAAAAAAGAGAAGCCTGTTATAAGACTAGAAATAGGAAAGCACACCTGTTCTACTTGTTCTGGTGGACATAAATAGTTTTATAATAAACTTTGTAAAAATAATTGAGTGATTGATATGATCACCAATCATATTTTAAGTCTTTTGATTTAAAACTTTAGGAATAGCTCTAAAGCTAAGCTCAAATAAATTAAGTGCCCTTTTGTTGGGGAAGCTAGATGGAACCGCGAGAAAACTCGTTCTAGCAATTTAATTAAGAAATTAAATTATTAGAACGAGTTTTTTTAATTTAAATTATTAAATAATATGAACAAAAATAATATTATTAGATGCTCCCTTGCACATATTTTAGGTTTAGCAGTAAAAAAAATTTGGCCAAGTGTTAAATTTGTAATTAACTTTACCAATGAAAATGGTTTTTATTGTGATTTTGATTTTGGGAAAATAAAAATCAGTGGAAACGATTTAGGTAAAATAGAAAAAGAAATGAAAAATTTGATTAATCAAAATATCAAAATTCAGAAAATTAGTATGAATATTGACGATGCTCTTAAAAAAGAAAAAGAAAGAAATGCAATTTATGGACAAGAGATGATTAATGAGTTGAAACAGAAAGGCAAAAAGAAGGTTAGTTATTGTAAAATAGATGAAGTTGATAATTTATGCGAAGAATCTCATCTCAAATTTACTGGCGAGCTTAATAAAGATACTTTTAAAATTGAAAAAACTGCTGGCGCTTATTGGCAAGGAGATGAAAAAAGAAAAATGCTTACAAGAATTTATGGATTAGCATTTGAAAAAAAGAAAGATTTAAATAATTATTTAGAAAAAAAAGAAGAATCTTTACAAAGAGATCACAGAAAAATAGGAAAAGAACTAGACTTATTTCATATTGACGATAAAGTAGGTCTCGGACTTCCGTTGTGGCATCCTAAGGGAGCGATATTATGGAAAATAATAGAGGATTTTTGGCATAAAGAGCATTTAAATAATGGATACAGTTTAGTACGCAGTCCTCATATTGGCAATAGATCATTATGGGAAAATTCTGGCCATTGGGATTTTTATAGTGATAGTATGTTTCCATCTATGGAAATAAGTCGATCTTTAAAAGATATTCAGAACAAGAAGAGGAATAATAATTTAGAGGAGTATCTATTAAAACCAATGAATTGCCCATTTCATATTCAAATTTATAAAGATAGTCCAAAATCATATAGAGACCTTCCTATTAGATGGGCTGAATGTGGGACTGTTTATCGTTTTGAGAAGAAGGGGGAGTTATCCGGCTTAACGAGAGTAAGGGGATTTACTCAAGACGATGCTCATATCATATGCAGAAAAGATCAAGTTGAAGAAGAGCTTAAAAAAATTATTGATTTTATTCTTTTTGTTTTTAAGTCTTTCGGATTTAATCTGGATGATATTAATGTGTATCTTTCGCTTCGTAATTCCAAAGAAAAAGGAAAATATGCAGGTTCTGACAAGGGATGGGGTTTTACCGAAAAAGTTCTTAAAAGAGTAGCTAATGATAAAAAATTAAATTACATAGAAGAAAAAGGAGAAGCGGCTTTTTATGGGCCTAAATTAGATTTTAAAATAAAGGATGTAATGGGCAGAGAATGGCAATGTTCCACTTTGCAGTTTGATTTTAATTTACCGGAAAGGTTCAATATGGAGTTTGTTAATAATGAAGGAAAAAATGAATCTCCATATATGATCCACAGGGCTTTATTTGGATCTTTTGAGCGTTTTATAGCATTATTGATAGAACATTATATTGGCGCTTTTCCTGTTTGGTTGTGCCCTATTCAAATTAAGCTAATTCCAGTAAACGAAAATTATAACAAATTTTGCCATCAACTCGCCGAGGAATTTAAAGACAATGACCTAAGGTCAGAAGTGGACGATTTGCCTGAAACCGTTGGAAATAAAATCAGAAAATCGGTAAAAGAAAAAATCCCCTACATAATTGTAATTGGGGAAAAAGAGAAGAAAAGTAATGATTTAGCGATTCGTTCAAGAGAAAGTTCAAAAATCGAAATTTTAGACAAAAGCTCTTTTATTAAAAAAATTAAAAAAGCAATATCAGAAAAATACAGAAACTAAAAATTGAATTATTGCTTCCAGCAAGTTGGATCTTCAGCTAAATAATCATCGCTAATCCCGTGTGCTGTAGCTCGACATCCTCCGCACAACCTGCTAAAGTTACAAGTTTTACATTTTCCCTTTACGTTTCTTTCAATCAAGTTTTTAATAATTTTAGAAGAAGTATAGTTTTTTAAAATTTCTTTTGGGGTTTTATCTTTAATATTTGTTATTGGTTTTAACATCATCGAGCAAGGGGTAATGGTTCCGTCAGCTAAAATATTAATATTTGTTATTCCTGCAGAACAACCTCCTATAAAATCATTTCTTGAGTAGTCAAAATCTCCGTAATCCCATACTTTTGAGCATATGGAAAATTTTACCGGATCTTCGGTAGAAATACTGATGTCAGGATATTTTTCTTTTAACGATAATATATTTTCTATAAATTTCTTTTTTTGTTTTTTGTCTAGTATTAAAGACTTATCAACTTGAGCTTTTCCAGAAGGAATTACAGGTCCAAAGCTTACTCTTTTCACTCCATAATTATCAGCCAACCTTACCATATTTTCCATATTATAAAGTTGATCTGGAATTATTGTTGTTCGTATCATTAATGTTAAGCTAGAATCAGCCGTTAATTTAATAGCGTTAATAGCTTTTTCAAATGCTCCGGGCGATTGTCGAAAGCTGTCATGTTCTTTTTTATTAGGACTATCAATGCTTACTTGTAAAAATAGTTCTCCCAAATTTATTTTTTCTAAAACTTCGATTATCTCCTTATTAACAAGAGATCCATTAGTAGTTATGACTGTGTGATCCATTTTTGTGTTAGTGGCAGCATCTACTTTGTTTTTTATTAAATTAAGAATTTTAAAAAAATTTGGATGCAACAACGGTTAACCTCCAGATATTGTAAAACGAATTTCTTTTCCAGCTTCTGGAATAGCAAAATCTAAAACCTTATTTATCATTTCTAAGGTCATATCATTTTTCGGTTCTTTCCATGCTCTGCAATGCTTGCATTGCATATTACATCTTCCAGTTATCTCAAACTGAATCATTTCTAAAAAAATCTCATAATTTTTATCTGATCCCTCAATTATCATTTTAATTAAATTTATTTAACTTAATCTATTTTTATATTAGCACTGGTTTATTTCGGGGTCAATGCGATTAGTTATTTTAAACATTTTTCATTTAAATTAAATTGATATTGAGGTATAATGAAATAAAGAAATCAAGCAGAAAATTAAATGTCAGTTTTAGTTTTAAAAAGCAACAAAGATAAGGCTAAAAATAGTTTTAAGAAAATAATTAAAGATTTAAATTTCTCTCCTAGCGGGAAGATTTTTATTAAACCAAATTTTTCCGGAAGGCCTCCTGTTATTTCTGGCGAGAATACAGACCCGGAATTATTAAAAATATTAATTGAAACTTTGTTAGAGTTAGGAGCAGACAAAGTCTTTGTTGGCCACGGTGCTTTACTGGGAACTCAAGATAAAATTTTCTCTTTTAGTGATATAATTAAAAAAGGTGGTTTTGATTTTCTTTATAAAATGAAAAATGTAGAGCTTGTAAATCTAGATAAAGAAGAAAAAGAGCTAGTTGAGATAGAGGACTTCACTTTTCTTATCCCCAAAAGAATTAAAGAATTTGATGGCCATATAAACTTCGCAAAATTAAAAACACACATGGAAACCACTGTGACATTTTCTTTAAAGAATCAAATGGGTTTAGTTTCTATGGCTGATAGAATAAAAATGCATAAGAACGATTTAGAGGAAATGATTGCACATTTAGCTAAAACTATAAAACCAGATTTAAATATAGTTGACGGGATAATTTCAATGGAGGGAAATGGCCCACATCATGGTAATAGTAAAAAAACAAACTTATTAATCGCAGGAAATGATATGGTGGAATTAGATTCTGTAATCTCGTATTTAATAAATTTAGATTTCAGGGGAATAAATCATATTTTTATCGCAAATAAAATTAAAGTTGGAAATTATCCCTCAAAAGAATTACTTGAGTCAGTAAAAGGTTTTAAAATAAAAAATTTTTCTTTGGCTAGACGATTCGAAAAATTTGGTAAAAATATATATGCATGGCCCACCACTGGTTGTTCAAGATGTATAACTGCAATTAATGAATCCGGGAAATTAATAAAAAAACACCCCCTTAAACATTTAAAGATTATAAGAAAAATTTTTTTGGGGAATAAAAAAATAAATGTAGTAATTGGCAAGGCAGATGGATTAGATTTGCCGAAAAACGAAAAAATTATATGTATTGGAAATTGCACAAAATGTTTTGCTAAAAAGAAAGGAATGAAAAATTTAGATAAATGCCCGCCCAGCGTAAAAGAAACTTTAGCATATATTAAAAAGGAAATAGAAAAATAATGTCTTTATTTGTCATATCTTCATTTCTTACAGCCGGAGCCAGTATCTTTATGGGTCTATTTGTGCTTTTTAAAAATTATAAAGAAAAAATAAATATATTGTGGTTTTTAACTACTTTGGCTATTGGAATTTGGGCATTTTCTTTAGGCATGGAGGTCTCGTCTCCTAATTATAATTTAGCTTTTTTTTGGAACAAGATATTAAATATAGGAGCAATCTTTATACCTATATTTTTTTATCATTTTGTTGTTTCGGTGTTAAATAAAAATGAAAAAGAAAAATTATTTATTGTAGTTGGCTACCTTTTTGCTTTTACTTTTTTGGTTGTTTTTAATTTATTTACAGATTTATTTGTAAAAGGGGTGCCCCCTATTACAAACTTTAATTATTGGATTGAGCCTGGCTCAATTTATTATTCTTTTTTTGCCTTTTTTATACTTTATATTTTTCGCACTACATACATATTATTTTCTTCTAGAAAAAATGCTTCGGGAACAAAAAAGGGTCAAATTAACTACTTGCTAGTAGCAATTTTATTTGGTTTTGGTGGGGGCGTGACTAACTTTTTTCCTCAAATATTTTCTAGTAATATATATCCGTTTGGAAACTATCTAGTAATACTATATGTTATTTTTATTAGCTATGCTGCTCTAAGGCATCATTTGTTTGATATTAAAGTTATTGCAACGGAGTTGCTTACTTTTGCAATTTGGATTTTCTTGCTAGCTAGAGTTTTATTATCGGAAGAATTAAAAGACTATTTTATAAATGGAGGATTATTGATTGCAGTTGTTTTATTTGGAATATTATTGATTAGAAGCGTAATTAAAGAGGTGGAGCATAGAGAGCAGTTGCAGGTTTTGAATGAGAAGGTTCAGAGGGCGTATAAGTTGGAGAAGAAAGCGAGAAAGGAAATTGAAAAGATTACTGAAGCCAAAACCCAGTTTATTATGGCCACCCAACATCATTTGCGGACTCCCCTAACATCTATGATTGGCTATCTTGATTTAATGTTTGGTGGAACTTATGGAAAAATTCCAAAAAAATTAAAAGAACCATTAACAAAATTTCAAATTTCAACTAGAAGATTAATTAGAGTAGTTAACGCTTTGTTGGATATTTCTCAATTTCAGATGGGCAAAGAGGTCGTTAGTTTACAATCTGGAATTAAATTTGAAGACTTAATTGAAGAAGTAATGGAAGAACTTCATTTTGAGGCAAAAAATAGAGGCATAGATTTAACCTATAAGAAGATTGGCAGTGTTCCAGAAATTAAAGCTGACCCAGAAAAATTAAAAGTAGCTTTGTTTAACATTATTGATAATGCTATCAAATACACTAAAGAAGGAAGTGTTTCGGTAACCTTACAAAAAGCTAAAAGTAAAGGAGCGCTACTTTCGGTTAAAGATACGGGGATTGGATTAGATCCGGAAAAAGCAAAGGTGCTATTTAAATCTGCCTTTAAAAGAGGAAAAGAAGCTAGCAAGGTTCATGGTCTTGGTAGGGGGATTGGCGTTTATGTAACCGGACATATTATAAAAGCTCATAATGGTAAAATTTGGGCGGAATCTGAGGGCAAAGGTAAAGGAACCACCTTCTTTATTGAATTGAAATAACATGAAAGAAGTAGAGATCTTGGTTAAAGTTTTAGATAAAAAATCAAAAGCATTAAAAGCCTTAAAGGAGTTTAAATTTTTAGGATCTAAAGAGGTTTTGGATATCTATTTTTATGATCCCCTGAGAAACGATCTTAAGCCTAATAAATCCGGTAACTTGGATAAATGTTTTAGATTGAGAAAAAAGAATAAAAAGAACTTCCTTGCTTATAAAATTGATCGTTTTGATAGCGCTGGAATTTGGTTATATTCTGATGGACACGAAGTAGAATTATCTAGTTTTAAGCAAGGCATGCAAATATTAAAATATTTAGGATTTAAAAAATTGATTAAAATAGAAAACAAGAAACACACTTTTTTAACAGATAAATATGAGATTGTTCTTGAGGATGTAAAAAACCTAGGAATATTTTTAGAAGTTGAAAGGTTGGTTGTTAAAGAAAAAGACATAAGTAGAGCTAAAGAAGAAATTAGAAACTTTCTTAAATTATTAGATATAAAACTAGGAAAAGAATTAAATATTGGTAAACCAGAACTGATGTTAAGATCAATAAAACATAAAAGTTCATACTCTCCGTAGAGTGGGTGGGCGAAAGAATGGTGGCTGACTCTATTTCTGCTATTTCTGCTATTTCCCTCTTGCCCCATACCAACTATGCGTGGGCGACAGTAAGGAACTCCCTTCCCTAATTTTCTTTGACTAAATGAATAAAATTGTACATACTAATAATAACAGATGTAAATAATCTTTGCAATTTTTATGTTAGACACAAAAAATAATAAGGTTATAAACGTAAGCAAGAAAAGATTTAATAATCTAAAAATGCTAGTGAAGGTTCTAAAGACCTCCTATTATAGAAATAAAATTAGAAAGAATGGGTTGAGACTTTTATCCTCCAATAAAGATCTCTTTGATAGGGCTAATGTCAAAGATTTTTTAAGCAATACCAAACATAAAGCATCTTTCTTTTACTTTTCGGGGGGAACTACTGGTCAGCCAAAAATGATACCACTTTCTATCAAGGAAATTTATAAAAGAGCCTTATATCGAGCCAACTGTTATAAAAAGATTGGGCTTAAGAAACGCAATAAGGTAGCAATATTGCTTCCTTTTGGACCTTGGGTGGCAGGACCTTCTACATATGAAGCGGTAAAGCTAATTGGCAGTACGGCCTTCCCCCTGGGTTTACTAAAAGATGAGCACGAAATTATTGCTTTATTTTCTATAATAAAGAAGCACCAAATAGATACAATTATAACAACACCAAGTTTTATGAGCATGTTTATTTTTCTCCTGGAAAAGAATGAGTTAAAATTAAAATTAGAAAAAGTTATTACGTCTGGGGAATTTATGCCCGACCATATTCGAGATAAGATTTATAATATAATCGGGGCAAAATCTTTTTCTACTTATGCTTCTTCCGAAGCTTTTATAGGGTATAAATGTGAGTTTTCGAGAGGGTATCACTATAACCCCGACTATGTTAAAATAGATACAAATAAGGATCATGCTTTATTATTTACAGTTTACGATTCTGATATTGTTCCAATTTATAGATATTCCATGGGCGACTTAGGGCGGATTAAAAATATAAGTTGCGAATGTGGTACCGCGCTGCCACAGGTTTTTCTAGATGGTCGAGAAAAGAACGTATTTAACCTTTCCGGTGCCGTTACTGTTTTCCCATACCAGATTATAGAGTCTTTTAAAAAAATGAGTGTGCACATTAAGGAATGCAAGGTTAGTATATTTGACGGTGATCCTGGTCGAGACAACATCATATTCAATATTGGAACAGATAAAAAAATGGACCAGACTTCACTGAAAGAGATTGCCCAAAATTTGCAAAACATGTCGTTGGATTTTTCAGATGTATGTGCACAAGGATTTATTAAGTTTGAGGTTAAGAACTTTAAATCTTCTTATAGGGGAACTAAAATACTTCTATCAGTCGATGATCAAAGGAGCTATGAAAGATAATCTAAAAAAAGTTATTGCTACCGCAAAAAGGAAACCCTTCTATTCTGATAGATATAAAAAGGTAAAGAATTTTAATTTTAATAGATTACCCTTTATTGATTCTTCAGAAATCCAATCAGTATACGCTGATCAGAAGGTCAACGGGAGCACTGTATTTTTTACTAGCGGAACTACTTCGAACCCAAAGGCAATCTATTATAGCGACAGCGATATTGAGTATTTTTCTGACTATATAAAATGGTTTTGTAGCGTGGAAAAAGCCATAAAAAATGAAACAGTTATAGTTTTAATGGATCATTCCTTTTGGGGCGTTGGTTATATAACAAATATTGGCCATATAAAGGCGGGCAATATAGTAGTTCCAGTTGATAACGATTTACCTTTGCAAAAAATTAAAGAAATAATTGAAACAATCAGACCCACGATAATATCCTCTTTACCTTCGGTGTTATTAGAAATTAAGGACGCTGTTGTTAATTATAATTTTCGTATAATTGAAACGACCGGAGAAAAATTAAGTGACAAAGACAGAAAATCAATAGAGGCTATTTATGGCGGTGAAGTCTATGACGCTTATGGTCTAACTGAGGCTGTGATTGGCACCGAATGCAGCCAGCATGATGGGTACCATTTTAATGGAAAAAAAATTAAGCTAGATATTGTTGATCCAATAACAAGACAAGATTTGGGTAAAAATGAATGGGGGGAATTAGTAATCACTACCCTAAACACTAATCCGGAAGGTACTCAAATAATCAAATATCTGTCTGGAGACAGGTGTAGAATATCGTACGATAAATGTAAATGCGGATTATCTCACCCTCGAATATGGGTGGACAGAAGATTAAAATTAACCGTTGATCTTCATGAGGGATATAGAATCGAGGTTGATGAAATAAAAAAGATAGTGAATCTGATCTTGGGGGGAGAATTTTTTATCAAAGTCGACATTATTAAAATAAACGAATCAAAGTATTTGCTTAAAATATTTTTAAATGTTAGTATTACGAAAGAAAAACAAGAAAAAATTAAAAACAGTTTTATTGATTACAGTTTTGAGTTAATGCACATGATACGAAACAAAAAATTATTGTTTAAATTCTATAAAACGATATGAAAAGCGGCATCTTTCTATGGAGAGAAAATTACTTAGACTACCTGTGGGCAACAGAGACAACAGGAAAACACTATTTTTTTGATAGTGGGTATTTAATATATCATGGCGGTGTGCTCTCTGCTTATGCGACAAACAGAGAAATCAAAAAGGCGCTGATCCTGACTAATAATTTAATTAAAAACCCAGAAGCATTATTGGAAACAAAAAAAGACTTTTCGGTAATCAAAAAAAAGATAAACATTTTTCATAAAACATTTGTTAGTTTAAACATAAAAGAGTTATCAAATGATGGTATTTTTAGCTTGTATAATGATTTAATTAAACTCTATGGCGAATACATTGAGATATATCGATTTACAGAACCTCATTTGTTAAAACATGTCGAGAATAATATCAAGAAAATTGTCTCCAAAAGAGTTAATTCTAGAAAATCCACGGATGTTTTGTTGGCTGAGATATTGTCGTCAAAAAAAACAAAAATCAAAGAATACGGTCTGCAAAAGTATGAGGATGACTTTGATTTGGTCAATAGTATTTCAAAAATAAGATTTGAAGCAAAAAAAATCATAGAAAATTTATTAGAGGATACCGAAATACTCTTAAAGGAAACCGCCGTAAGGACTAACTATGCGGTATCTCAAATATCCAACATGTCTTTAGATGAATTGAGAAAGTTATTGTCTATGAATGTCAAAATTGATACGCATAAGCTAAATGCAAGAAGCAAAATCTTTGGGATCAAGGTTTTAGTAAAAAATGGCAAGACCTTTCTTGAAAACTTGAGCCTTAAACAGATAAATGCCATTGAGAAAAACGAGAACACGAAGAAAAAAGAGATTGGCGGAACAGTTGCGTACCCTGGCAAAATTAAAGGCAGAGCAAAAATCGCGTCGCTATTATTTAGCAAGAGTGATTACGAAAAATTCTTTTCTTCTTTAAAAAAAGGAGATATAATAATCGCTCCAATGACATCTCCTGATTTGACCATTGGTTTTTCAAAAGTGAGCGGAATAATTACAGATGAAGGTGGGTTAATGTCCCACGCCGCCTTAGTGAGTAGAGAGTATAAAATACCTTGCCTTGTGGGCACTAAGACGGCAACAAAATTTTTTAAAGACGGAGAACGAATTTTATTAGATGCCCGTAATGGGATTGCTAAGAAAATATCATAATATGAAAATATATTCTTTAAATAAAAAAAGCGCTTCTCTTTCTCGTGACAAAGTTGGTGGAAAAAGCGCGCCCTTTATTGAAATGTCAAAAAACGACATTCTTATTCCGAAAAGCTTTGCTCTAGACTCGGATTTTTTTGTACAACATATTGGCAGGGCCGATTTAAAAGATGAAATTGAGTTAATCTTTGCCAGCCAAGATAACGGGCTGCCTGAGGTGCTGGCAAAAATTAGAAGTAAAATAGAAAACCAAAAAATTGACAGCAAACTAAAAGACGAATTAGTGGGACTTAAAAATATTGGTGTCAAAAGCTGGGCGGTTAGATCATCTGCCAACACAGAAGATGCTTTGACAAAGTCTTGGGCTGGAGAATTTGAAAGCTTTATCGGTGTCGAATATAAAGATATAGAGAGGTACATTAAAAAAGTGTGGGCTTCTGTATTTTCTGAAAGAATAATCAAGTATTTAAAAAGACCTGAGGATATCAAGAAAATCAAAATGGCTGTCTTGATACAGGAAGCGATTGATGCGAGTGTTTCCGGCGTTTGTTTTACAGAGAATATTTATAAAGAAGACTCCAAAGAACTTATTATAGAGGCTGTTCATGGAATAGGTGAACGCTTAGTTCAAGGACAGGCAACTCCGGACAGATATCTTGTAGAGAAAAACGGTAACATCATTCTGGAAGTTTATTTTAACGCACAAAAGCACAAATTGAGATTCTTTAACGGAAGATTGCGCAAAGTACCCAATCGTAAATGGAAAGAACAAAAACTCACGGGCGAACAGATAATATCCTTGTCAAAAATCGCAAAAAAAGTTGAGAAAATTTTCCGGGGACCGATGGATATAGAGTGGTGTGCCAAAGAAAATAATATTTATATTTTGCAGTCTCGACCAATCACATCTAAATTCACATAATTTTATGCAAGAAAAGTTAGGCAAACACATTTTAATTGAATTATATGATTGCTCAGAGGAAAAATTGTGCAATGTTGCTTATATCGAGAGCGTTATGGCTAAAGCTGCCGAGATAGCAAATGCCACCGTTGTAAATTCAATGTTCCATCACTTCCCTCCACTTGGTGTATCAGGCATGGTGGTTATAAAAGAGAGTCACCTGTCTATACATACGTGGCCTGAATATAAATACGCGGCAGTTGATATTTTCACTTGCGGAGAAAACGTCAATCCTTGGGATGCTTTTGATTACCTAAAAGTTGTCTTACGCGCCGGCGATGTTTTAACAATGGAAATATCGCGAGGAGACCAACGTTTAAAACACTTAAATGACGGTTTTTCTTCTAAGTCAATCTTAAGGAATGATCGCTGGGTTACAGAAAGGCATAATAATGTATTGTATTCATTAAGGCATAAGGGATTTCCGCTATTCAAAAAAAAATCAGAATATCAAATTGTTGAAGTCTACGATACATTTGAATATGGCAAAACACTTGTTCTTGATGGTGCAATCATGACAAGTGAGAGAGATGAGTTTATTTACCATGAAATGATTTCTCATATTCCGGTAATAACTCACGCTAGCCCTCAAAATATTTTAGTGGTTGGTGGTGGCGACGGAGGAGTGGTTGTTCAGCTTCTAAAACACAAATTTATAAATAGAATCACAGTTGTTGAAATTGATGAAGATGTAATTAAAGCGAGCATAGCACATCTTCCTTTTTGGTCAGATTCTTTGGCCGATAAAAGGGTAAAGTTAATTATTCAAGATGCCGCAAAATATGTAAAATTAACCAACGATACTTATGACACAATTATCGTGGATAGCACAGACCCATTAGGCCCATCACTTAGTATTTTTACCAGTGAATTTTATAAAGATATTTATCGAGTATTAAAAAATGATGGAATCTTAGTACTCCAAAATGGGTCTTCTTGGTATAATCCAAGCGTTTTAAGGAATACATACTTAAATTTGCGCAAAAAGTTTAAGACGGTTTCTCTATTTTTAGCTCCAATCCCAACATATCCCTCTGGTTTATGGAGTTTTTGTCTTTGTGCCAAACACGCTATAGATCCTGCAAAAAATTATAATTACGAATATGCTAAAGAATTTTCAGAGCGAAATAAGTTGCATTATTATAACGAAGAAATACACAGAGCATCGTTTGCGTTGCCGGGGTTTGTTAAAGAATTATTGCATAATAACTTTTCGATAAATAATCATGAAAAATAAGATTATAAATCTTCCTGTCTTTTCCACCGGCAGCACAATGCCTGTTCATGTACTGGAAACGCTTTGTGATAAGAAAAGCAAATACCAACAAATAGAAATTTTAGACACGCTAGAGTTTGGGAAATGTTTGATTATAGATGGATGCATGCAAACAGCCGAGACAGATCATAAGTTATATGATACACATTTTTTATTTCCATTGGACGGCAATAATAAAAATATCTTGATTCTTGGCGGAGGTGATGGATACATCGCTATGCACGTGACAAAAAAGCACCCACATCTTAACATCACAGTTGTTGAAATTGATGAAGATGTTATAAAACTTACCGGTCAATATATACACTCTAATGATCGGACATATAAGAGTATCAATTTTATAGTTAGTGACGCCTTATTGTATCTCAAAAATAATAATTCTAAATTCGATGCAATCTTATGTGATCTTACTGATACTCCTGTTGGTACAAAGGAGATAGATGATTTTAAAGCTTTCTATTACAAGTTGCTACGCGAAATTCATAGAAATCTAAATATAGGAGGGTGGGTGATCTTACAAGCTGGTTCCACAGAGGTTGATAACAAATATATACCAGCAATACATATTCTAAAGAAATCGCTATCAGATTACTTTCCCGATATCAAAGAATCGTCTGTTTACATACCGAGCTATGGAGAGGATTGGTCTTTTTTATATGCCACAAAGATATAATGAGACAATTAAAGTATAAAAGAATGTTTTTCTATGAGGACCTCTTCGTAAAATATGGGAAGAAGTTACTTAGGCTTGAGAGCATGGATTATGACACCAAGTTTTTTAAAATGCCCAAGATATACAAAAGAGCAATTGATCTGATGTTTAAACATCACACACTAACGTATTCGGATTTCGGAGGTATTAGAAGGTTTAAACAACTAGTCTTAGATTATGAAAAAAATATAACGGGAATTTCCTCTGACAAAAGTGAAGTATTTGTCGGTAGCGGCGTTAGTTCTATTATTTTTCCAACCATAGAAGCTGTTCTTAATTTGCCAGAAAATAAGAACAGAAGAGAAGTAATTTTGTTTAGTCCAGATTATACAATTTTTCATTCTTCAGTAGAGTATGCTGGAGGCATACCAAAACTGATTTATTCGAAAAGGGAGAATAATTATCAAGTGACTATAGACCAAATATCAGAAAATATAACCGAAAATACTGCTGCTATACTTTTTTCCAATCCTAACAACCCAACGTGCCAGATTTACTCGGAAAACTGGACAAAAGACCTTTTAGCTATATCCAAGGAAAGCAATTTGTTTATTATTAGTGATGAGATATATTTTGATACGGTCTATAAAGATTATTGTTTTTCTCACATTCCGCACATACAGGGGTCATATCAAAATTATGCAAAACTTTATGGTTTATCAAAAGATATGCCCGGCATGACAGGTATGAGAACGGGATATTATATCGGAGACCGTAGATTGATTGAGCATCTCTCTAACAGCCAGCTTGTCAGAAATTTTTCTGGAAATATTAATGCAGATTTTATTTTTCTTGTGGATATAGCTCTTCGTTACTATGCTCGCACTGGAATAAAATTTGAAGACCTAAAGTGGTTTTCAAATGAAGAAATCGATAATTATTACTACACCGTTGATACAAATAAAAAGTTGCAGCAGGTGAGTAACAGCGAAGTATGCAACGCGTTAATAGATAACGATAATGTAGTTGATGTTATTCATCCAAACTGTGGTAATAGCGTGTATTTTCGATACTATAAAACGCTGTCGCCAGATGAAATGATTCTCGAATTTATTAAAAAGGGTCTAGCAATCTATCCATGTGATGTTTTTGGTATGAATCCTGAAGAAGAGGGGTCTTGGTCGAGGATTTGCGTTACTAAAGATATTAATCTACTCAAGCAAGGTATTGCAAAAATCTAATAAAACATGGTTGCAAAAAAGAAACAAAACAATTTTATATTTGCCATTTGAGAGGACTTGGGCTGTTTTTTGGGAGGAGACACGGAAAGACCAAATGCTCACCACGAAGCACCTAATCAGAAATTTGCTTTTGACTTTGATGCTTTAAATAGTAAAAATAAAAGGTATAGAGGAAAAGGTAAAAGAAATCAGGATTTTTATTCTTTTGGAAAAAAATCTTAGCTCCAGTAAGCGGTTTTGTGGTGGAAGTTATTGATGGCGTGAAAAATAATATACCTGGTTCAATGAATCCGTATTCAGCAATAGGAAGCGCAGTAATTATTAAACATCACAAAAGTGAATTTTCAGTTTTTGCTCATTTGAAACAAGGAAACATAAAAGTGAAAGTAGGAGATAAAGTTAAAACAGACCAAGTTGTTGGGCTTTGCGGCAATTCGGGAAACACTTCAGAGCCACACCTTTATTATCATTTGCAAAATAGCGGAATAATTCAAGAAGGGAAAGGAATCAAATGCTATTTTAAAAATGTATTATTAAAAACCAAACAAGAAAATATATGTAAAAACAAATATTCTTCAATTAAGGGAGATATTATAATGCCTTGCTAATCTTGCTAATTTAAAATCAGGTTCAACTTAAGATGTTGGATTTATTTAAAAAATTAAAAAAATAGTGCAAGAACATAATGGTAAAATTTGGGCGGAATCTGAGGGCAAAGGTAAAGGAACCACTTTCTTTATTGAACTGTCTTCGTGAAAATTATCATAAAAAGAGAAAGAGACAATCCACTTTTGAAAAATAATTTTTAATAGCATGAACATACAAAAAAGGCTCCTGACCCCTTTTCAATTAGAGTAGTTAACGCTTTGTTGGATATTTCTCAATTTCAGATGGGCAAAGAGGTCGTTAGTTTACAATCTGGAATTAAATTTGAAGACTTAATTGAAGAAGTAATGGAAGAACTTCATTTTGAGGCAAAAAATAGAGGCATAGATTTAACCTATAAGAAGATTGGCAGTGTTCCAGAAATTAAAGCTGACCCAGAAAAATTAAAAGTAGCTTTGTTTAACATTATTGATAATGCTATCAAATACACTAAAGAAGGAAGTGTTTCGGTAACCTTACAAAAAGCTAAAAGTAAAGGAGCGCTACTTTCGGTTAAAGATACGGGGATTGGATTAGATCCGGAAAAAGCAAAGGTGCTATTTAAATCTGCCTTTAAAAGAGGAAAAGAAGCTAGCAAGGTTCATGGTCTTGGTAGGGGGATTGGCGTTTATGTAACCGGACATATTATAAAAGCTCATAATGGTAAAATTTGGGCGGAATCTGAGGGCAAAGGTAAAGGAACCACCTTCTTTATTGAATTGTCTTCGTGAAAATTATCATAAAAAGAGACAATCCACTTTTGAAAAATAATTTTTAATAGCATAAACATACAAAAAAGGCTCCTGACCCCTTTTCCCGCT
Organism: uncultured Candidatus Saccharibacteria bacterium; assembly: GCA_964394985.1. Taxonomy (GTDB): domain Bacteria; phylum Patescibacteriota; class Minisyncoccia; order Minisyncoccales; family GWA2-38-27; genus JAHJSY01. Next base: position 40,251 of record CAYMZK010000002.1, on the reverse strand, counting down.
TTTCCCCGCACGAGTTGCTTCATATTATATTTTATAATTACCTAAATGTTAATTATAATTACAAGGAAGAAAAAGAAAGAATTTATAAATTTTCAGAGTGTTTAAATATTTTAATACAAAACCAGGATGAATGGGTAAAAATTTATAAAATAAAACAAAAACCGCATATTAGTATATTGAAAATGTATTTTAGCATGAAAAAAGTTTGGGAAAAGAATAAAGATGTAGACCTGCTAATAGAAAAATTTTTACCAATCTCTACTAGAAAATAAAATTGATTAAAGAAGCAAAGTCTAAAAGGAAAAGGGACTACTTTCTTTATTGAATTGAAATAGTTGCTTGTGTTTAAAATTAAGAAGAGTATACTGAAATAAAGGGATTATGGTAAAGATATTGTTTATAGAAGACGATCCAAATACTGCAGAAGTATATACTATTGCTATGAAGCAAGCCGACTTTGAAGTTGTTAATACTAGAGGCGGAGAAGAAGCTTTAGAAGAAATAAAAAAAGATAAGTTTGATTTAATTCTTTTAGATTATATCTTGCCAGATATTGACGGGCTAACTATTTTAAAAGAAATTAAAAAAAGTTCTAAAAATAAAAACACTAAAGTTTTAGTAACAACAAACTATTCTATTGATGAACTAAAAAACAAGGGAAAGTTTGTTGAGGGACAAAAGTTTATTCTTAAGGCCGATTATCCTCCCTTTAAAATGATAGAGCTTATTAAAAAAGAACTTAAATAAAAAGCCCGCGAGTTTTGCGGGCTTTTTCGGAGGCGATGCGCCCCCTAATATTTTATGCAGGAGATTGACAGGTGTATTTTTTTAGCATACAATTGTATGTAGATAATAAACACCCTATTTATGCCATTAAAATTTACTAAAAATCAAACTTTAATTTTAGAGCTTTTTTTAAATGATCCGGGAAAAGAATACTATTTGAGAGAGATTGGAAGGATAATAAATAAAAAAGCTGGTGTTTTCCAAAAAGACATTAATGATTTGGTTAAAAAAGATATTTTGCAAAGTGAATTTAAGGGAAATAGTCGTTTTTTTAAAATAAACAAAAACCACCCTCTATATAAAGAAATTAAGAGCATTTTTTTTAAAACAGTCGGGATTAAGGGGAGGCTAAAAGAATTATTGAAGAAAATTAACAAAATAGAAATTGCTTTTATTTTTGGATCTTATGCAAAAAATAAAGAAGATTCTTTTTCAGATATTGATTTAATGATTATTGGTAAACCAAACGAAGATTTGTTAATTGAAAAAATTTGTCAGTTAGAAAAACTAGTTAATAGAGATATTAATTATCATATTTTTTCAAAAAAAGAGTTTAAAAACAAGAAAAACAATGACTTTGTTAAGGGGATTTTATCAAATCCCAAAATCTTTTTAATTGGAGATGAGAATGAATTGTGAGAGGTTTTTAAATAAAAAAGAAATATATGAAAGAGAAAAAAAAATGATTAACTCTCTCTTTAGTTTAAATTTTAAAGAAGCACCTAAAATGCCGAACTGGATTGATGAAAATAATCTTTTTTATTGGCAACAAAATTTGTTTAATGTTCATTATATGCCTAAGATATCTTTAAGAGAAGTTCCAGATGTCTCTTTTTGGAGGAAGAAGAGAAATAGACTACATAGAGTTTTTTACAAAAAAATAAAAGAAGGGAAAATAAACGAAAATGCTCTAAATTTAACTGGTAAGTGGATTCTAATTGATGTTAGAAATAGACCGAGGAAAAAAGTTCCGTGGGTAAGATCTGCTGATGTGCGATTTTTAGACAAACTAGGATTTTCTTCTAAAGAATATTTTAAAAAATGGAACAAGCAAATACACAGTGAAGAATATTTAAAGGAAATCTTAACAGAGAAGGGTTTTGGTTCAAGATTTTGCCTTAATGTTCATGAGATAAATGAATTGAAGCCGGCCATTTTGGAATTTTTAAAAATAAACAATAAAAAAAATATACGCCTGCCGTATTTTATAGAATATAATTATTTAGCAAACACTTTTTATCCGGCGTGGAGAAAAACAAACACATGGGAATGGCTTGAAGATAAATTTGGAAAAGACAAGCAGTTAGCTGGTGGAAGTAAATTGCCCGGATGTTTTGGTTGGGAGCCTTTGGATTTTTGGAGCACAATTTTAACTTTTAGGCCGGTAATTGAATTATGAATAAAAAAATAAAACAGATATGTCAAAAAATAAACATTAAAGATATTTTCTTTAAAAAAAACGAGCGAGCTTGGTTTTTTACGAACGAAAAAAATAGCGATTTTTTATCAAAACTTAAGGGCGAAAATATTAAGAAGATATACTCTATAAGTGGAGGAGGAGATTTTGCATTTAATTGTTTGGTTAATTTTAAAGATATTTCTAAAATAAATCTTTGTGATGTGAGGCTATTATCTAACATAACCGTTGATTTAAAATCGGCATTAATAAAAAAACTATCAGTAGAAGAATTAAAGAGTATTCTTAAAAATAGTAAAATAGAAAATAATCTAGATATTTATTCTAGAATTGAAAAAGAAATAAATCCAATTACCAAATTACTTCTTTGTCATGTTTTTAATAATTGTAATAATAATAATTTTATAAATTGTCTTAAAAATTCAAAATTTTGGTACAAACATAGCTTTGTGCAAAATAATAAAAAATATCTTTTATATTTAGAAAAAGAAAATTATAAAAAATTAAGAAAAAATCTTTATAAAATAAATATATATCAGGGTTTGTTTGACGAAAACTTAGATTTATTTGAGAACAATTTTTATGATTTGATTTATACCTCAAATATTTTTGATAATAAAAAATATTGTGACGAAACAGAAAAATATTTAAAAATTATAAAAAATAAACTCAATAAAAAAGGTTTTTTGTTATTAACTACTCAAAAGAGACCTAATAAAATAATAAAAAAAATTAAGAAAGAAGGGTTTGAGTTTTATAGGCAAAAAACTGGTAAAATTAATTTAATTCAAGAGCTTTTTGGTCATTGCCGCTTCTCCATTCTTTTATTTAAAATTGAATAAGATGAGATACATAGGTAACACCCCTATTTTACCAAAATCTGGTAAAATGAGGGTAAAAGAACAATAAATAACCTATGTAATCTCATCTTATGACTAATCGTACCACAAAGGCATGGAGAGGCCACAGCTTCTTCATACCTAAACCATTAATATTACAAGATAAATATACTAGATGGATAAAGATAACTGAATCATTAGGGCTTTCCAAGCAAGCTAGAATTAGATTAGAACAGATAATCTATTATGAAATTAAAGAGATGTACAACATCTAGGTTCAACAAGTAAGTGCAACACCTAGCTCGTTAATGTTAAAATTATTAATCTTTTTTCTGGAATAATTTAATTGTTCTAATCCTTTTAAAAAGAGTTCTAAAAATAAAAACACTAAAGTTTTAGTAACAACAAACTATTCTATTGATGAACTAAAAAACAAGGGAAAGTTTGTTGAGGGACAAAAGTTTATTCTTAAGGCCGATTATCCTCCCTTTAAAATGATAGAGCTTATTAAAAAAGAACTTAAATAAAAAGCCCGCGAGTTTTGCGGGCGTTTTCGGAGGGTTTTTCCTCCTATTTTGGTTTAGAGGGGTAAAATGCCCTCAATCGCGTACTAATTTTTAAAAAAAGAACTAATTCGACTGTAACATATTTTAAAAAATATTACAAATGTCTATGTCTAGATATATATTATACGCTCAGTTAATTTCTTGCGTTTGTAATTAGGTTGCTCGGCTTAGCCGAGCAACCTAGCGAGGGATGTCATATATTGTGCTTTCATTATTGTGATCCACCAGGTGGAGCACAAATAAAAAGCCTGCGAGTTTTGCGGGCGTTTTCGGAGGGTTTTCCTTAAAAGGGTTGACATTGATTTTTATTTATATAAATATAAGTACAAGAAAGAGCGACGTGTTCTTTCACAATTTAAAAAGGAACTATTTATTAAGGAGAACGAGATGGTTAGTAAAGAAAAAAAAGAAGATAGTGTGACTGATCATCATTGCCAAAAATACATTGTAACTACTACCCTAAAAAAGTGTTTAAGATCATTTAAGAGGATTGGTTTAAAGATACCGGAAGAAGATTTTATTGAAAAGATAGAGGCGGAGTTAATAGATCTTATAAAGAGCAATCTCGATGGTGATAATGTTGGCGTTACGGTTCTGAATTTTGGAGACATGTGTGATGATCTTGTTGCACATGCGCATAGTGCTAAACAAAAACATCCAGAATCAGTGATTGTGAGTACTTCTCCGCTTATCGCCTACGAGGCTGATGGAGATTGTGCTTACTTGAATAGGCTTGTAAATTTTGAAGGGGAGATTATCGGAATTGGTCCAAGGCCTGGTCACTGTTCGTTGAGTAGGCAGTTGCAATCCGTCAGACAAAAACCGATAATAATTATTGAAGACGGTGCCTTTACTGGAAAGACCTTGCAATTCATCTTAAACAATCTCCCAGAAAAAAATATAATCACAATTGTTTTGGGGGTTTTATTTCCTGAAGCAGAAGCTTTGCTAAAAAAGATTTATAGTGGAGATCTTTTTTATCAAATAGGCGGCTCGAGAGAAAGCTTGCTTGATTGGGTGCCGACACATGATTTTTTGCCATTTGTTCCTAATTGTGGCAGGGTTGTTGGTGCAAAAATGGGCCAAAGCCACTTTCCGCTTTATCTGTATGATCGTGCCAGCATGTCTATGCCATACATCTTTCTTTATGGAAAACCAAAAGAGTGGGCCTCTTTAAGAGGAAGCAAAAAGGACTTAGTAGCTTTTAGTGTTTCTTGTATTAGGCTTTCTCGAAGAATCTATCGAGAAATAGAAAGTGTTAACAATAAAGAGCTACTTATAAGAGATGTAATTCATTCAAGTCCAGCTACAAGCATTGCTGTTGCCTCCGATCAGAACGATTTTTCAGATGATTCTGAAAGAATTATTGATATACTAACAGAAGATCTCAAATTTCTTTCTTAAAGGAGGTAGCGATGAATAGGATTAAGCCTGAAAAAGTAGGAGGCTTTCTTGATTATCTTCCGCCAGTAATGATTGCTAGGCAGGAGATGATTCGGAAAATTGAAGGAGTTTATCAGCGCTTTGGTTTCGATCCTTTGGATACTCCTGCTGTTGAAAGATTGGACGTGTTAACAGGTAACAAGAAGGCATTCGATATGAGCTTGTATAGAACACTAGTTGTCAGCGGGCTAGACAATATTTCGGATGCAGCGAAAAAATGTGACATTGACTTAGCTTTGCGCTTCGATCTTACGGTCCCTCTGTCGCGGGTAGTTTCTGCTTATCCGCAAGATATTAAAAAACCTTTCAAGAGGTATCAGATTGGGAAGGTTTGGCGAGGCGAGAAAGCACAGGCTGGAAGATTCCGTGAGTTTGTTCAATTCGATGCAGATATTATCGGATCAAAGTCTATATTAGCTGATACTGAGATTGTAGAGATAATGTTTAGGGTAATGACTGCTCTAGGCTTCTCGGATTTCTTAGTCAAGTTTAATAATCGAAAGATTTTCGAGGCTCTTAATCAGGTTGTTGACCTCGAAGATCCTGAAAAAAGAGACGAGCTAATAAGGATTATTGACAAGAAAGAAAAAATTAGCTTGGAAGAATTGACTCAGGAACTTGCTCGACCCCCATGCAATAAATGGGATCCTGCTCCCAATCTTTCTCCTGAAAATGTTGATAAGATTCTATCTTTTATCACGATTGATGGGTGTTGTGATGAAGTTTTGCTAAAGGCGGAAGAAGTAGTTAGGGGTGTTCAGATTGGCGAAGATGGTATCGTAGAGCTTAGTATGATGGCTGATAATCTTAAAGCTATTGGAATTCCGTCTGGAAACTGGAAAGTGGATCTTTCTGTAGCTCGAGGGTTAGGTTATTATACTGGTCCTGTTTTTGAAACAGTATTAACTGCTCTTCCCGAGATTGGTAGCGTTTATTCTGGTGGTCGATTTGATGGATTAACAGATCGATTTATTCCTGGAAGCAACATTCCTGGAACTGGCGCTTCGGTAGGGGTTGATCGTTTATTCTCAGCCATGCTTCAATTGGAAAAGCTGAGATTAAAAGGTTCGTTGGTAGATGTTTTGATCGCGACAATTGATCCTGATCTTGTTCCGGAATATTTTCGAATAGCAAGTCAACTTCGTTCCGAGGGGATCAATACAGAAGTGTATCTTGGTGAAAGTAGTCTTAAGAAGCAAATCATTTATGCTGCACAAAAAGAAGTGCCCCTGGTAATAATTTTGGGCGCTGAAGAGCAAAAGGGTGGTCAAGTTTCTTTGCGTGATATGAAAAATAGATCGCAAGAAGCTATTGACAAATCTTTGCTGGTGAGTAGAATAAAGGCAGTTCTTAAGTGATGTCAATTAGGGGCACGTAACTCAGTGGCTAGAGTGCTGGATTGTGGTTCCAGTTGTCGCGGGTTCGAATCCCGTCGTGCCCCCGTTGCTCATTGCAATTTAATTTAAAAAAGCGGTGTTTTTACACACCGCCTCTTTTTTTATTTGCAGAATTTAAGCCAATATGTTCTGTTTTTGTATTTGGCGTCTTGAATGCCAATTTCTTTAAATCCTAGCTGGGAGTATACTGTCCTTGCAGGGACAGCTGACTTGTCTGTTCGTAATGTTACAAGATCCATATCTGTCTTGGACAGTTGTTTTAATAGCTCTTTAGCTAGTTTTGTGCCGATCCCCTGTTTCCGATGTTTTTTTTGAGTTCCGAACTCATCGATATAAAAAACATTACTGTTGCCGACAATTTTTTGCCAAATTTCAGTTTCAACGCCTGAAATCTTTGAAAGTTCATTAATGTTTACTTGATATCCCCAAGTAAAACTAAGAACCTCGCTAGCCCCATTAATAGCTATTAGAAAAATAGCATTTAGTTTTGTGATTTGTTTTTGAATGTCTTTAACGACTTCGTTAGGATCCCAAAAATCTTCATTCCACGGTGGTTCTTTCCATATCTGACAGTAAAGTTTTGCTGTAGCTTGAGCTTCTGCTTTGCTTGATAGATTTTTAATGAGCATTTATGCCTCCTTTCGACATAGGTTATTTGCAATTTTTTTCTATTATTTCTTTATAAATATTTCTAGTTTTCTTCAAGCTTGATATATCAACCCACTCTTCTGAATTGTGAGCATTTCCTCCGATTGGTCCAAAGCAAATAAATGGTGCAGAGAATTTTTTTGATATTATCTCTCCGTCAAAATAGCCCTGTTTTTTTAAATTTCCAAATTTTACGCCTTCAATTAATTTATTTTTTTCCCGACTAGTTTTCATTGGCTTTAAATCACTCCGAATTTCAATTTTCTCAATTGATAGGCTATTTTTAATTGTCTCTTCTTTTATAATACTGATAATTTTTTTAGCGTTTAGCTTATTATCAGAGGTTCTTATTTCTATAACAGTTTCGGCAATGTCGGGAATGTTGTTTCCTCTATTGCTTACAGAAACTTTATTTTTTGATTTTATTTGAAGACCCCCTAAAATATAACTGATATTAAAAAGAGAAGGTCCCAACAAAGGATCTTTGTAGCGATTAACCTCTCTTTTAATTCTATTTATAATCTTTTGGTTTTTCTCGATGCTGTTAGTTCCTTCATTTGGTCTGGCTGGGTGTCCCGATTTGCCCCTTACTTTAAAATATATCTCTATAACTCCCTTAAAGCCGTCGATAATTTTTAAATTTGTTGCTTCTGGAGAAATTATTATATCTGGCTTATATGAATATTCTTTAATAAACTTTTTAACTCCTTTAAAGTCATACTCTTCATCACAGTAAAAAAGAAGGGCTAGTCCCTTTGTGTTGGGTACAGACTTTAAAGCATCTAGGATGCAAGCTATCCCTCCCTTCATATCGCATGACCCTAGTCCGTAAATTTTGTTATTTTTTATTTCCGGCTTAAGAGGACTTGCTTTCCATTGAGAACCAGGCCTAACAGTATCCATGTGACAGGTAATTAGAACTTTTGTAGGGTATTTATCTTTTGCAATAATATTAAAGCGTTTTTTTTCTACTTCTTGTTTTGAAATCTTTAAAAAAGAAAAGCTTTGGAGATAATTTATTATAAAATCTCCAACCTCGCTTTCGTTATTGGTTTCATCTACAAAGCTAGGAATGTTGATAAGTTTTTTTGTTAAGTCAATTAAATTCATGATTAAAAAATCAGCTGTTGTTAGCTGATTGAAATGATTTATTATTTAAGTATATTTTAAATCATCAGAAAATTGCTAACAACATAAGATAGCCTATGATGATGAATTATTTCTATTGATAATTCTTTTTTTCTCATACTATAATTTAAGTGTATATTGAATAAATTTTTTTGTCAAGAAAATTGTCAACAGTGTCAACGGGTTGACAAGAGGCTTGTTTTTTTGCTAAAATTAAATTAACATTGAAAATTATTAAAATCTGTGAATCGGGTCATCCAAAGGGCTTTGGATGGTTGGGCCCGAGGAGATGGTTTCTGCTGTTATCTGCCTGCCGGCAGACAGGGTGGCAACTCGGCTTCCTCCGTAATCAGAGGATAACTGTTTCTTAATTGAGTCAGTAAGTGTCGGGCGGTAAATTTATTTACTTTGCGCGAAACCAGGGTGGTACCACGGGAAGACTTCTCGTCCCTGTTATCTATTTTTTAGATAATAGAGACGAGAAGTTTTTTTATTGCGTTGATAAAAAAACTCTCAATTGTTCTTTGAAAACTAACCAGGAATGCAAGATATAAAGGAGATTAAAATGTTGAACGTAAAACACTGCTTGAAAGATCATGCGTACAGAAACCTCGCACTAAGTTTTGAAGAAGCTTACGAATTGGGGTTGATGGCACTGGTGGGATGTAATGGAGATGAGTTAGCAAAAATTCAGAGCATCGCACTTCTCTCGGCTCTGCACAACAAAGCGACTTATCTTTCTCTGAATGGAGCAAGTCAAATCGCAGGTGTTTGTGCAGCTATCTTCGAAGCGGATATCGGAGAATCGAAATCCGGTTTCCTTAATCCGAAAGTGGACTATGCTATGGATAACTGTGGCATGGGCGGAGATCTTGTCGTGACGGCTAACGTTTCGACAATAGCTGCGTTTATTGCAGCAACGGCGGGAATTCCGATGTGCAAGCATGGATCGCCGGCTAATGCTGACGGAGGAAGACACGGAAGCTCGGACTTCATAACCATGTGTGGGATAAATGCTTATCCTTCTAAGGAAAACGCAGAGCGTTGTCTCGAAGAGTTGGGGTTCGTGTATACCGAGGCTCTTGATACTCGGTTCAAGAGAATCCATCTTCAGACTCACAAGATCGCAATGCTTCCGCACATGAACGACATCATTGGTCCGATAACTAATCCGTTGTCTCCGGTCCTAATGACTCGACGAGTTTTGGGTGTTAATCACCTGATCTCTCCGCGAGTTGTAGCTGAGGCTTACAAGATTCTCAACGAAAAAGGGATTACCTATTTGAAGCATGGACTTTTTGTCCGGGGCTTTATAGACGGAGCCCGAGAGGAAGGAATTGACGAAGTCTCTATCTGCGAAGGTGGAACCCAAGTAGCTGAGCTCAAAGATGGAGAGATAAGAGAGTTTCATCTCTCGGCCGAAGATTTCGGCCTGTCTCCGATTTGTCCAGAGTCTGTTTCTCCACCGTCAGGGATAAGCAAGGGAGTCTTTTCCGAAACTATTCTAGACCTGACATCAAATTGTTATGTTAGGCAGATGGTTTCTGCCAATGCAGCTCTTCTTTTCCGTCTCGCCGGAAGATCGGAAGATTGGAAAAAATGTTTCAGTATGGCAGAGGAAGTTATGAAGTCTGGTGCAGTCAAGGCGAAGATAATCGCAGTAAAAGAATCACTTCCTGGTTAGGCAAAAGGGAATGGTCGACAGATGTCGACCATTCCCCTCTTTTTTCATAGAACTCATTTTATCTGTTATAATTAAAATATGAATACAAAATTTAATAAAATTTTTAATAATAAAAAAGTGGCGATAGGTGTAATCCATTTTGCACCACTTTTAGGTTATCCAGATTTTCCAGGAGAAGACGTTATATTAGAGAACGCTTTAAAAGATTTGAAATCTTTTGAAAACGGCGGAGTGGATGCAATCATAATTGAAAATAATTATGATATCCCTCATCAAGAAAATACTACTCCAGAAATAGTTGATATGATGATTTCTCTAGGGAAGAGAATAAAACAAGAAACAAAACTTCCAATTGGCGTGAATGTTTTATGGAATGATTATAGAGCAGGTCTTTTCATCGCAAAAAAAATAGGGGCGAAATTTATAAGAATTCCTGTTTTTGTTGATAAGGTAAAAACTGATTGCGGGGTTGTTACGGGTGATCCGAAGGCTGTTTTAGAATATCAGAAAGAAATTAACGCTGAAGATATAGCTTTATTCACGGATATTCAAGTAAAGCATTCAGAACTTTTGAATAAAAGACCAATAGAAGAATCGGCGAAGGAAGCAATTGAGCGTGGATCAGACGCCTTAATAGTAACAGGAAGATGGACTGGAGAAGCTCCAGACATGAAAGAGTTGTCAGCTGTACGGACAAGTATCGGTGACTTCCATATTCTAATTGGAAGTGGTGCGGACAAAGAAAATGCAAAAGAGTTATTGGAATATGCAGACGGTCTAATCGTAAGTACTTCTCTTAAAGAAGGCACTCCCCAAAAAGACGAAGTCAACGTAAAATCATTCGATCAAAGAATCGATACAGAAAAAGTTGAAGATCTAATACAATTCCTAAGCTAAGGAGCCTGGCTCCGGAGTTTTGGACTGGGTTTTGTTTGGGCGGAATTGGGTAAAAAAAGAAGCCCGTGAAATTAATCATGGGCTTTGTTGAAAACGACCGTATGAAGGTTGAACCTTCATAAATTTTATTTCAATTAAGAGCTCTAAACGTGTTGTGTAGCGGGAGCTCTGTACCGTAAGGTCTAAAAGGGGTAAAAAAGGGGTCAGGAGTCTTTTTCCTTCAAGTGTTGCGCTTGTAAGTTGAATGTGCCCACTGACATGTTGACAGGGTGTTTCTTTTTTGTTAATATGAAATTAAGAAAGAATGAGTAGGTGTCCGTTGGAAAACGGACATTTTTATTAAATAATTATAATCAATATGGATTTAAAGAATTTTGCTTCCGCTATTTCTCAAATTGCCGAGGAAAAAGGTATATCTGCTGAAAGAATAGCAGAAAGCATTGAAGCAGCTATTGCTGCTGCTTATAAAAAAGATTATGGCGAAAAGGGCCAAATTATTAAAGCCAAGCTTGATCAAAAGTCAGGCGGAGTTAAGTTTTGGCAAGTAAAGCAAGTAGTAGATGAAAGCATGATTTATTCCGATGAGGAACTAGAAAAACTAGAAAAAGGAGAGCTGGAAATGCCGGAAGGAAGTGAAAAAGCAAGATTTAATCCGGAAAAACATATAATGCTTGAAGAGGCCAAAAACGCTAAGATTGGCGATGAAATAGAGATTCCCTTAAAGCCCAAAGAAGACTACGGAAGAATTGCGGCTCAAACTGCCAAACAAGTTATTTTGCAAAAGATTAGAGAAGCTGAAAGAGAGATGGTGTTAGAAGAATACAAGACAAAAGAAGGAGAAATTGCTTCTGGAATTGTTCAGAGGGTTGAGAGTAGAAATGTTTATGTAGATATTGGCAAAACCTTAGGATTAATGCCTAGAGAAGAGCAAGTTTATGGAGAGTTTTACAAAACAGGACAAAGATTAAAGTTTTATATCCTTAAAGTAGATGAAACTCCGAAAGGCCCAATCGTTCTTTTGTCTAGAGCTTATCCTAAATTAATTAGCAAGTTATTTGAATTAGAAGTTCCAGAAATTTCTCAGGGTCAAGTTGAGATTAAATCCATTGCTAGAGAGGCCGGTTCAAGATCTAAAATAGCTGTAGAATCAAAAGAAGAAGGGATTGATCCAATCGGAAGTGCTGTTGGTCAAAGAGGAACCAGAGTAATGGCTATTATTAATGAGCTTGGCGGAGAAAAAATAGATATTATAGAGTGGTCAGAAGATCCAGCTGAATATTTAACTAATGCTCTTTCTCCTGCCAAAATTGAAGAAGTGAGAATTCTTCCAAAGAATACTGCTCTTTGCATTGTTCCGGAAGATCAGTTATCATTAGCTATTGGCAAAGACGGACAAAATGTTAGATTGGCAGCCAAACTAACTGGTTGGAAGATAGATGTTAGAACTGCTGCTAATGCTGACGAAGCAGAAAAAGAATTAAAAAAAGAAATTAAAGAAGTAGAATCCGCCGACGCCAAAAGCTCTGGCGAGGCAAAGAAAGAAGAGAAATAATAAAAATTAAAAATTAAAAATTCAGTTATATGATGTACTTACCTATATATGTATCTATAATTACAATATTATTTGTCGGTTACTTGATTAAAAAGATTAAAGATCAGCCTTCTGGCTCAGAGAGAATGATCGGTATTTCTCGGGCAATTCAAGAAGGAGCTATCGCTTACTTAAAAAGACAGTATAAAACAGTAAGCATTGTTTCTATTTTTCTTTTTGTTTTACTTTGGATTACTTTAGGACATTTAACTGCTTTAGGGTTTTTAATCGGTGCTATTTTGTCAGCTTTATCCGGCTTTATTGGAATGATTGTTTCAACTAGAGCGAATGTAAGAGTTACCCAAGCGGCTACTAAGGGCTTGGCACCAGCTTTAGATTTATCCTTTAAGGGAGGATTAGTCACCGGCTTGTTGGTGGTTAGTTTGGGGCTGTTAGCTGTTTCCGGTTTTTATTTTGCTACCGAAGAATTAGAGGCTTTAATCGCATTAGGATTTGGAGCCAGTTTAATTTCAGTTTTTGCTAGAGTGGGTGGAGGAATTTATACTAAGGCTGCTGATGTCGGCGCTGATTTAGTTGGAAAAGTAGAACAAGGCATTCCTGAAGATGACCCTCGAAACCCGGCGGTTATCGCCGATCAGGTGGGAGATAATGTTGGTGACTGTGCCGGGATGGCTGCTGATATTTTTGAAACCTATACAGTAACTATTATTGCTACAATGATTTTAGGAAACTTAATTTTTCCGGGTAATGTGTCAATAACTCTTTTGCCTTTGTTTCTAGGAGCAATTTCTATTATCGCTTCAATTATTGGAAGTTTCTTTGTTCGCTTAGGTCAAAAGAAAAGCATTATGGGGGCATTGTATAAAGGAATAATTGCCTCAGCATTATTATCAGCTATTGGTTTTTATCCTGTAATTAATGCTCTTAATATTGAAAACCCACGCAACCTCTATTGGTCAGCTATTATCGGGCTTTTAGTTGTTGGTGGTATGTTTTTAATTACTGAATATTATACATCTAAAAAGTACAAGCCAGTAAGAAGTATTGCTAATTCTTCTGAAACTGGTCATGCTACTAATATAATTACTGGCATTGCGGTAGGATTACAATCAACGGCTTTGCCGATTATTATAATTTCTTTAGGGATTATTTTTAGTTATTCTTTGGCTGGTATTTATGGTATTGCCATTGCGGTTATGGCAATGCTTTCAATGGCTGGTATTGCGGTTGGAGTTGACGCTTATGGTCCAATTACCGACAACGCCGGTGGTATCGCTGAAATGTCAGAATTGCCAGAAAACGTTAGAGAAGTAACTGATGCTCTAGACGCTGTCGGCAACACTACAAAAGCGGTTACCAAAGCTTACGCTATTGCTTCAGCCGGTCTAGCAGCTTTAGTTCTATTTTCTGCCTATGCTCAAGAGCTGTTAGATGGAGGCGGGCAAGTAAGGTTTTTGTTAGAAAATCCTAAAATTATTACCGGGCTTTTTATTGGCGGGCTTCTTCCTTACTTATTCGCTAGTTACGCAATGAGTGCGGTTGGAAAGGCGGCTGGCAAAGTAGTGACTGAAGTTAGAAGGCAATTTAAAGAAATACCTGGATTAATGGAAGGAACGACTAGAGCTGAATATGGTAAATGTGTTGATATCGTTACTAAAGCTTCAATTAAAGAAATGATTATCCCAGCTTTAATCCCGGTTCTAGCCCCGATTATTGTTGGCTTTACTCTTGGCCCCGAAGCTTTAGGAGGATTATTAATCGGAAGTATTGTTACAGGTCTTTTTGTCGCCTTGTCAATGACAACTGGTGGAGCTGCTTGGGATAATGCTAAAAAATATATTGAAGAAGGAGCTCATGGTGGGAAGGGGTCAGTCGCCCACCAAGCAGCTGTTACCGGAGATACGGTTGGTGACCCTTACAAAGACACGGCTGGTCCAGCCATTAATCCAATGATAAAAGTATTAAATATTGTAGCATTAATTATTGTTGCATTCTTAGTTTAAAATATGATTAGTAAAATAACAAAACAAACAAAAACAGAAATAGAATTAGAAATTAAAGTTGATTCTACCGAATTCAACTCTTATATAAGCAAAACCCTTGAAAAGCTTGGAGTTGATTTAGAAGTTAAAGGCTTTCGTAAAGGAAAAGCTCCATTAAATGTAGTAGAAGAAACAGTTGGCGAGCAAAGAGTTTTAATGGAAGCAGCCGACTTAGCGGTAAATGAATCTTACAAAAAAGCTATTGCTGAGCATAAAATCGAAGCCATCTTTTATCCAAACATTGAAGTTAAAAATCTGAAAAAAGGCGAAGATTTTATCTATACTGCTAGAACTGCTGTTTTGCCCGAAATAGATTTGCCAGACTATAAAAAGATAGCTAGCAAAACAGAAAAGAAGTCAGTTACCGTAGATGATAAAGAAATTGAACAAGCAATGAATTGGTTGAGAAAGACTAGAGCAAAAATGACAATTAAAAACGAACCAGCTCAAAAAGGAGATTTTGTTCAAATAGAATACATTTTATCTGGTAAGGATGCTAATCCTTTAAAAGATAACTTTATTCTTGGAGAGGGTAGAATGCTTCCTGGATTTGAAGACCAGTTAGTTGGCATGAGGGCTGGAGATGAAAAGAAAGGTATTGAATTGGATAGTAATGGAAAGAAGTTTGTCGTTGATGTTAAGATGGTTTCAGTCCAAGACATGGAATTACCAGAGATAAACAATGAATTTGCCAAATCTTTAGGGAAATTTTCTAATGTTGATTCTTTGAAAAATAGCGTTAAAGAAGGGATTGAAAGAGAAAAGAATGAGTCAGAAGTAATTAAGGCTAGAAATGAAATATTAGAGAATATAATGAAAGAAACTAAAACAGAGATACCAGCAACCCTAGTAGAAAACGAACAAAGGCAAATGTTAGAACAACTAAAGAAACAAATAGAGCAAGGGTTAAAAATGTCTTTTGAAGATTACTTAAAAAGCGTTAAAAAGTCTGAAGAAGAAATTTTAAAGAGCCTAAAAGAAGAAGCTGAAAAGAAAGTTAAAAGATATTTAATTCTTAGAGAGATTGGAAAAGAAAACGATATTGAAGTAAAAGACGAAGAATCAATTAATAAAATATTTAAATTATTAGAAGAATAATATGATTCCAAGTGTATTAGAAAAAACAAGATATGGAGAAAGGGCTTATGATATCTATTCTCGCCTATTGCAAGATAGAATTATTTTTCTTACTGGCCCAGTAACTGATGCTAATGCTAATAGCATTATTGCTCAAATGTTGTTTTTGGCTAGCAAGGATCCAGAAAAAGATATTCAACTATACATAAATACTCCAGGAGGATCAGTCACGGCTGGCTTAGCTATTTATGACACAATGAAGTATGTTAAGTGTCCGGTAGCTACCATTTGTTTTGGTTTGGCTGGATCGATGGGAGCGGTACTGTTAGCAGCCGGAGAAAAAGGAAAAAGATTTGCTTTACCTAATTCCGAAGTACTTCTTCATCAAGTAGCTGGTGGAGCTCAAGGACAAGCATCAGAAATTGAAATTACTGCTAAGCAAATCGTTAAGATTAAGAATAAGCTTAATAATATTTTATCTGAAGCAACTAATAAGCCATTAGACCAAATAGAAAAAGATACCGACCGAGACTTTTATTTAACCGCTGACGAAGCTAAGGAGTATGGCTTAATTGACGAGGTTATAGAAGCTAGACCAACCTTAAAGAAATAATCTCTAAACTTGTAATCTCTATTTTTTTGTGCTATAGTTAATATATAGTATTAATTTAAATTTTGGCATGAAAGACCAATTTCTAGAAAATTATGAATTTATTAATTTGGATAGTCCCTACGGGCTTTATTGCCTTAGCCTTGGGGGCAGTTTTAGGCTATATTGCTCGTCAGTCAATAGCCAGAAAGAAGGCAGACAAGATCGAGGTTACTCTTCAAAAGAAAATTGCTCAAGTCAAAAAAGAGGCTGAAGAAACAATCTCAAAGGCGAATACTAAAGCTACTGAGATAATAAAAAAAGCAAATAAAGACGTAGAAAGTCAAAGAAGAGAACTATTTAACGCTCAAAAACTACTAATCAAAAGAGAAAATACTTTAACTGAAAAAGTATCTTTTTTGGATAAAAAAGAAGAAGATTTTAATGATCGAGTTAAAAAATTAAAAGAGATTAAAGAAAATCTAGAGAAGCTAAGAGAAGAGTCAACGAGAAGGCTAGAAAAAATAGCTCGTCTTCCAAAAGAAGAAGCTAAAAAAGAGCTTTTGAAAAATCTAGAACAGGAGTATAAGGTAGATCTTTTAGGGAAGATGCAAAAATTAGAACAGGCTGGTTTAGAAAAATATGAAGAAAGAGCTAAAGAGATATTAGCTATGGCTATTCAAAAGTTTGCTATGTCTCAAGCTCAAGATTTAACAACTACGACGGTAGTAATCCCTTCTGATGAATTAAAGGGAAGGATTATTGGGAAAGAAGGAAGAAATATTAGAACTTTAGAAAAGCTTACTGGGGTGGAAATTATTGTTGATGAAACTCCAGAAGCTGTAACTATTTCTGGCTTTGATCCAGTTAGGAGGCAAATAGCAAAACTAGCTTTAGAAAGGTTAGTTCAAGACGGGAGAATCCAGCCAGCTAGAATTGAAGAAATTGTTAACAAGGTGGAGTCTGAAATTGTTCAACAAATTAAAGAGTCTGGAGAAAGAGCAATTTATGAAACAGGCATTGTTGATTTAGATCCAAAATTAGTTCAACTTTTAGGAAGATTGAGATTTAGAACTAGTTACGGTCAAAATGTTTTACTTCACTCTATTGAGGTCGCCTTCTTAGCTGAAGCAATTGCTGGAGAATTAAAAGCAGATACTAAAGTTGCTAAAAAAGCTGGTCTTCTTCATGATATTGGTAAAGCAGTTGATCACCAGGTGCAAGGATCTCATACCGATATTGGTATTAGAATTTTAGAAAAGTTTAATCTTGGAGAAGATGTGATAGATGCTATGAAGGCTCACCATGAAGAACATCCAGCCGAAACCTTAGAAGCTGTAATTGTTCAAGTTGCTGATCAAATATCTGGAGCTAGGCCGGGAGCCAGAAAAGATACTTTAGAACAATATATTAAGAGATTAGAAGAGCTTGAAGGAATTGCTAAAACTTTTAAGGGAGTGGATAAGGTTTATGCCATTCAAGCTGGAAGAGAGGTTAGGGTTTTTGTTGATCCAGAAATAATTAATGATTATGACGCTAAAAAACTAAGTAGAGACATCGCGGTAAAGATTCAAGAAGAATTAAGATATCCCGGAGAAATAAAAGTGACAGTGATTAGAGAAAATAGAATTATAGAATACGCTAGATAATAAAAAATTGCTCCGCTTGGCGGAGCAATTTTTATTTCTTTTTAATAGGCTGGCTACTTCCTATATATTATATTGTACCATGCAATGTCATTTTCGTGCAACATTTTTTTTCACAACTACTCTAAACCATTCATCATCTGTGTATAAGTCATGAAGAATTATTCCGCCAATACAACCAATAATAATTATTGGAGCAGTATATATGATTTGAGTGATAAATCCGAATAATAGCATTGCCAAACCAATTATCCAATGATGAAAATAGACATAGTATCCTTTGTGGTCTAAAACCACTCTTTTAATTCTTCCTTTATGAATTAGCTTGTTTACAAAAACATTACTAAAAATATAACCAATTATTATCCCAAAACCAAAAATAAAAGAAGCATAAAAACTTGCTAATAAGGTTGTTCCCGGGAGAATGTAGTTTTTTATTTTTTTTCTTGGCATTCTTGTATTATACCACAATTTTTTGGAGCGGGTAACGGGATTCGAACCCGTATCATTTGGTTGGAAACCAAAGATAATAGCCATTATACGATACCCGCACTGCTTTGTAGTCGCGAAGTGTCGGGGTACTGAGATTCGAACTCAGACTAAATCCTCCCAAAGGACTCGTGCTAGCCGTTACACTATACCCCGTAGAAGAATTTCGAATAAATAAACTGGTATTTACGAAATTCTTAATTTTTATTTTATCTTCTTTTTAAGTCCGCAGTACAGCCCACATAAAACTCGTTGTTTGTTTTGCTATACAAAACATAATTGTAGAACATTAATATAAATATAGCAAAAAAATGGGCGTTGGTCAATATATCGTTTGGCCTGCTTTTTTGACTATGGTATAATAAAATAAAAATATGGATTTACTTAAATTAATCTGGAATCAAATAAATATAGTTGGTCAATGTAGAAAGAATGGGCTTTCTCTTTGGCAATGTCCTCAGTTTTTATTTATTCTGATGGGGATAATAATTATTGGAGCCACTTCTGGCACTTATTTAATCGGAACCAAATATATTAAGAGTCCGGAAATGGTAGCTTTGATTGTTATAGTTATTGCTATTGTTTTATTTATCATTTCTTTTATTATTACCAGAAGCTTTGAAAAACTAGCGGAAGCTTCCAAGTTAAAATCTGAATTTGTTAATATTGTCTCTCATCAATTACGATCTCCTCTTACCAATATCAAATGGACTTTTGAAGTTTTATCTAGTAATGAATTTGAAATTACTAAAGAAAAGCAAGATGAGTATTTTACAAATGTAAAAGAGAATATTGCCAGAATGATTGAATTAGTAGATGATTTGCTAGTTGTTTCAAAAATTGAAGAAGGAGCTTTTTCAATTCATAAAAAAGAAATTAATATTAAAGAGTTTTTAAACGAGATAGAAGAAAGGTATAAGATGTATGCTAAGGCTTCAGATATTAATCTTGATATATATGGTGATCCTAAGATTTCCACTTTAATGGCTGATTCTTCAATGTTGAAATTAGTTATTGAAAACCTTTTAGATAATGCCATTCGTTATACTAGGGGAGGAGGAAGAATTGAGGTAAGTTATTTAAAAAGAAATAAATTTGTTCTATTTGCAGTAAAAGATCAAGGGGTAGGAATTCCAGAAAAAGAAAAGAAATATATTTTTCGTAAATTCTTTAGAGCCGAGAATGCTCTTAGGACCAGAACTAAAGGAAGCGGTTTAGGATTATATGTCTGCAAAACAATAATTAAAAAATCAGGAGGAAGAATTTGGTTTAAGTCTAAA
Organism: uncultured Candidatus Saccharibacteria bacterium; assembly: GCA_964394985.1. Taxonomy (GTDB): domain Bacteria; phylum Patescibacteriota; class Minisyncoccia; order Minisyncoccales; family GWA2-38-27; genus JAHJSY01. The sequence goes on along the minus strand of CAYMZK010000002.1, from coordinate 20,771 downwards.
GAAAACAAAGGAACAACTTTTTACTTTACATTACCAATATAACCCTACGAATTACGAATCTAAACAAATTACGAATATTCGTAATTAGTAAGAACACTATGAAGAAAATATTATTTGTTGAAGACGAAGCCGCTCTTCAAAAAGCTTTAGGGGATTTTTTAACTCAAAATGGCTATAAAGTTATTAATGCCTTAGATGGTGAAATTGGTTTGCGTTTAGCAAAGTCTGAAAAACCAGATTTAATTTTACTAGACATTGCTTTGCCAAAAATTAATGGTCTTGAAGTTTTAAGATTTCTAAGAAAAGAAAAAGAAACTGAAAATATTCCAGTTATTATTCTTACCAACACTAAAGATATAGCTAAAATTAATGAAGCTGTAAAATTAGGAGCAGAAACTTATTTAGTAAAAACCGATTATGAATTAGAAGAAGTTGCTCAAAAGGTTAAGAAAACACTTGGAATATGAAGATAAATTCTAAAGACTTAAAAAAATTCATTTTAGATGCAGGACTAATAAGCGAGCAACAATTAGAAACAATTTCAAAAAAAGCCAAAAAAGAAAAGAAAGAAATTGAAGAAATATTATTAGAAGATAAGCTTATTAATAAAAAAGACCTTGCGCGTCTTAATGCCTATGTCTTAGGTATTCCTTTTGTTTCTTTAGAAAAAGAAATAATTAATCCAGATGTTTTGAAAATAATTCCAGAACCAATAGCTAGAAAATACAACATTATCGCTTTTAGAAAAGAGGATAATAAGCTAGAAGTGGCTATGCTTGATCCGGAAGACTTAAGAACTATAGACTTTATTAAAAAGAAGGCCAATCTTAAAATTCTTCCTCGATTAACTGATCCCGAAAGCATTAAAAAAGCTTTAATGCAGTATCACAAAACCCTAGAAGCAGAGTTCGGAGATATTATTAAAAAAGACGCTAAAGATATTAAGCCGATAAAGGCAGAAAAGAAAAAAAAGAGTGATACTGATTTGAGAAAAGTAGCTGAAGAAATGCCGGTTATTAGAATAGTGGATACTCTTTTAAAACATGCTGTTTTGCAAAGAGCTTCAGATATTCATATTGAGCCAACCGAAAAAGAGGTAATTGTTCGTTATCGAATTGATGGAATTTTAAGAGATGCTATGGTTTTGCCGAAGCTAGTTAGCGATGGTATTGTAGCTCGAATAAAAGTTCTTTCTGATTTAAAGTTAGATGAACATCGGATGCCTCAAGATGGAAGATTTAAGATAGAAACCGGCGAATTTAAATATTCTATCCGTGTTTCTATTTTACCTACCTTTAATGGAGAAAAGATTGTTATGAGATTGTTATCTGAAACTTCTAAAGCCTTTACTTTAGAAGCTTTAGGCTTTAGGGGAAAAGCATTAGAGTTAATTCAGCATAATCTTAAAAAGCCAGTTGGGATGTTTTTGGTTACCGGTCCAACTGGATCTGGTAAAACCACTACTCTCTATTCAATGTTAGATATTTTAAATACGCCAGAAATTAATATATCTACTATTGAAGACCCAGTTGAATATCGAATGCCAAGAATTAATCAGACTCAAGTTAATTCTAAAATAGGATTAACTTTTGCTACTGGATTGCGTTCTTTAGTTAGACAAGATCCAGATGTTATTATGGTTGGTGAAATTAGAGATAATGAGACTTCTGCTTTGGCTATTAATGCAGCACTAACCGGACACATGGTTTTATCCACTCTACATACCACTGATGCCGCTGGCGCTATCCCTCGTTTAATAGATATGGAAGCAGAGCCTTTTTTAATCTCCTCTACCTTAAATGCTATAATAGCTCAAAGGTTAGTAAGGCGTCTTTGTCCGGATAGTGATAAATATTTATTAAAAAAATCAGAGATTAAGAACCTAGCTAAATATTGTGATTTAGATAAGTTATTAGAAGTTTTAAAAAAAGAGAAAATAATAAAAGCTAAAGATAAATTTGAAGACATCCCTTTTTATCGACCAGTAAACTCTAAAAGTTGCTCTGATGGTTACAAGGGAAGAGTGGGAATATATGAAGTTCTTGATGTAACTGAGTCAATAAAAGAAATGATTGCCAAAGAAGCTACTAGCGATGAGATACAGGCTCAAGCTCAAAAAGAGGGTATGACGACTATGATTGAAGACGGTTTTATTAAAGCAGCTCAAGGGCTAACTACAATAGAAGAAGTTTTAAGAGTTATAATGGAATAATGCCAAGATATTCATATATAGCCAAAAATAGACAAGGGTTAGCTAGCAAAGGAACTACTAACGCTAAAAATGAACACGAGCTAGCCAAGGGTCTTCGTCAAAAAGGCTTTTTTTTAGTAAGAGCTGATCTAGAATCTAGCCGATCAAAATTTAAGATGCCCTCTATTCCTTTTTTATCTAGAGTTTCTCTGGTGGACAAAACAATGTTTACCAAAAACTTGAAAGTAATGGTAAATTCGGGGATTCCGCTTCCTCGCGCTCTAAATATTCTTTCGGAACAAGCTAAAAGTCAAAAGTTTAAAAAAATTATTCTAAAAATTAGAGAAAAGGTTTTAAAGGGATCTTCTTTTTCCGATGCTCTTTCTGAGTATTCAAATGTTTTTCCGGATGTATTTATTAATATGGTTAAGGTCGGAGAAGAAAGCGGAACTCTAGAAAAAGTTCTAGGGGTTTTGACTAAACAAATGGAAAAAGAGCATGAGATTAAAGCAAAAATAAGAGGAGCAATGATTTATCCAGCTGTTATTTTATTTACGATGATTGTGATTGGAATTTTAATGCTAGCTATTGTTGTGCCAAGGCTGTCTAAATTGTTTATTGAGTTGGAAATGGATTTGCCGATTACTACGCAGTTAGTAATTATTGTTGGTAACTTTTTAGCTAGTTTTTGGTATCTAGTGCCCGTAATCTTGCTAGCGATTATAGTTTTTTTTAGATGGTTGCTAAAAACTAAAAAAGGGAAAGAGGTTTTTGATGCTCTTGTTTTGAGGATCCCAATCATCTCTCCAATTATTAAAAAAACCTATTCAGCAATAACGGTTAGAACGCTTTCTTCTTTGATTTCGGCTGGCGTGCCAATAACCAGGTCTTTAGAAATTGTTTCTGGTTCTTTAAATAATGTTTATTATAAAAGAGCAATTATTGATGCTTCTAATAGGGTAAAAAAGGGAGAAAAATTAGCCGAAGTTTTAGCTGATCACAAAGATGTTTATCCAACTTTAGTTACTCAAATGGTTGCTGTTGGAGAGGAGACAGGAGAAACATCATCTATTTTAGAAAAATTAGCTGATTTCTTTGAAAAAGAAGTGGACAATGCTACTAAAAACTTGTCTTCAGTTATAGAGCCATTTTTAATGTTAATTATTGGAGCAGCGGTTGGATTTTTTGCTATTTCAATGATTCAGCCAATGTATTCATTAATGGAAGGAATATAACAACATTGCTTTGCAATGAATTTTCAATTTTATAATTTTATAATTTTTAAAACATATGAATTATGATTTAGAAGAAAGAACGGCTAACTTTGGAGAGGGTACTATTGAGTTTATACAAACGCTTTCCAAAAATGAAATTAATAACCCCCTAATATCTCAAATTATAAGATCTGCTACAAGCATTGGGGCTAATTATATGGAGGCCAATCAAGCAAGTTCCAAGAAAGACTTTAAGAACAAGATTCGTATATGTCAAAAAGAAGCTAATGAAACAAAGCACTGGTTGAGAATGATAGCCAAGGCAAATAAAGATAAAGAAAATCTTTGTCGAAGGTTGTGGAAAGAAGCGCATGAATTAACATTAATATTTGCAAAAATATCTAAAAGTTGCAATGAGAAAATTAAAAATTAAGAAATTTGTGAATTATTTAAAAATTAAAAATTGGAAATTAAAAACTAATAATGGGTTTACATTAGTAGAAGTTTTAATTGGAAGCTTTTTATTTTTATTAGTTTTTTTGGGTATTTTTTTAGCTTATCAGTTGGGAATTAGAGTAGTAGTTCAAAGTAAAAATAAAGTTTCAGCTTCGGCTATTGCTACTGGAGAAATAGAAGCAATTAGAAATTTAGATTATATTGTTGTTGGGGTTGATGGCGACTTTCCAGATGGAAATCTAATTGCTAGCAAAGTTAAAACAATTAATGGAATAGATTATACCGTTGAAACTAGAGTAGATTATATAATTGATGATGCTGACGGAGTTTCGTCACCCGAAGATACTTGCCCCAATGATTACAAAAAAGTAGAAGTTAAGGTTTCTTGGCAAAATCCCTTGCCCGGAAATTTAAAGCTAGTAACTGACATTGCTCCTAAAAACTTAGCTCAAGAGTGTTCAACAACGGGCGGAATTTTAAAAGTTAATGTTTTTGATGCTTTTGGTGTTTTGATTTCAACGCCTTTAATTGAAATAAAAGATCCTGATACGGATAATATAATAAAAACAGCTAATCCTTCTACTGGTACTCATTTATTTTCTTTACCGGCTGGAACCTATAAGGTGGAGGTTTCTAAATCGGGCTATAGTTCTCAAAGAACTTATAGTTCTGATGAAGTGGCTAATCCGGACAAACCTCATTTATCAGTAATTGGTAATCAGTTAACTGAAAATAGTTTTAGTATAGATGAGTTAAGCTCTTTAACTATAGAAACTGTTGGTCCAGATAGTTTGGGAAATCCAGTGGTTTCTAATGCTGCTTTTAATCTTCGTGGAGACAAATTGCTTGGAACTGATGGTGATGGTAATCCGGTTTATAAATACTCCCAAAATCATGTAAGCGATGATTCAGGTCAAATTACTATTAATAATTTAGAGTGGGACTTATATACTTTTGATCCCGATTTAAATCTTGTTGATCCGCCACAACCGGTAAGTTTAGACCCAGGCATGAATAAAAATGTCACCCTTGTTTTAGAAGCTGCTAACTCTTTGTTATTGATTGTAAATGATGCTGATACAGGTAGTCCTGTTTTTTCAGCTGATGCCCGTCTTTATTTAAGTGGCTATGATGTTACTTTATTTACTGATTCAAACGGAGAAGCTTATTTTATTCCTTTGTCAGTTGGAACTTATAATTTGGATGTTAATGCTTCTGGTTATTCAAGCTACTCCGGAACCGCTTCGGTTTCAGGAAATGTTAGTAAAACAATTAATTTAAATAAAATAGAATGATGAAAGGTTTTACTCTCACAGAAACATTGGTATCCATTTTTATCTTTGTTTTAATTATTACCGCCGTTTTTGGTTCTATTGTTTACCTTTATAGAGATCATTCATATACTTGGCAACAATCTTTAGCTGTTGATGAAGTTAGGCGAGGAATAAAGATAATGACCAGAGAAATAAGAGAGGCTAGAGAAGGAGACGATGGTTCCTATCCCATTGAAAAAGCCGATGATAAAGAATTTATCTTTTACAGCGATATTGATGAAGATGGACAAGTAGAAAGAGTAAGATATTTTTTAGGGGGAACTATTACCGGAAGCCAGACAAAAGAATGTGTTATTTTTAATGATGGCGGTTCTTGCAGTGTTAGCTTCTCTGATTTTTTTACCGGGACTTTTCAAACAGCTCAAATTAAAATTTCAGCAGAGGGAGATCTTGGTTGGAATAATAGAGAATATGGAGAAGTATTTGTTGACGGCTCTGATTTTGGTGATATTTGTAGAATTAATTGTGTGGATTGTCTTGGTAGTTGGGAGGGAGATTCAACATATAATGTTAGCACTGAAGCCAATGATAATTCTTTAGAGATATTAATTGATGCTACTTCTCGAGTAAATGGTATTTGTCATTGGATAGAAGCTAATCATGCTATGAAAGTAAAGGTTGAGCTTACTTGGACAGAAGATAATCCATCACTAGCTCATCAATTTAAAAAAGGAGTAATTAATCCGGTTGATGGCGTTTATGATGAAGATACTGAAGAAGTAAGTATTATTTCTTCTTATGTCCGTAATTCTCCGCCTATTTTCCAATATTTTGATTCAGACGGAAGCTTAATAACTCAAAGTCCAATTCGATTATTGGGGACTAAATTAATGAGATTACATTTAATAGTTAATGTTGATCCAAACAATGATCCTGGCAATGTAGAGTTAGAATCATATGTTAGATTAAGAAATATACAATGAAAGGTTCAGTTATTACCATAGTTTTAGTTTTTGGAGTAGTATTTCTTATTTTAATTGGAGGCCTTTTTGCTTTTATTTTGCTTCAAACTAGATCCACTGCTCAATTGCATGCTTGGGAGCAAGCTTTGCATATTGCGGAATCAGGAGTTGAATATCGTAAGTGGTGTTATAATAATAATTTAACTAATTGTTTGACCAATAAAGATTATAAAGATATTAACGGAGAAATATTGGGAGAATTTACTTTAGATGGTTATAGTTATTCAAACTGCGGTGAAGTCTTTGAAAGAACAATTTATTCTAACGGTTGGACGGATAATTTTCCAAATACAATTAGAAAAATAACTGCTATCTATGGAAGAAAATCAGTAGCTAAATTTGCTTATCTTTTAAATGACAATGTTTGGGCCGGAGCTGATAGAGAAATAAGAGGGCCCTATCATTCTAATGGAGGAGTTAGAATGGATGGTGAAAATCAATCGATAGTTAGCTCTGCTTTAAATAATTGGCTTTGTACTAGTTCTTTTGGCTGTAGCCCCGACACTACTCAGCCAGGCGTTTTTACGACAACAACCAATGGTGATTCGGGGCTATTTCAATTTCCAGTTACTCCTTTTGACTTTACTGGCATTACTGTAGATTTAGCTAATATTAAAAATAAATCTCAAAATTCAGGAGTTTATTTGCCACCTTCAACTAATATTGATGCTAATGCTGATGGTTATCATTTAATTTTTAATAATGATGGTACAGTAGATGTCTATATTATTACTAGCCTTTATGCTGATTGGGCTTATAGTCAGGAAGAAGGTTGGCATTATGATTATTTCAGGATTAATAATGAATATTTCTATAATAGCTATACTGTAGATAATTCTTGTTCGGCTCTTTTTGTAGAAGATAATCTTTGGATTGAGGGAGAGGTAGATAAAAAAGTAACCATAGCTTCAGCTGATTTAATTAATGCCAATAATGATACAACAATTATTATTATCGATGATATTGACTATGTTTTAAAAGATGGCACTGATGGCTTTTCAGCAATTGCTCAAAAAAATATTTTACTTAGTCCTTCTTCTCCGGACAAGCTAAACTTAAGAGGAATTTTTATTGCTCAAAAAGGACGATTTGGTCGAAATCATTATCCCAATAATATTCGTTCAGAGCTAGAGTTAGTTGGCTCTGTGGTAAGTAAGGGCAGGGTAGGAACTCAGTGGACTTCTGGAGGTCAAATTGTTTCTGGTTATTTATCTAGAGAAAACAAAATAGATAATAATTTAATTTACAGTCCTTGTCCTTTTGTTCCTTACGCTGAAGACAATTTTAGCATTATTAACTGGCAAGAGGTTCAATAAATGGTATAATAGAATCAATGAATCTTTTTTCTTTGAAACCAGAATCCTTTGGAATAGACTTTTCTGATTTAAGAATCAGAATTGTTAAGCTTAAAAAAAAAGGCAAATCCTTGGATTTAGCTTCTTGGAATAAAAAAACAATTCCTAAAGGGATAATAGTTGATGGCGAGATTAAAAATGAAGAGAAATTAATTTCTATCATAAAAGAAGTAGTTTTGGGGGTTAAGGGGGATGAAATTAAAGCAAAGCATGTAGTGGCTTCTTTGCCAGAAAACAAGTCTTTTCTTCAAGTGATTGATATTCCCAAAATGAACGAAGAAGAGCTAAAAACCGCTATTCCTTTTGAAGCAGAAAATTATATACCTTTTCCAATGAATGAAGTTTATTTAGATTATGAGATTATTCCCTCTGCCAATAACTCCAAAGCTTTGATTGGGGCAATGCCCAGGAAAGTTATTGACCCTTACGTTTCTGTCATTAAAAGAGCTGGTTTTAAAATTAAGGCATTAGAAATTGAATCTCAATCTATTATAAGAGCTTTAGTAAAAGATCATTTTAGTCCCTTTCCAATTTTAATTATTGATTTTGGAAAAACAACCACTAGCTTCATTGTCTTTTCTGGTTACTCTTTAAGATTTACTTCTTCTATTACTATTTCTTCTAATGATTTGACTAGAGCTATTGCTGATTCTTTAAATAAAGACAAACAAGAGGCCGAAAAGTTAAAAATTCAAAATGGTTTAAAGGATAAAAAAATAGCCAATGCGATAACTCCCGTTCTTTTAGAATTAGTTAAAGAAACAAAGAGATATATTACTTATTATCAAAGCCATAATAAAGATAAAGATATTAAAAAAGTATTTTTATGTGGGAAGGGGGTTAATTTAAAAGGACTGCCTGCATTTTTATTTTCCGAACTTAAAATTCCAATAGAATTAGCTAATCCATGGGTAAATGTTTTTTCTTCTTCTCGGGTGCCTAAAATCACCTTTCAAGAATCTTTAGGATATGCTACCGCCATTGGTTTGGCTTTAAGAGAAAATGATTAATTTACTACCTAAAAAGAATAAAAAAGAGTTATTAGAGGAACGCAATAGGAATATGATTTTAATTCTTTGTTTTTTGGTTTTGTTTTTTATTGTTTCTTTGACTTTGGTTTTTGTTATTATCAACACTTATATTTATGATCAGATTAAAATTAGCAATAGTTTTTTAAAGGAAAGCGAACAGCAAGAAATTAAAACTGAAACTCAAGAATTAGAAAAAGAAATCAAACAAGCTAATGACTCTTTTAAAAAATTAGATAGTTTTTATAGCAATAAAGTTTATTTCTCAGATATTATAAAAGAAATCTCAGCGATTTTTCCTCAAAATTTTTATCTTTCTAATTTTTCTATCAACGCTAATGATCAAAAAGTGACTGTAAATCTTTCTGGTTTCGCTCCCCTAAGAGAAGACCTTCTTAGTTTTAAAGAAAGTTTAGAAACTAGGTTTGATAATGTTTTTCTTCCGGCTTCAAACTGGGTGAATAAAAAAGATGTTGATTTTTATATAACCTTTGAAACTAATTTATGAATAAACAAATTATTATTATTCCTTTAATTTCTTTAGTAATTTTAATAATTATATTATTAACTTTTACTTTTCCTTATTTAAATAAGATAAAGAAAAATTCTAACGAATTAGTAGCTATTAAAAAAGAAATAGTTTTGATAAAAGATGAAAATAAGGGAATAAATAATTTAAGAAAAACAAGAGAAGAAATCACCCCTGCTTTAAAAAAAATAGAAAATTCTTTTATTAACAAAGAAGTGCCGGTGGATTTTATTCAATATTTAGAAAACAGAGCCGAAGAATCTAATGTTGTTATAGAAATATCCCCAGTTGCTTCTAATGAGACTGGCAATGATTTATGGGAGTCAAGTTCTTTTCGATTGATCATTGAAGGGAATTACGATAATTTTATGAATTTTTTTCAAAAAATAGAAGCTAGCCCATTTTTACTAATTGCAAAAGATCTATCAGTAAGAAGTGTTGATTTGCAAGTAATAGCTAACACTAGCATTAAAGTTTTTTCAAAACAAGAATGAAGATTAAATTTAAAAAAATAAAAAAAATTCCTTTAATAATAGCTAAGCATGCTTTTGAGTCTTGCTTGCTTTTGTTTCTTTTTGCTCTTTTAATCGGAATTTTTGCTTTTTACAGATACAATATTGTCGCTCAAAAAGATCTAGAAAACATAGAAGCCTTTTCTCCTTTAGATGAAAGAGCTTATAACAATGTTTTAAGAGCTTGGCAAAAAGAAGATCAATTAAGGATTGAAAACAATTCTTATCATAATTTATTTTCTCAAGAACAGTTGACTAAGGATTAAATTTAGGTTAAAATTATTGCATATGTCCCCGTAGCTCAACTGGATAGAGCGACTGCCTTCTAAGCAGTAGGTTGCAAGTTCGAGTCTTGCCGGGGACACCATGGCGATCGTAGCTCAATTGGATAGAGCACTGGGTTGTGGTCCTAGTGGTTGCCGGTTCAAGTCCGGTCGATCGCCCCATGAATTTTTTAACTAGAAAAATTTCAACCTTAGCAGGAATTATTATTATTCTTTTAATCACTTCATTTATTGGTGTATTTATTGTTTGGCAAGCTAATGAAATTGCTGAAATTAGAATTAGAACAATGGAAAAACAATCCGGACTAGATTTATAACTATTTCTTTTCTTCTAAAATAGCTTTAAGCTGAAGCTGTTTTTTATTTCTTAGAATTTTTAACTCTATTTTTTCACCTATTTCACATTTTTGCAAAATAGCAGAAAGAGGATTATCGTTACTTATCTTTTCTCCTTTGGCTTTCAAGATAATATCAAATTCTTTTAATCCGGCTTTTTCTGCTGAAGATCCCTTTAAGATAGCTGACTCTCCTAATGACTCTCTAATAATTAAAGCTCCATAATTAACCGGAAGTTTGTTTTGTTCAGACATTTGTTCGTTTAAAATTACATATTTAATGCCTAAAAACGGTCTTTTGATTTTTCCGTGTTTTTTCACTTCTTCTAAATCCTTGATGGCGTAGTCAATAGGGATGGCAAAACCAATATTTTGAGCGCCCATAACCACGGCTGTATTTACTCCAATTGCCTTTCCTTCTTTATTTACCAATGGTCCGCCGGAGTTTCCTGGATTAATGGCAGCATCTGTTTGAATTAGTCCTCTTAGTTGAGATGATTCTTGGGTGACATGATTTGTTGCTTGAATGTGGCGAGAAAGTCCAGAAACAATTCCAGAGCTAACGGTATCATGAAATTCTCCCAAAGCATTGCCAACAGCTACTACCTCTTGGCCGAGTTCTAGTTTTTTTGAAGTTTCTAGTTCTAGGTAAGGGAATCCTTTTCCTTCTATTTTTAAAACAGCTAAATCATTTATTGGATCTCTGGCTAAAACTTTTGCTGGGTATTTTTTGGTTGGTTCAATAATAACCATATATTCGGCATCGGGGTCTGCGACAACATGTTGAGAGGTGATTAAATAGCCATCGGGAGAAACAATAAAGCCGGATCCTCCCCCTATTTTGGTTAGCTGCTTTTTGCCAGCCTTAAATTTTGGCATAATAACTCCCTTTCCTCCTTTGGGCATTAAATAAAAACCTTCTATTTTAGGAAGATCTTTGGAAACAATAATAGTAATTACTGCTGGACAAACTTTTTTAGCAATTTCAACAATAGATAAATCCTTTTTCATAAATTAATAGTTTATTTTTCTTATGTTTTTATTATAGCACTAGTTGAAAATAAGGCCAAAAAGTATTATAATAACAAACAATAATTCGTCCCGATAGTTCAATGGATAGAACAAGACACTCCTAACGTCTAAATCCAGGTTCGAATCCTGGTCGGGACACAATGGATACCTGCCTGCCGGCAGGCAGGGAACAAGACACTCCTAACGTCTAAATCCAGGTTCGAATCCTGGTCGGGACACAAT
>CAYMZK010000002.1:0-9217 GCA_964394985.1 uncultured Candidatus Saccharibacteria bacterium | reverse complement strand
GGATACCTGCCTGCCGGCAGGCAGGGAACAAGACACTCCTAACGTCTAGATGTAGGTTCGATTCCTACCGGGGGCACCTAATTTGTTAACTGGGTTGCTCGGCTTGGCCGAGCAACCTAACAAGGGGGTTGATTTTTTAATTAGAACCATTTATTATAGATCTTGAGGGGGTGCGGGATAAAATTCCCTAAGGACACTAGAGCTTAATGAAGGAGGCTTACGGGTACCCTCGGCTACGTCCGAACCCGAACTCGAGTACTAAGCTAAATTTGTTAAGTTTTCCTCCCTCATTTGAAAGCCGAGGCCCCGATAAAAGTCGGGGTTTTGGCTTTTTATATGTTATAATATAGTAAAGGTCTATAGTTTCGCTTAATATATAATGCTTAATAAAAATATATATGGCTAAAGAAAAAAAGATTGGAGAAGTTATTCATTTCTTCTCTAAAATAAAAGTAGCAGTAATAAAACTTTCTGCTCCTCTTTCGGTAGGTGATACCATTCATATTATTGGCGGTGAAGATACAGATTTTACTCAACCAGTAAAATCTATAGAAATGGATCACGAGAAAGTTAAAAAAGCTAAAAAGGGAAAAGAGATTGGTCTAAAGGTTAAGAAAAAAGTTAGAGAAGGATACAAAGTTTTTAAAGCATGACTTTCTTAAAAGCTTTAGCTGCTTTTTTAGGAACGGTTATTGGAGTAGGGATATTTGGTTTGCCTTATATCGCTTCTAAAGCCGGATTTTTTGTTGTAGCTGGCTATTTCGGGGTAATGACTATAGTAGCCCTTTTAGTAGCTTTAGCTTATACGCAGGTTGTTGTAGGAACTAAAGAGAAGCATCGTCTTCCAGGCTATGTTCAAGAGTATTTAGGAATAAAATGGAAAAATTTCACCTTTTTTATTATACTTTTGAGCCTGATGGGGGCGATGCTGGCTTATTTAATTGTTGGCGGACAATTTATTTCTTCTTATTTTGGGATTGATGTTGTTTTAGCTACCTTGATTTTTTTTACCATTGGGTCCTTTTTGATGTATAAAGGGATTAAAAGTGTGGCAAGCATAGAGTTAATTCTTTTATGTCTGTTGTTTTTTATTCTTGCCTCTTTTTTTGTTAATTCTTTTTCTTCTATTGAGATTAATCATTTTAAAACCTTTAACTTAGAGTATTTACTTCTTCCCTATGGGGTGATTCTTTTTTCTTTGTGGGGGAACTCAGTTATCCCAGAGATAAAAGAAATGCTTTACGGAACAAAAGTTTCTTTAAGTAAGGTGGTTTTGGTTGGAATTGTTTTTTCAGCGGTTATCTACATTTTCTTTATTTATATTATCCAGGGGGCTTCTATTGTTGTTTCTAAAGACGCTATTTCTGGCCTAGAGGCTTCTTTGGGTTCTGGTTATGTAAGGTTGGGATATTTATTCGGGATAGTTGCTTGTTTTACTTCTTTTATTACTATTGGCTTGTCTTTAAAAAAGGCTCTTTGGTATGATTTTAGATTGAGTAGAAACATCGCCTGGGGGTTGACCTCTTTTATTCCTTTGGTCTTGTTTTTTTCAGGCTTAAGAGAGTTTATTGAAGTTATTAGTTTTACTGGAGCGATTGCTTTAGGAATAGAAGGAATAATCATTGTTTTATTATATAGAGGGTTTTTATTAAAAAATAGAAGAAAAATTTCTCCTCTTTATTATCTGATTCCGGGAGTTTTTATTTTAGGGATAATGCTTGAAATTTTTCTATTTTATGGTAACATAATAGGACTATGAGTAAAATAATAGATACAATAACAATTATAGTTTTCGTTAGTTTTCTTTTCTGGATGTTGATTAATGACGTAATCCCTTTTTTTGCTTAAATGGAAAGAGCTCATTTGTTTATTTCGGGAAGAGTTCAGGGCGTTCTTTTTAGAGATAGCACCAGAAGAATAGCTAATAAATTAGGAGTAGTTGGTTTTGTTAAAAATTTAAAAGATGGGAGAGTAGAGATTGTAGCCGAAGGTCCAAAAGATAAATTATTGAAGTTGATAGAATGGTCGCATAAAGGCTCTTTTTTTGCTCGAGTATCAAAAGTAGAAGTTTTTTGGGAGAAGGCTTCCAAAGAGTTTGATAAATTTAAAATAGAGTATTAAAACAAAAAACAAGGAAAATAAATTCCTTGTTTTTTGTTGTTCGAAGAAAAAATTTTAAAACCCTGGAGTTTCAGAAGTTTCTCCTTCGGAATCTCCTTCAGATCCTCCTTCTGCTGGAGCTTCTGCTGGAGCCTCCTCACTTGGAGTCTCTGCTGGAGCTTCTTCAGCTGGAGTTTCTACTGGAGTTTCCTCAGCTGGAGTTTCTGTTCCTTCGGTAGTTTCCTCAGGAGTCTCTTCCTCCGCTTTGATAGTAGGATATAAGTTATCTGTAATCATGTTTCTATGTGAATATTTATTTCTAAACGACCTTTTAGCTTAATCCACTATATTATTAATTATAAGCATTTTTACCCCCCTGTCAATAGTTTTTGTGGAAAATATGTGTTAAAATTAAATAAAGATAAAGAAAGTTATAAATAAAAAAAATATGAAAAAAGGTTTAGCAATGTATATTATAATAATAATTATGGTTATTGTTTTAGCTCTTGTTTTGGGTATTAGTAGTATTTTAGTTAGTCAGCTAAAAATTATCAAAAGTATGGAGGATTCAGTAATTGCTTACTACGCAGCAGAAACGGGGATAGAAAGAGCTTTAATGGATAGAGATAATATTAGCAAGATTATATACTGCCAAAAAGGAAGTCCTTGCTCTTTGAATAATGGACAACAATACTATATCGAGGTTGATGATAGTGGTAGTTGTTCAGCCGACAATGCTTGTATAAGATCAGTAGGAATTTACAATAACACCAGAAGAGCAATTGAAGTATCATTTTAAGCATGGATAAAAAGCAAGCTCGTCAGCGAGTAGAGAAGTTAAAAAAGGCCATTGATCGTCATCGTTATCTTTATCATGTTTTAGACAAACAAGAAATCTCTGATGCAGCCCTAGACTCTTTAAAGAAAGAATTAGCTGATCTAGAAAATCAATTTCCAGATCTAATTACTTCTGATTCTCCTACCCAAAGAGTAGGTGGTCAGCCTTTGAAAAAATTTAAAAAAGTAAAGCATCCTTTTGTTATGCTTTCTTTCAATGATGCTTTCTCAGAAGAAGAGATGAAAGAATGGCTTGAAAGAATTTCAAAGATTCTTAGTCCAAAAGAGCGGAAAGAAATAGATTTTTATTGTGAGTTGAAAATTGATGGGTTGGCAATTGAATTAATTTATAAAAAAGGTTTTTTAAAAATTGGCTCTACTAGGGGGAATGGAAAAATAGGAGAAGATGTTACCCAAAACCTTAAAACGGTAGAAGCTATTCCCTTAAGGTTAAAAAAAGAAGAGGATGTTATTGTTCGTGGCGAAGTTTTTATTTCCAAAAAAGAATTTGAAAAATTTAAAAAAGAATACGCCAACCCTAGAAATTTAGCTGCCGGATCACTTCGCCAATTAGATCCTAAAATAACTGCTTCTAGAAATTTAGATTCTTTTATTTATGATTTAATAGACGATAGCGTCTCTACTCATCAAAAGAAACACGAAATTCTTAAAAGCTTAGGATTTAAAACAGACAATTACGCTAAGTTTTGTAAAAACTTAGAAGAAGTTTTTAAGTTTCATAAACATATATATAGCATAAGAGAAAAAATACCCTATGAAGTAGATGGCATTGTTGTTAATGTTAACTCTAACAGGTTATTTAATAAACTAGGAGTAGTTGGTAAAGCTCCAAGGGGAGGGATAGCGTATAAATTTCCAGCTATCCAAAAAACAACCGTAATAGAGGATATAAGGGTTCAAATAGGCAGAACCGGTGCTCTAACACCTGTAGCCCATTTACGGCCGGTAAATGTCGGTGGAGCCACTATTTCTAGAGCTACTCTCCACAACGAGGACGAAATTAAGAGATTAGGAGTAAAAATAGGCGATACGGTTGTTATCGAAAGAGCAGGCGACGTTATTCCGGATATCGTTAAAGTTTTACCGGAACTAAGAACTGGCAGGGAAGAGGATTTCAAGATGCCTAAGCGTTGCCCTATTTGCGGAGGAGAAACTATTAGAAAAAAAGGAGAAGCGGTTGCTCGTTGCAAAAACAATAATTGTTTTGCTCAAAGAAAAGAATTGTTTAATCATTTTGTTTCCAGAAAAGCTTTTGACATAGATGGTCTGGGCCCTAAAATTATTGATCAATTAATGGATCAAGGTTTGGTTTCTGATCCGGCAGATATCTTTACTTTAGAGAAGGGAGAGCTATTAGAGCTAGAGAGGTTTGCCGAAAAATCTGCTGACAATTTAATTAAAGCTATTGGTAGTCAAAAAGAAATTACGGCTGATAGATTTCTTTATGCTTTGGGGATCAGGAATGTGGGGGAGGAAACCGCCATAGATTTAATCAATCGTTTTTCAAATAATTCTGGGTGGAAGATTATTGATAATATTAAAAAAGCTTCTTTAAAAGATTTAGAAGAAATTCAAGATGTTGGTCCGGTGGTGGCCAGGTCTATTTATGATTGGTTTAGAGATGATAATAATTTAAAATACTTAGATAAGTTAAAGTCTGTTGAGATTAAGATAGAGGGATACAAACAAAAATCAATGAAGCTGAAAAATAAAGTATTTGTTTTAACCGGGAGCTTAGAGAGTATGACAAGAGATGATGCTAAAGATAGGATTAGAAAACTAGGCGGGAATACTTCCTCTTCTGTTTCTAGGGAAACAGATTATGTTGTTGTAGGGAGCGACCCGGGGTCTAAGTATAAGAAGGCCAAAAGTTTAGGAGTTAGGGTGTTATCAGAAAAACAATTTCTATCTTTACTAAAGTGAGGGTTTTGCACCTTTAGGATATATTAAATCCCCAAATTTAAACTTAAAATAGTATCGGATAATTTATTTGTTAAATATTCAGGTTTTGCACATGGCCTGTTTTTTTAATTTATAGTATAATAAAAAAACATGGAATTTGTTAAATTTACACCAACTCACATTATAATAAGGGCGGTAGAAAACAGGCCTATTTTTAATAATGAAAATGATTGTTCTCGCTTTATCTATCAGATGTATTCTGGGAATCTTGGGCGCTCTGCCTTTAATGTTTATAGGAGAAATTTAATTTTCATAGCTGATAACTTGCTTTTTGGAAAACCAACCCCATGGAAGCTGGTTAATAATAAAAGAACCGCCCCAATAGCTGATGTTTTAAGCTTTGCTTTAGTAAGTGACCACGCTCATTTTATTCTTAGCCCAAATAGCGAGGATGGCATTTCAAGATATGTTCATAAGATTAAAGTTAGTTTTTCAAAATACTATAACGCCAGCCATAATCGCGAAGGCATTCTTTTTAATAGATCATTTAAAAGCGCGCCCTTAAAAACTACTTCTGAAATAGAGGCGGCGATCAGGTATGTAAATGTAAAATGTCCTTTAGATGTTTACAATTCGGATTGGAAAAGTGGCTTAGAAAATTGGCAAGAGGCCTTCAATTTTTTAAAGAAATATAAGTATTCTAGTTATGCGGATTTGTTCCATGAAAGATCTTCTGAAATTATTTCAAAAGCAATTTTAGAAAAATATGTTGGTGGAGAATTAAATAAAAATGGAATAGAAAATATTGATTTTATAGAAAACTATTTAAGCAGTAATTTAAGTCATTATAATCCAGTTTTCTTAGAAGAAAAATGTTAAAACATCTTGCAAAATTTGATTGGATTTTATTAGGGTCTTGCGTTCTTTTGTTTGCTATTGGGCTAATTTCAATTTACAGCATTTCTTTTGGGAGAGGAGATTTTTTAAATTTTAAAAAGCAAATCATTTTCTTTTTAATAGGAATCTTTTTAATGTTTTTAATAAGCTTTTTTGATTGGCGATCTTTAAAGGAAAATTCTTATTTTATTCTTACAATTTACTTTATTTGTCTTATTTTATTATTAGGATTGTTTTTTATCGCACCAGAAATTAGAGGGATTAGAAGCTGGTATAAAATCGGGGGGATTTCCTTTGATCCTATTGGAATAACAACTTTAACTTTAATAATTTTGTTAGCAAAATTTTTCTCTGTTAGGCACATTGAAATGTATAAAATAAGACATATTCTTTTGTCTGGACTCTATGTTTTTGTTCCCTTTCTTTTAATTGCTCGTCAACCAGATTTAGGTTCAGCTTTAATTTTATTAGCTTTATGGGGAGGAGTTTTAATTATTTCGGGGATAAAATTAAAACACTTTTTTCTCTTGGTTTTAGTTGGGATTTTGCTTTTTTCTCTTAGCTGGTCTTTCTTTTTAAAAGACTATCAGAAAGAAAGAATTCTTAGTTTTTTAGCTCCGGAAGTGGAGACATTAGGAATTAATTGGAGTCAAACTCAATCAAAAATTGCTATTGGTTCTGGTGGGGTTTTGGGCAAAGGCTTTGGCAATGGATCTCAAACCCAACTTGGATTTTTGTCAGAGCCTCACACTGATTTTATTTTCTCGGTTATTGTTGAGGAGTGGGGACTAATGGGTGCGTTAATAGTTTTTATTTTATTTTCTATTTTAATCTGGAGGGTAATAAAAATAGCCCTTTCTTCAAAGTATAATTTTCCTAAATTATTTGCTTTTGGTTTTGCGATAGTGATCTCCTTTCAATTATTTGCTCACATTGGAATGAATTTAGCGATCTTGCCAGTAATTGGACTATCTCTTCCCTTCGTAAGCTATGGCGGGAGTAACTTAATCGCTTTGTTAATGGGAATAGGGCTCTTACAGAGCATAGAAACTAGTTAAAATGGTATATCGGATAGGGCATTTTTAAGTTTATTTTATATTATATCGGCTTTCCGATACTTATCCACAACTCTGTCGTTGACAGGGTTTTTTATTCGCGGGATAATTGTATATAAGGGGACTTATAGTTATATATAATATATATTATATATTTACTAAATATATGCAGGAACAAAAGCCGAACAATTATATATCCTTAGCAGAAGCATCAAAACTGTGTAGTTACTCGCAGGATTATTTGAGTTTACGAGCAAGGCAGAAGAAGCTGAAGGCGGTGAAGCTGGGAAGAAATTGGGTGACGACCAAGGAATGGCTAGATGATTACTTGGTTAAAGTTCAGAAATACAAAAGAAAAATAGAAGTTAAGAGAGAAGCAAAAACTCCTCCAAAGAATTTACCGGTGGGTCATTTAGACTTGGTTCCGGTTCGTCCACTTTCCTATAAAATTTGGGAATGTATATATAATATATACTTTAGGGGCTTTAAAAAAAACCATTACACTCGTAATGCTTTAGCTTTTGCTTTAGTTCTTGCTTTGATAATTTCTACCGGTGTTTTTGGTAAAGGAATTTTAAAAGATGTTTCTTCTCAAGTCACCGAGAATAAAATTGTTTCGGGTTATGCTAGTTGGATCGATGATGAAATAAAAAATGTTCCGGCGTTAGAAAGCGCGATGGCTAAGATCAATTCTTTTTTTGAAAAAATTGAAGAGCAGGCAGAAATAGAGTTTAAAAAAAATCAAATAGTTGCTCAAAAAATAAATAACAAAACCGAGCAAGCTGTCAGTCCTTTTGTTGATGGATTTGAAAAAACTTATTTAGTTTTAGATAATTCGGCTAGTCGTTTTTCCAGTTCTATTTGGTCTGGTTGGCAAGAATTAAAAGACGGCTACAGTGCCTTAACAAATTATTCTAATCAAATTACAGGGGCAGTAACTGGGAAAGTTAAAGAGTTTGGCAGAAAGTTTTCTGAAGGATTAAATTATGTTATTGATCCTTGGAAGAAAAAAGATGAAAAAGTTTTCGTTGATAATTCTCAAGAAGTGGGGGACTTAAAAAACAAATTAGATGACTTAGTTGATAAGGGAATAATTGTTAAAGAAAAAGTTAAAGAAGTAGAGGTTTCTAAAATTACTGAAATTGAAAAGATAGAAAAAACAATTGAAAAAAATGAATATGTGACAGTAACCATTGATGATAAAGAATTGGCTGCGCTCAAAAAACAAATAGCTGATTTAGGAATAACCAAATCATCAATTCCAAATTCTCCAATATATATTGGCAATACCGGAATCAATGTTGGCGGCCACGGAAGCTTTTCTTCTCTTGGGGTTTCTGGGGCAGCTAGTCTGGGATCTTTAGGAGTGAGTGGGGCAGTAACTTTTGTGCCTGATTCTGTAAACCCATCTTCTAGTGATGTCTTTACGGTTGGGTTAGATACTACTTTTCAAAATCCGGTGACTTTTGAGCAAGCAATTACTTTTTCTCGGGGCATAAACACAAACTTAGGAATTGGTGACACTAGCGCTGATTATCCTTTAGAAATTCTTTCAACCACCTCTCCTCAATTTGCTATTTCTTATGAAGACGGATTAATTTATACAACTTTTAAGGTGGATAGCAGTGGTGATTTAGAAATTAATCCAAGCGGAGGTAATATTAATTTTAATAACGCCTATACTTTCCCTTCAGATTCTCCATCAGATGATCAAATTTTAAAATATAATACTACTACTGGATTATTGGCTTGGGAGGCCGATGGAGGAAGTGGAAGCGGAACTTCTTCTGGCCTTGATGGTCAAATTCAATATAATGATAATGGATCTTTTGGCGGGGCTTCTCAACTTTATTGGGATAACACTAATAATATTTTAGCAATAGGCGATAGTACTCCAGAAGCAACCTTGGAAATAGTTAGTGGAGGGGGCAACGCCCCATTTATGATTTCTTCATCGGCCGATGCCGATGGAGATCTTTTTATTGTTGATGGTTCTGGAAATGTTGGAATAGGAACAACTACCCCAGCCACTAAGTTGGAAGTATCAGGAATTCTAAGAACCTCTACACTACAAATCGGAACGGCTTATTCTTTTCCAGGCGAAGATGGAAGTGCGAATTATGTATTAAAAACAGACGGAAGCGGGAACATCAGATGGGAAGCAGATTCTACTGGAGGAAGTCCAACTTGGGGGTCTATTGCTGGCACTTTGTCTAATCAAGCAGATCTTCAAAGCGCATTAGACGACAAGCTTGATTTAGCAGGAGGAACAATATCAGGAGCCCTTGCCATCAATGACATTCTTACTACCAACACCTTACAAATTGGTACGGCCTATGCCTTGCCATCTGAAGACGGAACCGCAAACTATGTCTTGCAAACAGACGGAGCTGGCAATGTCAGAT
>CAYMZK010000001.1:0-142999 GCA_964394985.1 uncultured Candidatus Saccharibacteria bacterium | reverse complement strand
GCCCGAAAGCAAGCGGGCAAAAAGAAAAAGGGGTGTGGGGAAAATGAATTTTTGCTCGCCAAAGCGAAGCGGAGGCGGGCGGAAACGCTGGGCGGGATTCAATCCGCAAAATCCTCTGGATTTTGCTCAAAGAAAGTTCGGATTTCGTCCAACAAACACCACACTTCGCTTCGCTCAGTGTAAACTATTTATTATTTTTTATACTTTAGCGTATAATAGAAACATGGAAGAGAAAAAAATAACAATTGAAGATTTGGCGGTAATGGTTCAAATATTTTTAATATGTATGATGTCATAAGAAATTTCGGAATAGATTATATCTTTTTTGATTTAATCTTTGTAGCCATCTTCTTATTTTTATTAGTAAGATTCAAAAAGAAAATTCCTCTTTTAGTTTTCTTTCTTGGAGGTTTGGGAATAAATTTTCTTGTTGATTGGGGGATATGGCTACATACGGGAATTAGAGAAATTTCTTTACCATCAAGTTTTTTGGGAGGTGTATTTCTTTTCTTTATTTGGTTTTCTTTATCTTACGGTATTGAATATGCCTATGTATTTTTAATGTTTGAAAAGAAATCCAATAAAATTGGATGGACCGCCCTCGTTTTATTTGGATGGCTCTCTGTCGCATTTTTATCTCAATTTTTTTCAATAAATGATTCTACTATAACAGTAGTTCGTCATATGGGAGATTTAAGATTTTTGAGAATAATTCTTGTGTTAATTGGTTACTCACTACTGTTTATTTTCAGGTATGATTGGAAAAAAATTGCTTATCTTTTCTTTGTTGGTTTCGCCATCCATTTTATGATGGAATTCTCTCTTTTAGTTAGTGGAATCCGTCCAGGCTCTTTCTTAATTCTTTTAGAAAATTCCTTGATTGAATTTAATATGGGCATTCCATTTTTCTATATCTTGTATGATAAAATTTTAAGGAAGAGAATAAAATGTTAGAAATAATTATTCTTTTACTCGCAGGAATCGGAGCAGGAATTGTGAAAAAGGGAACGCAGAAAAAGGGGACGCACAGAAAAAGGGGACGCATCACTTTTAGTCAGGGAATTAGGCCCTTTTAATAATTATAAAAAATGGCATCAGTTCTGAATTTTGAACCAGGAAAATCAGAGTTGACGTCATTTTACAATAGAATGGTAATAAAATAAAAAGCTCTTGCCCGTCTTTTTTTAAAAGTTGGCAAAAGCTTTAGTTGAGAACAAGATTTAATTGGCTAGCTGAAAAGACTAGCTGTTCTCCTTTTTTTCTTTTTGAAGAGAAAATTACATCTTCTTATTTTTCCATTGCCCTCTTGGCAATAGATATCAAGAATTAGGCCAGAATTTTCTTTGCTTTTCCAGAAAAATCTAGCCATCTTTCCGGAACACTTCCAAAGATTATGATATTGACCATCTTCGCAGGCGAATTGGCCAAAATTCTCTTCGGAAAGTTGCATTGAAACGGCTAGATTCGTGTGAGAATCTAGTGGTTCCACATACCACTTGTAATCTCTTTGCCTTTCCATTCTTAAATTCCTTTCTTTATTTTTTAATGTCCTAAATGTCCTAAATGTCCTAATGCTCTATAATGTCCTAATGTAATAACACTAGTATATTATAGCAGATAATCATTATTTTTCAATAAGCTAGATTGAATCACAGTCATTTTATTTCCTTTTTTCTTTTCGGAATATTTGGTATAATATAATTAGTTATTAAACAATAATAAAAATATGAAAAAGCTTATTATAATCACCTTAGTTTTTCTTGGAGTTCTTTTAATCCAAGCCCCGGTTTTAGCAGAAGATTCAATAGAATTACCTGAAGCTGGAATAACTCCAGAAAGCCCCTTTTATTTTCTAGATAAAGCCGGTGAAAGTATTAGAGATTTTTTTACCTTTAATCTTGAAGCTAAAGCAAGATTACAAGTTAAATATGCGGCTGAAAGATTAGCGGAAATAAGGGTTATGATTAAAGAAAAAGGAATAGAAGCTAAAGGAATAAAAGTAGCTCAAGCTCGGCTTGAATCTAATGTCGCTAGAGCCGGAGAAATTATTGAAAAACAAAAAGCTAAAGGCAAAGATGTTAGCGGTTTTGCTGGTGAAATAGTAGATAGCTTTCACTCTCAAAGATTGGCCGCCAAAGAAATATTTAATCAAGCCAAAGAAGAGTTTTTAACTAAAAAAAGAGAACTTCATCAGTTGCTGGTAGAGGCAATAGAAAATGGAGATGAAGCTGAACAAGCAAGAATAAGGGCAGAACTTGGAGCTATAGAGGCAGAAAAAGATGAAGCCGAAGCTAAAAAAGACGAAACTATTACTGTACTAGAACAACAAAAAGAGAGATTAAGAAATGAGCTAAAAGAAAGAAAGCGTCAAGAAGATGATGCTAGAGATCAA
Organism: uncultured Candidatus Saccharibacteria bacterium; assembly: GCA_964394985.1. Taxonomy (GTDB): domain Bacteria; phylum Patescibacteriota; class Minisyncoccia; order Minisyncoccales; family GWA2-38-27; genus JAHJSY01. The sequence continues at coordinate 140,607 of CAYMZK010000001.1, read as the reverse complement.
GCCGAAGAAGCTAAAGAAGCTGAAGAAGAAGCCGAAGAAGAAACAGAAGAGCTACAGCAAAGAATACGTGAAGAAGAAGCTAAAAGAAACAGAGGTGGTAATGGAAATGGTCAATCGCTACAACAACTAGAGCAAGCACAAGAAAGAGTAGAAGAGCAACGCAAACAAGCAGAAGAAAAAAGAAAAGAAGCTCAAAACAAGCTTCGCGAAATGAATAAATAAAAAAAACAGCTGCCGTTTCTACGGCAGCTTTTTATTTGATTTTAAGTTTAGAATATTATAAGCTGAAATAATATGTAGATCTTTTAAAATTTTACATCCATCTTAAAAGAAAGGAAATAAAGATGAGTCCTGAACTATCTAATCAAATGTCGTTTGATTTTCCCAAAAAGTTTGAACCGGAACTAATGGGAGTTGTTTTGGAAATCGGAGGAAGTATTATGATTTCTTTAAATAATTCTTTTTTGACAGAAGAATTAGGTTTAGGTTGCTACGGCAATCTAGACCATGCTCGAGTGGGCAAAGAAACAGAAATTTTTTGTCCTTTTTGCCAAAAAGGAAAAATTCGTCTCAAAGAAATAAAGCCACTTTTTTCTTCGGGTTCAGCTAGCAGATGCGGTCCTCGTCTACATGTTGGCAATAATTATAATCTAGATTGTTCCAACGACGAGTGTGATTCTAGCTTTACGGGAGAGGTAACATGGATGTACATAGATTAGCATGGGTTGCTCGGCTTGGCCGAGCAACCTTTTTTTGATTTTAGCGCTAAAAAGTGGTATATTAGAATAAAAATGATGGCTGACCACATTTTTATAATAACACCATGAAACAAAGTCCAAAAAAAATTGATATTGAGTATAGGGCAAATTTTCTTTCTCTTGTAGAAAATAACGAAGTACAAGTTTGGATTTCCCAGCCATTAACACTTGATTGTCAAAAAATAAATAGTTTTTCTATTTTTCCAAAGCCCAAAAAACAGTATAAAGACTTGCAAGGAAACAAAATATTATATTTTTACTTCAAAGATTTAAAAAAAATTGAGATAAAAATAAACATAAAAGCAACTCTTTGGAAAAACCAAATTGATTTTAAGAAGAATAAAATTTCGTTGCCCAGCGATAAGTCATTTGATAAATATATAAAAAGCGAAGAATTTTTAAAGCAAACCTCAGAAATTAAGAAGAAAACGCAGGAAATCACAAAAAACGATAAATCTATTTTAGATAAAATAAGATCAATCTTTAATTTTGCTGTTTATAATTTTGAGTATAGATATCCAGTTAAGAGGAGAGGGGCGGAGAAATTAAATTTAAGCGATCTTAAAGGGGATTGCGCAGAATATTCTAGTTTATTTGTGACCATGTGCAGAACATTAAAAATTCCTGCAAGAAATAGTACGGGCTTTATAATCTCTCTTAAAAATAAAAAAATAGCTGAACATAGTTGGGCAAGCGTTTATCTAAAACCATATGGTTGGATAGATTTTGATACGCAATATGCTTCTACGGAAAAAAATAAAATAAAAAAATATTTTGGGCAGAGAGGTGATTATAGAATAATATTTGCAAATGGTTTTAATATTCCTCTTAAGCCAGCTATTTTAAAGGGTTTTAAGTCAGATTTTTGGAATAATATGGGCCTTCCTGTCAAAAGCAATTTTACTCAAACATTACAACCTATAATTTTTGCTTCAAAAAATAATATAAAATTTGAAGATACTATTAAAATAAAAAACCCGACTAAATTTAAAATTTAGTCGGGTTTGGGGTTTGCTCTTTATCCCTTTTTGAATCTTGAGGAAGTCGACGGGCATCCTTTGTGGATAGCCGCTACGACAACCGAACTGGTGTTTCCTTTTTTCTTTGCTTGAGGCTTGACATACTTCTTTTGGGCCATCTTTTTTCCTTTCAAGTTTTGATAAGCGAATTAATTTTCGCTACTCGGCAGTTTTCTGGAGAAGGTCCTAAAAGATCCCCTCCTTCTAAAAATGCCAATCCTGGGCAACGAGCACAAGAATAAAGTAGCTCACAGTCGGCGCATTTTTCCAAGTCTCGTAGTGTCAATCTACGAAGGCGTTTAAGTTGAGGAGAGTTGTGCCAAATTTCTGAAAAGCTTTGTTTTTTCAAGTCTCCCACTTCATAAAGTAGTTGGTTGCAAGGTAAAACCTTGCCTAAAGGCGTGATGGCACAACTGTTGAAACCGCTATAACAAGGGGCTGCCTCAAAAATATTAGAGAAATTAAAATAAAATTCGTGATCTTGGAATGGTTTTCGTCCTGCATAAAACCCTGACAACTCTTTGTCTTCTAGAAATTGCGTTAATTGACGGTCATTAAGACGTAGAGAAAATGTATCTCTTGAGCCATTGTTCCTGGCTGTTATCATGTGGCTGGGCGAAATCAAGCAATCCATTGATGTCACTAAATTTCTTACCATATATCGTTCATGAAAGTTTTTATTCATTATGGGAAAAGCAATTTCCACTTTTATCCCAGCATCTTTTAAAAGACTTATTCCCCTTATTGTTCTTTGGAATGATCCGGGTAGGTTAGTGATGGCATCGTGTGTTTTTGGTGTTGCTCCATAAATACTAATCTGAACACGTCTTACCGAACAACTGGCAAGAACATTCGTTATCTCTTGGTTGATAAGAGACCCGTTGCTTAAAATGTCAATAACGAAATGATGCTTGCTTGCATATTCAACGATCTCTAACGCATCAGATCGGGTGAAGAACTCTCCACCAGTAAAGGTAACGCATAAGCATTTTTCAGTTGCGATTTGTTCTAGGGTGTGCTTAATTTCATCCAAAGACAGTGAAGGAAGATTGCGATCCATATAGCAATGAATGCAATTTTCATTACAACGATAAGTTGTTTCAAAAGTTATGGCGAATGGGATTAATTCTTTAATTGTTTTCATTTCTATTTCTAGTAAAGCTTTCTCTCCATTTTTTGTGTCCTCGTTATCCTCTCTCTCTTCTTTGATCGTAGTCTTAGATTTTTTAGAACTAATAATCCCTGCCGAATAAATCTCTTCAAGAAGTTCTTCTATATCACGGAGGGCAATCTTTTTATCGATAGAATAGTTAGCCACAAACCAGTCTACGATTTTTTTTGAAGATAGCCCCTTACTTAATTTGATCAGAATTTGAGACGCAATCTTGTTCCAAATTATAATTTCTTGATTGGCACAATTAAAAGATACCATTTCGTCGCCAATCATTCTCCAACCAATTCTAGGGTTAATTTTAGAAAAATCACGCATTTTATTTTCCCTTCAATATTTTATTGTTAAAGTTCATGCTAAACACTATTCTCTTTTAATTATGAGGAAGTAAGAATGTCAAGGCCAAAATTCATTGCGGTTATTGATTTTGATTTCAATTGCTATAATCTTTTTACTTTTACTTTTTAAAAAGAAAAAACAAGAATTCCAAAATTAAGCGGTAAGAAATAGTTAGTGCGGTTGCTCGGCCAAGCCGAGCAACCTTTTTTGTTTGAAATGTTTCACTTTGGAATAGAATGTACCTTATTTTCCTTGATTTTAGCGCTAAAAAGTGGTATATTAGAATAATATATTTAAACTGGTGAATTTTAATGATTTATAAGCACGAACAATTTATTTTAGGTTCTGAAAAGAAAAAAATCTTTGACGAAAACAAAAAGAAGCTACACATAACAGGGAATGCATATCGCGTTCTTGTTTTTTTATGTGAGAAGAAAAACGCTACTATTACCGAAATAGGCGATGCCCTAGATTGGGCAAAAGATTATACAGAAAACCATATAAGGCAATATAGGTATAAAATAAACACAATTATTGGTAATAAGGTTATTGAATATAAAAATGGAGTTTATTCCTTGGTGGGAGATGTAGAGAAATTCGACCGTAATACGGATTTATTACATTGGGATAATATAAAATTAGAAAAAAATGTTATGGAAAAATTAAAAGAAATTAAAATTACAATAATCCCTGGAATTTTAGCTGTTACCTTGTTGCTTTTAAGTTTTTTGGATTGGCCATATGGATATTATACATTGTTAAGATTTATTGTTACGGCTGTAGCTATTTATTATCTGTATTGTTTATACATAAAAGAAAAAATACAAACAGTTTGGTTCTGGGGTTTGATGGTAATTGGAATTTTATTCAATCCTTTCATTCCGGTTATTTTAGGCGATAAAGCTATTTGGGGAATTATCGATGTAATAACCGCAATATTTTTCATTAGTTTGATTATCAAGTATAAAAATAAATAATATGAATAAGAAAAAATTAGTTATAATATTTGTAGTAATCATTGTTGCTCTATTAATAGTGATCGCTAATTTATTTGAAGATGTTAGAAGTTTAAGGTGGTCCTTAACTGATTATAGGTCTATTCCACGTATAGAGCTTACGAACACGTTGACCTATAGCTCTGAACATAGTTCATTCTATGGTCTTGCTAAGGGTTTTGTTAAGTTTGATAATATCGAAGACCAGCCCAAAGATCTAACTCAGTATTACATTATTCAACCACTAAATGAGTTTGATGAAAATTCTAATCAAATTTTTAATGTAAATGACATTGTTGCTATGAATAATCTAGCTCCTAGAAGTCTTGGAATAGAAAAATTTACTAAAATTGTGGACACGTCTTCGGGAGTAGTGTTAGAAGATAAATATGGAAACCGTATTTTGATAAGCAAGATATCAAAAGAAATATCTATGAAAGATGCAAGCGGAGATAAAACAACGCTAATCACAGACGAATCGGAATATAGGGATTTTATGAAAGACTTCTTAAAATAATAAATAATTCAAAATAATATGGAATTAGAAGAATTTATTCAAGCAACTTTATTAAGTATTAAAAGAGGAATTCGTAACACTAATCTTCAAATTGCGAAAGATAATGGCAAGGTTCTTGGAGAAGATGCAACTTGTCAATATGTTATGGCTAGCAATAGAACTGGGGGAAGTCAGAAGATTAAGTTTGATGTTGCTGTAATGGTTAGTAGCGAAGATGTTTCTAAGGGGGAGGGAAAGATCAAAATAGCTGTTTTCGGCGTAAATGGTTCTAAAGGTTCCGTGTTGAAAGAACAAAACGTAAGTAGAATAATCTTTGAAATAAGTCCAAACGGAGAAATTTCATAATAGCAATAAATAAATTTATGAATTTTGTCAACATAAAGGAAAAATTAAAATCTATTGGAGGGGGAATCCTCGGAATTGGATGGTGGATTATTGGTGTGGGAATATTAATCGGTCTTATGTTTTTATGGGGATTTATTCTTCAGGGAGGGCTTTGGATAGGAGGAAAAATTCTTCCTTCATTAATATGGTTTACAAACGCCTTAACAATAATTTCTATCTTAGTATTCATCCCATTAATAATTATTAAAAAAACGAGAATATGGGGATCGATAGCGTTATTTATTGCTTCCTATTTATTTGGATTAACGTTGTGGGTTTATTCTGCTTTGATAGCTTATATTCTATGGGGCTTAGGTTGGTTAATAGTAGGATTATTTTTATTAGGAATTGGGGTTTTACCTATCGCCTTAATATCTTCTTTATTCTCTGGTGAATGGAGTATTCTCTGGAATTTAATTTATATGATAATTCTTACATTTGGTTCAAGAATATTAAGCGCTTATTTTTTAGAAAAGTCGGAAGAACAAAATGTAAACATTGTAAAGAATAACAATACATCTCAAAAAAGAAATATAATTATTTCTATTTTGATAGCAATAACAATTATTGTTCTTGCCTTGATTTTTTCTTAGAAGGTATATAGCAGAATTAATAAAAACTCAAAATTATGGAAAGGTTAAGTAAATCATTAATATTAAAAATTGGGTTAATTGCAATTATTTTAGTAATGCTTATTTTGGTAGGGATTTTTTTATATAATGATTCATTTAACAAAAAAATAGCTAAGAATAGTTTTTTTAACGCTACAGCTAATATTTTTTACAAAGTCTTTTGGCAGAACAAATACGAAAAAGAATTATTACAACATGATTTAGCTTTAAGTAATATTAAAAAGGAGCAGGCGGAGAATGAGGCAGACGAAGAGGCACTTGCTAGAGCTGATGCAGAAAAAAAAGCGGAGCAAGAAGGGGTCTTAAAAAGACAGGCTGAAGAAAAAGCACAACAGGAATCGGTAAAAAGAAGTCAAGCAGAGGCTAGGGCAAAACAAGAAGAATTTGAAAAAAAATTAAAAGAAGAAGAGTTAGCTGAGAAAGAAATAGAAGAAAAAAAGATGAACGCTGACAATGATAATGATGGCCTAACTTACAGGGAAGAACAAAATTTGGGTAGTTCAGATTGGAGTAGTGATACAGATGGAGATGGAATAAAAGATGGAGAAGATGCTCATCCTGCTGGCGGAGATAGGCATATAGCACAGCATTTTGAATGGGATTATGGAGGAATGCATTGGACTTGGGATTATTCTTTTCCTTCGGACTGGTATGATTATTATAAGAATAAAGCCCATGGGAGTCATGGAGTGGATTATGTTACAAGTGACAATAAATATATTCAAGAAATAGCAAAAATGCTTAAAAACGAAGCTAGTAAAAATGGATATATAAAATCTGAATTTGCAGTATCTTTTATTCAATCCTTGGGATATGTTGGAGATGATGTGATTGGCTATGATGATTTCCCAAAATATCCTTTAGAAACCCTTGCTGAGCAAAATGGAGATTGCGAAGATACCAGTTATTTGGCCGCTGCTATTATTGATGCCATGAATTTAGATGTTGTTTTGGTGATTTTGCCCGGCCATATGGCAATTGCTGTTGCTTTTTCGGGGAACCCAGACGGTTCTTATTATAGCTTAAATAACAACAGAGATTATTATTATATTGAGACAACTGCAGAAAATTGGGCTTTCGGAGAAATGCCGTCTGATTATGAGAATACAAAAGCAACTATAATGACAATTCCATATGGAAGCAGGACAAACGTCTATCCTAACTATAATGATCCATGTGTTAGTGCCGAAGCTTTTCCTGGTTATTATTATTCAGAAGGAGAATATTTTAAAGATAGCAGTTGCAGAAATTCAATATCTTGTTTACCGTACGAGGAGTTTTTCTATAAGCCAGTTTCAGAAAATTTCTTTTGGGATAGTGGTTGTAGTCAATTAATTGTTGATGGTTGCACTCAAGATCCAGATTATCCGGAATATTTTACAGATGGATATAATTATTACTATGATTCTAGGTGTAGAGATGAGGCAAAAGTATGTATATACGGAGGAGATGGTTATTATTTTGATGGAGAAAACTTATATTGGGATAATAATTGTTTAAATAAAGTTGAAGTATATTAATTAAAAAAAATAAAAAAATATGAAGTGGTTTGATTCAAACGAAGAGAATATAAAAAACAAAGAAAGCTTAGAAAAAGAGCAGATTAATTATTTAACTAAATCTTCTTTTTCTATTTTTGGTCCTTTCAATATGATAGTTAGAAAACAATGGGATGTTTTTTTAGCATTTTTGGGACTTAGAATTTTAGGAGAAGTTTTAATTAGCGAAAGTTCTTCTTTTATAGTAGTAATAGGATTATTTACTTTTTATGTTTGGCTAATATATTTTTCAATAAAGTATGGTCGTCGCTTGGCTTGGAATCGTAATAATTGGGAAAGCTTCGAAAAGTTTAAGAGTTCAGAAAAAGCTTGGGCGCCATGGGGAATAATAGTTTTTGTGTTGCTGATAGCATTATTTATTTTCTAAATTGATAATGTCTAAAATATCTACATTGATAAGTTTGACTTTTGGACATCTTGCATGATATAATGTAAGTATGACTAATCAATACTACAAAAAAATAAAAGAGGCAAGAATCAAAAAGAGGAAAAGCCAAGAAGAACTTGCTCAAAAGCTAGGAATTTCCCGATCTTCATATATTGCCTTTGAAAAAGGAAAAACAGAACTCACCTTTTCTCAAATTAGAAAACTATCTGATGTTTTAGGAATTTCTTTATGCCAAGTAGAGGGCCTAAAGATTGATTATGAGAAGTATAAAGAGATGATTCTTGCTTTTATTCGAAACGGAACTGCTTTTGATGGTAAGATTTTAAAAACTAAATTAGCCAAAATGCTTTATCTAAGCGACTTTGCTTGGTTTTACAATAATCTTGAGAGTATGAGCGGTATGCAATATCGTCGTATTAATTATGGCCCGGTTCCAGATCTATATTTTAGAGCTATTGATGAGCTGGAAGAAGAAGGTAAAATCACCATAGATAGAAAAGGAGAAATGCTTTTAATCTCTGAAAACCAGACTTCCAAAAAGCAATCTTTAAAAAAGCTTTCAGATAAAGAGTTAAAATTAATAAAAGATGTTGCTAAAAAATGGAAAGACAAAAAAACAAATGAAATAGTTCTCTTTACTCATAACCAGCTTCCCTATAAACTATGTTCTCCGGATGAAATTATTCCTTATGAATTAATAACTCAAGAAGATTCCAAAAATGTCTACTAATTATTCAGTGGAGATAGAGAGTTTTGCCGAGCGTCATTTTATTAAAAACTTTAAAAAGAAATACAAGAATGCTTGGGAGGTAACTCGGCGAGCGATTACTGAAGAACTTAAACGTTTAGATCTTTTATTAAAAACATCTATCGCCCAAACTATAATTAAATCAGAAAAGGTAGATATAATTAAAATAGAGTTTAAGATTGCCGGAACAAGCAAATCAAGAAAGGCTTCGGGAAATAGATGTATTGTTGCTGTCCATAAAGATACAAGAAGTGTTTATGCGCTTCTTGTTTATCACAAGAACGATTTAAAGAAAGGAAAAGAAACGGCTTGCTTTAAACAAATGATTAAAGACAATTATGATAAATACAAAGAATTACTCTAAATTTTTGATTTTAACCCCAAAAAAGAGTATTCTAAACAAAAGCAATGAAAATAAAAGACCTCCCAAAAATTGAAAGACCAAGAGAAAAGTTGATTTTAAAAGGTTCACAGAATCTCAGAGACGAGGAGCTTTTGGCAATTCTTTTGCGAACTGGCAAAGAGGGAAAAAACGTTTTGGAAATCTCTAAGCAAATTTTAAAGAAATATTCCAAAAAACGCTTTTTAAAACTATCTTATGAGGATTTGATAAAAATTGAGGGGATAAACTCGAGCAAGGCCTGTACAATTTTAGCGGCCGTAGAGATGGTAAGGAGAGCTTTGGAAATGGGGGAGGAAACTTTACCAAAAATAGAATCAATAAAAGATGTAATTGCCCAATGTAGCTATTTAAAAGACAAATCTCGTGAACACCTTCTTGGGTTATATCTGAATGCTCGCAATGAAATGATTTTCAAAAAACATCTTTTTGTCGGAACATTAAATGCAAGCTTAGTTCACCCAAGAGAAATTTTTCAATATGCTTTGTCTCAAAACGCAGCTTCCGTAATTTTAATTCACAATCATCCTTCCGGAGACGCAGAGCCTTCAGAAAACGACTTAGAAATAAATAAAAGAATTCAAGAAGCAGGCAAGTTAATGGGAATAGATGTTTTAGATCATATAATAATAACAAAGAATAAAGCCTTCGGTTTTAAAGAAAATAATTTAATTTAATAAAGGAAAAAATGAAAAAAATTTCAAATATAATTAAAGATTCAAATTACAGTTTTTTTATTTTTGATCAAAAGCTAGTTGATGAGCTTGAAGAAAAAATTACAATTAAAGACGGTAAGCCATATGTTGTTTGTGTTATTCGCAACAAAGAAATTACTTTAAAGCCAGAGGAAGTTGTTCGTCAACTTTATGCGATGAAATTACTAAAAGAATATAATTATCCTAAGAAAAGAATTAAATTTGAGCATGCAATTCATTTTGGTCGCGAAATAAAATCTGCTGACATTGTTATTTTTGATAAAGACCGTCCAACCGTTGAGTATATTATTGTAGAAATTAAAAAACCGAAACTTCAAGACGGAAAAAGTCAGCTTCGTTCTTATACCAATGCCACTGGTGCGCCAATTGCCGTTTGGACCAATGGCGGACAAATTTCACACTATAACCGCAAAGACCCGAATTATTTTGAAGACATTACGGACATTCCTAATGCCGAACAAACGCTTGAAGATATTTTGAAAGAGAGATTTACCCTTAAGGATCTAATTATTAAAGATAAAATTCCTAATGAAGGAAAATCCCTTAAAACTATTATTCAGGAAATGGAAGATGAAGTTTTAGCGAATGCGGGAGTGGATGTATTTGAAGAGGTTTTTAAAATGATATTTACCAAACTATATGATGAATACAAAAGTCGTAAAGATAAAGAAATTATTAATTATTTTTTAAAACAAAAGGAATTCCCAATAACTATTGCCGATAAGTCTTATGTTAAATATGGGGAAACGAAAGAAAAATCTTACGATGATTTAAAAAAGGCCGTAGAGGGAATTGATGATAGTAAGTTTAGAGTTTTGGAATTTAGAAATACTGGTCAATCCGAATCAGAGCTTAAAAACAAAATTCAAAGACTTTTTGACGAAGCTAAAAATAAATGGCCGGGCGTGTTTGACGAAGCCAGCCAGCTTCAACTTTCACCATCCCATCTTTCCGTTAGTGTTTCTAGCTTGCAGGATATAAAACTTTTTAATTCCAATCTGCAAATTATAGATGAAGCTTTTGAATATTTAGTTAATAAATCGTCAAAAGGCGAAAAAGGCCAATACTTCACTCCTCGTCATGTGATTGATATGTGTGTTAAAATGCTTAATCCTAAGGCGGGGGAATATATGATAGACACTGCCGCCGGTTCCTGCGGTTTTACCGTGCATACAATTTTCCAAATCACAGGGCACTTATTTCAAAACACTGATATTTCTGAAGAAGAAAGAGAAAATGTGTTAAAAGTTTTTGGAATTGATTTTGATGAAAAAGTCGTGCGTGTGGCTCGCACTTTAAACCTCATTGCTGGAGACGGGAATACCAATGTTTTACACTTAAATAATTTAGATTATGACCGCTGGAATGAATCAATTCAAAATCGTGACTGGTTAGAAGTTTATGGAGCGGGATTAAGACGGCTTGAAGCATTGCGTAAAGACCCCGATTCTTACAAAGAATTTAACTTTGATATTTTAATGGCGAATCCGCCGTTTGCCGGCGATATCAAAGAATCTCGCATAATCCATAAATACGATCTTGGCTACAACGACAAAAACGAACCGAAGTCAAAAGTCGGCCGTGATATTTTATTTATTGAAAGAAACTTAAACTTTCTGAAGCCAGGCGGAAGAATGGCGATTGTTTTACCGCAAGGCCGTTTTAACAATACCTCGGACAAAAATATTCGTGAGTATATTTCAAGCAAGGGAAGAATCCTCGCTGTAGTTGGCTTGCATGTAAATACTTTCAAACCCCACGCAGGAGTTAAAACAAGCGTTCTATTTTTTCAGAAATGGGACGATAAAATTTGCCCAAAGAAAAAAGATTATCCAATTTTCTTTGCGGTTTCGGAAAAATCTGGCAAGGATAATTCTGGCGAGTATGTATTTTTGAAAAACGGAGGCGGTCAGTCTAAATTAGATAAAAACGGTCATATGATAATCAATCATGATTTGCACAATCACGACGGCGAATTGCCCGACGGCGTGGCGGAAAAGTTTATTAAATGGGTAAAATCAGAAAAATTAAGTTTTTGGAAATAATATGTCCGATAAAAACATAACCTACATTTTTATAGACGCTTCCAATGTTTGGAATGCGGTAAAATCTGTGAAAAAATTTATTGAGTACCAAATACTCAAGAGTTATTTCAAGGAGAAGTTTAATTCAGACAGGGTTGAAGTTTTTTATTACGACGCTTATCCAAAAGACGGAACAAGGGATTATGATTTAAAGGGGAAGCACAAATTTTATACTTATCTTAAAAAGGGATTGGACTTTACAGTGAGAAAAAAAGAGCTGAAAAGAATTTTTGTGATTGAGGGCGACACAGAATCAATTATAGAAAAAGGTAATATGGATGTGGAGTTGACGATTGACGCTCTCCATAATATGGATAAATATAATATCGCAGTTTTCTTTAGCGGCGATGCTGATTTTTTGGCATTGGTAAATTACCTAAAAAATAGGAGTAAAAAGGTTTTTATTTTTTCTACGGAAGGTAATATTTCCCACGAGTTAAAAACTGGCGGGCATGGCTATTTTAATTTAAAAGATATAAATGAACTATGGGGCAAGGATTTAAAACATCGCAAAAACGGCTAAAAACAAAACCGCCCTCAATTAAGAGGGCGATCCTAGGATGTATAACCCTAACGGTTCTATAGCTAGAACCGAAAGACATATTAAGTATAGCAAAATGATAAAACTATGTCAATAACGATATTCACAGGCAATAATAGATCAATCAGCTACGACGGCATGGCGAAAAAAAGTTTATTAAATGGGCAAAATCAGAAAAATTAATTTTTTGGAAATAAACTATGACAACTATCCCAACACAGAACTATTTAAGTGAAGTTCAAAAGCTAATTTATTTAGCAGATATTAACTTTTTGGTTTGCGAGAAAATATATGAATCATTGCCAACCGATAGAATCAAAGCTAATAAATTTCTTTTATTATCCGCAAACAATGCCTTTAATGAAGCCATAGAAATTTTACATACTCTTTTATGTTCAAACAAAAAAGAAGAGTTAATAATAAAGCCACTTCTTGGGGGAATAATTAACAAAGAAAAATCTATTAGTGTTTCAATGGAAGATAAAAAGATTGATGAATTTGTTAAAAAAATATCCGAAGATTACCCTTGCCCTGATTATTTTTTATATACTTTTCTTTCTGATAACGATGAAAGGCTAATCGGTGATATTTTGGCAGATATTCGTAAGAAAAAAAGACAGTCGGGCTTAGAGAAGTTAGAGAAAATAAAAAATGAATTTGAACAAAATAATTTTCATAAAATTCGTCATCAATCAGCGGCACACAAAAATAAACATCTTAGCGATGCTGCAGGTGCTACAGATTTGTATTTAAAGGATGATTATATAAAAAATCTGGGAACTATAATAAAAAAGCTACGTATAAGTAGCTACTTTTGGTTTGATTATGAATTAAGAAACCCGAATTATCAGACTATCTGTGATTTGGAAATTTTTTTAGGTAATACTCAAAAATAACTATGCAATATTCAGTTGTAAATTATAAAACGGTAAAAGAAAATTCTGATTTTAGAATTGATTCGGAATATTATCATCCGGAAAAGCTGGATACTCTCAGAATTTTAAAAGATAACTCAAATATTTCTTTGAGTGATATTATCTTAAGTATTAAAAAAAACGAAATTCCAAAAGATTCTAATGTTGAAATTTATGATACAGGAGCAGCATTTTCACATATTCTTACAAAGAATCTTGCACAAACAGAGGAAAGAATTAGCCTAAAAAGAAGGGCGAAAAGCGGAGATGTCATAATCTCAAGACTTAGACCGTATTTAAAACAAATCGCATACATACCAACCTTTCTTAATAAAGCATATTTAACAACTGAATTTTTTGTATTGAGAGGTAAGGATAAAGGTAATATATCTTTCTTGACTCCCTTTTTATTAACCAAGTTTGTTCAAAAGATTTTATTTTGGGGACAGGGCGGAACTCAGCACCCAAGATTTCAAGAACACGATTTATTAAATTTACCGATACCTAAAAATATTTTGGCGTTAAGAGAAATATTAAACAAAATAGTTTCTCAATGTTGCAAGTTAGTTTTAGAATCAGACTATCTCTATTCCCAAGCCGAGCAATTACTCCTTTCCGAACTCAGACTTTTAAGCTGGAAGCCAAAACACGAACTCGCTTTTGTCAAAAACTTTTCCAACACCAAAGAATCAGATCGTTTTGACGCAGAATATTTTCAGCCGAAATATGACGAAATCGTTAAAGCGGTGAAAAAATACAAGAGCGGATTTGATGAGCTGGGAAATTTGGTAAAAGTGAAAAAGAGTGTTGAACCGGGAAGCGAAGCATATCAAGAAAACGGTGTGCCCTTTGTCCGCGTGAGCAATCTTTCAAAATTTGAGCTTTCTACCAATAATCAGCAATTTTTATCCAAAGAAATATACGAAACATTAAAAACACATCAGCCAAAGAAAGGTGAAATTCTGCTTTCAAAAGACGCAACGCCCGGCACGGCCTATTTTTTGAACGAAGAACCGCAAAAAATGATTGTATCTGGTGGTATTTTGAGATTAAAAATGGATAACAAACAGATAATACCAGAGTACTTAACACTTGTTTTAAATTCCGTAATCGTGCAGAAACAAATTGAGCGTGACGCTGGCGGATCAATTATCAACCATTGGAGACCAGATCAAGTAAAAGCAACCTTAATTCCTATTTTAAAAGTAGATAAACAAAAAGAAATCAAAAAGTTAATTGAAAAATCGTTTAATGATAGAAAATTATCAAAATTTTTACTTGAAATTGCCAAGCGAGGCGTGGAAATGGCGATTGAAAAAGACGAACAAGAAGCGAAAAAATGGATCGTGAGCAAATTATCCGAGCTAAAAATAAAATTATGAAATTGAGGAAGCGTGGACGGGAAATTATATTTTTGAGAATGAAGTTTTGAGAGATAGTATGTATGTATTGACGAAATATATACTATAATGTAAGATAGTATATATCTATAAAGACAATAGATACTAAGTATATGAATACAGAAATAGGTAAAAAAATAAAGCAAAAAGAAGGGTATTCAGCTCTTATTCCTAATCCTTTCCCTCCAAAAGGACTTTTTGAAATACCTCAAAACATTTTACTAAAAATCGCTAAAGCAGACCGTTTGGTAGGTAAGCTTGATGGAACTACTACAGAAAGTGCTCTTCCTGATGTTGATTTCTTTTTGAAAATGTTCGTGGCGAAAGACGCGACTTCTTCAGCGCAGATAGAAGGGACAAAGGCGACCATCATTGATGCTCTTGAAAAGGACGCGGGTATTAGTGTAGACGATACAGATGCTGATGACATTTTGTATTATATAAAAGCAATGAATTACGGTTTAAGTCGTCTTAAGGATTTACCGCTGTCTCTGCGATTAATAAGAGAAATACATAAAGAGCTGATGACCGGGGCGCGAGCTACACATTTTTCTGATCCAGGTGAATTTAGAAAAACTCAAAATTGGATCGGGGGCACAAGACCGGATAACGCACATTTTGTTCCGTCTCCTGTTGATGAAATGCAACGCACGCTAAATGATTTGGAAAGGTTTCTTCATGAAGAGGAAAAAGTACTCCCGTTATTACACATTGGAATTATGCACGCACAATTTGAAACCATACATCCATTTTTGGATGGTAACGGAAGAACCGGGCGTTTGCTGATAACACTTTTATTATGTCATAGGAATCTATTGGAGAACCCTGTCTTGTTTCTGTCTTCTTATTTTAAAAAACACCAAAAGGTGTATTATCAAAAACTTGATGATTATCATGATGGTAATGTTGAGAGCTGGGCAGATTTCTTCCTTGATGGTGTTATTGAAACGGCAGAAGAATCAATAGAAATAACAAGTCAGATTAGGAAACTAAGAGATATCGATATACTTAAAATACAAACTCTTGCAAAAAGAGAATCTGAGAGTGGCGTTTTGGTATTGCAAAAACTTTTTGGTTCACCAATTGTGAATACAAAAAAAGTCATGGATTGGACAGGTTTTACTCGTGCAGGGGCTCAAAAAGTTATAGATAGGTTTATAAAGATAGGAATTTTGTATGCACAAGACGAGAAAGGAACATACGACAGAAGTTATGCATACAAGAATTACATTAATATTTTTATTAAATAACCATGGCACTACACAAATAAAAAAGGGGTCAGGAGTAAAAAAATAAAAAGAAGTAGGTAAGTTGTTTTTTGGCATCTAAAGTGTTAATCTTAAAGAAAGTAAGTCTTGGGTGAAGTCCGGCTTTACTCAAATAATAAAAAATTATGGAGTGCAGAAGAGAGGAAAATTTAAATAATTGTAATTGTAGTTATCCTTGTGAGAGGAAAGGGCTTTGTTGTGAGTGTGTGAAATATCATCGGGAAAGAGGGGAGTTGCCGGGTTGCTATTTTTCAAAAGAAGCAGAAAAGACCTACGACCGGTCTTTTGAAAAATTTCTAGAGGATAAAAATAAATAAATAAGTAAACTTATGAAAAAAGATTTTGAAAAATATATTGAAGAAGTAGATTCTTTAATGAATGAAAATAAATTTATTGAAGCAATTTTGGCTTTGAAAAAAATTATTAAAAAATTTCCAAATAATGCCTATGGGTATTATCTTTTAGGAGTCGCCAGATTAAAAACAGGGTTATTCTCTTTGGCAGAAAAATCTTTTTTAGAGGCAGATAGATTAGATCCTAATCACCCGGAAGTTATTAGAAGTTTGGGCTGGACAAAAATTATGCTAGGAAAGACAGAGGAAGGAAGAAAGGATTTAAGAAATGCTGTAAATTTAAATTTAATGGATTACAAGGCATATCTTGATTTAGGCAGTAGTTATATTAGTGAATTTGATTTTGAAGAAGGTCTTGCGTGGATAAATCGAGCGAAAAGCCTAAGTTTAGGAAGTGAGTTTGTTAAAAAAAATTATGAGGTTGCTCAAGAAACAAAAAAATCCTTTTTAAATTTAAGTAAAAAAGAGCAAGAAAAAATAAAAAAAGAAAAGAATAACCCAGAAACCAGAAAGCAGATGCGACTTGCTGCCTTAGAAAAAAATTTTGGGAGAGAAGAGGGTATTAAGGGCGATATTGCTAATGAGTTGATGGATGAGCTTGAAATGAGCGGTCTTGATGACAAAATGTTTGTATATCCAGATATGGCAAAATCGGTGAAAAAAGAGACAAAAGAAAGTATCGCTAAAAAAAGAAAAGAAATAGAAAAAAACCTTCTGGCTTTAATCAAAAAATATAAAGCGAATATAACTATAGATGAGATTAAAGAAATTATTTATAATGAAAAAAGCCATAAAGAATTAGATGAAATAGTAAAAAAGCTTGATCAAAATCAAAGTCCGGAAGAATTTGAAAGAATGTTATACTTAATAAACGATGTCTGGAATTATTTCCCTCACAAGGTTTTGGGAGGAATTTCTCCAGCCGAAAAAATATTAAACCCAAATATTTAAATTTGAAAAAAGGGGTCAGGAGTTTTTTTTCTTAGAAAAATAAAATATTATTAATTGGGAAAAAAGGGTCAGGAGCTGAACTTAAGTTTCTAGTGCACATTTCCGACCAGTAATTAATTGATAAAACTTCTCGTAGAAAGAGTTAATCTAGTGGTCCTTTCTACCAATGTTCCTAGTGCGCTACTGTGTTGTTTTCCCACTATTAGGTCTCCTTCCCAGTGTCCAGGAACAATTCTATCTTTTACTTCTTTAGGCCTTTCAGAGATGCTTACTATGTCTTTAATTCTCTGTTTGCGATAATGAGCATATTTTCTACTCTGTCTTAATCTTCTTTCTCTTCTTAATCCTCTCATTAATTCCTTCTTAAGCTCTCCCCTAGGAACTCGATCAGCTAGAGTTAGACGGTGGTATTTCTTTTTCATATACTCTTACTATACCACTAGTCTGATTGTGCGTTAATTCCTTGAACCCAGTCCGGATGGTTTGCAATTGCTCTTAAAATGTGGTTAAATTAAGGTAATAGCTAAAGAATATTTTTAGCTCCTTAGCTCTTTAAAATAAGAAAGGTAGGGTGTAGAATGTTTGAAGGAAAGAAGAATAGAATTGAACCAAAAATGTCTTGGCTTACAGTTAACAGGAGATGTAATCTGAGATGTCGTTGGTGCTATGCTGAAGGGACAGATTATCAGGCAAACGAAATGTCTTTTCAGTTGGCAAGAGATTTAACGCTCTTGTCAAAAGAAATAGGGGTTGAAGGGATGCTTCCTATTGGGGGAGAGCCTACTTTGTGGGATGCTCTTCCTAAATATAATCGTTTCTGTAAAGAGATAGGGATAAAGAGTATTTTAGTAACAAACGCTCTTCGTTTTGGAGATGATGAATTTTGGGAAGAATATCAAAGAAATCCAAATGACAAAATGGGGCTTTCCCTCAAAGCTTGGGGTCCACAACAATTTAAAGAAGTTTCTGGCTCAGCTGATTTTGACAAAATGAAAAAAGGGGTAGAAAGAGCTTGTGTTGCGTTTTATTGCCAAATCGCAATTACCTATAATTCTTTCTACTGTGGCAGTCTTCCGGAGATGGTTCAATTTGCAATGGATTGTGGAGCGAAAGGAGTTCAGATTAATTTTTGTTCCACGACTTTTACGGACAATAAGCCAGACTCAACTTACATGGTTCCCTCTCGTGAGTTGGCATCCAATATTATGAGGGATTATCCTGAGTTGGATAAAATTACAAAAGGCAAGTTAGTGTTTGAAATGATGATTCCTTTTTGTCTCTTCGAACGTGAATTTATCAAACAGCTTAAGAAAAAAGATCAAATCATTAGCGTATGTCAGCTTAGGAAGGGTAAGGGCTTGATATGGGACGAGCGTGGAAGTATTTTAATGTGTAACGCTCTATTTGGTTATCCAATAGGGCATTACGGAACCGATTTTGTTAACGCTGATTCATTAAGGCAGTGGATAAATTCAGAAACTGTGTTGGGTTATTACAACCAGGTAGGATCATATCCTTCGTTCAAGTGTAGAGATTGTATAATGTATCAAGATTGTGGCGGAGGATGTCCTTTAAGATGGGCGATCGATAACCCAGAAGACATTGTAAAACCATTTATTGAGTAGGAGAAAGTATCATGGAAGAATTAATTAAAATGCTGAAGATTACTGAGGTGCTCAGCGAAATTCCGCAAGGAATAAGGACATCCAATGATGGTTGTCCTTCCCCATGTTACGAATGCAACTGTGACGGTTGCGTTTAACTTATGCCTTGCCCTTCTTAGCAAGGGGTGGACTGTCAAGCATTGATGGTCCACCCTTCTAATTTTATGGATTTTAAATATGATGAACAAATAAATAAGAGGGCTTGGGAATCAACTCTAAAATATAAAGAAATGTTTGGGAAGAAATTTCCAGATAAGATTTCTATTACAGAAGAAGATAAAAAAATAGCCCAAGAAAAAATTCTAGAATATTATACTTTATGGAATAGAGATGAGGATCTTAAGAAAACTATTTTTAAAATTTATGAATACAATCTCCCAGAAATCCTTAAGTGTTATATCGTTACTACCAAAACATCGGCCATATATCTTGAGAAGAAATGCATTTTGCTTTCGGTAAAAGCTTCTTCTTATAATTTTTCTAACCCCATCCCTAGCACAATTATACATGAATTTTCTCATATTGCCTTTTTAGACAAATGGATGGATTTTTGCAAAAAATTAGGCTATACAAATAATGGAATTCAGGAATTAAAAGAAGTCCTTACAGTAATTAATAATTCAGAATTCAAAAATATTGAAGATAGGGGGTATCAAGTTCATCAAGAAATTAGAGAAATAATTGAAAAGATGTGGTTAGGGGGCTATGATTTAAAAAAAATAATAAGTGATTTTAAAATAATAAGTTTAGTTAATTCTCTAAATACAATTATAAAGAAGTGTAAAAGGGGAGCGTAAAAGGGAGTAAAAGGGGCCAGGAGCTTTTTTAAGCTAGGGATCCGTCTTTTATACAAAATGTGCTTAACCGGGTTAAGCACATTTTTTGTTTAAATTATATTGATATTGAGGTGAGGTATAATGAAGAGGACCGGGCTCAAAAAATGGTGTCAACTCTGAATTTTATGAGTTAATATGAAATGTTGAAAAAAGCATTGTTATTTGCTATACTAAAAATAGCACAAAAACCGAAAATTGTTTTCGGTTGAAAGATGTCATTACTAATTAAGGAGTAGAAAAATGAGTAAAGGTGATGTTGTTTTTCACAATTCTCGCAGTGGCGAGACACTGATCCATCGCAATCGCTCTGATGGAAAGACAGATCTCAAGATTGTGAGAACGGGTTTGCCGGGTGATCGTGGCGGACACGCTGTGTTCGATTCATCTCGAAATCCAGTTTTTATCCGGGATGTCGATGGTCGCATTATCGGCAATAAATGATAATGCGAATTAATTCGCTATGGCCGTTTCGGAAATTATTCCGCTACGGCCTTTTTAATAGATTAATTTTTGCAGAAAAAGGGGTCAGGAGCTTTTTTATATTAGGAAAATCAGAGTTGATGCTATTTTCTCAAATTAAACTTGAAATTTTCTTTTTATTGAGCTAATCTTAAGTTGGTAGAATAAAGAACCTTTACAATAAAAAATAGAAAGGAGAATATATCATGCAAGGAATAGAAAGACAGTATTGTGATGTTTGCATTAAAGCTCTTTTAAGGGCTTGGCAAGAATTAATGGATGTTGATTGTGCTGAAACTTTACGTAAGGTTAATTACGGAAAAGGAGATACTCTTGGGCTTGATGCTATACCAGAGCTTGTTATTTCTGAACGTCTTCGAGATTTTGATCGTCACAGCATTCTTATAACCGAAGAACTGGATGAGTTCGCTCACAAACGTTGGCCAACAGGGGCAGATCCTACCAGACAACCATTAATGTTTTTTTCTGATCCTACTGACAGATCTAAGCAACTTAAATTATTTCTTGAAAAGGTCTCCGATGGAAATCAGTTGGCAAAAGTAGGGGATCTTCTGAAGGATTGCGATGCTGAAACCCTCTGGGAGGAGATGTTTGAATCACCTGTTTCTATAACGGGAGCTACTGGCTCTATCACCTGTGTTAGAAAAGGAGAAGTGGTTTTTTCCGTTATTTTTAACTACATAACGGCAGTTATTTTTGTAGCTTCGGATACCGGAATATACTGGTATCAGTTTGAGGAATTTGCCTCCGTTAAAAGCGAAGAAGTTACTTTGTCCGAAATCATTAAGAAAGGAAACTCCTTGTGCTTTATTAGCTCTAAGGAGCTTGGCTATTCGTTTGACGAATGTAGGCACTTTGTAACTTTTTTGGGCAAGAGCGGTTATAAGGAAAATTTTGAAGATAGTATGATTTTTATAGATAATCCAAGTAACTTTCTTCATCATTCAGAACCTCCTGGCCCTCCAAGAGTGCTTTATCTTTCGGAACTACAAAAAGGTTATGGTCCCGTTGGTTTTATCCTTTCTAACGGAGAAAAAATAGGGGAATGGATGCACTGGCTTCCTTTTGTGAAGTATGCCAAGAATAGTAATGGCGACACAGCTTTACGAGTTTTTGAAATATCATTAGAGCGTCCGTGGACAAAAAATGGCATGCTTATGTCTACTTCTCCCGCTTATAGTATTTTTTGTGAAGATGGTTTGGGTAGACGATATTTGGACATAAGTCGTTTGCGAAACTTTAAACATCCTAATCGGTTTCGTTCTATGATTGTTGTCGTTATTTTTGACAACGAACGTATCCTTCACATTTTAGAGCAGCATCAATATCGTGAAATAACCGGATTTTTCTAAATTGTATCTAGTGTTCGATCAAAGGCCGTAGTAAAAAAACTACGGCCCTTTTATTTTTTCGGTAATAATTTTACTGATGAGCAAACTCCTATTGCTTCAGGTTTTTTTAATAAAAATAAAAAATTAATGTAACCAAGAGAAATTTTAAAAGCAAGCATAATAAGACCAGAAGATATACTTTTTCATGAAAAATTGGGCGTCAAAATATTTAAAATTACCGGAAGATCCAAGCAGTCAAAATAGTTACCAGAAGTCGCAAATGTCTATTTAAACAGAAATTATATAAAAAAGTAAAAAGGGGTCAGGAGTAAAAAAATAAAAAGAAGTAGGTAAGTTGTTTTTTGGCATCTAAAGTGTTAATCTTAAAGAAAGTAAGTCTTGGGTGAAGTCCGGCTTTACTCAAATAATAAAAAATTATGGAGTGCAGAAGAGAGGAAAATTTAAATAATTGTAATTGTAGTTATCCTTGTGAGAGGAAAGGGCTTTGTTGTGAGTGTGTGAAATATCATCGGGAAAGAGGGGAGTTGCCGGGTTGCTATTTTTCAAAAGAAGCAGAAAAGACCTACGACCGGTCTTTTGAAAAATTTCTAGAGGATAAAAATAAATAATTAAATTTATGGAAGAAAAGAAGAAGGTGGCTATTTTTGATATTGACGGGACTATCTTTAGATCTAGTCTATTAATAGAGTTAACAGATGCTCTTATTCAAGAGGGGATTTTTTCTAAAGAAACAAAAGAGTCATACCAAGAAGCATATAATAACTGGCTCAACAGAAGCGGTTCTTATGATAATTATATTCATGCGGTTATTACTGCTTTTATAGAAAACATTAAGGGAGTTAAATATGATGATTTTTTAGAAATATCTAAAAAGGTTATTTCTTTTCACGGAAACCGGGTTTATAAATACTCCAGAGATTTTATAGAGGAATTAAAAAAGAAAAACTATTATCTTTTAGCTATTTCTCATTCTCCCAAAATATTAGTTGAAGAATTTTGTGAGAAAATGGGCTTTGATAAATCATATGGCCGAATACTTGAAATAGACAATCAAAAAAAGCTTACTGGAGAAGTTCTTTATCTTGATTTTATTGAAGATAAAGCGGAGGTTTTAAGAAGGGCGATTGAAAAAGAAAAACTTAGCTTGAAGGAATCAATTGGCATGGGTGATACCGAAAGTGACATTCCCTTTTTAGAAATAGTAGAAAGGCCAATTTGCTTTAATCCAAATCAGAAGCTATATGATCATGCAAAAGAAAAAGGATGGGAAGTTGTAGTGGAAAGAAAAGACGTTATTTATCTAAACTCAAATATATGAAGGTTGAACCTTCATACATTTAACTGAACTATGTGTCGAAGATGGTCTTCGATGCGTCGGTCTTTATGTTTTTCAAGGGTCTTTTGGTGTATCATATCATATGGACTAGTACAGAAATTTGACTTTTGAGATAATTATTGCTATAGTGCAGACAGTGCTGAGATTTCTCAGTTTTAAAAATATAATAAGGCAAGAATAGAAAGAGAGGTGTATTATGTCAACCATTCTGTTAACTGGGGCTACTGGAACAGTCGGCTCTACTCTTGCTCCTCTCTTAGAAAAGAGAGGGCACAAGATTATTTGTCTAACCAGAGCCAAAAACGGCCAGCAGGCCAAAGAGCGTATTTTAGCAGGAAATGTTGCTTGGCAAGGTGATGTAACTTTGCCTAATTGCGGGGTGCTTCTTTCTCAAAGGGATTTGTGGAAAGGAAAAATTGACAAGCTTGTTAATTGCGCAGCTTCAATCAAGTTTAAGGAATCTTTAGCCGAGCAGATAAGCAAAGTTAATGTTGGTGGAGTTAAAAACCTTTTGCATTTAGCAGAAGAGTTGGGGATTGAAGAATTCCATCAAGTTAGCACGGCTTATGTGGCAGGAGATTCTTCTTTCTTCGCGGAAGATGACTTTGACAAAGGTCAGACATGTCGCAATGTCTATGAAAGAACAAAGAAAGAAGCTGAACGATTAGTCAGAGCACGGAAGAACGGAAGCTATTCTATTTATCGCTTAGCCATTATGGTGGGCGACTCTAAAACGGGCCATATATCCTCTTTTGATGGGTATTATGCGTTTGAGGGTGCGTTGTGGCACTTAAGGCAAAGTTTACTCGCCAAAAGTAGACAGGAACTAGAAAAATATAAGATAGAAGGAGTCTTCTTTGACTCCGATGGAATGCTTACATTGCCAATCTATATTGGTCTTTCTCCAACTTCTACTCTGAACATAGTGCCAATTGACTGGGCAGGAAGAACTTTAACTAAGCTGATTGACGTTCCGTCAACCAACCAAGCATTTCATGTTGTTCATCCCAGACCCAAGTGTATTCGCTGGATTAACGATATCTCCCTAAAGCATCTTGGCATTAAGGGTTTTTACTACGGCGATTCAGCTGACTACAGCTCAAGATCTTTGTTGAGCAAGTTACAAAGAATCTTTGACAGAGCTACAGCTCAATATGTTCCGTACATAACTCACGAATGCCAATTTCAGGTAGTGAACGCCCCTCAAACCCTTTTGGGAGAATATGAATGGCTCCCAGACATTAACGAGGCATTTCTTGCCAAAATACTAAAGTATGCTAAGTCAGTTGACTTTGGCAGAAAAGAGCAAAAGCTCAAAGCGGTGAAGATTTAATCTCCAAAAGAAAACAATCTTCACCGCCTTTTATTTTAGTAAAATTTGACTTTAAATTAATATTTTAGTATAGTATTGGTAGTACTTAACCAATTGAATAACCGACAACGAATTGTGAGTAACGGAAGAAAATTTTCCAATCCGGTTTTTGCTCGAGACATTTTCCGGTGCGGGTTGAATAAGTTGACTATTTCCTTGATATCAGCCAGCTCCGAAGAGCATGACATGGCGACTTGTTGCTATGGTAGTTTCGCAGAAACGTTGGCAGGAATCAAAAACTGTTCTGTTGTTGGGTCTGTCAGCTCTTTAACGACAATAACCAAGAATAACTATCATCATTTGTTAGATATTGTAAGATTAACTCAGAAACTAGGAGTTGAAAAAAGTGTTTTTAACTGTGCTATACCAGTAGTTTCCGAGAAAGGAGTTTTTGCTGACCAGTGCTTATCTCCGAAAGAATTGGGCGAGACAGTCACCTCTTTATTTCGTAAGGCTAGAGTCGCAAATTTATCCTTTCATCTAAACGCAACATTTCCTATATGTCTTATAGATAAAGATGTTTTGAATGAAATGATTGCTTTGAAATGGATATCTGTGGGATGCCATATGTACGAAGGAGAAGGTGCGGTTTTTGACACAAACGGGTCTATTCTCCCATGCACTCACTTTTCCGATGCTCCATTAATTAATAATGTTAGAGGAAGAAATGGAAATTTCTTTCTAAAAAATGATTTTCTTAAGGAATGGAATAACCCTGATAGCGTTCCATTTGAATTTAGAAAAGATCTTTGGCGCTATCCGGTTGAGAAATGTATGAAATGCAAATATTGGGGAACCTGTATAGGTGGTTGCCCTTTATTGTGGACACATTTTGACCCTGCAACCTTTATACAATAAGAAAGGAGGTGATATCAATGAAGGCAAAAGTCGTATTGAAACGACGCAAGGGCTGGAATCGTTTAACAAAACCAGTTCCCAAGTCTGTTTCAACTAGTGGAGTTAGTTGTGATTGTCGCGGATGCGACAACAGCTAGCTTTCAAACAAGCCTTCTCGTCCAAGACGAGAAGGCTCTTTTATTAATTTCAGTAAATATTTTAGCCCCCTTTTTTTAACTATTTTATCGGTCATATGATATGCTATTTTATAGCCATTATGATCCGTGAATGTCTTTATAGTCATTCTGCTATTCAATTTATTTATAAAAAACAGCCAGTCGGATTTATTAAAACTATGATTCTTTTTTTGTTTTGATAAGTATAGGGCTGAGCCCTCATCTATCCATGTTGGTAGTTTTTTATTTATAGCCATGTTAAAAAGATGACAAATTTCATGGTTTAAATTTTTGTTAAAATCTTTTTTATTGTGCGAGGTGTATTTTTCCATACAGAGCGGGCTGAATATGTATATCTTATTCTTAATAGTAATTCCCACAAGCCAATTTGGAGACTTTCTTTTTATTATCTCATCGAATTTGGTCTTGGAATAAATTAATTCAATATTTATTTTTGGAATTTTTATTTTATAAAATTTATTTAATTCTGATATGCTTCTGTTTATCTGTTTTTTTATTTTGGAAATACAAAAATCATTCGAATCAAAAATTATTTTCCCGATTTCCTTTTTGTCGAACAATAATTTATTGGTAACCTTCATTCATTCATATTACCAAAAAATATCAGTTTTTGCCAAAAATTTGACTTTAAATTAATATTTTAGTATAGTGTTGATAGCACTTAAACAATTGAATAACTATTGATTTAGGAGATAAAAAATGAAAGCATATCTGTTAGTTGATTTGGATAAGAAGATCGAGCCGTTTGGAGAACATCCCAGAGAATGCCTAGTTGGAAACAGGAAATTGTATGATTATCAAAAAGAAACCTTATTTAAATTGGGTATTGATTTTAATGTAGTCATGGATTTTCCTAGCGGTGATTTTGAGGAAGAGTGTATTGTTTTTAGTGAGTGTTTGTGTTTTACTCCAGAATTTCTGTCGCAATTTATAGTCAAAGCAAGGTTATTGCGAGGTCCTGTTGTGTGCCGATTAAAAAAGGGAATAACTACGCTACGAACGGCAGCTTCTCTGCAGGAAACAAAAGACTGTGAAGATTCTATAGAAATGCCATTATGGTATTTTCCGTCGAAAAGTGGCAAAAAAGTGGAAGCTGTGGTAGTGATTGATTGCGATCAGTTTGATTGCCGGGTTCCTGCGCCGCATCATATGTGTGGCGATCATAATGGATATGCGGTGCCGATGACTGATATATTTGCTATCCTGATTAATCACTGGGTTAACTTGTGGGTGGCGAATGTGCTATTTACCTTGGCAAATCTTGCTAGGATTAAGAAAATGTCTAAGGTGGTGCTTCTGCCGTGGAAAGTTTTCCGAAATCTTAACAAGGTGGGGAAAAACTGCAAAATTCACAAATCAGCTGTTGTAGAGGCTAGCATTGTCGGTAGGAATGTCACAATTGAGGCCGGTGCAGTCATTAGGGCCTCTGTGATTGGCGACAATGCTCATATTGGCAACAGAGTTGTTGTTGAAGAATCAGTCATAGGAGCTGGTTGTAAAATTTTGCATGGGCACATTCTTTTCTCGGCCCTTTATCCTGAGACTTTCTCTGTGACGGGATTTGTTTCGGCCACCCTAACAGGAAAGAATGTTTTTATCGGGGCAAATGTTAGCTTGACTGATTTTCGCTTCGATAGAAAGAATGTTCTTGTAGAGAGCAATAGTTGTAGGGAAGATTCGGGAAATCTTTTTCTCGGTTCATGTTTGGGCCATGGAGTATATCTTGGTTCAGGAATCATTATTGCTCCTGGAAGAACTGTTCCGAATGGACTGAGATTAGTCCCTATTAAGAATAAGGTTTTTACTAAGTATAATCAGAAAGAAGAAAACGTTAGGGCTATAGACTACAAAGCCTAATACGAAAGCCGTTTCGCAAAAAGAAACGGCTTTTTTACATCAGCAGATCGCTTTTATTTTATTTTTATTAATAGTATAATATATTAATGAATGGATTTGGTATTACGGGATTATTTTTTGTGGCCATCCCATCTGCTATATTGGGAATTTTTTGCTTATTAAAAGGTAGAAAAAAAGTTCATCTAGCCTGGTCTGCCTTTTTAGCTTCAGTCGTGATTTGGGGAATTGGTATGTTTAAGGTCTCCACAAGTGTAACTCTCGAAAAATCTCTTTTTTGGTGGCGGATTGCAGAAGTTGGAGTTATTTTGATTCCAGTATTTTTAATTCATTTCGTTATAGCATTTTTGGGATTAAAAAGAAAAATCCTTTTATTCGCTTCTTATTTAATAGGGGCGTTTTTTATTTATTTAGACTTATTCACAAACTATTTAATACATGATTTATATTTTGCATTCAATCAGTTTTATTATATAAAAGGTACTCCTTTTTATACTGCTCTTATATTATTTTTTGTTTTAGCTGTTATTTATGCGATATACGAATTGAATAGAGTTTATGAGAGGAGCAAAGGAATAATAAGAACTCAAATAAAATATTTAATATTAGCTCTTTTTATTGGTTTTTCGGGTGGAGTTACTTCTTATCCTCCTGTTTATGGAATAGAATCAATTTATCCTGTTTGGAATGGAACAATATTTATCGCAGTATTAATGATATCTTACGCAATCTTAAAATATAGATTAATGGATATCAGGATTATAATAAGAAAATTTGTTTTTTATGTAATAATGGCTGGTTTAGTATATGGATTCTTTTATCTTTTGCTTTGGTTCTACAATAGTTTTTTGGGAGGAGCATATACTGTAAAAACATATGTTGTGGGTTTGGCAGTTGCTCCTGTTTTTGTTGCAATATTTATTTTAATAAATAAGTGGTTTAAAAAAATTACCAGTAGGTATCTTTTTTATGATTTGTATAACTATCAAGAAGCAATTAATAAATTAGCCAAAGAATTAAGTGCTAGTATAGATTTAAACAAAATAGTTGATTCTATTGTGGACACCATTAAAGAAACAATGAATTTAAATAGAGCCGGGGTTTTATTAATAAGCAAAGAAAAAGAAAAGATTCACTATAAAATAGCCAAGGTTATTGGTTTTAATGAGTCAAATGGAATTAGTTTGGTTCAAGATAGTTTTCTAACGAGATATTTAGAAAAAACTAAAAAAGCGTTAATTAGAGAGGAGTTACATATATTAGCTAAAGAATTTAAAAATCAAGAAGAGAAAAAGAGTTTTGAAAAACTAGCTAAGAATTTAGAAAAAATAGAAGCTTCTTTGTGTTTGCCTCTAATCTCTGCTTCTAGATTGATTGGGATAGTTGTTTTAGGTTCTAAAAACTCAGGTGACGCATATAGTAAAGAAGACCTTCAATTATTAGAAATGCTTTCAAGTCAAGCTGCTGTTGCCATAGAAAATGCTAAATTGTATAATCAGGTTCGGAATTTTAATAAAACTTTAAAACAAAAAGTAAATGAACAAACTGCGGAAATAAAGCAACAAAAAGAAGAGATTCAAAAAGCATATGAAATAGAAAAGAAAGCCCATGAAGAATTAAAAAAGTTAGATAAAGCTAAAGATCAGTTTATACTAGCTACTCAACATCATTTAAGAACTCCGGTTTCGGGGATGTCTGGATATTTAGATTTAATGCTTGGGGGAAGTTTTGGAAAAGTATCTAAAAAAATGAAAGAGGGATTAGAAAAACTTCAATCAGCCACAAAAGTATTATCTAGATTAATTGATGAATTTTTAGATATATCTCAACTTCAACTGGGAAGAAAAGTGGTGGCTATAGTTCCAGAGATAGAAGTAGATTCTCTCTTAGATGAGATTATAGAAGAAGTTAGTATAGAGGCTGAAAGAAAAAAATTAACTATTAAATTAGAGAAAGGGAGAGCATTGCCTAAAATTAACGCCGACCCCGAAAAACTTAAAACAGCCATTTTCAATATAGTTGATAACGCCGTTAAATATACCACCAAAGGAGGAGTAACTATTATTCCTTCAGTAGTAAATAATAATATTCAAATAGAAATTAAAGACACTGGAAGAGGAATTCCTCAAAAAAATCTCAAACTTATCTTTAAGAAGTTGTTTGAAAGGGGAGAGAAAGCAGATAAATTTTATGCCACCGGAAGAGGAATCGGTTTGTTTATGTCCACCTTAATAATTGAAGCACACAACGGAAAGATCTGGGCTGAATCTCAAGGCCAAGATAAGGGCTCATCTTTCTTTATTCAATTACCAATAACATAAATATATGCCTAAAAATATATTATTAGTAGAAGATGATTCCGCTATCATTGATATTTATCAAATAGCTTTTAAGGCCGCGGGGTTTAATGTAGAAACTTTAAGCGATGGTCAATCTATGTTAAATAAGATACAAGAGATTCAATCTGGAAAAACCAAAGCTCCAGATTTAATTTTATTAGACATCGTTCTCCCGGATATTAACGGAACAGATTTATTGAAACAAATCAAAGAAAACGAGAAAACTAAAAACATTAAACTTATTGTTTTAAGCAATAACACTGATACCGAACTTAAAAAGTTGGGCTACGATCTCGGAAACCAAAAGTGTCTCACCAAATCTCAACACACCCCCACTCAATTAGTGGAAATCCTCAAAAAAGAATTAAAATAATAAGTGGCCAACACTGAGTGTTGGCCATTTTAAATCTTATTAATTCCTTGATTTTAGACCAAGAAAAAAGTATTCTAAACAAAAGCAATGAAAATAGTTGATTGGCGATTAATAAAATAAAATTATGGATAAAATTAATCTAACCGAAAACGAGAAACGAGATATTATCAAATATATTGAATCCGGGAAGCCACTTCCGGACAAATTTCGTTTTTTGCTTTTTGCGGATAAAAAAGAGGTTGAGCTTGTATGGAATGAGAAAAGTTCTGAAGTGTCTAATGTTGTCTTACCCTTTCAAACAATTGAAATGGTTGATGAGCCAAGAGCGGAAAATACAAAAGATACCAAAAAACAAGCCCAGCAAATGCTTTTTGATTTTGATGACAGAGGTAGGCAAATTGCTGGTTGGACAAACAAGCTGATTTGGGGAGACAACAAACTTATTTTATCCAGTTTAAAAAGCGGTGTATTGCGTGAGGAAATTGAAAAAGAAGGCGGTCTAAAACTTATTTATATTGATCCGCCGTTTGATGTGGGTGCAGATTTTTCAATGAAAGTGGAAATTGGCGAAGATGAACTAACCAAAAAGCCGAATGTATTGGAGGAGCTTGCTTATCGCGACACTTGGGGCAAGGGTGCGGATAGTTTTATCGCCATGATTTATGAACGACTAAGTTTGATGAAAGATTTACTTGCCGATGACGGCAGTATTTATGTGCATTGTGATTGGCGCGTTAGTGGATATATGAGATTGGTTTTGGATGAGGTTTTTGGAAAAGATAATTTCAGAAGAAATATTGTTTGGACAATGTCTGCTGCGTCTGGATATAAAGGTATGGTGCAAAATTATGTAAGAGGACATGAAAATATTCTTTACTACTCTAAATCATCAGAAGATATAATTTTTAACAAGCCATTTGAAGACTATTCGGAGGCACAATTAAAGAGGTTTACAAAAGTTGATGAAGACGGAAGGCGATATAAACCCATAACAAAAACAAGAAGGGTTTATTTGGATGAGTCAAAAGGCGTGCCCGTTTCTGACGTGTGGAATGATATAGCAAATTTTCAGACGATTGTTAATTCTCCAGAAATACTTAATTATCCAACCCAAAAGCCAGAAAAACTCCTTGAACGCATAATAAAAGCTTCTTCCAATGAGGGCGATCTTGTTGCTGATTTTTTTTGCGGTTCAGGAACGACACTTGCTGTTGCGGAAAAACTAGGCAGAAAATGGATTGGTTCTGATCTTGGTAAATTTTCTATTCACACCACGCGAAAAAGAATGATCAGCGTCCAGCGTGAAATGAAGAAAACGGGAACAGATTTCCGAGCCTTTGAAATACTGAACCTTGGTAAATACGAACGCCAACATTATATTGGTGTCAATCCTGACTTACGAGAAGAACAAAAGCAAAAACAGCTTGCTAAAAAAGAAACTGATTTTGTAAAGCTGATTGTCAAAGCGTATAAAGCGGAAAGCACAAATAATTTCAAAACTTTTGCCGCTAAAAAAGCGGGGCGATTGGTGGCTATTGGACCAATAAACTTACCCGCTTCACGGCTTTTTGTAGAGGAAGTAATCAAAGAGTGTATTGAAAAACAGATCACCAAAGTTGATATTCTTTCTTTTGAATATGAAATGGGGTTGTTTCCGAAAATCCAGGAAGAAGCCAAAGCAAAAGGAATTGATTTAGCCCTTAAGCATATTCCACGAGAAGTTTTTGATAAGCGAGCGATTGAGAAAAATCAAATTCAATTTCATGATGTGAGCTATATAGAAGTTAAACCGCATATCAAATCTGCCGGAAAGCGAACACCCGGAACAGTGGCAATAGAGCTGACTGATTTTTCCGTTTATTATAATCAGGATATTGTTGACAATGTTATTGCCAGTCTCAAAAAAGGCTCTGATAAAGTTTTAGTTGAACAAGGCAATATCATTAAAATTTCCAAAGACAAAGACGGAATTGTAAAGCGAGAGGTTTTGACTAAAAAATGGACGGATTGGATTGACTATTGGGCGGTTGATTTTGATTTTGAAAGTAAAAAAGAGCTTGTCCGCGTAAAAAAAGAAAACGGAGAAATTGAGGAAGCGTGGACGGGAAATTATATTTTTGAGAATGAGTGGCAGTCTTTCCGAACGAAAAAAGACCGCTCCATTGAACTGAAAAGCGTTTCCCGCGAATGCGAGAAAGGACGGCGTAAAATTGCCGTTAAAGTCGTGGACATTTTTGGAAATGATACAATGAAAGTAATTGAAGTTAATATTTAAAATATGCGTATAAATTTTCATCAAATCTTTAATGTACATTCGGATGGTAGTATTTCGTCTAAAGAAAAAACCATAAGAATTGGCGGTGTTCAATTTGGGCCCGGCGCTAGATTTAATAATGTTTCCTTTGGTGGCATAAATTCATCCGTGTTAATTGGTAGAGATTTAGAGGTAAGAGTGGAAAATGATATCTATGTCATAACTGGAATATATTGATATGGAAAAAGAGAGACCACAAATTGAAATACCTGAGAGCGGAGGCGTTACCGCACCCGAACTAAAAAAGAGACAGACTCTAGATTTAAAGATGTAAATTTTATTTTACTTAGTGTTATTGTAATTTTAGTAGTAATGGTAGCTACTTTAATCATTGATTCTTTTCATATAAATTCTGCGATATATAAAGAATATTCTCAAAAAACTAAATCGATTGAGATGATACAAAAAACAAACCAGGAGCTACTTGATCAAAACAAGCAGAATCAGGAATTAATTATCAAGCAACAAGATCAGATATTAGAATTGCTTAACAATAAATAATATGGCACTACATAAAAATTTTCCAAAATCACCGCATGCAATACTTGACCCAAAAATCCGTTGGTTTCCGGCTGATGAAGCATTGCGGGAAAAGGGGTATGAAAAACTGCTTCCGCCTCTTGTGCATACGCTACGGCAAGAAATAAAAAAATGGCGTGATAATAATTATGAAGGCGTAAGTGATACTTCTCGTGCTTTATTGCAATGGTGGTTTCAAACTGAACACCCAACGGAAACACCGGACGGAATGGTTAATTTTCAATACTACTTCGCGCAAAGAGAAGCGATTGAAACAGTCATTTATCTCTATGAAGTTGCAGGAGTAAAAGATAAGTATGATCTTATTCGCTATGACAGCTCCGGTGCGGTTTCTTCAAGTATGTTTCCGGAAGACTGGCTTAGGTTGGTTATTAAAATGGCGACAGGAAGCGGAAAAACAAAAGTGATGAGCTTGCTCATAGCTTGGAGTTATTTCCATAAAATGTATGAAGAAGATTCAAAACTGGCAAGAAACTTTTTATTGATCACTCCAAATATTATTGTGTTAGATCGTATCAAAACCGACTTTACAGGGCTTAAAATATTTTATGATGATCCGATCTTGCCTGATAACGGTTTCGGCGGACAAAACTGGAAAGATGATTTCCAAATTACTATTCATATGCAGGACGACATAAATACTGTTCGCAAAACCGGAAACATTTTTTTGACCAATATTCATCGCGTCTATAACAGCAAAGATAATATTCCAAGTTTTGACGATGAAAATACAATGGATTATTTTTTGGGAGATAAGCCCGTTGCCAAGACAAGCGACTCAAAAGTTAATATTGGTGAAATTGTGAGGGATGTTGATGAACTTATGGTACTAAACGACGAAGCACATCATATCCACGATGAGCGTTTGGCGTGGTTTAAGTCAATTGAAGACATTAGCAACAGAATGAAGATGAAAGACAATTTTTTATCTTTACAGATTGATGTTACTGCCACGCCAAAACACAACAACGGATCAATTTTTGTACAAACAATTTCTGATTATCCACTCGTTGAGGCAATTTATCAGGACGTTGTAAAACACCCTGTGCTTCCAGATTCTGCCAGTCGTGCCAAATTACAAGAACATAAAAGCGCAAAGTTCACGGAAAAATACAAGGATTATATTCATCTCGGTTATCTTGAATGGAAAAAAGTTTATGATGAACATAAAAAACTCGGCAAGAAAGCGGTATTTTTCGTAATGACCGACGACACAAAAAACTGTGATGACGTAAATGAATATCTGCAAAATACCTATCCAGAATTTAAAGACGCTGTTTTAACTATTCACACAAAAAATAATGGTGAGATTTCGGAAACAGTAACAGGTAAAAAAGAGGAAGAATTAAAAGAGCTTAGAAAAGCCTCAAATGAGATTGATAATTGGGAAAGCCCGCACAAAGCGATTGTTTCGGTTTTAATGCTTAAAGAGGGTTGGGATGTAAAAAATGTAACTACGATTGTCGGCTTGCGTCCTTATTCGTCAAAGAGCAATATCTTGCCGGAACAGACTTTGGGACGAGGTTTGAGGCGTATGTATAGAACTTCAGATGTTACGGAATATGTAAGCGTGGTTGGAACGGACGCTTTTATGGATTTTGTAGAGTCTATTAAGAACGAGGGCGTTGAACTTGAGAAAAAGAAAATGGGCGAAGGAACAGAGCCAAAAGCTCCGTTGGTGGTTGAAGTGGATAAAGAAAATACCAAAAAAGATATTGAGAGCCTAGATATTCAAATCCCGATTTTAACCCCTAGGATTTATCGCGAATATAAAAATATTTCAGAGCTTAACACCGCAAGTTTTAATCATAAGAAACTGAAAATAAAAGAATTTAGCGAAAAGGAAAAAAAGGAAATTGTTTTTCGGGACATAGCTTCTGGTGAAGTAACGCATACCACTGAGCTTGATAGTGATTTTGTGCCCAATTATCAAAGTGTTGTTGGTTACTTTGCACAAATAATCAGAAAAGAGCTTCGCTTAGTTGGTGGACATGATATTTTGTATGAAAAAGTAAAAGAGTTTGTAACCAATCATCTTTTTGATAAGAAGGTTGATTTAGAAGACTTGAATATCTTGCGGAATTTGTCGGAGCTTGAAGCGACAAAAACGATTATTGAAACTTTCAAAAAAGAAATTAACGATCTGACTGTTGTTGATAAAGGCGAAGCGGAAATAAAAGACTACATAAAAATCAGCAAATCAAGGCCATTTGTTATTAAGGAACAAGGTTTTATTGTGCCGAAAAAGAGCGTGTTCAATAAAATTGTTGGCGACAGCTATTTTGAGCTTCAGTTTGCCAATTTTCTTGAAGAATGCGATGACATAGTTTCCTACGCCAAAAATTATTTTGCGGTGCATTTCAAGATTGATTACAAAGACGCGGACGGAAATATCAAAGATTATTATCCCGACTTTTTTGTAAAAGTTTCCGAAAAGGAAATTTATATCGTGGAAACAAAAGGGCGAGAAGACTTAGACGATGTAGAGAAGATAAAACGCCTTTATCAATGGTGCGATGATATAAATTCCGTACAAAATAAAGTTAAATTCACCGCTCTTTATATCAAACAAGAGGACTATGAAAAATACGCCCCGAAGAATTTTGAGGAATTGGTGAAAAATTTTAGTAAAACATAGATTATGAATAAAATTTAATATGAAAGATATGCCAAAATTTAATTCAAAAAAAGATAAGGTTCAAGATATAATAAATAAAAGCGGAAACGATTTGCAATTTAAAGTTATTGACTATTTGAATAGTCATGAGTGGGAAACATCTGTCAGTCCTTATTATAACGATCCAGCAACAGGAAAACCGAGAGAAATCGATATTATTGCTTCTCGTAAATGGCCGATAAAAGACGCTTTCGGAGATTATCAGCTAGGTGAACTTGTTATTCGATTATTTATTGAATGTAAACACATTAAAGACCCGGTAGTATTTTGGTTTATGGAGAAAAATATGTTATCTGCGATGAAATTAGCAAAGGATAATAATATTTTATTAGATAAACAAGATTATTATATTAGTCAGAATCAAGCATCGGCGAAACATCATTATGCAGATAATATTCAAGTTGCAAAGATATCTGATAAGAGCGGAAATCGTGATGATTTTTTTAAAGCGATAAATCAATGTCTCAATGGGCTTATTTTCTTTGCCGATAAAAGTAGTGATTATTATACTATTGATTTTCCTATTATTATTACTGATTCATTTCAGAACATACATAAGCGCGATGTTGAGAATGGACATGTTGTTATTAGTGAACCATTTCAGCAAGAGGTAGATTACTCTTATAAGCAATTAAAAAATGATGGCACTCCAATAGATGTGTCAAAGTATTTTTTAATTGATATAGTGGGTTTTGACAAATTAGATTCATTTTTACAAGATTTAGAAAACAGAGATATTAAATTACTTCGAGAGCAATTACATTGGGATTTAGATTTTCAAGAAAGGCAAAAGAAACAACTAAATCAAAAACCTTATAATTCACTTGATCCCTATGAATAAACAAAAAAAATACGGAAAATACGAAAAATTTAAAATGCGTCAACAAGAATTAATAAAAAAAATATAAAATAAAAATATGGAGAATTTAAGCAATAAATAATAATTAAAATAATAATTGAAATAATAATATGCGTGTGATTAAAGCCAGAGAAATGGATAAAAAATATATTTTTAAGGTTACGGCTTTGGTTAAAAATTATGTTGCTTTTACCGAGAAAAAAGGATACCACGAGATAAAGACAAAAGAAATGCCATGGAGAAATTTGAATCAAAACATTTAAATCTTATTAATTTAATAATAAACCAATTTAAATTAGATATTAATACAGTCCACGGAATAAAACACTGGCGCAGAGTAAGGGAAATTGGTAATTATTTAGCTAAAGAAACAAAGGCGGACATTGAAGTTATAAATTTTTTTGCTTTTCTTCATGATTCAAAAAGAGAAAATGAAAGCGATGATCTGTGGCATGGCAAAAGAGCAAGTGTTTTTATTAAAGAATTATATAATAAAAAGTTGTTTCATATCTCAAAGAGTCAATTAGATAGGTTGTTATTTGCTTGCGAATATCACAACAACTCAAATATAAAAAGTAAGGATATCACTATACAAACCTGCTGGGATGCAGATAGGCTTGACTTATGGAGAGTTGGCATTATGCCTCATAAACATTTCCTTAATACTGATTTCGCCAAACAAGATGAGGTAATAAATCTATGGCAGTATTGATTAACCATATAGTAGGGAAAAGGGGACGCATC
The DNA here is from genome assembly GCA_964394985.1 of uncultured Candidatus Saccharibacteria bacterium. Lineage (GTDB taxonomy): Bacteria > Patescibacteriota > Minisyncoccia > Minisyncoccales > GWA2-38-27 > JAHJSY01. Next base: position 103,696 of record CAYMZK010000001.1, on the reverse strand, counting down.
ACTTTTAAACAGTACCAATTAAAAGCTAATTACCAGTCTGCCGAGGCTACGCCTCGGTAGACTAGCTTGAACATATACGAGGGCTTAAATACGAAGATTGAGCTTTCGTAAATTTGTGAATTTTTGTGGTTTTTAATTTTAAAAAAATAGTTCTCGTCAAAAAATCGCCTTTTCAGCGATTTTTTGTTGAAGCGAATTAATGGTAAATAAAATAAACAAAGAAAAATAAGTTAAAAATCACAAAAATATCAAACATCCGATGTCCAATATCCAATAATATAGACTTTAATTTAAAAAACCCTTATATCATAGTATAAGGGTTTTTAATAAGTGCTATTAGTTTTCTATTTTAAAAGATCTTTAAGTTCTGAAATTCTTTCTTTGGTATTGCAATCTATAAACTTAGAGCGATAAAACCCTAGTCTTAATCTGTTTAACTCTGCGTATTTTTTAATCAGATCTGTTAATTCCAATTCGTTTCTTTTTGAGGAAATCAAATTAGAAATTTTGTTTAAGATTAAAGGATCATTGAAGCCGAATAATCCTATATAGGCCAGCCCCTTTTTTAAATAGTGGGGTTTTATTATTGGATCATATCCTTTACCGGTCTGTACTATAGCCATATATTTTTGAAGATTATTGGTTTGTTGAACACCAATAACTGCCCAACCTCTTTTTATCATTGATAGTGTTTTTCCGAACTCTGCAATAGAATCTAGGTATACAGTGTCACCGTAAAGAACTATACCTCTAGTTATCTCTGGAGAGAGAACATCCCTTAAACACCCAGCTGTTCCTTTTGATGAGCTAATCCTTATTTCAACATTCTTTAGTCCGCGAAAAACAGACTTTGCAATCGATTCGCTTTTAGCATTGACACCAATTATTATAGGACTAATGCCGATATTTTTTAATGTGCAAACAGGGTAATTAATAAGAAGCCTTTCATTGATTCTGGTGAAACACTTGCCATGCTTATTTTTTGAATCATATCTTTTACTCTGACCTGCCGCTAAAATTATTCCCGTTATCATTCTGAAACTCCTTTAATATCTGATAGTAATTAAATCCTATTTTTAGACCGTCTATTTCTAAAACATTAAACCATTTTAATGATAGCCCTTCTTTTAAATCAATCTTATTAGGATCTAATTCCATATTTAAAAAATAAATATATTGTTTTATACCATTACTTTCATATACTTTAAATAAATTAATATTTTCAACCTTGATTCCTAATTCTTCTTTTAATTCTCTGACAATAGTTTTTTTTGGATCTTCATTTTCCTCAATAACACCACCCAAAAGATTCCAATGAAGGGGGAATTCAATGTTCGGATTATTATCCCTTAATTGTAATAAAAACTCCTTGCTGTTATTGTAAATTATTATTTTAGAGACATCAGTGTGTTTATACATATTTTAATTATTTAAAATTTCTCGGTTTTAGAATTATTAATGGGGAATTAACATCCATTTTCTTACCAAATGAAAGATATGAATATTTTTCAAAATCACTAATTTTATTATTATATAGAAAAAATATAGATTGGATTAGTTTGAATGTTATTTTAGATAAGTTTTTAAGGTCTTTATTATTATGTATTATTTCTCCAAGATATACTTCACATAAACTACTTAAACCATTTTTCTTATATAAATTTATAAGTATTGAAATATCTGCTCCCGTTTCTCCAAGAATTTCAATTTCTAACAACCGCTCTTTCTTTATTCCGTAAATTCCTCCAGTTGGTTGTTCAAATAGTATTAATTCGGGGAATAGAAAACCCAATAAAGGTTTTACGAGAAGTTCTGTTATCCTTCCTCCTTCTCTTTTTAATGAATGATTTTGTAAATATAAATTTCTGTCAAAACTTGCCTTGGTTAAAATTATGTTTGGATTATTTATCAAGGGGAAAGTTAATTCAATTATATGATTTATATCGGGGTTTTGTATGTCACCATCATAGACAATAAGAATGTCTTCCTTCGCAAGCGCCAAGGCTTCCCAAATAGCAAATCCCTTCCCATTATATTTTCTGTATTTCGGCTCACCTCCCCTTTTTCTATTAAATGTTATCGCTCCGGCCGACCTAGCTCTCATAATTGTATTATCATGACTACCATCATCAATTATATACACATTGCTGACTAATTCTGAAGATAAAAAAGTAAAAATAATTTTACTTATAGTTTTCTCTTCATTATAGGTAGGAATTATAATACCAATACTGAAACCTTTTTTCTTTAATGTTTGTATTGTTTCTTCCAAACCACAATTTTCTCCTTTAAAATGGTTCATTCTTTATAATAATACGAGAGTATAATAAAATCAAATAAAAAAAGTCGGATAAAAAGAGGACACTTCACTTCTAGTCAAGGAATTATACTTTGTCTCGCTAAGCGAGCCAAATTGTAGACGAAGTGTTAGACGCTGGACGTCTAACACCTAATTAAAAAAGAAAATCCCGCCAAGGGCGGGACCGCGTGATTAGTGGAATTTCTTCTACATACTCAGTGTATATAAATAACGAACACCTGTTAAGTGGGAAAAGGTACATTCTACTCCGAAGTGCAACACTTTGATTAAATGATACATAATAATGTATTATCAAGGTGCTATGAAATATATACATTTAACGGTTGAGGAAAGAGAAAAGATCCAAGAGATGTTTCACATTTCCTTAATACTGATTTCGCCAAACAAGATGAGGTAATAAATCCATGGCAGTTATAAAAGTTTAATTTTCATGTTTTTTATTGGATTTGGAGTTTCGGAAATTTTGTGCTATAATAGAAATATAGATAATAGAGAAGAGATTTTTTAGAAAATTAATAATTGAATAGCGTTCGTTTGTGCGCATAATTAAGACAAACCGTTTATTTCTTCCGCCTTGGCGGATAGGCAAACTAGGAAATCTGTGGTTAACCATATGAAATAAGCGACTAATCATAAAGTGATTGGAAGATTTCACCCCTCAAGAGGTATAATTCTTGGGTGTAATCTTCTGGTCACTTTTTTTATTTAAGGTCGAATTATAAATAATAAATAATAAATTAAATATATGAAAAAGAAAAAAACATATAAAATAGCTATTATAGACATGTTTCTTGTTAATTATCATTTTGCCGATGTTTATGGGGAAGAATGGAGGTATGCCTGGCTAACTGGAGGGCCATACCCATATGATAGTTATGAAACTGTTGTTGCTATGGCGGATAGATTATTTTGGGCTTTTAATCCTTTATCAAAAACTCAAGAAGAATGGATTGAAGGCGGAACTTACGATGTTAGAGTTTACGATAATAGTCATTCTTGCCTTTACAGGGCTTGTGAAAAATTACCCAAAGAATAATAAAGTAAAAAAATAAATATATGAAATTAACAAAAAATATTCAAAAAGCGATAATTAAAGCTGCTGTCTTACATAAAGATCAGGAAAGAAAAGAAGGGGATGTTCCTTTTATTGTTCATCCTTATTCAGTGGCTATGATTGTGTCTAATTACACTGACGATGAAGATGTTATTATTGGTGCTTTGCTTCACGATGTCTTGGAAGATGTTCCTAATTATTATGAATCAGATATGATTAGGGATTTTGGAGAGAAGATAACAGAAATAGTGAAAGGAGTTTCAGAAGAAAATGATCCAAATAATGAAAATAAAGATGAAAAAGAGTCTTGGAAAGATAGAAAGAATAATTACGTTGAAAGATTAAAAACTGACAGTCAAGAATCTTTAATGGTTTGTGCGGCGGATAAAATACATAATATAAATTCCATGATTGAAGCGTATAAAGAAAGGGGATTGTCGGCTTTCAATAAATTTAATTCTTCTATTGAGCAAAGAATGGAGTTTCACAAAAATGTATTTAAGGTTTTGAAAGAAAGATTAAAGAGTGAGATAGTTTTTGAATTGGAGGTTCAATTAAAAAAAGGAGAAGAAATATTTAAATCAAATTAAAAATTAAAAATACGAAGGTAGGGAAGTTGAACCGAAAAATTAAGGGAAAAATACAAAAAGCCTAAAACCCCGTTTAAAAGTGATGCGTCCCCCTTTGGCCGTCCCCTTTTGGCGGGTAATTAGTGGGCAAAAGAAAAAGCATGGGAGGTTGTAGTGGAAAGAAAAGAATTGAAACTTATCAATAGTCGTGTTAATATTAATGCATTAATGCCAAGCGTTGCACTCATAAGTTGAATGTACCGTGTTTAACGTTAATATTTTTGTTGTGACAAGGATAAAAGAAAAATGATTTTCAAATAAAATTATAAATAAAAATTCATGAATAGAAAAATTATAATAAAAAATAAGAATAAAAAGCTTTTGCTAGAAGAGTTGAATAAAAGAAAAGATGTTAAGGCAGAGCGCATCAAGAGATTTTTAGCACTTCCAGACTTAACAAAAAAAGAAAAATCTCCTGTAAAAATTTTATTTGATCAAATAATAAACCTACCGATGTTTAAAGATTTTGATCTTGTTGACTTTCCTAAAATTGTAACTATTGAGGAATGTTTTGATCTTTTGAATATGCCAAAAAACCATTCTGCTAGACGAGAGACAGATACCTATTATTTAGATGATATTCATCTTTTGCGTACACACACAACAGCTTTTTGGTCTTTTTATTTGAAAGACTCAGAAGTTTTAGAAAGATTAAAAAAGGACGGAGAAATAAAAGCGTTATCCTATGGGATTGTTTTTAGAAAAGATGAAATTGATAGAAATCATTACCCAGCTTTTCATCAAATTGATGGTTTATTAATATGTGAAAAGTCAAAAAAAACAATTACACAAGAAGATTTAAAAGACGTACAGGTTAAACTAGCAAAAGGAATTTTTGGTCCCGATATTGAATGGAAATTTATTCCTGACAAATTCCCCTATACAACCGAAAGCCTAGAAATGGATATTAAATTTAACGGTGAATGGATGGAAGTAAATGGAGCTGGTCTTGTGCACCCCCAATGTCTTAAAAATTTTGGATTAGATCCAAAAATTTACAACGGCTGGGCCTTTGGGTTTGGCGACAGATTAGCCATGATAAAAATGGGCATTCCTGATATAAGAATTTTATGGTCGGACGATCCGCGGATAACCAAACAGTTTAAAGACATCAATAGCAAGTATGAAGAAGTTAGTAAATACCCTGTAACGTCAAGAGATATTTCTTTTATAATCGATAAAGATATAAATATAAACAATTATTACGAAATTGTAAGAGATTTTGCCGACAACTTAATTGAAGAAGTAAAGTTGCTGGACGAATATGAGGATGAAAATAAATTTGGTAAAAATAAAAAATCTTATACATTTCGGATTATGTACCGTTCATTTGAAAGGACTTTGACTAGCGAGGAAATCAATAAAATTCAGGATAGAATCCGCGAGAAAACAAAAAAGGACTTAAATGCGATCTTACGATAATAATACTTTTCAGACCGCTTAATTAGTAAAACGATCGCTCTTTTTAAGAAGATATTTATACTAGCTATTATGGCAAATTTTTAGCATAACCACAAGAAAGTAATGTCTAGGTTCAGATACGTATGATACACTTAGTTAGTTTCTTACGTTTGTAACTAGGTTGCTCGGCTTGGCCGAGCAACCTAACGAGGGGTGTCTAGATTCAGAACTAGGTTCAGATAGATATTACACATCTGATTTTGTTCGATTGACCGATCCATGGGACTATTTTTAGTATGAAGGTTGAACCTTCATACATTTAACTGAACTATGTGTCGAAGATGGTCTTCGATGCGTCGGTCTTTATGTTTTTCAAGGGTCTTTTGGTGTATCATATCATATGGACTAGTACAGAAATTTGACTTTTGAGATAATTATTGCTATAGTGCAGACAGTGCTGAGATTTCTCAGTTTTAACAATTTAATAATTGAAAGGGATGATTATGCGTAAAGTATTATCTGGTGTGATTATTTTGATTATCTTTGTGTTTTTTATTGTTTCTTTCGTGGCTAGTATTCCAGATGAGCCCAATGTAATAAAAACTCTTCAAGAAAAAGGATATACTGACATAGAAATTATCAATAAAGAGACAAAAAGTAACCGTGATCAAGATGTGTGGGTTAGTAGTAGCACGACAATAGTTATAGCGAAAGCAAAAAATCTTGAAGGCGAATACGTGGAAATTAAACTTAGCTACTGCTATCCAATAAATACGGAACCGATAATTGAAGTAAAATAAATCTCTAAAAATTATAGCCCATTTTTATATCATCAAAGAATGGGCTTTTTTGTAAATAAAAGTTGATTTTTTGTCTAATAATGGTATTCTAAAATAATAAGTTTTATGCTGAAAAACACAGAACAGAAAAAAGCAAACGAAAATGTGTTTTATGACTAATAGGGTTAATGCGTCTAATTATAAATTATGTAGCACTATATATTTTAATTAATGAATTAGTGAATTAAAAATATGATGAAAAAAATATTACCTCCAAGGCTTGATAAAAATAAATCGATGGGCATTATTGCTCCGGCTGATCCTGTCGCTGGCGTGTGTCCCGAAAATACTATTAAAAGAGGTTATGAGTATTTAAAAAGTAAAGGATTTTCAATTGTCGAAGGTCGTTCCGTAAAACTGCTCACACAAAAACATACAGCCGGAACAGCCTCTTTTAGAATTGAGGATATTCATAATTTCGCAAAGAGAGATGACATAGGATGTATTATGGCTTTCTGGGGTGGTTTTAATACCAATCAACTTCTTGATCAATTAGATTATGAACTAATCAAGAAGAATCCAAAAATTTTTATTGGTTATTCTGATGTGACAGCATTAACAACCGCCATTACAACTAAAACGGGATTGATCACATTCTCCGGACCCGGGGTTATTTCTTTCGCAAAACCAGAACCATTCGATTACACATGGGATTATTTTGAAAAAATGTGTATTGAGCCTCGAGAAGACATAACGATTGAACCATCTAAAGAATACGCTGACGACCTTTATTTCTTAAGAAAAGACAATGATCATCGCATTAAAAAAGCTAACCAGGGTATAAAGGTATTTAATCAGGGGGATGCGATCGGTGAGGTGGTTGTTGGCAACCTTCAAACTTTATTGATTTTACAAGGAACTCAGTATTTACCCGATATGACGAGTAAAATCCTTTTTATTGAAGAGGATGAAACAAGTACGCCATCTCATATTGATAGGTTTCTTTGTCAATGCAAGCAGCTCGGGTGGTTCGATAAAATCGCAGGTTTAGTTGTGGGGAGATTTACCGAACAATCCAGTTTCTCGCCAGAGGATTCTCTGAAAGATATGTTTAAAGAGTATTTTTCTGACGCTAAGTTTCCAGTGTTTTATAACGTAGATTTTGGACATTCTGATCCTTTGATAACTATACCAAATGGAGGAATTGCCGAAATTAACACAAAAGAAAAACGAATAACTTTCAAAAAAGCTGTAGTATAGCTGACTACTAAACGACATATGAAAAATACCGGCATAAAATCAAATAAAATACTGTCCAATAAAGAAAATAAACTTTATCATGTAGTCAGTTGCGTCCTCAAAAATAAAAGAGGCATTTTAAATCTGACCAATAAATATAAGACCCCTTTCTACGTTTTTGACGAAAAAACTCTTAATGATTCCACCGACTTGTTTTTAAATTCTTTCAAAAAAGAATTACCCTCATTCAATGCTTATTACGCCATGAAGATTAATCATCATCCTTTCATCATTAAATATGTCGTAGAAAAAGGTCTTGGTTTGGATGTTGGTAGTCCTAGAGAGATAGATATGGCCATTGAGGCTGGATGTAAGGATATCTTGTATTTTAGTCCTGGTAAAACAGAGGATGATTTAAAGCATGCCCTAAAATACTCATCAGTCATTACCATCAATATGGATAGTTTTAGTGAGTTGGATAAACTTGGTAGATTAACCAATCATCTTAAAAACAAGATCAAAGCAGGAATCAGAGTGCATACGGATTTATCTGGAGACTGGAAAAAATATGGCATTCATATAACAAATCTAAAAAAGTTCTGGGAAAGAGCCAAAAAATATCCTTTTATCGATCTCAGCGGAATACATTTTCATATGTCGAGAAATAAGGACGCTTCTTTTTACGAGAATACTATCAAAGAGCTTGGTATCTATCTTAAGAATAAGATTAAAACGGACGATCTGAGAAAGATTAAGTATATTGATTTTGGAGGAGGATTCGAAGTCTACGAATCGGAGGGCATCATAAAAAAAACTAAACAAGGACATGATTATCTGGTCCGTAATGCTATAAAGATTGAAGCATATGCAAAAAGGATAGGCACGGCAATTCGAACCTATTTAAGCCCGATTTTAGATACCACGTATTACTCAGAACCAGGAAGAATTATTTGTAATGATTCTATGTTTGTAGTTTTATCAGTTGCAGATAGGAAAGATGATAACAATGTGGTTCTAGATGGTGGAGTAAATATGGTGGGCTGGCAACGTTTTGAATATGAATACTTTCCGCTGGTTAACATATCTAACCCTTCAAAAAAAGAAATCGGGTGTAATATGTGGGGCAATCTATGCACGACTTGGGATATCTGGGGTTATGGTTGCTACTCTAAAAAAATAAGGGAGAGTGATTTTATCGTTGTGCCAAATTAAGGTGCACTCACATATTCTCTGGCACAGAATTTTATTCAACCAATACCACCGGTATACAAATTATAATTTAATAAAATTATGAAAAAAGAATCATCGATTACACCAGATTACATCAAAAATCTTTCTTACACGGATTTTGTCGGTTTAATTAATCAATGGAATGTCTTGCCTGGATCGTACGTCACTCTTTCAAAATGGGCTCGCTTTTCCGATCTGAATAAAAAATCTAATTTATTAGAAATAGCCTGTACTACTGGTTTTTCTTCGCGAGAGCTGGCATTGCTTTCAGGGTGTAAGGGAGAAGGTTTTGACCTTTCGGTAAAGTCTGTAAAAATGGCTAATTATAATAAAGAAAAATATGCTCCTAATATAAATCTTTCCTATAAAGTTGCGGACGGCTACAAATTCGAAACAAAAAAACAATTTACTCATATAGTGGTTGGGGCATCACTTGGATTCTTTCCTGATCCTGTAAAAATGCTAGAAAAATGCATAAGTATGCTGACCGATGGTGGTTATATTTTAGCATCGCCTTTTTATGTGACAAAACCGATGCCAGAAGCATTGATCAAGATAGCACAAAAAGTATTTGAAATTACACCGACATCCGTTCCATACAAAGAGATTATGAAATTGTACAACAAGCTTGAGGTTGTATTCGAAGAGCGAAATGATCTAGTTCAAGAAACAGAGGATGAGCTTCATTATTACTGTAAAAGTACAATAGACCGTGCATGTAAGATGTTAAAAATTGAAGACAAGGATGTTTATAAAACCATGTATAACAGACTTTATGAAGTCAAAAAAATGTCGAATGATCTGCGTCCATATCAGATGTATAGCGTCTTGGTTTTAAGGTATAGAAAAAATGTATATCCCAACAGATTTGTTGAATTATTTTAATTATGATTTTAACCGGAAGTAAAATCAAAGAAGAGATTAATTCTAGAAATATTGTTATTGAGCCGTTTTCCCAAAATCAGGTTAATCCAAATAGTTACAATTACCGACTCGATTCAACTATTAAGGTCTTTAATGGGTTTGATGGTAAAAAAGCTCTATTTAAGGAAGTAAAAATGCCCGAAGATGGGTATGTTTTGGAACCAAGAAAAATGTACCTGGCTACCACCAAAGAAGTGATTGGCAGTTCAAAATATGCTATGTCTCTAATCGGAAGAAGCTCTATGGGTAGATACGGTTTATTTTTGCAGGCATCAGCCAATCTTGGTCATACGACTTCCGAGCATAAATGGACATTGGAAATTGTTGCCGCAATACCAATTAAATTATACCCAGGAATGATCATTGGGCAGGTATCTTTCTGGAAGAATTTTGGAACAGTGAGAAAATATGACGGAAGATATGGACATCTCAATCACCCACAAGAATCTTACGTACCGTTAATCAAACACCAAAGTATATGATACTCACTGGTAAAAAAATAATAGTAGAAGTTAAAAAAAGAAAAATTGACATCGATCCATTTGACAAAATCCGTGTAACGACTAATTCATACGATTTATCACTTGGAAACACAATTGTTCGGTACAAACAAGACATAATTGATCCGAAACGCCAAGCATCTTATGAAGAGATAACTATTCCTGAGGATGGGTTAGTACTTAATGCCGGTGATTTTGTGTTGGGACATTCCAGAGAGAGTATAGGTAGTGATTTCTATGTTCCCTTAATACATGGTAAATCTGGCACGGCAAGAATGGGTTTATTTGTTCATGTCACCGCTGACCTAATTGATATAGGCTCTCATGGAGTTACAACATTCCAATTGTATGCAACTCTTCCTGTCAGGTTATACCCGGGCATGCTGATAGCCCAAGTAAGTTTTTGGGTTCCCTTGGGTGACATAGTTTTATACGAGGGAAAATATCAAAATAGCACTGGGCCGCGTCCATCTATGACATACAAGGATTTTAAATACGATATTTTTAAAAAGAATTAGGCCAACAAAAGATTGACAAATCAAGAAAAAAGATGTAGGTTTGTATATTAATAGGAAATAGGTTTTTGTTATAAATAGTTCATTAACAAACCAATCAGAGGAGGTGTCTTATGGCCAAAAAAAGCGAGAGAAAGAGGGTTTTTGCCCTCGAAAATGATTCTTTTGCGTATCGCCGCGAGGCACCAAGGGGATCAATCGAAGTCGATGCATTTGGTAATCTTCGGAATGGTGAAAGAGCTACACTTGTCGGGAGGTTGATGCTTTCCGATAATACTGGTAAAATCTCCAAACTCGGAGTATTCAGCAAGCTGTATGACAAAGAAGTCATCAATTTCGAAAGGATTGAAGGAAACGGTTCATCCATCCCGGCATTTCTTGTTCGAACACCCAAAAACATTAACATGGTAAACTTCATGATTCATTATGGAGACATCGTGGTGTTGAACGGTGTGAAGATTGGCACAGCCAATGGCGATGTTTTTCTTGGCGAGAAAGTCTTGTTACTTTCCAAAGCAACAGGAGATGTCTATGACAGCAATATCGATTTCTGTAAGAGGTCAAATTTGTATGCTCATCGACATCTTCAAATGATCCGAGACCGAGAAAAGATTCTGCACTTTCGCAAATGTTCAACAGTCTTCAGAGTGATCCGTCAGTTCCTCTATAGCAACGGCTATGAGGAGCTAAGTATGACATTGCTTCAGGAAAGCTTTGAAGCAGGGTTGGCTGATCCTTTTGTTACGCACGTGACCGAACATGACAAGGATATGTATCTGAGGTTGACGTCCGAGTTGTTTCTTAGAAAACTGATTATTGCTGGTTTTTCAAAAGTATTTGAGATCGGCAAATCATTCAGGAATCAGGGTGCAACTGCAGACATGCTTCCCCAGTTCACGATTCTTGAGCTGTATCGAGCATATGCGACGAGGGAAGAAATGGAGAATCTGATGCGGGACATGATATGTGAAATTCTTGTCCAACTTTACGGTTCAATATCGATTCCAACTACTGAAGGGTCGATTGACTGCACTGGCGAATGGCCATCATGTGACTTTAATGATGAGCTCGAAAAATGCACAGGTCTCCGGTATGACGAATCACGTCCTATCGAAGAACTCGTGCATCTACTAGACAAAGCAGGAATTACTCATCCCGCAAAGTTGAACAAGTATACAGTGACTACGTCACTGTATGCGCATATGATGTCCAACATCACTGGACCTGTTTTTCTAAGAAATTTGCCGGCAGCCCAATCTCCGCTTTTCAAAGTCAATGACGATGGTTCAACTATCGATGAGACCTTGCTTGTAATTAATGGAATGCTGGTTGCTGACTTAGTTAACCCGGAGCGTGATCCTAGGGTTATCAAACACCGAATGGAGGAACAGCTATCTTATCGCAGAGATGATCAGAATAGAGATATTAACAAAGATATCATCGAAGCGATGAAATTTGGGCTTCCTCCTTGCAGAGGAATTGGCATGGGGATGGAACGTCTTCTTATGCTTTTGCTTAACGCAAAGGATATAAGGGATGTCGAACTTTTCCCAGTATTTTAACTTAACCTCGTGTCAGGAAACTGACACGGGGTTTTAATATTAAAAAAGAGGCTACAGACATTTTTTGTCCATAACCTCATGATGTAGTTTACCGCATAAGCAGGCAATTACATATAGCCTCGACTCCCTCTGTTTAACTTCGGGTAGAGACGTTGCATCCAATCGTTGACCATCGTTCGAGGAAGAGATCCTTTCAGCGATCGGAATGTCAGTGTTGCCACCACATTTTTCTGGTCAGGATGAATGCCAAGGTTGGTTCGAGCCTTCTCTGATAGCTGTTCATAGGGAATCTCTGAGTATTTGATCTTTTCAATAAAGACAGCGTCAGGACCTAACTCGTCGCGAATTTCTTCGCAAATATCCTCCTCGGTTTTTTCAACCGAAGTGGAATATGAGAGGACCCTTTTGGTCGCAGGCTGATCGGATACGGTGGTGAACTTCTCCAGATTTGTCATTTGGCTTTTAATTCGCGCATCGTCCGATCTCAGAACTCGAATATCATCAATTCCCTTGATGATCATGACGAGACGATCCAGCCCCATGCCCAGTGCAAGCCCGGAGTATTCTTCCGAATCAAGACCGGCGTTTTTGAGTACGGTTGGATGAGCCTCACCGCACTCCAGAATCTCCAGCCATGATCTATTCATCAAAACTTCCACCTCGAGGCCGTTCAGGGTGTATGGATGTTTGACCTCGTTGGCCCGGTATTCACAACCCGGAACAATGCAGTTAAGAATTGTTTCCACCAGAGAGATCAGGTCTTTTCTGGTGAAGTGTGGTTGACCACATTTGATTCGCCACACATCCATCTGGTGCGGTTCACCACAATGTGTCTTGTCGACCACATCACGGCGATAGCACATACCCGGCAAAACGACGATTGTATCCTTGACACTGTTTTGGGATACTTTCTTGAGCCATCCCGGAATCGCGGAAGAAGTGTGGGTTCTCAAGACGGTGTTCTCGGTGACGTATCTCGTGTAGCGAGACGACCTCCCAGCATTATCTGATGGGAAGAGTAGGTCGTCGAAGTTCTCTTTGACGGACACCTCGGGGTTCAGTCGGACTTCTTCAACTGCCGTTCCGGGATACGCCCTCTGCAATGCCGTCATAATGTTATAGACAACAATATTGATGGCATGGACCCCATTCTTGGGATCGGTTAGGTCTGGTATTGCCAATGAGGCCTCCAGACGTTCTGCTGACATGACTTCCTTTTTCATAACCTTGTCTCCTTTTCTGTCTGTACCGTGTCATTACTGACGTGGCCGAGTTGGGCTGGAACGAGTCTACGATACTCGGTGGGGTAATTCCGACGCAATACCGCAAGCCATCTGCTAGCTTTTGCCATTAAAATGTCTTTGCTTTCCGCAAAAACCATCTCATAGGCAGCCGATGGACTACTGCTTGCTTCCACAAGAGTAACAATACTCTTGCTGCTGAGGATGCAAGCACACCGTGCTTTAATCTCTTTTGAAGATCGTTGCATAGCTTATACCTCCTATTTATTTGTTAAAGTACTGTTTTTAATAAGAAACTATTTCCTGTTAATATACAAACTTACATCTTTTTTCTTGATTTGTCAATCTTTTGTAGGTACATTCTACTCCGAAGTGAAACATCAAGGTAACTTAAAAGGGCAAGTGTTTTCAAGTAAAATGATTATTAAGGAATTAATAACTAACTTGATAAACAACATGCCCTACAAACATTTTACCCCAGAACAGAAAAATCAGCTATCTGTTCTGTTAAGAACTAAAGCAAAGAAGAAAGAAATAGCTAAGCTTTTAAGAAAAAGTCGGACTACTCTCTGGCGAGAACGTAAACGAGGAGAAGGAATAAATGGAAAGTATTATGTAAGTAAATCTAAAAGATTAGCTAAAGAGAAAAGACTTGAAGCTAATGCTAGATTTAGAAAGATAGAGAATGATAAATCTTTAAGAAAATACATTATTAGGAAATTAAAGAAATATTGGTCTCCGGATCAAATAGCTGGCAAATGGAATGAAAACCATAAAAAGAAATATATTGGGAAAGATACTATTTACAAATATATCTACAATGAAAGAAAAGATCTGGTTAAATATTTGAGATGTCAAAAAGGTAAGTATCGACGTAGATATGGCACTAGAATACGTGAGAAAGAGCGAGAGAAGCTTAAAAAGAGAAGAATTGATACTCGACCAGAGATTGTAAATCAAAGGGCAAGAATTGGAGACTGGGAAGGAGATACTATCCTAGGAAAAGATAGACAACATATTCTTACTCACGTTGAGAGAAAATCAGGATTTATCTTAGCTGATAAATTAGGAAGGGCCACAGCTGAACTAACAAAGCAAAAAACAATCAATAGATTTAAAAAGATTCCTATTGGAATAGAATTAAAGGTACGCTGCATTCAATCTTCAAGTGCAACACTTAATTCTCAAAAATAAAAAATAAATTGTTTTTTTGTGTCTAAAATGTTAATCTAAGTATAAGAATATGGATTTAAAAGAAGCTCAAAGAGAAGGAGAGAGAAAGGATTGGAACGAGAAATAAAAAACCAGTATTCTTTCCTAGTTTTAAAATATTAAAAGAGTATAAAAAGAGATTAATTACTTGAAATATTGGTAATTAATTTGTATAATTAATATAATATGAGTAAAAAAAATATTGTAAAATTATTTATTTCTATCGGAATTTGTGAGCTAGCAGGTGTTGTTGGTTCTTTTTTCACGGCACCAGCAATTAGTAGCTGGTATGCGGGTCTAGTAAAGCCAGAGATAAATCCGCCTGGTTGGGTTTTTGGTCCAGTTTGGACTCTTTTGTATTTACTTATGGGGATTGCTTTATTTTTAGTTTGGAAAAGGGGATTTAAAGAAAGAGATTCAAAAATCGGTCTTTTATTTTTTGCGCTTCAGTTAGTTTTAAATTCTTTATGGTCTATAATCTTTTTTGGCTCGCAAAATCCGGGCCTGGCCTTAGTAGAAATAATCATTTTTTGGTTGGCAATATTGTTAACAATTATTTATTTCTTTAGAGTTTCTAAGTGGTCAGCAATATTGCTTTTGCCCTATCTTTTATGGGTCAGCCTTGCTATTTATTTAAATTATTCCATTTGGCTTTTAAATTAATTTAATCAAAAGATAATAATTAAAAAGTATTATGAGCTATTATGTAGCTATTTTAATAGCAGGGTTTGGGGGAGGAGCTATTAGGGGACTTTTGGGCTTCATCAAACATCAGTATTCTTATAAAAATGTTGGCTTTGATTTAAAGTATTTTTTAGCGATGACTTTTATTTCTGGAACTATCGGTGTAATTATTGCCAGCGCTTTAAACGAAGTAGGACCTGATCATTTAGCTATTCCTTTAACTCCAGCTATTGCTTTAATTGCTGCTTATGCCGGCGGAGATTTTTTGGAAAGTTTTTATAAGATTATATTAAAAAAGTAGGTTTAAGGTTATCCACAGTTGTATAGTGTTTAATCTTCTTGATTTTGGTATAATTAAATAAAGAACAATTAAAAAGGTCGTTAATATAAACATAAAGCAAAAAGCAAATAAATATGATTTTAACAAATTGGCTTGATACTACTTTTGATGCTTTAAGTAATCTTTGGATTGGTTTTATTGATTTCATCCCAAGTTTAATCGGAGCTTTAATAGTTTTTGTTATTGGATGGTTAATAGCTTTGGCTGTTGGAAAGGTTGTTGCTGAAGTTTTAAAGAAAATTCGATTTAATCAGATTTTTGAAAGAGGAGGATGGAAATCAGCTCTAGAGAAAGCAGATATTAAAGTAGATGCATCTGAATTTGTAGGGTCAATCATTAAATGGGTTTTATTGATTGTCTTTATAGCTGCAGCTATTGAAATACTTGGCTTTAATCAGTTAACAGTTTTCTTAACGGCAGACGTTCTCCCATATCTTCCTAATGTAGTGGTTGCTGCTTTCATTTTCGTTGTAGCAGTAGTTATTGCTGACATTTTAGAGAAGGTAGTAAGGGCATCCGTAGAAGGCGTAAAATCTGGATACGGTGGAATGGTGGGACTCATTATAAAGTGGTCTATCTTAATTTTTGCTATTTTGACTATTTTACACCAACTTGGAATTGGAGCTGTGTTTATGGCTGATCTATTCAAAGGAATTGTTGCCATGATTGTTATTGCTGTTGGTCTTGCGTTTGGACTTGGCGGAAAGGAAGTTGCTGGTGAAATTGTTAAAGACTTAAAAGACAAACTTTCCTAGTTTGATCTTAGAAAAGAAAAAGGAGCCCTTTTTATCAAGGGCTTCTTTTTTTGCTATTGACAAATAATAATATTTAATATATAATCAAATTGGTTCTTTACTAATAAGCAATACAAGAAGAAAGGAGTTAATCATGGAAAAAGAAAGAAGGATTTCAATGATGTGCCGATTCTCTCTGGTTTCGGCAGTGCTAATTGCTCTTTTTTGGGCAATCTGGTATTTGGTGGCTGGGAGTGTTCCTTCGGTCGCTCAAATCCAGTGGAACGAACAAGTAATTATTCAGCTCCCCTTTGAGGTTTCCCGTTGGTGGGATATTCTCATAGGACCCATCTTTTCTATAATTTTTGTTTGGTTGTTTACCAGCAAGATTATGGATAATGAAAATATAGCAGTCGGACTAGTAGTCGGACTAGCAGTCGGACTAGCAGTCGGACTAGCATTCGGACTAGCATTCGGACTAGCATTCGGACTAGCCTTCGGACTAGTAGCCGGACTAGCATTCGGACTAGTATACGGACTAGCAGCCGGACTAGTATACGGACTAGCAGCCGGACTAGTATACGGACTAGCAGCCGGACTAGTATACGGACTAGCAGTTGGACTAGTATACGGACTAGTATGCGGGCTAGCAGCCGGACTTAAATATTTATTCTCTCTGTCTTTTTGGAAAGCAATTGGCAGCTGGCTAATTGCTTCTGATAGGTCTTGTAGGTCTTGAGACAAAAAACCGCTTGAACAATTCAAGCGGTTTTCTTTTTGCTATTGACACTCTTTCTTGGTTTTGTTAAGATTGATAGTGCAATGATAAAGAAAATAAAATATAAAAAACTAAGGGAGTAGGATATAGTCTGAATTTTATAGTATGTCCGAATAATCGCTCCCCAAGCGGTTTTTTATTTATCCTGAATGGGTAAGAACGTTGTCAATTGAATACTGTCTAGCAATTACAATTATTAATTATTAGCCAACATTATTAAGAGCAAATGGTGGATGCCTAGGGATATCAAGGCGATGAAGGACGTGGCGTGACTGCGATAAGCTTCGGTGAGGTGTTTAGCAACCTTTGACCCGGAGATTTCCGAATGCGTAAACGCAATATGGTAAACCCATATTAATCCGATGTATGTCGGATGGCGAACCCGCTGAAGTGAAACATCCCAGTAAGCGGAGGAAAAGAAAAATAATTTTATTCCCCAAGTAGCGGCGAGCGAAAAGGGAAAAGCCCAAACCATATTTTTTAATGTGGGGTTGTAAGGGAATAACGTCGGGAGTATTCTATTTCTCTTTTTGGGAAATAGAATGTTTGCCGAGGGAGAATAAAAAGGCGAATAGGTTAGAGGAACATCCCTGGAAAGGGTGACCATAGAAGGTAATAGTCCTGTACTTAAAAATTTATTCGTGCTCCTTGTTATTTTACTTGAGTACTATGGGGAAAGAAAACCCTGTAGGAAACAGGCCGGACTAATCGGCCAAGGCTAAATACTACGATATCTCCGATAGTGAACTAGTACCGTGAGGGAAAGGTGAAAAGTAGCCCGGTGAGGGCGGTGAAATAGTACCTGAAACCATTTTGCTTACAAGGAGTCAGAGCTCCGCTTTTAGCGGGGTGATGGCGTGCCTATTGAAGAATGAGCCAACGAGTTTAAGTGTTTTCTTTGTCTGAATCCTTCCGGGATTGAGGCGTAGCGAAAGCGAGTGTTAAAAGCGCGAACAATTGAGAGAATGCTTAAGACCCGAAGCCAAGCGAGCTTGCCATGACCAGGGTGAACTCTATCGAAAGATAGAAGGAGGCCCGAACCCTTGAGCCGTGCAATACTCTGGGATGAGTTGTGGTAAGGAGTGAAAAGCTAATCGAGCTTGGTAATAGCTGGTTCTCCCCGAAATAGCTTTAGGGCTAGCATTTGTATATAGTTTTCTGGAGGTAGAGCACTGAATGGAATTTCTTGGGCTTTCGCTCGGATCTTCCAATCAAACTCCGAATGCCGGAAAATGTTTACAAACAGTTAGACTGTGGGGGCTAAGCTCCATGGTCGAAAGGGAAACAGCCCAGATCTTCATCTAAGGCCCCTAAATTATAACTAAGTGTTTTGAAGGAAGTGAAACTCCATTGATAGCTAGGAAGTTAGCTTAGAAGCAGCTATCTTTCAAAAAGTGCGTAACAGCTTACTAGCTAAGGAATTTTGCGCCAAAAATTTACGGGACTCAAGTTATATGCCGAAGATAAGGGATTATTGTTTACAATAATCGGTAGGGGAGCATTCTTAATGCACTGAAGCTAAATCGTGAGGTTTGGTGGAGCGTTAAGAAGAGAGAATGTTGGCATGAGTAACCGCAATGCGGGTGAAAGCCCCGCACACCGAAAACCCAAGGTTTCCTTGGCAATGGCAATCAGCCAAGGGTTAGGCGGTCCTAACTTTGCTACCGAAGGGTAGTAAGGGATGGACAGCCGGTTAATATTCCGGCCCTTTCATATCTTTTTTTAAGGATGACGTAGTTTGTGAAACAAGGTGCATTATTGGATTTGCAGTTGAGCTGATTCTTCGGATGAAGCAAACTTGTGTGATCAAGCTACCTGGAAAAGTTCTTAAAAGTTAGGGATATGAAATCCGTACCGCAAACCGACACAGGTGGGTTGGTATTAGTGTACTAAGGTGAACGAGTGAAAGTTCTTGAAGGAACTCGGCAAAACAGCAGGCGTAACTTCGGGATATGCCTTGCCTCGCTTAAGCGAGGCCGCAGCGAAAGACCTCTGGCGACTGTTTATCAAAAACACAGATCCCTGCTTAATTCGTAAGAAGATGTATAGGGGTTGAGGCCTGACCAGTGCTGGAACGTTAACAGTGGCGGTCCTAGTGATTTATCACTTGGGCTGACTGCTCGAAGCGCCAGTGAACGTCGGCGGTAAGAAAGTTGCCGCACTAAGAAGTAATTCTTAGAAAAAATAACTTGACCATATGCTGGAAACTCCGGGCATATTGTACTACTCGCCGTTATCTTGTATAATAATAGTAAGATTATGGCAGTGAAAATGTACAATTGCGGACAATCAGCAGGAAAGACTGCTAGTAAGAGCCTCGGTTATTATTTGAGTGGATTTGCGGATGGAGAAGGAAGTTTTAATGTCTCTCTAATCAAAAGAGATGATTATAGGTATGGATGGAAGGTTTCATTATCGTTCAATATTTCTCAGAAAGACGATACGGTTCCTGAAATATTTAAGAAATTCTTAAATTGTGGAACAATTCGTTATCGTAAGGATGGGATATGTTATTTTGAAACAAGAAAACTGGAAGATATTATAAAAATTGTCATTCCTTTTTTCAGAAATTATCCTCTGTTATCAGAGAATAAGAAAAAAGTGTTTGAAGTTTTTTGTAAAATCACAGACATACTTAAAAAGAAGAGACATCTCAAAAAAACCGGCATGGAAGAAATCTTAAAGTTAAGAGATCTTATCCTAGTCGGCCGAGAACGGAAATACTCCAAGAAACAAATCTTGAGCTCTTATTAGAAGAATCCTCAGAGACTACACGTCAAGCCCCTAACTCCCATCACGGGAGTGGGTGAAGATATAGTCCAAGCCTTATAGCGATATAGGGAAATACGGTATATGAACTATAACCGTCCAAAGGTAGCGTAATCTCTTGCCAGGTAAGAAATTGCCTGTCTAGAAAGTGATTTCTAGTAGGAATTCGGCTTATAACGGTGAAGCCCTAATTATTTTATGGTATAATAAAGTAATGGGTAATACCGTGGGAAGTCTTAAATGACCCCGTAACGACTTTAACTATCTAGTTAAGATGGTGGGGAGTAAATTAACCATCATAAAACGCCGACTCTTATTATGAATTTAGAATCATATATTAGCGGATATATAGATGGAGAGGGATGCTTTTGCGTCTCTATTCGTCCGCGAAATAAGAATAAACTTCGTTGGGAAGTTGTAGCTGGTTTTTCAGTAGCTCAAAATGAAAATAGAGCAGAAGTATTAAGATTAATTAAAAATTATTTCAAGTGTGGCTTTATCAGAAAAAATGTTTGTGATAAAACTTTAAAATTTGAAACGAGAAATCTTAATGCTCTATTAACAAAAATTATCCCCCATTTTAAAAGATATCCATTATTATCTAGCAAGCAAAAAGATTTTGAAACTTTTGAAATTATTTGCCGAAAGATGAAAAACGGAGATCATTTAACTAAAAAAGGGATAATCGAAATTATGGATTTAGTATCTGTAATGAATTCTTCTGGAAAACGAATATACAACAAAAAGAAGATTCTTGATTCTTTTAATGAGATGAAGATATAGTCTATGCCATTAGAAATAATGGAATTAACATGAAGTTCTGGCCCGCATGAAAGGCTTCACGACTGGAGGACTGTCTCCAAGAACCGCTCGGTGAAAATGCAATACCGGTAAAGATGCCGGTTACCTGCAGCTAGACGGAAAGACCCCGGGAGCTTTACTATAGTTAGATATTGGGTTTTGTTTTTAGATGCGTAGCATAGGTGGGAGACTTTGAAACTCCGATTTCGGTTGGAGCGGAGTCGCCAGTGAAATACCACTCTTTTAAAGGCTTAATTCTAACTCTGATTTTTTCGGAGGACAGTGTTTAATGGGTAGTTTAAGTGGGGCACTTTTCTCCTAAAGTGTAATGGAGAAGCTTAAAGGTTGGCTAATTCCGGATGGAAATCGGAATGGTCGGACAAAGCCATAAGCCAGCTTTACTGCAAAACGTATTTGTTGCGCAGTTAGGAAACTAGAACTTAGTGAACCGACGAATTTTTTTAGAAAATTCGAAGATTATCAGCTAAAAGTTACCCCGGGGATAACAGGCTAGTAGTGCCCGAGAGTCCATATCAACGGCACTGTTCGGCACCTTAACATATCGGGGTGCTATGATAGTAACATCATATCTCATTAAATAATGAGACGAAAAAACTGACTTATAACGGTGAAGCCCTAATTATTTTATGGTATAATAAAATAATGGGTAATACCGTGGGAAGTCTTACTCATCATTGGGTAATGACCCCGTAGAGACTTGCTCTAAATAGAGCAGATGGAAGATTTTAAACCTTCTATAATACGTCAGCCCCTAAGTTGTTGATTGCAACTGGGTGAAGATATAGTCCGATCCTTCTAGAAATAGAAGAAAACAAAGACAGCGATGTCGGCTCGGCGCATCCTGGGGGTGGAACCGCTCCCAAGGGTATGGCTGTTCGCCATTTAAAGCGTCACGCGAGCTGGGTAAGTGAACATGAGCCCAGATAAAACTAGCTAATAACGGTGAAGTCCTAATTATTTCATGATATAATGAAATAATGGATGATATCGTGGGAAGACAATTTTCTATATCCCAGATTCAATGAGATATAAATTTGTCCCCGTAGAGACTGAGTTTTTTAAAACGAGGTAATAGGTACAAACTATTACAATACGCTAGTCCTTGTAAAAAAGGAAAGATATAGTCCGTACTTGTAGTAATACAAGATTAATATGTCAGACCGTCGTGAGACAGGTTGGTCCCTATCTACTGCAGGCGTCGAATCTTGAGTGGAGTTGGTCTTAGTAAGAAATTGCTACTTCATAGAGCAATCTATGATGACAAACCGACTAATAACGATGAAACCTTCATTGTTTTATTGTTGCAGTGACCATTAATCTTTACAGTCCTAAGATTCAAATGGTACAATATACTTGAGGACAATAAAATATTAAGGCAATATCGTGGGAAGATTAATAAAAGAAATTAATATCTCTAAAATTGCAAAGACTGATTTAGCTTATATTTCAGGATTTCTTGATGGTGATGGAAGTATTATGGTTCAGATAAAAAAGGTTAAAAACAATTCAAGGCCTTTTAGATTAATGTTTACTATATGCTTTTATCAAGATACTCGACATGAAAAGCCACTTTTTTGGATAAAAAGAAGGCTTGGAATTGGATATATTTCTCATCGTAACGATGGGATGACTGAATTAAGAATTAATGGATATCAACAAACAAGAAAAATCCTGGAAGCAATGAGTCCTTATCTGAAATTTAAGAAAAAACAAGTTAAGTATGTTTTAAAGATTCTTAAAATTTTAGAATCTAGTAAAAGCCTTTTTGATCTTAATAAAAAGGATCGGAAAAAAATTGCATCTGCAATTTTTAAAGCTAGGAAAGAAAGCTATCAATCAGGATTAAAAAGATTAGAAAAATTAGAATCTGATCTTAAAAAAATTGTAGAGATATAAACTTATTAGTCCCCGTAACGACTTTCTGTTATATATAACAGAAGATAGTGGTAGACCCATTATAATACGTCGGCTTCCAAAATATGGAAGAAGATATAGTCTAAGCTTGTAGAAATACAAGAGAAACTTGACGAGAGGACTGGACTGAACTGACCTCTGGTGTACCAGTTGTTCCGCCAGGAGCACTGCTGGGTAGCTAAGTCGGGACGGGATAAGCGCTGAAAGCATCTAAGCGCGAAGCCTCCCACAAGATTAAGATTCATAGACACCTCGAAGACTACGAGGCGATAGGCCACAGGTATAAGCTTGGTAACAAGTTAAGCCGAGTGGTACTAATATGTCATACTTGTTGGCTAATAATTAATAATTGTAATTGTAATTCTTTTTATCGTGGATATTGTAAGGGGGTAATACTGAGAGTGCTCCACCCGTTCCCATTCCGAACACGGAAGTGAAATCTCTTAAGGTCGATGATAGTGCTTTGCGCGAAAGTAGATCGCTCCCTTACAATGTTCAGGATAAATTTAAGTCTGCCTAAAAGCAGGCTTTAATTTTTGATTAATTTAAGATAGAATAAAAGATAATGAGAAATAAAAAGAAAATTTTAATTTGGATAGCTTTAATTGTTATTTTTTTATTATTAAATGTTTTTCAAAGCGAAGCGAGAGGGTTTTTTTATAATTTTTCGTCACCAATTCAAGAGACTTTTTGGAAAGCTGGAAAAAGTACTTCTAATTTCTTTTGGGGAATACTAGCCTCCGGATCTTTAAAAGAAAGAAATGATTATCTGGAACTTAAAAATCAAGAATTATTTTCTCAAATCTTGTCTTTTCAAGAGATTGAAGAAGAAAATAGCTTTTTAAGAGAAGCTATAAGCGCGGGACTAGATAAAAAGTACAGTTTTAGCTTTGCTAAAATAACCGGCAAAGAAGATCAGATCCTTTTAATTAACAAGGGGACAGAAGACGGCATCTTAAAGGATATGCCAGTTATTACTGAAGAAGAAGTTTTAGTTGGCCGAATCATTGAAAGTTATGGTAATTTTTCTAAAGTAATGCTTATCACCAATAAAGATAGTTCTTTTGATGCTAAAATCTTAAAAGAAGATAATGAATTAACAGAACAGGATTTAATTTTGGGAGTGGCTAAAGGAACTGAAAAATCTCTTTTAATTGACTTAATTCCGAAAGAAAAAGAGGTTAAAAGGGGCGATTTGGTTGGAACCAGCTCCAAGAGCGGACTTTTTCCGGGAGGATTATTGGTTGGTTGGGTGGAAAGAGTAAGAGAAAATGATGCTAGCACTTTTAAGCAGGCTGATGTTAAAATTGCTTTTGATTATTTGAAATCAGAAAGATTATTAATAATTACAGATTTTAATGACTAGAAAAATACTACTTATCTTATGTGTTTATTTTTTAGCTTTGTTTCAGGTTAGTTTTTTGATTCATTTCCCTGTTTGGGGAATGACGCCAAATTTAATTTATCTTTTTATTATTCTTCTTAATTTCTTTGAAAAACCAAAAAGAAATGATGGGTTTTATGTATCCTTTTTTGCTGGATTGTTTTTAGATATTTTTTCTGGCGGGATAATCGGCTTAAATGTTTTAATTTTATCACTCATTGCTCTGATTCTTAAAATGCTTACTAATAAATATGTTCAAATCCCCTTTAAAAATATTTAGAAAAATTAAAGATATTGAACCTCAAGAAGTTTTTTTAGACAATCTGGCTCGCAAGAAAGAAGAAGAGTTTGGTCTTTCTGAAAAGAAATTTGAAGTTCCTCTCTCTTATGCCCTAATAAAAGGCTTTGCTTTTTTTATCTTTTTGGTTTTTTTGATTCTTTTTAGCATCACTTTTTATTACAATGTTATTGAGAAAGATAAATATAATACTTTATCTACTAAAAATAAGTTTGTAATTCAATCAATCAAAGCCGACAGAGGAGTGATTTATGATATTAATGGAAAGCAGTTAGTTTATAATAAGCCGAGTTTTGATTTGATTTTAGATAAAAAAGAATTGCCGAAAGACAACGAAAATATTTTAAAAGAGCTGTCTGAGTTATTGAAAACTGATTATAATCAATTAAATGAAAAAATAAATACAGGAGAAAGGATATTTTTAATTTCAGAAAATCTAGATCACGAAGCTCTAATAATGCTAGAATCAAGAATAAATGATCTTCCTGGTTTTTATTTAAATTATAGCTCTGTTCGTGACTATAAAGATGGCTCTAATTATTCACATATTATTGGTTATACCGGAAGAGGTGAAGGTCAAGAGATTGTTGGAATTGATGGCATCGAAAAAGTTTATGAGGATGTTTTAAGAAAAGATTCTGGTAAAGTTAAGATAGAAAGAGATGTTTATGGTAATGTTTTGTCTAAAGAAATAGTGTCTTATCCTGAAGTTGGAGATAATTTAGTTTTATGGTTGGATTCAGAGCTGCAAGAGAAATCCTACGAAGCTCTTAGAAAAACTCTAGAAAGAACCGGGTCTAAAAAAGCAGTGGCTATTGCTTTAAATCCTAAAACGGGAGGAGTTATGGCTCTTGCTAATATTCCGAGCTATGATAATAATCTTTTTAATAAAGGATCAAATCAAGAAGAACTAGACAGATTGCTCAAAAATGATCAAAATCCTCTTTTTAATCGAGTAATCTCCGGAGTTTATCCAACTGGTTCGACAATTAAGCCGATTGTTGCTCTGGGGGCCCTGGAGGAAGATATTATTTCTTACAAAAAATATTTAAATTGTAGTGGTCAAATAAGCATTCCTCACAAGTATGACCCAGATATTACCTATTATTTTAAAGATTGGGCAGTTCATGGAATGACAGATTTAAGAAAAGCCATTGCTGAATCTTGTAATGTCTATTTCTATACTATTGGTGGAGGGTATAAGGATCAAGAAGGATTGGGACCATCAAGGCTTAAAAAGTATACTGAGCTTTTCGGTTGGGGAGCAAAAACAGGAATTGATTTGCTTGGAGAATCAGAGGGGTTTATTCCTTATCCAGAATGGAAGAAAGAAAAGAAAGGGGAGTCTTGGTTTGATGGAGACACCTATAACCTATCCATTGGTCAAGGAGATATTGGGGTAACTCCTCTTCAGCTAGCTACCGCTTATTCAGCCATTGCTAATGGAGGGACTTTGTACAGTCCTAGAATAGTTAAAGAGGTTATAGATTCAAATAAGAATTTAGTTAAAGAGATTAAGTCAGAGGTAATAAAGAGCAATTTTATTGATTCAGATAACTTAGCGATAGTTAGAGAAGGAATGAGGTGGGGGGTTACTGGTCAAAATAGCCCTCATGCTTCTTCTACAATTTTAAACTCTTTGCCAGTTTCGGCTGCTGCTAAAACAGGAACTGCTGAAACACCTATAGATAATTCTTATCATAACTGGGTGGGAGTTTTTGCTCCTTATGAGGACCCAGAGATAGTTTTGGTTGTAATGATAGAAAATGTAAAAGATCTTCAAGCAGCTGCCTTGCCGACTGCTTATGAAATTCTTAATTATTATTTTAGCCGTTAACTAGTCAGCAGGGTATTGACAGATTTTTGAAATAGGACTATACTAAAATTAAAGAATAGGGGTCTTTTGAAAAAACTAGAAAACACCGATGCAAAAACCCTTAGAACCCTTTTTAGAAAATAGTAAAAGGCCCCTATTCATTATTTGTTCTTTTTATACTTTGCCTCGACTTCCTGATTTACACTCTGACCGAGATCGTTAATCGGGAGTCTAACGGCGCACTTGAGCAACTCCTTCCTTTAATTCCTCTCACTTTTCCATGGGTGAGGCCTCCATGTTACTTAAAGTGCGCCCAAAAAACAATGTCCGGTAAATAAATTACCGGACTTTTTATTGTTAAGTTTTTTAAAAATATGTATAATAACATAATAAACTAATAATCTTGGGTGAAGCCATGCTTCGCTCAAAAAATAAATTATGGTGAAAAAGATTGTTTTTTGGGTTATACTAATTATATTGCTCGCCGTTTTAGGCGTTTTTATTTGGAAAACCTGGGGAGAGACTCCAGAAATAGAAACAGGTATGGTTAAGTTTGAAGAGTTTGAAGTAAAAGAAACATCAGAAGGAAAATTAATTTCTCATCCCGAAACTGGTTTTGAGGTTACGATTCCAGCTGACTGGGAAGTTGTGGACGGAGGAAATAGCGTTTATTGCGATAGTCCAGACTTTGAGATTAATAAAGAAAGTGGGTCTATTTTGCCATTA
This sequence comes from uncultured Candidatus Saccharibacteria bacterium, assembly GCA_964394985.1. Taxonomy (GTDB): domain Bacteria; phylum Patescibacteriota; class Minisyncoccia; order Minisyncoccales; family GWA2-38-27; genus JAHJSY01. The sequence continues at coordinate 76,825 of CAYMZK010000001.1, read as the reverse complement.
CCCAAAAGAGGGTGTATTTTAAATTTTTCCATAGAAGAATCAGAAGATGCATATAGTACATCTCAATATATAAAAGGAGTAATAGAGATGTGTGAAAATTTACCTGAAAAATGTGATTACGAAATTATAAAAATTAATAATGAAGATGCAATAAAACATATTTCTCTTGTAGATAATGATAACGTTTCTGGAGAACATATTAGGGTACAAATTTCTAAAAACAACAGCGCTTTTATTATAGAAAATTATTTATTTGGAGAAGACAAAGATGATTGTAGAAATCAATTTGAAGCTATTTTAAATTCAATAAAGATAGGTAAATGAATTTTATTAAAAAATTTATTTTAATTTTAATAACGGTAGTTTTATTTTTGCCTTTTAATGTTTTTGCTGAAATTGATATTGAAAAATTAGTTAAAAACCAAGAATTAATAGAAATTAAAAAGAAGGATTCGGAGTTTATTTTGGGTTCATTGCCGCAAGAAATAACAAACAGCATAATTAACAAAACAACATCTTTCAATTTGAACGTTAAAGAACAAGCCGTTTTAGTTATTCTTAGTAAAAGTTTCAAAATTAATTTTTTGGAATATATTCTTTCTGATCTAGGTGGAAAAGCTGTTAAATCTTCTCTGGAGTTGATATATTTGTTGATAAACCCCGATCCAAGATTAATTATAAAAGAAATCGAGGACGTTTCGGTGGATATGGCTAAAGAACATGTTTTAGATTGGTTATATCAAGAAAAAATGAAGATCGGTAAAGGGAATTTAAAGCTTGCATTTCCCGCCTTAAGTGGTGGGTGGGAAAATAGCATTTTTCCTTATATAATTGTCGAGTATCCGATTAATAGAAGAGAAAGCAGATTAGTAATTGGCGTGTATTCTTCAAGAAGTATAAAATCACCAGAAATGAGAATGGACATGCAATGGGAAGGAGGTATTGATGAGTTACCTCCTTTTATTGTTGAGATAAAGGGGGAGGTGTATAAAGGTGACCATGTGTATACTTGGACTAAGGGGCCGGAAATAGATATTCATTTTGATAGGACAGTTCCTAGTTTTGAGTTTAAAGAGCCCACTTTTTCAGATAAAATAGAATCTTCCTTAAATAAAGTTACCAATTACGCCAAAAAGACATATAATAAGTTTTTAAGTGGAGCTAAAATTCTTTGGGATGGTCTTAAAAGTACTATTTCTAAAATAAATCCCCTTGAAGCTTCATTATCAGAAACCGTAAGCAAAAGAAAAGATGTTAATATTTTAGAACCCGCTAGTATTATTTTAGAAGAAAAAGATGAAAAAGAGGAAAATCCTTTACCTGATAAGCCTCAAAAACCCCAAAAACCTCAAAAACAAGATCAAGAAGTAGATTTAAATAAAATTCAAGACACATTAGACAATATTGAAGAAATTATAGATATTTTAAAGGCGTCTGCTCTTGCTCAAACCTCTAATGAAGCGGATAAAAAAACTGAAGAAGAGCCAGAAGAGTTAGAAGAGCCCGAAGAAGAAACCGAGCCCGAAGAAGAAACCGAGCCCGAGGAAGAAACCGAGCCCGAAGAAGAAACCGAGCCCGAAGAAGAAACCGAGCCTGAAGAAAAAGAGATCGTTGTTAAAAATATTAGACGATCAGGCGGGCCTGCTCTTCCTTCTTATTGCCCCCTAACGGGTTCAAAGACTCCTGAAGAAAGTGATGTGGTTTTTGATGAAATAGGGTGGAACGGAACCGCTAATTCTTCTAACGATGAATGGATTAGAATTAAAAATAAAGCTAATGAGGAATTAGACATTACTGGTTGGCAGATATTAGACGAAGCTGAACAAATCCAAGTTATTTTAAATGGAAAGATAGACAAAATGTTTTTAATGGAAAGAACTGACGATTCTTCAATTCCAGATGAGCCAGCTGACCTTATATACACTGGCGCTCTAAACAATGATAAAGAAACTCTTTATCTTTTTGATGATCATTGTATTTTAAGAGATATTGCTTTTTGGCCTGAACCGGAACCGGAGCCGGAACCTGAACCGGAGCCCGAACCTGAACCGGAACCCGAACCTGAACCGGAACCTGAACCAGAACCGGAACCTGAACCAGAGCTCGAGCCCGAGCCCGAGCCCGAAACAAATCAACCCGAAGACTATATTGTCCCTAGTATTTCATTCAATGAAATTGCTTGGATGGGCACTAATGCCTCATATAATGATGAATGGATTGAACTATACAATCAAGAAGAAAGTCCAGTAGATCTTACTGACTGGCAGTTAGTTTTTATTCCTAACGAAGGCGATCCTAAAATTAACACCTTTGCTATAATAAATTCAACTACTCCGATGATTGATGGTTTGTCACACTTTCTTTTAGAAAGAACGGACGATCAGTCGGTATCGGAGGTAACCGCTGATTATTTGTTTACCGGAGCTTTAAATGATGACGGCGGTGTTTTAGAGTTAAAAGATAATTATGGTAATGTAATAGATAAAATAGATGCTTCTGCTGGATGGCCGGCCGGAGATAAAGATAAAAGGATTTCAATGGAAAAAGACATAGATGTTTGGAGAAACAATAATTTGTTTATCAAGAAGGGTAGAGACGCAGACAATAACTTTATTTGGGGGACTCCTGGATCTGAAAATAGTGTTGTCCAAGAAACTAATATCGGAAGTCTTCTCTACGATTTTTTTGATGAAATTACCATCTACCCTCAATCCGGCAAATATACAGTAAATAAAATTAATGTTCTTGAAGACAAGCTTTTAGAGATAAAGCCAGAAGTTACTTTAAATTTCACCGATAAATATAGCGAGATTAATATTGAAGGAACTCTAAGGGCAACTGGAGTTAAGTTCACTACGAACAGGTTAGAGCCGTATCGAGGAGCTTGGGGAAAATTAAAGTTTGGTCCAACTAGCAAAGATTCAGAATTAAATAATGTTATTATTGAATACGCTGGCGGGGGATATGGAACGCCATGCTCTCCGCAAATGGCTGCTATTGAAATAGATAATTCTTTCTTAGTTATTAAAGATTCCGTTATCCAAGATATTAACTACGATGGAATACGATCTATAGAATCTTCTTTAATAGTTGAAAATACCGAGTTTAAAAACACCAAAGCCTGCATGGACACTTACGGAGGATCGGCCATAGCTGTCATCGGTGGCAATCTTGAAGTTACCAATTCTTCTTTTATTGAAAACGATAAAGGAATTAGTATTGTTGATAATGTTTTAAACAAAATAGAGAATAATGTTTTCTCTGAAAATAAATCGCCCGTTGTTCTAAAAAACTCTTCTTTTAATCAAAAAGATAATACGGCAGAAAATAATGAAACTAATGGAGTTATTACTTTTGGGAAAATAAGCCAAGAGACTATTTGGCAACAAGGATTACCATATATTTTAAGAGGGCATCTAGGTGTCATTGGAAATGGTTTTTTAGAGATAAGCTCTGGTAGCGTGGTCAAGGGATTAGATAAATATTCTAATGTTAATGTAGATGGAACATTAAAAGCAGACAATGTTAAATTTACCGCCTTAACTGAAGATCCGCACCCTGGTAGTTGGGGTGGAATAACCTTTAGTCCCTCAAGCAAAGATTCAGAATTAAATAATGTTATTATTGAATATGCCGGAGGAGGTTATGGTACACCCTGTTCTCCTGATATGATTGCTTTAGATATTAATAATTCTGATATATCCTTAACAAGCTCAATTGTTAAAGATAGTTTATATAATGGAATAGTCTTAAGGAATTCAGGATCTCTTTTAGATAAAGTGACGGTTTCTGGAACAGTAAAGTGCATAGATAGATATGGAGGAACCGGAATTAGCATTACAGGAGAAAAAGAGCCAACTTTAAATGATTTAATCTTTAGCGATAATGCTAGGTGTAATTTGTATAGAGATGGTCATGGTTGTCTAAATCCTTTGCCACAAGAATAATCAACACAGCTATCCTAGGATAAAAATTGGTGCGGGGTTGACCGACCTATTAGGTTATGTATAATGAAATATTAATTAAGATTAACAATAGGTTGACATATGAACTCTAAGAACTTAAAAAAGAAACTTCTTGTCCTAGTCTTTTTAGCTGTTGTTTTTGTTGGTGTCTTCTTGTTTCAAGACAATAACTCCGGACAAAAATATTTTTCTTGGTTAAAGACTAAGATAGTTGGCTTGGGCACAGAAATAAATCTTACTCAAGAAGACCCCGATTTAGATATGACGAGCATAGACATGGAAAGTCTGCTTTCTGAAAAGAAAAAAGATTATCCAGTTGTTGAAGAAGATGATGGCTTGGAAAATTTAGACACCATAATTAAAAACGAACCAACCGAAGAGGTAATTATTTCTGAAGACGAAAAAACAAAAGAAGTTCCTTTAGTTGTGGATAACTCTGAACAAGAGTTATTAAGAATTAAAGAACAAATAGATCGAATCTCTAAAGAAGTAGAAAGAATAACTCAAGAAGTAGAGCGGTTAACACAACAATCTTAAAAATGAATCAAGAAGAAATTACGGAACTTGCTAATAAGCTCTACAAGCTTACTTTACTTTTCCCTAAAAAGGAGCCTTTAAGGTACAAAATGAGAGAGGTGGCTAATCGGATTTTAGAAAACTACATTTCTTTAAAGAAAGAATCAGTAAAGGCGGATTTGGAATTAATGGATAGCTATTTTGAAATCGCTAAATGGCAGAATTGGGTAAGCTATTTTGACATATTGAGTCTTAAAGAACAGTATGGTAAAATAAAAGATAATTTACCAGAAAAGAAAGAAGAAAAAATAGTTCAAAAAGAAATAAAGTCTAGTTCAGTTAAAATTTCAGAAAGACAAAAAAAGATAATAAAGATATTAGAGAAAAAAGAAATAGTTCAGGTTTGGGAGATAAACAAAATATTAACCAATGTTTCTAAAAGAACCCTAAGAAGAGACTTTGAATACTTACTGAAAGAGGGGGTAGTTAAAAGAATGGGCGAGAGAAACAAAACCTTTTATAAATTAGTTAGGACACTGCCTCGGACATAAATATTGACATTTTTTGTCCTATCATTTAAGATGAATCAAAAGAAGATATTTTCTAAAATATACGATGATCATATAGAAAGAATTTACCGCTTTATATTCCTAAAAGTAAATTCAGAAGATATTGCCAAAGACCTATGTTCGGAAACTTTTGTTCGGGCTTGGGATTATTTTAGAGGTAATAAGAAGAAAATAGACAATCCTCAAGCTTTTCTTTATCAAGTAGCTCGTAATTTAGTTACTGATCACTATAGAGAGAAGGGGAAAGTTCAAACTGTTCAAATAGACAATCTTCCGGTAGTAGATGATAGCAAGGGATTAGAAGAGGAAAGCTTAGAAATGTCCGACCTTGGACAAATACAATTGGCCATGAGTAATATTAAGCCAGAATATCAAGATATAGTAGCGATGCGCTATGTAGAAGATTTAAGCGTTTCAGAAATTGCTAAAATTTTAAATAAATCTGAGGGTAATATTAGGGTAACAATTTATAGAGCGCTAAAAGCAATAAGAGATGAGGTTAAAGAGGTGTAACAGAAGCGCTATTTCTTCGTCATAACTATAACACCATGACTGAAAAACAACTCACAGAAAAATTAAAGGAGCTCAAGTCAATTAAGCCCGATAGTGATTGGGTTTCTTTGACCAAGAGTCAAATTCTAAAAGACCAGACTTCAGAGAAGTTCGGTTTTTTATTCTTTTTAGATCAGTTAAGAGGACATAAATTAGCCTTTAGTACATTAGCTGTTTTAGTTGCTTTTATCGGGGTTTTTGGTTTTGCTCAAAACTCTGTACCGGGCGGTTCTCTTTATTCAATTAAAAAGATGACTGAAAGAGGTCAAAGTTTTTTTGTTTCTGAAGAAGATCAATCAAAACATAATTTAGAATTAGCTAACAAGAGATTGACTGATTTAACTAAGATAGCAAAAGATAATGATGTAAATAAGTTAGCTTCAGCGATAAATGAGTATAAAGAGAGTGTTGAAAAAGTAGTAAACGAACTAAAAGAAGGAGAAGAAAAAAAGATAGCTAATGAATTAGTGAAATTAGAAAAGAAAGAAGAAGAAGTAAAATCTCTTGGAGTAGAAATTAGCCATAATGAGAAATTAGATAATTATTTAGCTGAAATGGTAAAAAGGGAAATTGAAGAGATGGAAGCCAAAGATTTAACAGAAGAAGAGAAGGAACTATTAAATAGTATAAAAACGGACTATGAGCAAGGAGAGTATTCCAAAGCTTTGGAATCTTTGCTCTTGAAATAACAATGGAGGTCATTAATAACTCTTTATTTTTTGAGTATTCGGCTGGCTGCTAAATATTTATACTCAAAAGACAAAGAACTATGGTCGACTAATGGTCGCGAAACAAATAATAATAATTAAACAAAGATAGATAAAACATGATAAAACAGAGAATTATTGCAACTATTACTGGATTAGCAGTTGCTGCTATGATTGTTGCTCCTGTACCTGCATCAGCTTTGACAGCTGCTGAATTGCAAGCTCAAATTAATACCTTATTGGATCAATTGAGCGTTTTGCAAGATCAGTTAGCTGATATGACTGGTGATTCATCAGGAGGGGGCACAGTAACTGGTTGTACAATTACTTCTTTCGACCGAAACTTGAAAGTCGGTGAATCTGGAGCAGATGTTAAGTGCTTACAAATAGTTCTTAACTCTGATTCAGACACACAACTTTCAGCCGGCGTTGGAAGCCCTGGACAAGAAACTAGCTACTTTGGTCCAAAAACTAAAAGTGCTGTTATTAAGTTTCAGGAAAAATACGCTAATGAAGTCTTAGCAGTATATGGTTTAACTTCAGGAACTGGTTATGTTGGAACAACAACCAGAGCTAAGTTAAATGAATTGCTTGCTAGCGGCACTAGCGATGACGACACTGGTGATGACACCGGTGACGACGATACGGGCGATGATGACACAGGCGATGATGATACTGGTGACGACACAACAGCTTCACCGGGATCTTTAACTGTTGCTGTTGCTAGCGATACACCATCTGCTGCAACCGTCCCAGCTAACGCTACAGCTGCTGCCTACAATGTTCCAGCTATAAAACTTGATCTTACTGCAAACGGTGGCCCAGTTGAGGTTACTGCCTTAAAGATTTTAAGATCAGGAATTAGTGAAGACGCTGCTGTTGATAACATCAAGATTTTTGATGAAGATGGTAATCAAATTGGAAACAGCCAAAGCATTGGTTCAAACCATAAAGCCAACTTCAGCAACATTTCCATTGAGGTTCCAGCTAATACCACCGAAACTATTACCGTAAAAGTAAGCATGACAAAGTCTGATTCTTACGATGGTAATGTTTTAGCTTTTGGTGTTGAATCCGCTGATGATATTGCATCAGATGCAACTTCAGTTGCTGGAAACTTCGCTTTAAAAGGAAATAACTTAACCCTTACTTCTTCAGTAACTATTGGTACAGCAACCCTGGACAATGGTTCACTAGGAACAAGGAACACAACCAACTTAACGGTTGACCCTAACGACAAAGACATTAGATTTACCCAAGTTAAGATTGTGGCAGGTTCTGCTGAAGGTCTTACTGTAAAGCAACTAACTGCCGTTAAGAACGGTACTGTTGCCTCTTCTGATGTAACCAATATTAGATTAGTTAACGATGGTACAGGAGAAACTTTAGCTACTGTTGACTCTCTTAACTCTGATGGTAGAGCAGTCTTTAATGACTTAAATATTTCTGTTGCTAAGGGTGGCTATGTTGAGTTAAGTGTTATTGCCGATATGAACGATTCTGGCTCTGGTAGAACAGTTGCTTTTGATCTTCATGACGGAACAGCATATACCATTGAAGTAATTGGAAACACCTATAGTTATGGATTAACTCCAGCTAGAAGTGATTTCTGTACTTCCGCTGGTACATGTCAAACACAAACAATCAACCAAGGCTATTTAACAGTTCAAAAGTCATCTGCAACTCCAGCTACTGGTTATATTGCCATTGGCGCAAGCCAAGTTGAAATTGCCGCTTTTGACTTTAATGTCTACGGTGAATCAGTTAATATTACTTCAACACAAGTATTAATTGACCCAACCACTGCTAGCGCAGAAGACTTTACTAACATCACCGGTTACGATGATGACGGTAACATTCTTTTTGGTCCAAAAGACGGATCAACAACAGCTGCAAGCACTGATGAAACATTAACCTTTACCGATGCTTATACTTTGCCTATTGGAACAAATACTGTTCATATTAAGGCAAATGTTTCAAGCTCTATAGAGGCTGAGGAAACAGTTGACTTTGAGATTCCTGCCAGTTCTGTAACTGCTAAAGGGGCTAGTTCAGGAAAAACCACTTACACAACATCAAGTGGTGATACTGTTCCTCCTACCGCAGCTAGAACAGGAAATACTCAAACTGTTCAAGGTCCATCCTTGACGGTTGTTACTGCTGGTACTCCAGCTGCAAGTAATGTAGTTCGAAACGCTCAAGATTACACTTTTGCTTACTTCGATCTAGATACTTCAACATCTGGAGAAGATGTAAAAGTTACTCAAATCGTAACTTTAGATACTTCTGATGGTAGTGCTGCTAACACAAGTTACGAAGACGACATTATCAACTTAGAGTTATGGGGCGACCCAGACACTACTGATGGTGTTGATGAGTTTGTAAAACTTGAAACAACTACATCTACTGCAACACAAGCATCCACTGCGATAACTACATTTACCTTTAAGACCCCTCTAAAAATTAAGAAGGGAACAGTCGCAAGATTGACTTTAAAGGCCGATGTAACAGCTAGTGCTGATGCACAACCTCACCAGTTTTTAATTGATGGCTCAACGGCCACTGTTACTTCAACTGGTTGGTCAACCGGAACTGCTATTACCGAAGGGTATAATGGAACTGGTCAAGCTCAAACAGTTACAACTTCTGGAACTCTAAAGATTGTTGCTGCTGCTGATACACCAGCAAAAGCACAATTTGTAGCCGGAACAGATGGTAATGAAATGATGACTTATGAGATGTACGCATCAAATGAGAATGTCGCTATTACTAGATTGTACGTTGCTGCTGGAGGCGGAGGAGTTTCAGCTGACGCTGCTGTAAGAGCTGCTGTAAATAGAGTAAAAGTATACTTTGAGGGCGACCAAGTTGGCGCCGATGGAGGATACGCTCTAAATGAAACCGGTTATGCAACAGTTGAGCTTGCTGCTGGTGAAATAGTTATTCCTAAAGACACTTGGACAACTCTAAGCATTAAAGTTGACTTTAATGCTAAAGACCAAATCACTGACAATACCACCTTGGCCATTGGTCTAGGTGATAATACTGGTGATGATAGTGTTTGGGCAAGTCAAGACGGTAGCGCTATTGCCGGAAGTTACGGCATGATTGCTACAGGTGTTGACTCTGGAACTACTTTAACCGCAACTAACATTGACTCTTTGGGTACTGGTGCCGGAAACATTATTGCTTCCTATAACCACAAAGTATACAAAGGTATCTTAGTTGTAAGCAAGAACAGCAGTTCACCTTCAGGTTCACAAACCGCTGGTGCTGGTAAAGAAGTTCTAAGATTAGACTTACAAGCTATTGGTGACAGAATTACTATTAATGAAATGGAATTCTGTGTAACTGGTAGTGCCACAGCTGTTACTGGTACAGGCAGTGTAACCTTGAAAGATGTTAGCGAAAGTACAACTTACGCAACATTAACTCAAAGTGGTTACGATTCTTTCTGGGATGTAATTGCCGGAGCTGGTACTTACTACCCAATGGATCCAGTAGCCGATGGTTCTAGCTGTTTCTCATTTGGTGATCAATACCCAACAGGAGGTACTTACGCCACAATGAACGGCAAGAATGTTGAACCATTTACTACAACCATAGAAATCGCTGAAGATACCACCAAGACAGTTAAATTGTTTGGTGATACTACCGGCGCTGCAAGCACCAAGACCTTACAAGTTGAGCTTAAGAAGAACCCTAGTGGAAGCTTAAATGCTACAACTTCAGGTATTGAGTGGCAAAACACTGCTAGTAACGATGTAGACGAGACAATTACCGATAACACACCAATTACTGGTGGCGCTCTCGAGTACTAATCTCGTAAGCTCGTTTTACACAGCTGGAAAGGACTCCCGTCAAGCGGGGGTCTTTTCTTTTTGTTTTGTTGTGTTACAATAAAGGTATAATCTTGTATAATTAAAAATAAGATACTAATTAAATTCGCAATTCGATTAAATTCGTAATTCGTAGGAGCATATGAATGATAAAACTAAAAAGATAATCACTATAATCGTTGTCGCTGTTATTATAATCGGCGGTCTTTATTTGATTTTTAATAAAGATGAGTTAGCCAAAACTCCAACCGAAAAACAAATTGTTGAGTTGCTAAAAAATGATAACTTGACTGAAGATCAAAGAACTATTCTTAATGAAGCTAAAGAAAAATTAAAAGAAAGTCCAGAAGATGTTACCGCCATAGTTGATATTGCCAGAATTAAATATCAGCTAGAAGATTATGATGGAGCCAAGGAATTATATCATAAAGCGCTAGAGATTAATCCAGATAGCATCCTTGTTTATCAAAACCTAGGAAATATTTATCTAATTGAAAAAAATTATCAAAAAGCCGAAGAGATGTATTTAACGATTATAGAAAAAACCCCTAAATGGGTGAATGCCTATAGAGAACTAGAAAAGATTTATCGTTTTCATATACCAGAAAAGCATCCAGGCATAGAACAGATTTTTTTAGATGGTATTGAAAAGGGCTCAGATATTAACGAGTATGCCCCAGTTGATTTATATATTATGCTAGGGACCTTCTATCAAAGAAATGATCAAGCTCAAAAAGCAATTGAGTATTATGAAACAGCTCTAGAGATAATGCCGGAGAATAAAGTGGTTCAAAGAGAACTAGAAAAACTAAAGTAATATGCCAATGTCACAGATAAGTAAACTTTTACTACTCGTTTGTTTATTAATCCCAACAGTGGCTTTGGGTTTTAGTGCCGACGAAGTTACTCTTCATTTAGTTCCAGATAGCTATTTTTATCCTCAAGAATATGACAAACTAGTTTTAGATTTCACTCTTCCTAGTAAAGGAAATTTAATTTCTTTAAGCATTAAAGACGAAGGGAGTATTGAAAATAGATATGATTTTAGTAAATTAACCTTGTGGAGTGATGATGATAAAGAGGGTTTTCAAGGAATGGGTAAAGATAATAAAATAGGGGATTTTAGTTATGATTCTACTAATAACTCTTGGTATTTAACCGATATTTATGTAAAACCACCAGAAAGTGGGCTAAGATTTTTTATCAGTACCGAAACAGTTGAATCGGCAACTGCTGGAAATTATTTTCAAATAAAAATACCAAAGCTTTATGATAAAAATAACAATGGTAAATTTAATCTTGGAGATACTGGAATTTTTATGGCTGATGAAAATGGACCAACCGACAAAGATCTTTTAAATTCAGGCAAGCAAACTTTGAGAGATTTTATTTCTAGAGATGATCTTGCGCCAAAATCTGTTATTACCAATCTTTCTTCCGAAAAAATAACTCAATCAGACACCATCACTATTCAAGGAAAAGCCAAAGATCAAGGAGGATCAACCCCGGCCTGGGTTCAAATTAAAATAAATGATACTTGGTATGATGTAAAGCCAACCGGAGATAATTATGCTACCTGGCAATACCAATGGAATAATATAGAAGAGGGGACTTATACCATAGAAACAAAGTCAGAAGATTGGCTAGGAAACACCGAAGAAAATGGAGACAAAATAGAGATAACCGTTGAGGCTCCAGAACCACCTCAACCAGACACCCCAAAAGAACCGGAAACACCAGAGGAGCCAGAAGAAGAGCCAGAAGAATCCAAAAGCTCTCAAGAGCTCTTAGAAGAGCAAATAAAGGCTATTCAGCAACAAATAATAGATCTCTTAAACCAACTAATCCAAATCTATCTCTCCCAACTACAATAACAGGTTGCTCGGCCAAGCCGAGCAACTGCTTATTGGATTTGATTCATTAGGTTGTTTACTGTTTCCTTGACTTGGGGATGATAAGTTCGTAGATACTTAGCAAGTTTTTCGGCTTCTTCTGTCTTGCCTTCTTTAATGTAGCAAGCTAAAGCTCTAACGCTATAATCCGGATTATCTAAATTTTTATTTAATAGTCCGTAATAAACTTTACAGAGATTAAGGATATATTTACTAGAATCTTTTAGATAACTATACATTTTGCGCAATTCTAACATAGTTCCTTCATCGGTATAGACCGGATAACCTGCTTTTTCGGCTAGCTCTACAGCCTCTAAAGCCTCTTCGGCTTTGTTTTGTTTAAACCTAGACAAAGCTTTAGTCCAATAACAATCTCCTAGATCAGAATTAATCTCAATACATCTATTTATTAATTCTTCAGCTTTATCGTAATTGCCAACAAAGATATTTGTTTTGGCCCATCTAAGAACTGTTTCTTGTCTGTTCGGGCTTAATTCTTCCGCTTTGTCAAAAGCACTTTCGGCTCCATTTTTCCATTCTTCTACAAATTCAGGATAAATTTCAGAATAGTTTTCTAATAATAAATTATAGTAGGTTCCTAATAATAGCCAGTATCTGGTATATTTTGGTCTAATTTCTAAAGCTTCTTTTAACAATTCTATTCCACGAGGAGTAGCGTTAATAGTTTTTCTTGGATTTTGGTAAATGTAGACATTGAGAACTTCAATATAGTTAGCAATAGCATATTCTTTGACGATACTGTCTTTTTCTATTATTTCTTCAAATTTTTCAATAGATTTTGGATAGTTTCTTTGAAGGGATAATATTTTCGCTTTGTTTATTTCAGCGTTAACTTGTAGCGGTTTAAGATTGTAAATCCAAATAAAAGCAATAAGTCCTACAAACAATAAGGCAATAATGGGATAGGCAAATAATCCAGTTTTTATCTTAATAACCTTTTCTTTGCTGGCTATTAAATGCATTGAGAAGCCCATTAAAAAGAAAAAGAGCAAGTAGGTAGGCATTACATCAAAACCAAAGAAATTAGCAACTAAGTAGGCAATAAAGATGGATTGTAGTCCATGAATAATTAAATAATTATTGCCCTTCCTCTTTGAAAGTTCAATAAAGAGAGCAACAAATAGTCCTAAGTAAATTAATAGAGCCGGGATACCGGTAGTAGCTCCGGTTTCAAAAATAATACTATGAGCTCTATCATACCAGCTAGTAGGAACATTGCTTCCAGAACCCATCTTTATTCTAGGCAAGTTTGGATCATAATGAGAATCAAAGGCAATAGAAAAGTTTTCTGGGCCATAACCGAATAATGGTTTAGATAGCGTTGCTCTAGATGATATTCTCCAGACCGAAAATCTAGGATCTTCCAAAGCTCTTTTAAAAGTTAATCTTTTTAAATTATTATCTGGAGGAGAAATATTAATCCAAATTATTCCAACAATACCGATTAAAATTAAAACAATTAAAGCTGTTTTTAATCTTTTTAGTCTCTTACTATCTGAACTATAGGCAAAAACAAAATAAATTAAACCTAGAGCCAGACCAATAAAAGCAGCTCGGCTTAAAGTTAAAAAGACAATGTAAACAAACAGCAAAGAAACTAAAGAATAGGGGATCCACTTTTTAGTTTTTTCTTTCAAAGACTTAATTGCTAAAACAAAAGAAATAAAGAAAAGGACTAATAAATACATAGCTAAAAAAGTAGATCCGCCAATAGTGGACCAGGGTTGGTCGGTAACTGAAACAAATATTTTAGGAAGAATATGAAAGTTTTGAAAAATAGCAACTAGAGAAACTAAGACTCCGATAAAAAGAGAAACATTTAAAAACTTAAACCATTCTTTTCTTTTTAAGGTTAAAAAGGTTAAAATGCCAAAGATAATATAGCTGGCAAAGTTAATAAATCCTCCGGCTCTATACGGACTGCCAAATAAGCTGAAAAAGATGTTTTCTGAAAAAAGAGTGGCTAGAAAAGTGATACCTAATAAAGCTAAAAGCATCCATAAAGTTTTAGATGTTTTTATTCTTAGCTCTTTTTTAATCAAGGTTTCGCTAATAAAAAGGAATAAAAAGATAGCCAAGAGAATTCTGAAAATAATAGTTTTTCCAAAATCAGGTGGAGAGAACCAAGGCGGTAGATTTAACAATGGCAAGGTCATTATTAAAGAAATAATGATTAGATAAAGATAATGAAATTTGTTTTTAATTGTATCCATGGTTTTTAAAGTATTGATTTAATTCTTTTAATTTGTTTACTTTTTTAGCGTAATTAATTAGACGCTCTTTGTACTCATCAAAACTTTCTACTCCATTATGGCTTGGCAGTATTTCTTTATATATCTCAAACATTTTTTGGTAACATTTATTATTGTTTGTTTTTTGGCAAGCTTCTTCTAGTGCTAAAAGACTAACATTAGAATAGGCACCAAATCCTAACGATATTGTTTTAGCTAAATCTTGATTAGCTTGATCTATATTTTCTAAATAATAACTAGAAAGAGTTTTAAGCCACCAACAGTGCTTAGAGTCCGGGTTTTTTTTAATACATTCATTAGCATTTTCTTGAGCCAAAGAGTATTCTTTTTTAGCAAAATTTATCTTAATTTTACTAACAAATATTTCTTCGTGGTTCGGGCTTAATTTTAAAGCTTTATCTAGATATTTAGTATCGCCGGTATAGCTTCCTAATAAAATCCAAGTTCTAGTGTAATACGGCCTTATTTCAGAAACTTCCTTTAACAATTTAATAGTTTCATTGGTAATTGGTGATTGGCATCTTTCAATAATAGTAATATGCTTTAATTTAGCGTAACTATCAATCACGCTTTTACTATGTATAACATCTGATTCCATTAAATCAAGAGCTTTCTCGCACTTTTCGGTTCTAGCATAACGATCAGCCAAGTTAATTTTTTCGTTAATAAACATGGGCTTTAGTGAAGCATGCCAAATAAAAAACAATAAAGCGATAAAAAGAATGGTAAAAATTAAAGGTTTAGTCGGATTCATAACTTAAAACATAAGCAATTAAAAAGAAGAATAAAATATAGGTTGAAACAACATCAAAGCTAAAGAAATTAGCTGTTATATAGGCAAAAAGGGTTGATCTAATAAGGTGATTACCTTTGATAAAAATATAAATAATTAAAGCTAAATAAACCAAGAAAAAGGGAATGCCATAAGTAATAGTAAGCTCAAAAATAAAGTTATGAGCTTTATCATACCAACCACCCCAATCTTTGTTAATAAAGGGAAGGCTGGGATCATAGTAGCGGTCAAAGGCAATAGAAAAGTTTTCTGGCCCATAGCCAAAAACAGGATAGTCAAAAAGAGCTTCTTTAGAAACTGTCCAAGCCGAAAAGCGAGGATCATCAGTTGCCAACTTATATGACAGTCTTCCAGAAACTCTATGGAGTAAATTTGGACTAGTATTAAGATAATATATTCCTAAAAATCCTAAAATGATTAAAGCTAAAGCAGTTATTTTAACAATCTTCCAAAGCTTTTCTTTGCCTGGATGCATTAAAATAAAATAGACAAGGCCGACTAATAATCCTAGCCAGGCAGCTCTACTGCTAACAACAATAATAATATAGAAGAATAAAACGGTAGGAATAAAGTATTTCTTTTCTTTCAACGCCAAAGATAAAGAGATGAAAAATAAAAAGAGCATATACAATCCCAAGAAAATTGGCCCGCCCATTGTTCCCGGAGGTCTGCCGTGATAAGTTTTAATCACGCTTTCAAATAATCCGAAGTATTGCAATAGGGTTATAAGGCTAACTAGCACTCCAATTAAAATATTAAACTTAAATAGTTTTTTCCAGTCTTCTTTTTTAACTACTAAAAAGAGTAAAAGAGAAAAGACAATATAAAGAGAGTAATTTAGAGAACCGCCACCTCTTAAGGGAGAATCCCAAAAACTATAATTAGGGTCTAAAGAAAAGATGGTACTTAAAATAGTTAAAACTAAAAGAGCAATTAAGAGAATAGGACCGATTTTTTTAATCGGTTTTAAAGATTGTTTATTAGCAGACAAGTCGTAGATAAATAAAAATAATAATAGGGGAACTATTATTCTTAGCAGTAGTCCTTTGCCCCAAGCGGTTGGCTGAAGAAGGGTAGGAGTAGAAATTACCGGCAAAGCCAAAATCGCTAAAAAACCATAAAGATAGTATTTATACCATTTAGTTTCCATTAGTATATATTGACATACTTTTACTTTTTGGTAAAATGCATTTAGTTCTTTCGGCATCACATTAATTTTCAACCCTTTGTAATAAGGAGATTATCATGGATGAAAAAGGGTTAGATTCTAGGTGGCTTTTTTGCCACACTGGAGCATTAGTTGTCTTGTTTGAAGGAGAATCTCCTCCCTGGCAAAACGTGGGAGTGGGTCATGGAGATCTGAAGCAAACGTTTCAAGCATGTCTTCGCATACGCTTCGGCGGAGATACGAAACTGACCCACAGAGATTTTAACATCAAAGGATTCAAGGCTTCGGAGGAGTTGCTCGTAGTGAGAAGGAAAACCGGGGTAAGGGTTAAGCCTCGGGAAAGGGTGGTTTTAACCACTTAAAAGTTTGAAGAACATGTGATGCCGCAAAAAGCTCGTGCTATAAGTACGAGCTTTTTTATTTAAACTCTTTTGACACTTGTTGACACCTTTATTAGATTGGTTTAAGATGAAATTAATGAGTAAGGAAATTAAGCCCAATCAAATATATACAACCAAAGAAGCTCAAGAATACTTAAAAGTAAGCAATAGCACTATTAAGCGTTTACTTAAAAGCGGTATTTTAAGAGCTAATAAGGTTGGCGGTCGTTATAAAATATTAGGGTCAGAGCTTTTAAGGTTAGTTTCTCCTAAAGTTGAGAAAAAGGCTAGAAAACTGTACTTTGATTTAAAAAATAAAACTCAAGACATAATTAAAAAGTGGTAAAAATATGAAGATATTAGTCACGGGCGGAGCCGGCTTTATTGGCTCAAATTTAGTAGATAAATTAATTGATGAAGGTCATCAAGTTGTTATTATAGATAATTTATCTACCGGTAAAAAAGAAAACTTAAACTCTCAAGCCGATTTTCATCAAGTAGATATTCGTGACTTTAATTCAATCAAGCCACTTTTTGAAGGTATTGATTATGTTTTTCATTTAGCGGCTTTGCCAAGAGTTCCTTTTTCGGTGGAAAAACCAATAGAAACATCTGAAGTTAATGTAATGGGAACTATTAATGTTTTTAAATCAGCTTTAGATAATAATATTAAAAGAGTAATTTTTGCTAGCTCTTCTTCTGTCTATGGGAATCAAGAAACTCTTCCTTTAATAGAAGCCATGACTCCAATGCCGGTTAGTCCTTATGCTTTGCAAAAACTTGAAGGAGAAGAATGGGCTAAGATGTTTACTGACTTGTACAAGCTTCCGGTTGCTTCCTTACGCTTCTTTAATGTCTATGGCCCTAGAAATGACCCAGAAAGTGATTATAGTTTAGTTATTGCTAAATTTTTAAAACAAAACAGTCAAGGCAAAACTTTGACTATTTTTGGTGATGGTGAACAAACCAGAGGTTTCTGCTATATTGACGATTTGGTATCTGCTTTAATTAAAGCAATGACTAGTGAAAAGCTAAAAGGAGGAGAGGTTATTAATATTGGCAATGAAAACTCTTATTCCGTAAACTATCTAGCCAAGCTTATTAGTGATCAAGTAGAATATTTGTCCCCAAGGGCTGGAGATGTTTTGCATACCAAAGCCAGTATTGCTAAAGCTAAAGAGCTATTAGATTGGCAACCGGTAGTTTCTTTTGAAGAGGGGGTTAATAGAACTAAAGAATGGTTTAATCATGAATATACAACTTAAAATTGGAATAGTGGGCGTTGGTATGGTTGGCGGCGCTCTAAGAAAGTATTTTGAAAAGCAGGGAATCACTCCTTTTCTTTATGATAAAGGAAAGAATTTTGGCAGCATGGAAGAGGTCAATCAAGCTGATATTATTTTTGTTTGCGTTCCTACTCCTTTTGATAAAGCAAAGCAAGATTTTGATTTAAGTTATGTTGAAGAAACTTGTAATAATATTAAGGGGGACAAAATTATTGTTATTAAATCAACCGTTTTACCAGGGACAACTGAAAAATTGCAAGAACAATTTCCTCAACATAAATTTTTGTTTAATCCAGAGTTTCTCACCGAACTAACGGCTGAGCAAGATATGGACTACCCAGACCGCCAAATTATTGGCTATACCAAAAAGAGCTATACTATCAGTAAAGACGTTATGGATTTGCTTCCTTTAGCTCCCCACGAAAGAATTATTCCGGCCACTGAAGCGGAAATGGTTAAATATTTTGGTAATAATTGGTTTGGAGTTAAGGTCGCTTTTGCTAATCAAATGTATGATCTTTGTCAAAGGTTGGGCGTTGACTATGAAAAGGTTATGGATTCGGCATCAGCTGATAAAAGAATTGGCCGAAGCCATTTGAAGGTAGCCCATAAAGGTTATCGCGGATATGGCGGAAAGTGCATCCCGAAGGATATTAAAGCGATGATTAAGTTTGCTGACAAAAATGGAGTTGATTTAAAAATCCATAAATCGGCCGAAGAGGTTAATAATCAATTAATGGAGGATCAAAAAATAGAAGATCCAGAAAGCTTTTCTTTAAGATGAGATTAGGACTATTTTTTACTAATGGCGTTTCTTTAAGGACTTGGCAGAAAGTCGGCAACTTAGACAGAGAAATCAAACCTTATTTAAAAATGAACGCAGATGTCTATTTTTTAACTTATGGCAAAAATGAGCCAGAAATTAAGGGAATAAAAGTTCTTCCGGCTACTTGTCTAAACAAAGAGTTTAAAAAAATAGATGTTTTTAAAACTAATCAAATGAACGGATCTTTAAAGGCGGTAATAGCCAAAAAGATTTATGGCAAGAAGCTAGTAATCAGGCAGGGCTATCAATGGTCAATTTTTGCCAAAAATAAAGGAGTGGCTTTATGGAAGAGAATAGTCATTAATTTAATTGAAAGAATAGCTTACAAAAACGCTGATGCTATTATGGTTTCTTCAAAAGCAGATATTAATTATATTATTGATAGGTATAAAATAAAACCCGATAAAGTTTATTATGTTCCTAACTATATAGATACTGAGCTTTTTAGGCCAATGAATCTTGAAAAAGAAAATAGAATAATTACGGTTGCTAAACTAGAAAAGCAAAAGAATCTAGAAAATTTAATTGAAGCAGTTAGGGGTTTAGATGTTAAATTAACAATCATTGGTCAAGGTTCTTTGGAAAAAAAATTAAAAGAAATGACTTCAGTCGATGTAAAATTTGTTAGTAACTTAGATAATAAAGATTTGCCAACTGAAATAAATAGAAGTAAATTATTTGTTTTGCCTTCTAATTTTGAAGGTTGCCCCAAAGCTTTGCTCGAAGCAATGTCTTGCGGAGTAACTGTAGTTGGGAGCAATGTTGAAGGAATAAAAGAGGTTATTAATAACGGTCAGAATGGCTATTTATGCAACACTAATGTTAATTCTATTAGAGAGGTAATTGTTAGTGCTTTAAATAATCCTATAAATGGCCGAGAAACAATAATCAATAATTTTAGTTTGGAGAAATTATTAGAAAGAGAAAAAAAGATTTATGATAAAATACTTCAGGCCTAAAAAAATTAAAGACGAGAAGGGGAGTCCATCAAGAATATACGCTGATCGTTTTTTTAAAGAAAACTTAAAAAAGATTATTGTTAAAAAAGACATAGATGTTTTAGATATTGGTTGTGGTTCCGGATATATTAGAGAAATCTTTTACAATTTGGGGTATAAGGTGAATTATGTTGGAGTGGATCTTAAGAAGCATTCTAGCTTTGATTCTTTTAGTCATTTTGCTGATTCTAGATTAGTTATTGCTAAAGCTGAAGAATTTGAAACAGATCAAAAGTTTGATTTGATCCTTTCTCTTTGTTCTTTAGAACATATGGAAAACGATCGACAAGCTGTAAATAACGCCAAAAGGTTTTTAAAATCAGATGGATTTCAAGTTCATTTAGTGCCGGCTAAGTGGTCCTATTGTTTATACTTTAATCATGGTTATAGGAGATATGATTTAAAGGGTCTCTTTGATATTTTCGGTAAAGAGGTTGTGATTTATAGGATAGGAGGATTTTTTTCTTCTATTTTGCATTTTTTTTCTTTTACTATTATCCAAAGAATAATAGGAGTTAGACAAAAGAGAGGAGGGCTGTATTATTTTTTTGTTAAACTATTTAGCTCTTTAGACTTTTCTTATCCAACAATAATGTATTTGATTATAAATGAATAAACTAATTTTAAAATTTATTTTAAAGCTTCATAATCGCTCTTACCAGCTAGCTTCTTATTTTGCTAAAAAGGTAGAGGGTGGCACTCATCCAAAACATCGTTTAACTAATTACCATCAATTCTTTTTGGACAACATAAGCTTGGAAGATAGAGTTTTAGATGTTGGTTGCGGGAAGGGAGAGTTGGCCTATGATGTTTCTAAAAAAGCCAAAGAGGTGATTGGAGTTGATTTTTCTCAAAGTAGCATTGATGTGGCTATTAAAAAGCATAATGCTTCCAATATAAAGTATTTGGTTGGTGATGTTACCAAAGATTTAACTGATAAAAAATTTGATGTTATTATTCTTTCTAATGTTTTAGAACATATAGAAAATAGAAAAGAGTTTTTAACTAAAATAAAGAATTTAGCTCCAAAGATTTTAATTAGAGTGCCAATGATTAACAGAAGTTGGATCGCTATGTATAAAAAAGAAATGGGAGTAGAGTGGCGACTTGATAATGGACATTTTACGGAATATACTCTAGAGAGTTTTAAAAAAGAAATAAATGAAACTGGGTTAAGGATTGAGGATTATAAAATTAATTTTGGCGAAATATGGTCGGTTACACAATCTTAAAAAAAATAAGTAGTCTTTTTGATAGAAAAGAAAAGATAGAATTTTTGGGCATTGTTATGATTGCTATTTTTTCGGCGTTACTTCAGACTGTGAGCATCGCCTCTATTATCCCATTTACTAATTTAGTGATGGATCAAAAATTAATTTTTGAGAACAACTTCTTAAATTATTTTTACAATCTTTTTAATTTTTCTACTACTTATTCTTTTACTATTTTTCTTGGCCTTCTTGTTTTAATATTGATCATATTTAGCAACCTCATTTTCGCTCTATCTATTTGGTTAAAAATTAGTTTTGTTTGGAAAAAAAATCACAACTTATCTTTAGATCTTTTAAAAAAATATCTTTCTTTTCCTTATGCTTATTTTCTAGACAAACACAGCTCGGATTTAACAAAAAACATTCTTTCAGAAGTAGAACAGCTTACCAATAGCTTCTTTATGCCATTGTTGACTTTAATTACTAGTAGTATTATGGTTTTAGTTATTTTTATAATATTAATAGTTGTTAATCCAGTGGTGGCTCTGTCGGCTTTTGTTCTTTTTATGATTTTTTATGGATTAACCTTTTCTTATTTAAAAGCAACTTTAAAAGAAAGAGGAGAAAAGCGCTTTCAAGCTAATACCGGACGCTTTACTTCTGTTAGCGAGGCAATTGGAGGAATTAAAGATATCAAGGCCTTGGGTAGGGAAAATTATTTCTTTGATAAATTTTCTTACCATTCTTCTTTATTTTCTAAGCTGCAAGCTTGGAATTATATAGTGGTCAATCTTCCTCGTTATGTAATTGAAATAGTGGCTTTTGGGGGAGTGATTATTTTAATTTTGATTTTAATGGGCTTGGGAGGAACGGGCAAAGAAATTATCCCAATAGTCAGTTTTTTTGTTTTTGCTGGTTATCGTCTAATGCCGGCCCTGCAGGAAATTTTTCGCTCTATTACTCATTTTCAATTTAATACAGCAACTTTAAATAGGATTTATGATGATATTAAAGAAAAAACTGATTTAATTGAAGAAGTAGAGCCTCTCCCCTTTAAGAAAAAGATTTCTTTTAATAATGTTTGCTTTATTTACCCTAATAAAAAAGAAAATGTTTTAATCGATATAACCCTCGAAGTTCCTAAAGGTTCTTCGGTTGGTATTGTTGGAGCAACTGGTGGAGGAAAAACCACTTTAATTGATTTAATTTTAGGACTCTTTACTCCGAGTCGGGGCAGTATTAAAGTGGATAATCAAGAAATAAATGGAAGTAATATTAGAAGGTGGCAAAAAAACATTGGCTATGTTCCGCAGCAAGTTTATTTATCTGATAATACTATTGCTTGTAACATTGCTTTTGGAATTCCTAGTGATCAAATAGATATGAATCAAATTAAAAGAGTGGCTCAAATTGCTAATATTGCTGACTTTATTGAAAAAGAACTACCCTCTGGTTACAATACTTTTATTGGCGAAAGAGGAGTTAGATTGAGTGGTGGGCAAAAACAAAGAATTAGTATTGCTAGAGCGCTTTATCATAATCCAGAAATATTAGTTTTTGACGAGGCTACTAGTTCTTTGGATAATCTAACCGAGAAAGCGGTTTTAAAAGCAATAGATAATGTTGCCAAACTAAAAACAATGATAATAGTTGCTCACCGCTTGAAAACAATAGAGCATTGTGATAATTTATACTTATTAGATAAAGGTAGAATAATCGCTCAAGGAAATTATAATTATTTATTAGAAAATAACCGCCAATTTCAAGAAATGGCAACAACATGGAAAAAGGATTAAAAACAGTTGCTTTTATACCTTTAAGAGGAAATAGCAAGAGCATTCCTTTAAAAAATATTAAAGAGATTGCTGGAAAGCCTCTGGCTTTTTGGGTGATTGAAAGCGCGCTTAATTGTCCTTCTATTGATAGGGTCTTTATTAGTACTGACTCAGATTTAATTAAAAGTAAAGTTTATGAGATCAATAATGATAAATTAGAAGTAATTAGTAGATCAGAGGAAACAGCTACTGACTTAGCTCCAACCTCTTTTAGAGAGCGATCATTTAGAAAATGGAATTAAAAAGTATTTTCAGGGAAATTGTGATAGTTTGCTCTCAGTGGTCAAACAAAAAAGGTTTATTTGGCAAGAACAAGATCTAGAGGCAAAGCCAGTTAACTACGATCCAATTAAAAGACCGATGCGACAACAGTTCGACGGATTTTTAATCGAAAATGGTGCTTTCTATATTACCTCTAAAAAGAATTTGCTTGAAACTAAATGTCGACTTTCCGGAAAAATGACAACTTACGAGATGCCAGAACAAACTTATTTTGAACTAGATGAAGAGTCTGATTGGCAAATAATGGAACAATTATTAAAAAATAAATTAAATAAGAAAAAATATGAATGAAAAATTAAAAAACATTAAAGCAGTTGCCTTTGATGGCGACGGAGTATTCTTCTCCGGAAGGGTTTTTATTGATCCAGAAAAAGGAGAAGCGTATAAAGAAAGAAGTCATGTTGATGGCCAAGGGATTTCCTTGTTAAGAGCCATTGGTATTAAAGTAGCTATTGTTAGTTCTGAAAAAACTGGCTTTATAGAAAAGATTGGTGAAAAGCTAAATAATCTTCCTTCAGTTCAAGAAGGGAAGTGGGCCAAGATGGGAATTTTTACCGGGCCACAAGGAAAGGGCAAGGTAGAAACTTTAGATAATTGGTTGAAAGAGAATAATCTTACTTGGGAAGAATTAGCAATAATGGGTGATGATTTATCTGATTACAATATGTTGAAAAAAGCTGGGTTTGCTGCTGTTCCTAATCAAGCAGAAGAAGTGGTCAAAAAGATTGCTGATTATATCGCTCCAAGAGAGGGGGGAAATGGAGCTATTAGAGATTTGTGTAATTTGATTTTGGAAGCTAGAGATATAGATGTAACAACTCTAGCATTAAGATAGTGACATTATGTTAGATTTTAAGAATTCAAGTAAAAAAGTATATTTAATTGGTGATATTGGTATTAATCATAATGCTGATCTTAATATTGCCAAGAAATTAATTGACGCTGCTTCCGGTTGTCAGTGGGATTGTGTTAAGTTTCAGAAAAAAGAACCGGATCTTTGTGTTCCCGAAGATCAAAAGAATAAGCCCAAGTCTACGCCTTGGGGACAAATGACTTATTTAGATTATAAAAAGAAGATGGAGTTTGGAAAAGCCGAATATGATTATATTGATAAGTACTGTAAAGATAAGCCCATTGATTGGACAGCTTCTGTTTGGGATATTCCGAGCTTGAAGTTTATTCTAAACTACAACATTCCTTTTATAAAAATTCCTTCAGCTAAATTAACTGAAGAAGAATTATTAATTGAATCGGCTAAATCGGGAAGACCGTTATTAATTTCAACCGGGATGAGCACTTTAGAAGAAATTGATAATGCGGTGGCAATATTAGAAAAATATAATGCTCAATACGCCCTAATGCATTGTAATTCTAGTTATCCAGCTCCTTCCGAGGAATTAAATTTAAATTGCATCAAAGCTCTTAAGAGAAGATACGGTTGTTCTATTGGTTATAGTGGTCATGAATATGATTTAGAGCCTTCAGTTTGTGCTGTTGCTCTGGGAGCTAATATTGTTGAAAGACACATTACTCTTGATCATAACATGTGGGGAACTGATCAAAAAGCTAGTCTAGAAGTTCACGCCATGGATTTATTAAGAAAAAGAATCAAAGACGTAAATGATTTTTTAGGAGACGGTAATAGGGTGGTAACTGAAGGAGAAAAAGAAGTAAGGAAAAAATTAAGAGGATACTAATGAGAGAGTTTGTAAAAAAACATAAATTACTCAAAAAAATAATTAAAATCATTATTGAGATTATTCTTTTTCCAATAATGATTTTGATGGGTGTAGTTTTAAACTATCGAAAGAAGAAATATATGTCACAGGCGGGAAAAAGTGACAGTATCGTTGTTTTGGGAAGAGGGGTTTCTTTAGCCAAGGCCGATCAGTTTGATTTTGTTAAAGACTTCTTGATTGTAAATACAGAGGTTAAAGAATTAAAATCAGAACCGGTAAGATCTTTACTAAAAGGGAAGAGGATTATTCATAT
The DNA here is from genome assembly GCA_964394985.1 of uncultured Candidatus Saccharibacteria bacterium. Taxonomy (GTDB): domain Bacteria; phylum Patescibacteriota; class Minisyncoccia; order Minisyncoccales; family GWA2-38-27; genus JAHJSY01. Next base: position 51,741 of record CAYMZK010000001.1, on the reverse strand, counting down.
GGTTAATATTGGTGAAGGGGTGCTTCCTTTTTGGTATTTATTAAAATATAATATTTATCGATATATTATTTCTCGATTAAAGCCAAATGGCTCTGACAAAGATATTTATTCACCAAGAAAAATATATAGAACTGAAAAGTTTGGTTTTAAAACCGATCTTTTGCCCGAAGAGCTAGCTTCTTATTTGGAAGGAGCTAATAATAGCGGAGTTATTGCAGTTGCTTATGCCGCTGCTGGACTAAAGAAGAAAAATGTTTATGTTGCTGGCATGGATTTTTATGAGACGCCATATATGACCGGACCATTGAATCCTCAAGAAACTAATTTAGCCACTGAAGCTAAAGATAAAATGATAAACTACATTACCAATTTAGCTAAAAAATGTCCTGATGTTAATTTTTATTTCATAACCGCTTCTCCTTCTTTTGCCCCTAATTTGCCTAATGTTAAAATAACTCGGATATAACTTGCTAATTTAACCTTTTTGTGTTAAACGGATTTTTTTCTTTAATTTTTAGTTATAATATGCTACTATTAATTAATATGAAAAAAGCAATTTTTGAATTTTTTGGTTTAAATAAGAATAAAAAAAGAAAGATAAAAAACGGCCCTTTAAAAGGAATGTATTTTTATGGTAGTTATTTAGATAAAAGATATTTTACTGATTTTGAGAAAGATATTGTTAGTAAAACTGAAAAGATCATTAAAGACGGAAATATTTTTGATATTGGCGGTCACTTTGGTTTTTATGCTTTGTTATTTTCTAAGCTTTTAAATAAGGGAGAAGTATATACTTTTGAACCTAATCCTTATTGCTACGATCAGCTAATCAAGAATATTAAAATTAATAATTTAGAGGATAAAATCAAAGCTTTTAATTTTGGTATTAGTGATCAAGAAAGCTCTTTAGAAATGATGGTTGTTTCAGATAACCTAGCTAGATCTACTTGCGATCAAGAAATGAAAGAGCATTATAAAGAAAAGAAAAATATTGAAATGAAAAACGTGACTGTAAAAAACTTAGACAATCTTGGTTTGCCAGCTCCTAGCTTAATAAAGGTGGATGTTGAGGGCATGGAATTAGAGGTTGTTAAAGGTTGTTACGGGTCTATTAAAGAAAATCTTCCAGATTTGATTATAGAAATTCATGAAAGTCATCGCGATAACTCTCACTACCGAGTAAAAGAACTGGTTTCTTTATTATTTAATTTAGGCTATTCTTGTTATTCAATAGAAGAAAATAGGGAGGTTAAAGAAAATATTCCTTTTTCTGGACATTTGCATTTTTATCATGAAGATTCTAATTAATACCAATTATAATTCGGCTGGTTCGCGTGTTTGTGTTGAGGATTTGAGCGTTCGTTTTCAGAATGCTGGTTATGAGGTTACAAGAAATGACTGGGATAATTATCAAAACTATGATCTAGTTTTGTTTATGAGTCCTGATTCTCAAGTTAGAAAAGCTAAAGAAATTAATCCGAATATTACCGTTGGCTTAATGGACCCTAAAATTACCCCTCAAAGAGAACCGGAAGTAAGATCGGCCGATTTTCTTTTAGTTAGCTCTCTTGAGCAAAGAGAGTTCTTTTTGAAGTACAACAAGAACATTGTCATTTACTATATGTTTCCAGAAATGAAAAGAATTGAAAAAGAGCACAAAGATAAAGAAAAGATAATTATTGGTTATCATGGCAATAAAAAGCATTTAGAGCAAATGAAAGATGTTGTTTGGGCTCTAGATGAATTAATTGAGAAATACAATATTGAGCTTTACACTTTGTATAATATTAAAGGTCATGGTCAATGGGAAAGAGGACTACCTAAAAAGTGTCCAGTTAAACATTTGCAATGGGCTGAAACTGCCTACTATGATGAATTTAGAAATTCTGATATTGGAATTATCCCGGCTAGAGTGCCAATTTATCATTTTAAGGGATTTAATGTTAGAAAGAAATATGACTATATAGTTAGGTTTAAGTATTCTAATAATCCCGGTAGAGTTTATCCCTTTATTCAGTTAGGGGTTCCTATTGTGGCTGATTTTACTCCTTCATATTGTCAAATAATTAAAGATAATTATTCAGGAATGCTGGTGGGTTCTAGGGAGGGGTGGTATCGGGCCTTAGAGAAGTTGATTGTTAATTCTGGCTTAAGGTCAGAAATGAGTGGCAATTTAGAGAAATATGTTGATAATAACTGCTCTCCTGAAATTAATTTCAAGAAATTTAATGAATATCTTTTACAAATTGTATAGCAACTTAATAATCAGAATTTTTAAAAAAGAAATTGTCACTGATTATAATAAATATTGTGAGAAGAAAATCGGTCACGCTCTTTTATATTACAAAACAGACCCCTTGGCCTTTAAAGGATTGGCTGAAAAATATTATCATACTAATAATTGGGAAATATTAAGGATTTTAGAAATATTAAATCACCTAGGTTTTTGGGTTGATGTTGTTGATAGAAACATTAATCCTGAACTAGAAGATAAATACGATCTTTTTATTGGAAATGGCGGCGGCAATTCTGGAAGACATTATGCTGATATTGCTGATAGCTTAAAAAAACCAGTAAAAATTCTTTACGCAGTTATTCAAGAACATAATTTTTATAATAATTCGTTAAAAAAAAGACAAAAGTATTTTTTAAAAAGACATCCAGGACAGAATCATCTTCTTTCTAAATTAGAAAATTTTGATACCGAAAAGATTAAAAAAAATACAGATTATATTTTCCAAATAGGTAATAGCTTTAGTCAGGATACTTATAAAGATTATAATAAACCAATTTATCGAATTTATCCTTCGACTAATCCTAAAATTAAGTCATCTTTTGGCAAAAAGAATCCTAAAAAGTTTTTTTATTTTAGTAGTAGCGATGGCATTAGAAGGGGATTAGATCTTTTGATAGAAGCCTTTAATCAGTTACCAGATTTAGAATTATACATTTGTTCAGCTTTAAAGGAAAAGAAATTAAAAGACTTTTATAATCTTAATAAAAATATTCATTGGATTGGCAGAGTTGAGACTAGTGGTAAAAAGTTTCATGAACTAACCAAGGAGTGTGCTTATGTAATTTTACCTTCTTGCGGAGAGGGGGAGAGCACTTCTGTAATTACTTGCATGAAAAGGGGCTTGATTCCGGTGGTTACTAAAGAATCTGGTGTTGATTTCGGGTACTTTATCGAAGTAGAAAGTTTAAAAGAACAAATTAAGGAAATCTCTTTAAAAGAAACCGAAGAAAAAAGCAGAAAGGCTTACGAAGAATCTTTAAAGTACACTCAAGATAGCTTTTCAAAAAGTTTTAAAAAATCTTTAATTAGTGTTTTAGAAAATGAGGGTATCAGTTATTATTTCAACATATAATAGGGCTAAACTTCTTGAAAGAGCCATTAAAAGTGTTTTATCTCAAACATATCGGGATTTTGAATTGATTGTAGTTGATGACGGCTCTACCGATGATACTAAAAAAATAGCCGAGTCTTTTGATAAAGTAAAATATATCTATCAAGATAATTCTGGTGGAGCGGCTCGACCGAAAAATGCCGGCATTAAACTAGCTCAAGGTGAATATATTGCTATTTTAGACGATGATGATGAGTGGTTGCCAGAAAAACTAGAAAAACAAGTTGCTTATTTAGACAAAAACAAAGATATTGATGTTGTTGGTTGTAATTATTTAATAGATGGTAAAAAAGAATATCAGATTCCAAAATATAAAGATGTTTTGAAAAGAATTTTAGTGACTGACGACATGGGTCCGGGAAGTATTATGATGTATCGCAAAAAAGTTTTTGATGAACTGGAGTTGTTTGATGAAAATTTAAAAAGTGGCCAAGATAAAGAAATGAGAATTAAGTTAGCTTCTCAAGGATATAAGTTTGGTTTTGTAAGAGAGCCTTTAGTTATTTATCATACTAATCATAAAAATATCAGTGTTAGCTTAGATATCAATGAAAGAGAAAAAGATTGGAATTATTTGTATAATAAATATAAAAAGTACTATACTAAAGAATTATATAAAGAAAAATTAAGATATGATGGAACTAGATATATGCTTTTAGGCTATCCTAAAAAAGCAAGAAAGTGCTTTTTAAGAGCTAAAAAATATTGTTTATATTTTCTTTCTTTATTTGGAGTTAATTTCTATCAATTTTTAACTAAAATAAAATTATGGTTAAAGTAGCTTTTTTAATTAATTCAATGGGCGGAGGAGGCGCTGAAAGGGTGGTTAGTCTTTTGTTAAATAAACTTTCAAGAGAAAATAGAAAATTCTATTTAATCTTATTAGAAGATAAGATTTATTATGATCTTCCTGATGATGTTGAGGTGATTAAGCTAAATTCTAAATATTTAGCTTGGAATAAATTAAGAAAGGTAGTGGAAGAGAATAAAATAAATGTAGTTATTAGTTTTTTGGGTAGAAGTAACTATATCAATATTTTGTCTAAAGGACCTCATAAAAAATATATTAGCGAACGAGTTAATCCTTCTCAAATGCACTCTTTTGGTTTTTTAGGTTTTTTAAACAAGGGCTTGACTAAATGGCTTTATCCTAAGGCGGATTTAATTTTTAGCAATTCTATGGGAACGAGAAACTCTCTAAACCAAGATTTTAATGTTCCTTTTCATAAAATAGAAGTGATTAATAACCCAATAGACCTTGAAAGAGTAGAGAAAATGTGTTTAGATAGCGTAGAGGATGAAAGTTTGTTTAAAGGACCGGTAATAGTAAATGTTGCTCGTTTTAACAAGCAAAAAGATCATGTTTCTTTACTAAAAGCTTTCAGAATAGTTGCTAATGAGATTAAAGGAGCGAAGCTACTTCTTTTAGGAGAAGGAAAGCTAGAAAAGAAGTTAAAACAGCTAGTTAAAGAATTAGATTTAGAAAATCAAGTATTTTTTCTTGGCTGGCAAAAAAATCCTTTTAAATATCTTTCTCGTTCTAGCGTTTTTGTTCTCTCTTCTTTGTGGGAAGGGTTACCAAATACCTTAATTGAATCCTTGGCTTGTGGGATTCCTTCAGTTGCTACTGATTGTCCTTCCGGTCCAGATGAAATTATTGATGATCAAGAAAGTGGGATTTTAGTCCCAGTTGGAGACTACAAAGCGATGGCTGATGCTATTATTAATATCTTAAAAAAACCAGAATTAGCTCATCGCTTTATTGCCAATGGCCGTAAAAAAGTAAGAAGCTTTTCAATAGAAAATATTATTGATCAGTATGAAAAAATTATTCCAAATAATTGAAAATAGATTTAAGTGGATTGTCGCTTTTTTTGTTGTTCTGATTGTTTCTGCTTTTTTTGATAAAATTCTAGCAGTTGCCTTGATTGTTTTGGCTCTTCTGCTTTTAATTACTTATTTAGTTTTAAATAAATTAAAGATAGGCGGCAAAGAGCTTTTTTGGTTATGTTTAATTGTTTTAATTATTCATTTATTAGCGATTATCTTTATTTACTATTTTGAATTTCAACCATTTAGTGGTGGAGCCGGAGGATACAAGAATGTTCATTTGATTGCCTCGGAATTATCAGATAATTTTAGATCCGGAAATTTTTCTTTTGAAAACATTTCTTTTTATCAAAACGGCAAGCATCCCTATCGTTTTTATTCTGTAATTATCGGAGTTATTTATACTTTCAGTATGCCGGAAATGTTGGTTGGAATGATTTTTCAGGTTTGGCTATCAGTAATTACAGCCATAGCAATTTACTTGATTTGTAAAGAGGTTAGTGGTTCTAATAAATTAGCTTTCTTGATTGGTTTAATTGCTAGCGTTTACCCTAGCCATCTTTTCTATGACAATTTACTTTTAAAGGATGGTTTAGTTACTTTTTTGGTTTTATTGGGATTATTGTTTATCATTAAGCTGATTAAAAGATTTTCTTTTTTAAATCTTTTAGTTGTTTATTTAACCCTAATAGCTATCTTTAACTTTCGTTTTTACATTGCTTATGCTTTGAGTATTGTTTTAATTTTTTCTGTTCTTTTTTTAATAAAGCTAGGGTTGAAAAGAAAAATTATTTATACTTTCATTTTAATTATTGCTATTGGAATTATTCCTCATTTAATTCATGGTCATGGTTTTTTTGGAATAAATTTATTTCAAAAAAGTTTTACCTCAGAAAATATTACTTTTTATCAAGAAGAAGCTTATACTTCTAGTGCTCCTAGAAGAATTCAAGAAGAAGAAAACGCACCGGTCGGCTATACCTCTACTTGGGAAAGAGAAACAGTTAGTTTTAGGTATGAACCAATTAAATTTACTCAAGAATACTCTAAAGGATTTAGCTATATCTTATTAGGTCCTTTTCCTTGGCAATTAAAGAAACCGGCTCACTATTTTGCTTTATTAGAAACAATTCCATGGTATATTCTTCTTGTTTTTATTGCTCTGGGAGGTTATTGGTCAATAAAAAAAAGAGAGAAGATGGCTCTTCCGTTATTTTTATTACCTTTAATAATTCTCGGGGTAATTACTATCTTTATCAGCAATTACGGTATTGTTACCAGAATTAGAATCCCAGCTTTTATTTCTCTTTTATGTTTAATTCCTTTTATTAAAACCAAAAGTCAAGCCTTAACCAAGTATTATGGGTAAAAAGATATTTATTATTGGAGCCGGTGAAGCGGCCCTCAAATTATTAAAAGAAATTAAAGATTTGGACTATCAAGTAGCCGGTTTTATTGACGACGATCTTTCTAAAAAAGACATTGAGGGAATAAAGGTTTATGGTCCAATAACCAAATTAGGAGAATTGATTAAAGAAAAAGAAGTGGAGGAGCTTTTTATTGCCATTCCTTCGGCTAAAGGAGAGTTAATTAGAAAAGTTTTGGCAATTGGACAGCAAGAAGGGGTAAAATCAAAAATAATTCCCAGGACTATTGATATTTTAAGAGGGATAGTTAGATTTGAGCAAGTAAGAGATATCAAGCCCAAAGACTTATTAGGACGACCGGTAGTCAAGCACGATCTAACCACTACTTCTGAAAAGATAAAAGATAAAACAGTTTTAATTACTGGTTCAGCTGGCTCAATTGGTTCGGAGTTAGCCAAACAGATGGCTATTTTAAAGCCTAAAAAACTTATCTGCTTTGATATTTGGGAGACCGGAATCTTTGAACTTAAAAGAAAGCTTAAGAAATACGATTATTATAATATAGAGTATGTTATTGGTAATATTCAGGACAAAAATAGGGTAGATCAGATTTTAAAAAAATATCAACCGGATATTATTTTTCATGCTGCAGCGTATAAGCATGTTCCTTTAATGGAAGAAAATATTAGTGAAGCGGTTAAAAATAATATTATTGGAACTGAAAATCTTTGCCAGTCAGCGATAGATAATAATGTTAGCGACTTTATCCTTGTCTCTTCTGATAAGGCGATTAATCCCTCTAGTGTCATGGGAGCCACTAAAAGAATTACTGAAAAGATGATGTATGTTTATGCTGAAAAAAACAATACTCGCTTTACTGGAGTAAGATTTGGTAATGTTTTGTTAAGCAATGGAAGCGTTGTTCCTCTTTTTGAAGATCAGATCAAGAAAGGAGGACCGGTAACCATAACTGATCCGGAAATGGTTAGGTATTTTATGACTATAGAAGAAGCAGCTCAGTTGATTATCCAATCTTGGACTTTGGGAGAAAATGGAGAAATTTTTGTTTTAGATATGGGCGAGCCGATTAAAATAAAAAACCTGGCTAATGCTTTAATTGAAGCTTATGGCTATACTCCAAATAAAGATATTAAAATTGAAATTACTGGCTCAAGGCCAGGAGAAAAACTTTTTGAAGAAATTACTATTTCTGACGACAAAGTATCAAAAACTAAACACTCTAAAATATTTGTAGTTGATAAAGAGGAGGATTTTGATCACGATGATTTCGTGGGACAGTTAAGAAGGCTAAAAGCCTTATCCTACGAAGACTCGCTTTATGGAAATAAAGAGTTATTAGATCAAATAAAAATTCTAGCTCCAAATTTCCGCTAGATATTGCGTTTATTTGGAACATATGTGTTAACTGGAAGTTTTTTGAAATAGTTTGGATTAAAAAATTGGTTGATTTCTGGGCCGTAAAGAGGTAGTCTGAAAGTATGGAACCTTTAGCTTCTAAAATTAGGCCTAAGAATTTGTCTGAGTATATTGGTCAAAAGCATTTGGTTGATAAAGACAAACCTTTAAATGTTGCTATCAAACAAAAACATTTGTTTTCTTTTATTCTCTGGGGACCTCCAGGAACAGGGAAAACTACTTTGGCAAGAATTTACGCTAAAGATTTGGATGCTAAACTTTATGAATTGTCTGCTGTTTCAGCAGGTAAAAACGATATTCGTAAAATTATCAATGAAGACAAGTCTTCTAAGATATTATTCTTAGATGAAATTCATCGTTTTAATAAATCTCAACAAGACTTTCTTCTTCCTTATGTAGAAAAAGGAGAGATTACTTTAATTGGAGCTACTACTGAAAATCCTAGCTTTGAAGTAATTCCGGCTCTTCTTTCTAGATGCCGAGTTTTTGTTTTAAATGAGCTATCTGATCAGGAGATGAAAGAAATTATTCAAAGAACTAATTTAGAATTAGATAAAGATTCTCAAGATTGGCTTGTAAGAATGGCTAATGGGGATGCTCGTCAAGCAATAACAATGATTGAAAATACTCAAAAGCTTTACGGTGAAATAACTCTAGATAATTTAAAAAATACTCTTCAGTCAAAATATTTAAGATATGATAAGGCCGGAGAAGAACATTATAATACAATTTCTGCTTTTATTAAAAGCATGAGAGCTAGTCAGGTTGATGCTTCTTTGTACTATTTAGCTAGAATGATTAATTCTGGGGAAGATCCTAAGTTTATTGCTAGAAGAATGGTTATTTTTGCCTCTGAAGATATTGGCGTTGCTCAACCAACAGCCTTGGTAGTTGCTAATGATGTTTTTAGGGCAGTAGAAATAATCGGCTTGCCAGAGTGCGCTATTAACTTGGCTCATGGGGTTGTTTATCTTTGCCAAGCTAAAAAAGACAGAAGAGCATATAACGGATTAACGAAAGCGATAGAAGATGTTAAAAGATATGGTAATTTACCAATACCAATGAATATTAGAAATGCCTCCACTGAACTAATGAAAGAAATAGGTTATGGTAAAGGATATGATAAATATTCCAAGGAATCTTATCTCCCAGAAAGATTAAAAGACAGAAAGTATTTTTAATTGTTGACTTTTTAGAAGAAAAACAGAGACAATAGGAGAGGGACTGCTATAATTATGTGGGCGTCTGCTAGCAAGACGCCCATTTTTTGTGAATAATATTTTTTTATGATAAAATATAATAAATAAAAATATATAAAAATATGATAATAGATAATTATGAAAAAAGCTTTAAAAGAAATTGAAAGAGCTACTAAAGAAAAAATTACTACTTTAATTTTAGCCGGTTTTGGTTTGGTGGCTGCCTTGGCTTGGAACGATGCTATTCAGTCTTTTTTTAATTATCTTTTTCCAAAGGGGCAAGGAATTGTTGGAAAGTTTGTCTATGCCCTAATAATTACTTTAGTAGTAGTGATTATTTCTGTACAATTGCAAAGAATAGCCAAGAAAAAAGATGAGTAAAAAGAGAGAGTATAAAGTGGTGGCTCATCGGGGAGCTTCTGGCTATGCGCCAGAAAATACTTTATTAGCCTTTCAAAAAGCTATTGATTTGGGCTGTGATAAAATTGAACTTGATGTTCGTTTGACTAAAGATAAAGAAGTAGTGGTTATTCATGATCCTACAGTAGACAGAACTACCATAAAGGGAAGGGGTAAGGTTTCAGAAATGACCTTAAAAGAAATTAAGAAGTTAGAATGTGAAGAAAATCAAGAAATACCAACCCTGCAAGAAGTTATTGATCTTTGTAAAGACAAAATAGATATGTATGTAGAGTTAAAGGAAACTGGCCTGGCAAAGCCGGTTCATAATTTGCTTATTAAAAATGACATTGTTTCTGATGTTGTTATCATATCCTTTAAGTCTCGCTATCTTCAAGAAATGTCTATGATTGACCGCAAGGTTAATCTAGGACTTCTTTTTGAAGGATATATTATTAGTAAAATGGTGGTGCTTTGGACGATTGGAAGATTGATTGGTATAAATTATGTTTGTCCTAATTATCCGATAGTAAATAAAAAGATTGTTGATATGGCCCATAATATGGGGATGAAGGTTTATGTTTTTGATGTTAAAACCAAAAAAGAAGGAAAAAAATTAATTAAAATGGGGGTTGATGAAATTGTAACTGACTACCCTAAACTTTTCTTATAGTTACTTTTTTAAATTATTAGGAGATATTGATTAGACAGCCAGCCATAAAAAAAGCATTTAAAAGACGGGAGCAATCTCGTCTTTTGCTTTTTTCTTGAAAAAAGATTAATTTAAAGCTAGAATAAGAAAATGAAGAAAGTTTTACTAATAGGAGGAAGGGGCTTTATTGGTTCTCATTTAAAAGAAGCTCTTTTAAACAAAGGGCATGAGGTTTTTGTTTCAGACAGAGAAGATGATATAGAAAAATCTTTTTTAATTAGTCCAGATCTTGTTTTTAATTTAGCCGGAGCGATAGGATTAAAGCATGGTAATAATGATTCTGGGATAGAAAGAGCTAAATTAATTGCTGATTTAGCCAAAAAACATCACTCTAAGCTTGTCTTTTTTTCTAGCGGCGGAGCTATTTATAATAATCCGGAAAGTGATTATGCTAAAGCTAATTTAGAAATAGAGGAGACAGTTAAAGAAGTTGACGACTATCTTATCTTAAGATTAAGTAATGTTTACGGTCCTGGTCAATGGGCTTCTGGAATTATTCCTCAAATCTTAAAAGGAGAAGTTGTTATTAAGGGCGATGGTGGTCAAACCAGAGATTTTATCTATATTGACGATGTTGTTGAAATTAGTATTTTAGCTATGAATAAAAAGGGGGCTTATAATATTGGTTTTGGGAAAGTTTACACTTTAAATAAAGTTATTGAGATAGTTAAGAAGTATAGATCAGTTAATGTAAAATATATTGAAGGTGATGATTTTAAAGCCGGACCAATTGTTTCTGATTTAGGTGAGCCCAAAACAGACCTAGAAGAAGGAATTAAGAAAATGCTTGATTGTTATCTTGGGTTTAGTAAAAATGATAATACTAGATATCAATGTTCTTCTGGAGGATCAATTACAACCTTGCTAAAATATTTAATTGACAGTGGCAAGATAGAAGGAGCTTTTGTGGCTGTTCCTTCGAGTGGCCTAAAACATCAAATGGCTTTTGTTAATAACCCTGATGATTTAATTAATTATGGTGATAGCATTTATTGCCCCGTAGATTTTTCTCCTGTTTGGAGATTTTTAAAGAAATATCCAGATAAAAAAATAGCAGTCGTTGGCCTTCCTTGTAATTTAAGAGCCTTAAAAGATTATCAGAATATTTTTAAGATCGGCCTTTTTTGTGGAGGGGTTAGTAGCCACCAGGCTTTAGAGTTTTTGTGTCAGAGGAAAAAGATTAAGAAAGTAGATAGAATTCGTTATCGTAATGGTGGTTGGCCCGGAAGAAGAATTATTGCTCATGTTGATGACAAGGAAATAGTTTTACTAGATCGCGATAAATCTTTTTTAGATAAAATACTATATAGTTTTTGCTTTAGCGGTCCTTTTTATCTTAATTCTTGTCGAAAATGTAATGATCATTTTGCTAGTTTTGCTGATGTTTCTTTTGGTGATGCTTGGCTTCCTGAAGTAATGAAAAGCGATAAAGTGGGTACTAATGTTATAATAATAAGAAGTAAAAAGGGAAAAGAATATTTAAAAGAAGCCCCCTTGTCTTTAAAGAAAGCTAGTTTTGAAAGATTTCCGGTTTCAAGAAAACGGCCTTTAAGAGGTTTTTTTCAGTATTTAGTTGCCAATTTACCCTTAAAACTAGTTTTTATTCTTTATTCAATATATTTTCCTATTTATAGATTATGCAAAAGATTTTGGTAACAGGATTATCTTTTAGTGGAAATCGTGGAGCAGCAGCGATGGCGATTTCTTTTTTAAAAGAGATGAAAAAATATTTAGATTATGATTTTGTTTTTAGCGTAGCTCCTATCTATTATGATTTAGAAAAGAAGTGGGCCAGTTATTATGGCGTAGAGATTGTTTCTGAAAAAACAGAGCAATATCGGAAAGCTTTAAAAGACTGTCTTTGTATTGTTAATTTAAATGGTATTGCTTTTGTCGGAGACGGAACTAGAAAATGGTACGCTTCTCTTTATGAACATCGTTGTTTTCTTCACGCTCGAAAGTATCAAAAACCTTTTTTTAGATTTATCCAATCCTACGGACCTTTTGATGACTGGAGAGTGAGGCTTATCGCTAAAAGAGAATTTAAGAAGCTTCCTTGTATTATGGCTAGAGGAAAGTTGTCTGCTTCTTATTGTAAGAAGATTACTAATAGGCCGGTTTATAGTTTTCCGGATATAGCTATAACTTTAGCTGGAAATAAAGCTGATTTAAAAAATTATATTGTTTTATGTCCGAGCGCGGTAACCGCTAGAATAAATAGAAAAAAGTATATTTCTTTATTTAAGGATTTAGTTAATTATTATAATAAAAGAGTTATTTTGTTGCCTCATTCTCTTTCGCCAGATAAAAATAAATCTGATAGAGTTTTATGTCGAGAAATAAATAAAGAGTTAACTATTGAGAAAGATCTGGATTGCCAAGACTTAAAAGGAATTATTGCCGGAGCTGATTTTGCTGTTGTTTCTCGTTATCATGCCTTAGTGGCTGCTCTTTCTAGTGGGGTGCCGGTAGTTAGTATTGGTTGGAATGATAAATATCAGGATATCATGGATTTTTATAACTGTTCGGAATTTGCTCTAGATTTTAGAAAAGAAATTGATGTTTTTGCCAAACTAAATGATTGGACTGATGAAAAAAAAGAAACGATTAAAAAAAGACAAAAAGAGTTAGAAATAGAAATAAGCAAAGCTTGTCAAATATTAGCTAATTGGGTCCATGAACTTTACTAAAAAAACAATCATTACTTTTATAACCAGATTTTTAAAGCTTGTTTTTGGCTTGGGGACAATGATTATTATTGCTCGAGTCCTGGGGGCTGGAGGAAAGGGAGTCTATTCCTTGATGCTTCTTTTGCCAGGGATTTTAATTGTTTTTACTGAATTTGGCATTGGTTCGTCTTCGGTTTATCTAATTGGGAAAAAAAGATATTCGGCTAAGGAAATTTTAGGTAATAGCATTGTTCTTTCAATTATTACTAGCATTTTGTCTTTAATTCTCGGAGGGATAATTATTTTTACTGCTAGTGATATTTTGTTTCAAGGAATTAGTAAAAGGTATCTGTTGTTAGGATTAACTCTAATTCCTTTTCAGTTTTTTACCGCTTTGATTACAAATATCTTATTAGGCTTAAGAAAGATTGAAAAATATAATTTGATATATTTTTTACCCACTTTCTTATTTTTCCTCTTTTTATTATTTCTTTTAATCTGTCCTCAATATGGATTAACGGCCGTGATTGGTTCTCAAATTATTGGACTGCTGGTTTCTTCAATTGTTCTTTTTGCTTGGACTCTTAAACTAACTGGAGGAATTGCCTTTAGCTTTAATAGAAAGTATTTAAAGGAGGTTTTTGATTATGGTTTTAAGACTTATTTAGGAGGGGTTTTTGCCTTTCTTTTCTTTAGGGTGGACATCTTTTTAATAAACTTTTTTATTAACCCCTTAGCCGTTGGTCTTTATTCTATTGCTGTTAATTTTTCTGAAAACATTTGGTTAATTTCAAAATCAGCTTCAACGATTCTTTTCCCAGAAATTGCTAATAAAGAAGAAAAATCAAGATGGTTGACTCCGATTGTTTGTCGAAATGTATTGTTAGTTACTGCTGTAATTTCTTTAATTCTTCTTCTTTTTAGTAAATGGTTGGTTGTTTTGCTATTTGGCACTAGATTTTTAGATTCGGTTTTGCCCCTGCAAATACTGTTAATTGGAACTATTGCTATGAGTGCATCAAGAACTATTACTTATGATCTTTATGGCAGAGGGAGACCCTTGTTTAGCGCTTATTCAAATTTCATTGTTATTATTTTAAATATTGTTTTAAATATATTTTGGATTCCTAAGCATGGCATTATTGGCGCAGCTTGGGCCACTTCAATTTGCTACACCCTTTCTTTCTTAATGAAATTGGTTTTTTATGCTAAGATATCCGGTAACAAGATAAGAGATATAATTTTACCTCAAAGGTCAGACCTTAAACTTTATTTAAATATTTTTAAATGGCTAAAAAAATCTTAATTATTTCAACTGCTTTCCCGCCTAGAATAGGCAGTGGTTCTAAAAGACTTTTTTCAATTGCTAACAATCTTTCTGATCTTGGTTGGGAGGTTTTTGTTTTGACCTTAAAAAAGGGTTATTATCCTTTCAGAGAAGAAGATTTAGATTTAGTTTCTTCAAAAATTAAAGTTTTTAGAACTAAAATGGTTATTCCTAAACAGAAATTACTAATGGCCTTGGCTCATCTTTTTTTAGCTCCCGATCGTTTTTTAGCTTGGTATCCCTTGGGGGTTAAAAAAGGATTAGAAATTATCAAAAAAGAAGATATAGATATAATTTATTCTTCAGCCCCTTCTTTTTCAGTTCATCTTTTAGCTAAGAAATTAAAAGAGAAAAGCAATAAAAGGTGGGTAGCTGAATTTAGAGATCCTTGGACCAAAAATATTCTTTTTTACAAAAAGAGTTTTATTAAAAAAATAATAGAAAAAAGGATGGAAAGATCTGTTTTTGAAAAATCGGATTTAGTTATTTCAGTTGCTCCTCATATGACTAGGTTAAATAAAGAAGCTTATGGTAAAAGTTCTGATAAATTTCATACGATTACTAATGGTTTTAATTCAATAGAAAATAAAAAGCAAAATTCTATTTTCACCATAACCTACACCGGGACTAAATATCCCTTTTTTAAAGAAGCTTTCAATGATTTTTTTAATGCTGTTAATGATTTAATAAAAAAGGGGTTGATTGAAAAAGAAAAGATTATAATAAATGTTTATGATAAAAAGAACTGGATTGATCATAAGAAGGTTTTAGAGAAACAATTAGAAAGTAGCGTTCTTCTTTTAATTGGCGCCAATCCCCAAAAGCAAGAATATCTTTCAGCAAAAATATATGAATATCTGGCAGCCAAAAGGCCAATTTTAGCTATAGACGAAATTGATTCTCCTTCAGATAAAATTATTAGAAAAACTAATACTGGCAAAACAGTTATTGGTAAAGAAAATACTGCCGAAGCTGTTTTAAAATACTATAATGATTTTTATTCCGGAGGAATACCATACAACCCCAATCAAGAAGAAGTAGAAAAGTATAATTACCTTAATATATCTAAAAAACTAGATTCTTTACTATGAAAAAAAGAGTTTGTCAGATCACTACTATTCCTTTTGCTATAAGATTTCTTTTATTAGATCAAATTAAAAATCTACAAGAAGAAGGTTATTCAGTTTCAGCAGTTTGTTCTCCAGGAAAATGGATAGATGAAATTGAAAAAGAGGGGATACCAGTTAAACAAATTACTATGAAAAGAAAGATTAGTCCCTTTTCAGATTTAATTACTCTATTTAAGTTATATTCTTATCTTCGTAAAGAAAAGTTTGATATTGTTCACACTAGTACTCCCAAGGCAGGACTACTGGGGGTACTATCAGCTAGATTGGCTGGAGTGCCGGTAGTAATTCATTCTAATCTTGGCTTTTACTTTCAAAAAGATTCCCATTGGCTTAAAAGAAACTTCTTTATCTTAATTGAAAAAATTACGGCTAAATTTTCTAATTTAGTTTTTTCGGTAGCCAAACCAGATATTAAAACAGCAATTGAAGAAAAAATTTGTTCTCCGGAGAAAATAAAATATATGGGTTGGTGGGTTGACTTAGATAGGTTTGATCCTAGAAAGTTTAGCAAAGAGGATGTTTTAGTTAAAAAAAGAGAGCTTGGTATTGATCCGAATAAAAAAATTATTGGGATTAACGCTCGCTTAGTAAGAGATAAAGGATATTATGAACTATTTGAAGCTTTTAGTAGAATCTTAAAAGAATATCCCAATACTTTGCTTTTGATAATTGGTCCCAAGGAACCCAAAAAGAAAGATAGAATTGATCCATCAACTATCTTTAAAAGTTTTGGTATAGAAAAAAATGTTTGCTATTTAGGAGAAAGAACTGATGTCGAAGAGCTTTATCCTCTAATGGATGTTTTTGTTTTGCCTTCATATAGAGAGGGGGTAGCGGTTTCAGTTTTAGAAGCTTTGGCTATGGAAGTTCCAGTTATTGCTAGTGAGGTAGGGGGAGTTCCTGATTCGGTAGTAGATAATGAAACAGGAGCTTTAATACCACCAAAAAATGCTGACGCTTTAACTGAAAAACTAATTTATTTTTTAACTCATGATTCCGTTAAACAATTTGGGACTAAAGGTAGAAAGAGAATAGAAGAGAATTTTAACGAAAAGTTAGTTTTTTCAAGAATTAAAGAAGAGTATGATAAGTTTTCTAAAATTAGGATTTGTCACATTGCTAGTTCAGATATTACTCTTAAGTTTATGATTAATGATAAATTAAAGTTTTTGCAAAAAGAAGGTTATTTGGTTTCAGCGATTTGTTCTCCAGGCAAAAGAGTTAAAGAAATTGAAGATCAAGGAATACCGGTCAAGACCATTACTCTAAAAAGAAGAGTAAGTCCGTTATATGATTTAATTGCCTTCTTTAAACTCTATTTTTATCTTTGTAAAGAGAAATTTGACATTGTCCATACTCATACTTTGAAACCGGAGATTTTGGGCCAAATAGCCGCTAAATTGGCTAGAATACCAATTATTATTAATACTATTCATGGTTTTAATTTTAGTCAGGGCAAGATTTCTTTGAGGCAAAGATTTTTTCTTTTCTTGCAAAGAATTGCTGGATACTGTTCAGATTTAATTTTTTCTATTAGTGCTTCGGTAACTAACATTGCTATTAATAAAAAAGTAGCCCGACCAGAACAAATTAGATATTTAGGTAGAGATATCAATACCGATAGATTTGACCCCAAGAAGTTTAGTAAAGAAGATATTTTGAACAAGAAGAAAGAATTGGGCATCGATCGGAATAAAAAGATTATTGGTATTGTCGCCAGGTTAGTGGAAGATAAAGGATTCTACGAATTATTTGAAGCCCTACCCATGATTTTAAAAGAAATTCCTAACTCCTTATTAATCATCATTGGTCCAGAAGAGCCAGAGAAAAAAAACAGGATTAGTCCGAAGATCGCCAAAGATCTAGGAATTTCAGAAAATATTTTATTCTTGGGCGAACGTTCAGATGTTAATGAGATTTATCCTCTAATGGATGTTTTTGTCTTGCCAACTCATAGAGAGGGATTAGGAGCAGTAACCTTAGAAGCTTCAGCTATGGAGATACCGGTAGTGGTTAGTAATATTGGTGGTTGTCCGGAAACTGTAGAAAATAACAAGACAGGAATTTTAATTCCTTTAAAGGATGTGGGGGAGTTAGCCAAAGCTATTATCTATATCTTAAAGAATCCGGATAAAGCCAAGAGAATGGGGAAGAATGGCAGAAAGAAAGTTTTAAAAGAATTTAATAAAGAAATTGTTTTTGGAAGAATGAAAAGAGAGTATCAAAGACTAATTAATCAAAAATTCTCTTGATTCAATTGTTATCTTGATTCAATTATTATCTTGATTCAATAATTATCTTGATTCAATTATCTTCCTATCTTGTTATTATATTTACGTTTATTTGAAACATATGTGTTAACTGGAAGTTTTATATGATACAATATAATATAATAAGAATGTGAAATATGAGCAAATATAAATATTATTTTAAGAAACCAAGAGGAGAAATTACAAAAGATATTTTAAAGTGGATACTGGCCTCAACTGCGATTTATGTCTCTTTAAATTCCCCGAACGTTGTTTTAAATTTATCAAAGGAATTTAAAAAACGAAGCAGTAAGAAGTATAAAAATAAAAATGTTTATGATACTTTTTACAGGTTAAGAAAAAAAGGGGTTATTGGGATAGAAAAACATAAAAATCAAATATACATAAAACTTACAAAAGAAGGAAAAATTATGGCGAATTGGATGCAGATAGACGAATTAAAAATAAGTAAGCCTAAAAAATGGGATAAAAAATGGAGAATAGTGTTTTTTGACATTCCAAACTTAAAGGGATTATACAGAAATGTTTTTAGGGGCAAATTAAAAGAATTAGGATTTTATCAATTACAAAAAAGCGTTTGGATAACTCCTTATAATTGTAAAGATGAAATTAATCTTTTAAAGGATTTCTTGGGGTTGAGCGACAAAGAGATAAGACTAGTTATTTCTTCGGATGTAGGAAATGACAAAAAAATAAAAAGAAAATTTAATTTATAACCTCCTCAATTGCGTAGAAATATTATTTACGTTTATTTGGAACATATGTATTAACTGGAAGTTTTATATAAATTGATAAAAAATATTTTGATGGCATCGGTGAGTTCTCTTGAAATTTATCTTATTTTGTAGCAAAATATAGAAATGGTTAAAAGATTGCTAGATTTTATCTTAGCTTTACTGGGGTTGATTATTTTGAGTCCTTTGTTTTTGATTTTGGCAATAATTATTAAATTTTCCGGACCAGTTTTTTTTAAACAAAAAAGATACGGTAAAGATGGAAGGATTTTTCAGGTTTTAAAGTTTAGAACCATGAAACCTGATTTGGAAAACTATAGCATTGAAGAGTTAAGAGAGTTTGAAAAATCAAAGAAAGACCCGAGGGTAAATAAATTTAGTCGTTTTTTGAGAAAATACGCCCTAGACGAGTTACCTCAATTGATTAATATTTTAAAAGGAGAAATGAGTTTTGTTGGTCCTCGCGCCTACTATATAGCAAGAATAGATAATGATCCTAAATTAAAAGAAAGATTAAAAGTAAAGCCAGGGTTAACTTCTTTGGCGGCTGTTAGTGGGGGGGTTTCTCTTTCAGAGGAAGAACTATTAAAATTAGATTTAGAATATATTAATAATAATAATCTTTTTCTTGACGCTAAAATTTTACTAAAATCCATATTTTTGGTAGTATCAGGAAGAGGATTTTAATATGAGATTTACTAATTGGCAATATCCAGAAATAGAAGAAGGAAAACCAACTAAGTACGGTTGGATTGTTAGGCATAAAGAAAATTTAAAGCTTGGTAAAAATACTGATATCGGAGCCTTTAGTTATTTAAACGCTAAAAACGGTATAGAAATAGAAGAAGAAGTTCAAATTGGGTCTCATTGTTCTATTTATTCTGCTTCTACTATTGATAATAAAGAGGGGAAAGTAATCTTGAAGAAAAATTGTCGAATTGGATCACATTCAGTAATTATGCCTGGAGTAATTATTGGTCAAAATGCTATTATAGGCGCTTTTAGTTTTGTTAATAAAGATGTTCCAGATAATGTTACTGCTTATGGAATACCGGTTAAAATAAAATGAACATACCTTTATTTAAAATTAATTGGAACGAGAAAGATATTGAAGCGGTAAGCTCTGCCCTAAAAAGAGGAATGAATTGGGCTTGTGGTCCTAAAATTGAAGAATTTGAAAAAAAGATTTCTCAATATATTGGAGTAGATTATACTTTGGTTTTTAATTCTGGCACATCGGCTCTTCATGCTTTGCTAATTGCTCTTGATATTGGTAAAGGCGACGAAGTAATTGTTCCCTCTTTCAGCTTTATTGCTACCGCTAATGCTGTCAAGTTTGTTGGAGCTAAGCCAGTTTTTGCTGACATCGAAGATATTACTTATGGATTAGACGCAGAAGATGTTAAAAGAAAAATTACCGATAAGACTAAGGCAATAATGCCGATGCATTATGGTGGTGCGGTAGCCAAAGATATTGAGAAGCTAAGAGATTTGGCTCGAGAAAAAGGAATTTATCTAATTGAAGATTCGGCCGAGTCTTTTGGAGCTAAATACAAACAAAAGGCTGGGACCTTTGGTATTGCTTCTATGTTTAGTTTTTGCCAGACTAAAGTATTTACCACTGGAGAGGGTGGTTGTATTTGCACTAACTCTAAAGATCTTTATGAAAAAATGAAATTGATTAGGTCTCACGGCAGAAAAGAGCCAGAAATGAAATATCTTTCATTGGGCTATAACTTTAGAATGGCTGACTGTTTAGCTGGTTTGGGAATTTCTCAATTGGAAAGAGTAGATGATTTAATTAAAATTAGAAGAGAGAAGGCCGAAAGGTATAGGCAAGGATTAGAAGGGGTAGGAGATATTTTTATTCCTCATTTTCCGGAAGAAATGTTTCACGTTTTTCAAGAAATTCATATTAGAACCAAAAGAAGAGATGAGTTAAAAGATTATTTAAACAAAAAGGGGATTGGTAATAGGATTAGCTTTCCGCCGATTCATCAAAGTTACTACTACAAAGAAGTTTTAGGATATGATATTAATTTGCCGGAAACCGAGAAAATAGCTTCTGAAACTTTAACCCTTCCTTTATATCCTGATTTGACTGATGGGCAATTAGAGCATATCATCCAAAGCATTAAAGAGTTTTATGTCTAAAAAGTTATTATTTTTAATAATAGATGTTATTTTAATTGCTTTAGCTAGTTATTTAGCTTTTCTTTTAAGATTTGATGGAATTCTTCCGGCCTACAAGTTGAACAACTTTTATGCTTTTAGTATTCTTGCTGTCATAACAACTCCGGCTGTTTTTTATCTTTTTAATTTGTATAAAAAGTCTTGGGTTTTTGTTAGCTTAACTGACGTTCCTTCAATAATAAAAGGATCTTTAGTCTCTGGTCTTTTTTTAGCCACAATAATGTATGTAAGTAGAAGCAGTAGCTGGTTTATAGAATTTCCAAGATCAATAATTTTTCTTTATACCATCTTATTATTTTTCTTAACGAGTGGATTAAGGTTTTCTAAAAGAATTTATTGGCAAATTATCAAGGCTAGGCCCTCTCAAGTTAAAGAAAATAAGGTTTTACCATTAACAGCTAACCAGGTTAATGGTTACAGACCTAAAAATATCTTAGTTACTGGAGGAGCGGGTTATATTGGGTCAGTTTTAGTTAGAATGCTTTTGGATAAGGGATATAGGGTAAAAGTGGTTGATAGATTATTGTTTGGAGACGAGTCTCTAAAAGTGCTTTATTCTCATCCAAATTTTCAGCTTATTGGGGGAGATATTTTAGATTCTCAATTAATGTCAAAAGCTTTAACTGATATTGACGCCGTCGTAAATTTAGCAGCTATTGTTGGTGAGCCGGCTTGTTTGATTAAAAAAGATAAAGCTTTGACTACAAACTATATTGGCGCTGTTTATCTAGCTCGTCTTTGTAAGACTCTAGGAATTAGGAGATTTATTCAAGCTTCTACTTGTAGCACTTACGGTCAGCAAGACAACAAAGAGCATGTTCAAGAAAAAGGAAGTCTCTTCCCAGTAGATTTTTATGGTGAGACTAAAATATATGCGGAAAGAGAATTAACCAAACTAATGGACAAAGAGTTTAATCCTACGCTTTTAAGATTTTCTACTGTCTATGGACTTTCGCCAAGAATGAGATTTGATTTAGTAGTCAATACTTTGACTAAAAAAGCTATTAAAGAAGGAAAGCTAACTATTTTTGGTGGTGATCAATGGCGTCCTTTAGTTCATGTCAAAGATATTGCTAGAGCGATAATTTTGATCCTAGAATCCCCAATTTCAAAAGTAGGCAATCAAGTCTTTAATGTTGGTAATAATTCTGAAAACTATCTTATCTCTGAGGTGGGGGAATTGGTCAAAGAGGCTATTCCTGATATTCAAATAGAGACGATTGAAGGAGTAGAAGACAAAAGAAGTTACAAAGTTGACTTTAGCAAGATAAAAAAAGAGCTTGATTTTGAAACAGAAAAAAGAGTTAAAGATGGAATTATTGAAATACGCGACGCTCTAATTAATAGTCGTTTTCAAGACACTGAAAACAAGATTTACTATAATCACCTCGCTGACTATTAATCTCTTTGTTACTTTTTTGAGATTGAAACGTTTTAAATAAAAGGGATCTTTTGTTATTTTTTTTATTATGTTACAATTGAATTAATGAAGAAGCGTTTTTATCTAATATTTTTAATAATAATTTTTTTAGCAGTCGGCTTTTCTGTTGCGGCTGTTTCTATTGGGGAAAAAAGAACTTTTAATATTGACCCTGACTACGATGTTATTAATAGAGATGAGCTAGTTGGAGTTTTGCAAGCTACTAGCAACAGAACCTTGTTTTATCTTGATGAAAACTGGTGGGATGGACTATCTTTAACTGACAAAGATAGAGTAAGGTCAGCTTTAAGAAGCTTGGGGTCAGAATTTGATAGTCATATTTACCCAAAATTAACCGATACTTTTGGCCATGAAGCTAAGCCGGGGATTGATAACGATAATGCTATTGCTATTTTAGTTCACCCAATGGGGAAAAATTCCGGAGGTTATTTTAATCCGAGAGATCAATATTCCAAATTACAAAGTCCTCTTTCTAATCAGAAAGAAATGGTTTACTTAAATTCAGATTATGTAACCAGTTCTTTAGCCAAAAGCTTTTTGGCTCATGAATTTGTTCACTTAATATCCTTTAATCAAAAAGAAAATCTTTTAGATAGCAAAGAAGAGGTTTGGCTAAATGAAGCTAGAGCTGAATATGCCCCTACTTTACTTGGTTATGATGAGAGTTTTAATTCCAGCAATCTAAAAAGTAGAGTAGGTATTTTTTTAAAAAATCCTTCGGATTCTTTGACTGAATGGAATAGCAAGGTTCAAGATTATGGAGCTTTGAATCTATTTACTCAATATTTAGTTGATCGTTATGGCATTGAAGTTTTAGTTGACTCTTTGCATTACAAGGGAAGCGGCATTGATTCTTTAAATCACGCTTTAGAGAAAAATGGTTACTCTCAAAAGTTTAGTGATGTTTTTACTGATTGGACCTTAGCGGTTTTGCTAAACAACTGTTCAATTGGTCAAAAGTATTGTTTTAACAATCCTGATTTAGAGGGCATGAAGGTTACTCCAGATTTAAATTTCTTACCAGCTACTAGAAGCACTTTAGGGGTATCTTCTTCGGCTAAAAATTGGCAAGGAAATTGGACCAAGTTTATTGGTGGCAACGGAACAGTTAAAATAGAATTTATCGGTAACCCGGATAACATTTTTAGAGTTCCGTATATTGTTAATCGAAAAAGTGGTGGTTATTATATTGATTATTTAGAGCTAGACGAGAGACAAAGAGGACAGGTAACAATTTCTAATGCCGAATCTTTAATTATAGTTCCTTCTGTTCAAACCAAGACTCTTGGCTTTATCTCTCCGGAATTAGCGATTTCTTACTTTTGGTCTGTTTCGGTGGTTGATGATCCAGAAGATAGCAAAGTGGTTACTAATCCTAAATATCTAGATAAGCCAATAGCTGATATGACCAGCACCGAACTAAAAGCTAAGATAGCGGAAATAAAGGATCTTTTAAGTCAATTAACCAATCAATTGGCTTCTTTGGGAATGCCGGTTCAAGAAGATTCAAAAATACCAGTAAGATCTTCTTGTTCTTTTGATAAAAATCTAAAATTGGGTCTAAAGGGCAATGATGTTGAATGCTTGCAAGAGTTTTTAAAGAATCAAGGATCAGATATTTATCCTGAAGGATTAGTAACTGGTTATTTCGGTCCTTTGACTAAAGCGGCGGTAATTCGTTTTCAAGAAAAATATGCTCAAGATATTTTAGCGCCGATAAATCTGATTCGAGGGACCGGTTATGTTGGTAAAATGACTTTAGCGAAAATTTCTCAATTGAGATAAAAGAAAAACCCGCAAAACTTCTGCGGGTTTTATGTTTAGGGTTAGACAAGCTCTATGGCAATAGCAGCTGCTTCCGGAGCTTTATTTGATTTTATTCTTTTTCTCATCAGAATTTCAACAAAACTGTTTCCTGACTGATAGCTTGTCAGAAGGTTTTTGGCAAAAGACTGTATGTCCGCGCTTTCTTCTACCTGGAAGAAGCCGTCTGTGATCATAATTAGGAGACTAACCTGATTGGTTGGTAGTGAAATTGATCTCCAGCACTTATAAAGAAAGTCGTTTCCATTAATTGCTGCATAATTGAATGGATTTTTGGGATTATTGAGGCAATTTTTTCTGATATCTTTTAAATGATCAATGCGCTCTCTCCATATTTTATCTTTATTTTTTCTTCTTTTAGAGAGAGTGTTAATTAATTCTATTTCATCGAGAGAGTGCTTAAGTATCTGATTTGGGGTAAAACCCACTGCGCCTGATTTTAATATCCATAAAGCCAAACAATCAGCTCCTTGGATAATTTCAGTTTTTTCTTCTCCAATTTTGGCAAGAGCAAAAGCAGCTCCGCCTCGTTCTTCGCTGGGCAGCTGAAATTGATCCTGAAGTCCTCTAATTACTGAATTAGCTTGCAATAGAGTTCTTTCAAATGGATCGATGTAGCTCCATTGAAGCTTTGATTTTATAGTGTTAACGATTACTTGGCCTAAGCTTCTTTGCTTAGAGCCAATAGTTATTGTTTTGGGACCATCTTTAGGATGATAGACCGGACTATAGCCGTCTAGTACTCCAAAGATATCACCTTCTTGAATCACTAAATCTTCTGGATATTTTTCCCTTGATCTGTCAAAAAAGGTTTCTACCGACTTTATCATTTTATAACCCTTTCAAAATGTAAAAGAACAATTTGTGTTTTTTAAACCTTATCATCAAAATACCTATCTGTCAAACCCTTGACATTAGTTTAAAAAATTGCTAAGATGCAGACAGTGGGTGAATACCCTACCTAAGTCGGTAAAAGCTCCGAATTATTTCGGAGTTTTTACTTGCCTTATTTTTTTATTTATTATACAATGATTATTGAGCTAGGAGGCCGCGCCCACATTAGACTTAGATAGGGGCTAACGCTCCTAGCTCATTTAAGTTTATGGATATTAAAGAAAGCATCTTGCTAAAAAACCACACAACTTTTAAAATTGGTGGTCCGGCTAAATACTTTTGTTTTGTTAAGAATAAAGAAGAATTAATAGAAGCAATTAATTTTACTAAAGAAAATAATTTTCCGCTTTTTGTTTTGGGAAGTGGTAGTAATGTTTTAGCCCTAGATAAAGGATTTAATGGTTTAGTTGTAAAGATGCAAAATTCAAGATTTGAAATTCAAGATTCTAAAATTTTTGCTGAATCAGGATTAAGTTTGTCTAAAACAATTGATGAAGCTAAGAAGGCGTCGTTATCTGGCCTAGAATGGGCAGTTGGAATTCCTGGAACTATTGGTGGAGCTGTTTATGGCAACGCTAGAGCTTTTGGTCTAGAAATGTCTGACATTATTAAAGAAGTAGAAGTTTTAGATGTTGATACTTTAGAAATTAAGACCTTAGCTAAAGAAGAGTGTCGATTTAGCGAGAAGCAAAGTATCTTTAAAAAGAAGAAAAACTTAATTATTCTTTCGGTTGTTTTGACTCTAAAAAAGGGAGAAAAAGAAAAAATAGAAAAAGAGATGAAAGAAAAGATTGATTTACGCCATAGGCGACAACCAATAGATTATCCTTCAGCCGGCTCCATGTTTATTAACACTACTGACAAACCCTCTTCTTATTTAATAGATCAAGCTGGTCTTAAAGGAGTTCATGTTGGCAAGGCGGTGGTATCGGAAAAACACGCTGGTTTTGTTATTAATAAAGGAGGAGCTAGTTCAAAAGATGTTCTGGCTTTAATCGAAATAATTCAAAAAAAGGTTAAAGAAAAACATAATATAGATTTAGAACTAGAAATTAAAATTTTACAATGAGTATTTTTAAAAAGGTTTTTGGAGATCCTAATGTTAAGTATCTTAAAAGCTTAGATTCTAAAATTAAAGAAATTAATTCTCTAGATTTTTCTCAAGTTGATTTAAAAAAAGAAACAGAAAAATTAAAAGAAAGAATTAAAAAAGGAGAAAAGTTGGATGATATTCTTCCAATAGCTTTTGCTCTAGTTAGAGAATCAGCTAGTAGAACTCTTAATCAAAGACATTACGATGTTCAATTAATGAGCGGGGTTATTCTTCATCAAGGAAAGATTGCTGAGATGAAAACTGGAGAAGGTAAAACCCTATCAGCTACTCTAGCAGTTTACCTTAATGCTTTAATGGGCAAAGGGGTTCATGTGATTACTGTTAACGACTATCTTTCCAAAAGAGACACTGTTTGGATGGGTCAAATTTATGATGCCCTAGGATTATCTGTGGGTTGTATCATTCACGACCAATCTTTTATTTATGACTCGGAGTACAAAAAAGAGGATGAGTTAAGAGATGCCTTGGGGAGTTTTAAAGTAGTGGAGGACTATCTAAAACCAGCTTCTAGAAAAGAGGCTTATCGGGTAGATATTACTTATGGGACTAATAATGAATTTGGTTTTGATTATTTAAGAGATAATATGGCTATAGATCTAGAAAGTCAAGTTCAAAGAGGTCACCATTATGCGGTAATTGACGAAGTTGATTCTATTTTAATTGATGAAGCCAGAACTCCTTTAATTATTTCTTCTCCAGAAGAAGAGTCCACAGATAAATACTACTTATTTGCTCAATTAATTTCTAAACTAGAAAAAGAAAAAGACTTTATCATTGAAGAAAAAACTAGATCAGTAACTTTTACCGAAGAAGGACAAAATGAGATTATAAAATATTTAAAAAGAGACCCTTGGGCTGAAAATGACATTTCCACCACTCATCAATTAGAAGCAGCCCTTAAGGCGAGAACTTTTTTTGAAAAAGATAAAAACTATGTCATTAAAGATGGTAAAGTAATTATTGTTGATGAATTTACTGGAAGGTTGATGCCTGGCAGAAGGTGGTCAGCTGGCATTCATCAAGCCGTAGAAGCCAGAGAAGGACTAGATGTTCAAAAAGAATCTAGAACCCTAGCTTCAGTTACTTATCAAAATTATTTTAGAATGTATGATAAGCTGGCTGGAATGACGGGAACAGCCTTAACTTCGGCAGAAGAGTTTGATAAAGTTTACAATTTAGAAGTTATTGCTGTTCCAACCAATAGGCCGTTAATTAGAAAAGAGATGAAAGATAGAATTTATAAAAACTTAGATGGAAAATTTAAGGCTGTGGTTGAAGAAATTAAAAAAAGAAATGAAAAAGGACAGCCGGTTTTAGTAGGAACTGTTTCAATTGAAAAAAATGAATACTTAGGAAAACTTTTAGAAAGAAGGGGGATTAAACATAATATCTTAAACGCCAAAAAACACGAACAAGAAGCTGAGATTATTGCTCAAGCTGGAAGATTGGGCGCAGTTACTATTGCTACTAATATGGCTGGAAGAGGAGTAGATATTATTTTGGGGGGAAATCCCACTGATAGAGAGGAGCAAAAGAAAGTTTTAGAAGCTGGAGGTTTGCATATTATTGGAACCGAGAGACATGAATCTAGAAGAATAGATAATCAATTAAGAGGAAGAGCTGGAAGACAGGGAGATCCTGGCTCTTCTCAATTCTTTGTTTCTTTAGAGGATGATTTGATGAGAGTTTTTGGTGGAGATAAAATAAGGGGCTTAATGGATACGATGAGAGTTCCTGAAGATCAGCCAATTGAATCTAAAATGGTTTCTAGAGCCATAGAATCTTCTCAGGCTAAAGTTGAAGGAATGAACTTTGATATTCGTAAGCATGTTTTAGAATATGACGATGTAATGAACAAACATAGAGAAGTTTTCTACACTAAAAGAAGGGAAGTAATGGCTAGTCCTAATACCTTAGAAATTATTAAAAAATCTGGTTATTCAGAAGAAGAATATAATAAGAGAAAAGAAACTATCGGAGAAGAAAAGTTTAGGCAAGTAGAAAAATATGTTCCTTTAAAAGTTTTAGACACTTATTGGATGGAGCATTTAGAGAATATGGAACACCTAAGAGATTCGGTTAGATTAAGGGCTTATGGTCAGCAAGATCCTTTAATTGAATACAAAAGAGAGGGGCATGGAATGTTTCGTTCTCTTTTGGCAGATATTGAAAAAACTATCGCTAAAGCTATTATGGAATCAGAGGTTACGGTAAAACCGAAGAATCCTCCTTTACAACAAAAACCTGTTTCTGGCTCAATGAAAAAAGTTGGCAGAAACGAACCATGTCCTTGTGGTTCTGGTAAGAAGTATAAAAAATGCCATGGAAAATAAAAAGTTTTGCACAAGGGCGTGAATAAATATATGAATATGCATAAAAAAGCATTTACCCTCATAGAGTTGCTAGTAGTAATTGCTGTTTTGGGGCTATTGGCTTCTATTATTTTAGTATCTTTAAGCGATGCCAGAAAAACTGCTAGAGATGCTGAAAGAATGTCTGAAACTAGACAAGTTGTACCTGCTCTAGAACAGTATTTTTTAGATAATGGTAATTATCCTATTTATAATTCAAACAATCCAGTCCAAAATTGGGCAGATACTATATATGCACTAGAGTTTAACGGATATTTAGCTAAAAAAGAAAGACCTTTATCAAAGTTCAAAGAATTTATTTTAGGAAAAATTATAGTATTTGCTAACTCTCTTCCTCCTACTTCTACTTATCCTGTTGACCCTTCTGCTATTAAATTTCAAGATCCAATTTATCCGGATCAAGCTTATGAATATATGGTTTCTAGCGATGCTCAAGATTATAGAATTAGGATCAAATTAGAAAAAACAAATAATCCTGTATTGTCAAGTAGTGAAGATGGTTCATTTTTAGACACAAGTACTTCTGGACATAATGCTTGCGATTCTTCTTTGGGTTATTATTGTCGAGGAATGAAACCTAATTTCAGTCCATAGGATTGACCTTTTAAGTTTAAAAAGGTAAAATTTAGATAATTAATAAATAAAACAAGGTCCCTATATATAATAAAAGATAGGGGTTTTGTTGTTTATGTTTGAATTAAAGTCAAGCTACAAACCTTCTGGTGATCAGCCGGAAGCAATAAAAAAACTAAAAGAAGGTTTTGATAAGGGCTATCAAAAACAAACTCTTTTAGGAGTAACCGGAAGTGGTAAAACCTATACCATGGCTTCTTTGATTGAAAAATTAAACAAACCAGTTTTAGTAATTGCTCCCAACAAAGCTTTGGCGGCTCAATTGTATAAAGAGTATAAGAACTTTTTCCCTAGCAATTCAGTTAATTATTTTGTTTCCTATTATGATTATTATCAACCAGAGGCCTATATGCCAATTACTGACACCTATATTGGCAAAGAAGCAATGATTAACAGTGAAATAGAAAAACTAAGACATCAAGCTACTAGTGCTCTGTTAACCAGAAAGGATGTGATTATTGTTTCTTCGGTTTCTTGCATCTATAACTTAGGAGCTCCGGAAACCTATTTATCAACTTCTCTTTATCTAGAAAAAGGAAAACCAATTACTAGGGGTGATTTAATGCGTCAGTTGGTAAAATTAAAGTTTGAAAGGACTAATCAAGAAATCAAAAGAGGTCAATTTAGAGTAAGGGGGAATGTTTTTGAAATCAAACAAGCTTCAGAAGACATTGTCCATAAAATAGCCCTAGAAGATCAAAAAGTAGAAAGTATTTCTTCTGCTGACTCTTTGATTATTTTTCCTTCAACTCATTTTGTTTCCCAATTACCTCAAACCAAACAAGCAATCAAAGAAATTAGAAAAGAATTAAATGAAAGATTGGCCTATTTTAAAGAGAGGGGGTTAGACTTAGAAGCCGAAAGACTAAAAAGAAGAACTATTTATGATTTGGAAATGATTGAAAGTATTGGTTATTGTCATGGAGTAGAAAATTACTCTCGCCATTTAACTGGTAAATTAGCCGGTCAGCCGCCAGAAAGTCTTCTTTCTTACTTTCCTAATAAAGACTTTTTAACTATTATTGATGAATCTCATATCGCCATTCCTCAAATTGCCGGAATGTATTATGGAGATAAAAGCCGAAAAGAAGTTTTAATTAAATATGGCTGGCGATTGCCCTCGGCTTTAGATAATCGTCCATTAAAGTTTGAAGAGTTTAAAGAAAGGATCGGGTCGACCGTTTTTACTTCGGCTACTCCCGGAGATTGGGAGTTAAAAAACTCTGATCAAATAGTGGAACAAATTATTAGACCAACCGGGTTAGTTGATCCGCCAGTTGAAGTTAGGCCAGTTTATCAAAATAATAAAACTCAAATTGATGATTTAATTAAAGAATTAGAAGAAATTGATAAAAAGAAAGAAAGGGCCCTAGTGGTTACTTTAACCAAAAAAATGGCTGAAAATTTAAATGACTTTTTAGCTAAAAAGGGCTTTTCGGCTAAATATATTCATTCTGAAATTAAAACTTTAGAAAGAGCTAAAATATTAACTCAATTTAGAAGAGGAGACTTTAATATTTTAATTGGAGTTAACTTATTAAGAGAAGGATTAGACTTTCCAGAAGTTACTTTAGTAGCTATCTTAGATGCTGACAGAGAAGGATTTTTAAGAAATGAAATTTCTTTAATTCAGACTATGGGTAGAGCTGCCAGAAATATTGATGGAAAAGTTATTCTTTATGCTGACAAAGAAACTGAATCAATTAAAAAAGCTTTAGCTATTATTAATAAAAGAAGAAGGAAGCAATTGGAGTATAATGAGAAACACAAAATTACCCCGGAAACAATTGTTAAAAAAATAGAAGACTTAATATGAAGGATAAAATTACCATTAAAGGAGCTCGAGTTCATAATTTAAAGAATATTGATCTTGAGATCCCGAAAAATAAAATAGTGGTTTTTACTGGAGTTTCAGGAAGTGGAAAATCTTCTTTGGCTTTTGATACTATTTTTGCCGAAGGTCAGAGAAGATACATTGAATCATTATCTCCTTATGCTCGTCAGTTTTTAGGCGAAATGGAAAGAGCTGATGTCGATAAGATTACTGGTCTTTCCCCAGCTATTGCTATTGGTCAAAAAGGATTGAGTAGAAATCCTAGATCAACTGTAGGAACTTTAACTGAAATTTATGATTATTTTAGAGTTCTATTTGCTAGACTAGGTGAAGTTTATTGTCCAAAATGTGGCTCTAGAATTAAAAAACTTTCTTTAGAAGAAATGATAGATATTATTAAAGACGAAGCAAAAAACCAAGAAGTAACTATTCTTTCACCGGTAGTTAGGGGAAGAAAGGGGGAGTATCACCAACTACTCTATAACTTTCTTGATTTAGGCTATTCTAAAGCCAGAATTGATGGGAAATATCAATCTCTTCATAATAGAATTGTTTTGTCTAGATACAAAAAACATAATATTGATATTTTGATTGACAAGCTTTCAACTAAAGAAGAGAGTCGGCTTTTTGAGGCGGTTGAAAATGCTCTAGATTATTCTAAGGGGCTGGTAATTGTTTCTACTTCTGATAAAGAGTTTATTCTTTCAAGTAAATGGACTTGCCCAAAAGATAATTTTTCTTTTCCGGAAATGGAACCAAGACTATTTTCTTTTAATAGTCCCGCTGGAGCTTGTTCGGAATGTCATGGCCTAGGAAAAATTGGAATGTTTTTTAAAAAAACTTGTCCCTTGTGTAAGGGGGTTAGACTAAAACCAGAACCGTTATCGGTAAAAATTAAAGGAAAAAATATTGATAATTTAGTTTCAATGTCTATTTCTGACCTTAATGATTTTTTTAAAGATTACGAGAATACTCTTGATAAAAGAGAAAAGCAAATATCGGCTAATGTTATTAAAGAGATAAAAGATCGATTAGGATTTTTACTTCAGGTGGGATTAGATTACCTTTCTTTAAAAAGGGAGGCTGGAACTTTGTCTGGAGGAGAGACTCAAAGAATTAGATTGGCCTCTCAAATTGGTTCTCATTTATCTAATACCCTCTATGTATTAGATGAACCAACAATTGGACTTCATGAGAGAGACACCGACCGATTAATTAAAACTTTAAAATCTCTTAAAGAGAGAAATAATACTATTATTATTGTTGAGCACGATGAAAAGACTATAGATAACTCAGATTATTTAGTTGATCTTGGGCCGATGGCTGGAAAGAACGGTGGAGAGGTTGTTTTAAGCGATGAAACCGAAGAACTTTTGACTGGCGATTATCATTCTTTGACTCTAGATTATTTAAAGAATAAAAGAGAAATTGAAATAAAGGAAAGAAGAAAAAAGATAAGAGAGCAATTAAAAGTAATTGGGGCTACCGCTAATAATTTAAAGAATATAAACATAGATATTCCTTTAAGAAAACTAGTTTGTATTACCGGTGTTTCGGGAAGTGGCAAGTCTTCTTTTCTTTATAATTCTTTGTATAATAACTTAACTAAGATAAAAAATAGAAGAGCAAAAGAAATAAAGTCAGCGGCTAAAATTATTGGAACAGAATATATAGATAAAATTAATATGATTAGCCAGTCGCCAATTGGCAAGAGTCCTCGTTCTAATCCAGCTACCTATACTGGTATTTTTACTCCAATTAGAGAGTTTTATGCTCAATTAGAAGAAGCTAGAGCTAGAGGTTATACTATATCTCGCTTTTCTTTTAATGTTTCTGGTGGAAGGTGTGAAGCTTGCTCTGGTGCCGGATATAATTTAATTGAAATGCATTTCTTACCTTCAGTTTTAGTTAAATGTGAAGTTTGCCAAGGAAAAAGATTTAATCGAGAAACTTTAGAGGTAAAACATAAGAAAAAGAACATCAACGATATTTTAAATATGACCGTTGATGAAGCTTTAGAGTTTTTCAAGAATAACTACAAGATAGCCGATAAGTTAAAAGTTTTACAAAATGTTGGTTTGGGCTATATTCAATTAGGTCAAAGCGCCACTACTTTGTCTGGAGGAGAGGCTCAAAGAGTTAGGTTATCCAGAGAGTTAACTAGAAATCTTGGCCAAAGAACTCTTTATCTATTAGACGAACCAACGGTGGGATTACATTATTATGATGTAGAAATGCTTTTAAGAGTTTTAAATAGTTTGGTTGACCAAGGCAACACCGTTTTAATTATTGAGCATAATATGCAGATGATTAAATCTGCAGATTATATTATTGACTTGGGTCCAGAAGGTGGTCAAGGTGGTGGTCGCTTGGTAGCCAAAGGAACCCCAGAAGAAGTTGCTAATAATAGCAAAAGCATCACCGGAAAATACTTAAAACCATATTTATCATGAAGAAATTACCAGACAAAACAGGAATCTATATTTTTTTACATAAAGGCAAACCTATTTATATAGGAAGAGCTTTATCTTTGAAAAAAAGAGTTTCTAGTTATTTTCAAAAAGGACTAGACCCGAGAATAGAAGAAATGACTAGGCTAATAGATGATATTAAATATATTGAAACAGAAACTATTTTAGAGTCAGTGATTCTAGAAGCTAATTTGATAAAAAAGCATTGGCCAAAATATAACATTAAAGATAAAGATAATCGTTCTTTTGCCTACATTATTATAACCAAAGAAGATTTTCCTAAACCAATGATAATCAGAGAAAGAGAAATTAAAAAGATTCCTCATAAAGAACTTATCTTTGGCCCTTACAAGAGCACTAAAATTGCTAGTAGTGTTTTAAAAATTATCAGAAGAATCTTTCCTTACAGCACTTGTAACTATACTGGTAAGCCTTGCTTTAGTTATCAAATTGGTCTTTGTCCGGGAGTCTGTCTAGGAGAAATAACTAAAAAAGAATACTTAAAAAATATTAAAAACATAATTCTTTTCCTAAAAGGAGAAAAGAAAAGACTAATTAAAAAGTTAATTAAAGAAGACCCTCAAAAGGCGGAAAGCTTAAAACACATCCAAGATATTATTTTAATTTCTAAAGCCGACTATACCCCCCTTTCCTTTAATAGAATAGAAGGATATGATGTTTCTCATTTGTCTGGTAAAAATGCTTATGGAGCGATGGTTGTTTTTGTCGACAACAAGCCAGATAAAAGCCAATACCGACTATTTAAGGTTAAAAAATCTCCTGATGATCTAAGGTCTTTAGAAGAAATGATTTTAAGGAGATTCAAACATAGAGAATGGCCTTTTCCTAGCTTAATATTAATTGATGGGGGAAAGCCTCAAATAGATTTTATTTCTAAGGCATTAGAGAAAGAAAACATTTCTATTCCTTTAGTTGGTATTTCTAAGTACGGAAAAGATAAATTGGTTTTTACTAAGAAAACTAAAAAGTCTTTAAGGGAATTAATTGGGTCAAACAAAAGTACTTTGTTGAAGGTGAGAGAAGAAGCTCATCGTTTTAGCATTAAATCCAGCCGCAAAAAAGAAAACAAATTAGTTTAGTAAAATAACAAGCAACTAAGTGCTTGTATTGATATTTCAGTTATGTTAAGATATTTAAATATGAAACGAAAAGTGTATTTAATTCTATTAGGAATTATTATTTTAACCGGTTTTGCCGCAGCGGTTGTTTTTAATTTTTACTGGAATGTTCCTTTTAAGCTAGGATTAGATTTACAGGGAGGAACTCATTTATTATATGAAGCTGATTTATCTAGTATTAAGCCGAGTAATTATGATTCAGCCATGCAAGGATTGCGTGATGTTATTGAAAGAAGAGTTAATGCTTTAGGCGTTTCAGAGCCAGTTATTCAGACTCAAGAATCTGGTAAAAGTTATCGTTTAGTGGTTGAATTAGCTGGAGTCAAAGATCCAAATCAAGCCATTGAAATGATTGGAAAAACCCCTTTCTTAGAGTTTAAAGAACAAAGAAATGAAGAAGAAACCCAAGAAATTCTAAACAAGCAAGAAGAAATTCAAGATATGACTCTAGAAGAAGCTCAAAAAGTAGAAGATTGGGAGCTAGCTTTTAAGGATCCTTATTTTACTTCTACTAAATTAACTGGACAATATCTAGAAGAAGCCAGTATTGATTTTGACCAACAAACAGGAACTCCTTTTATTGTTTTACAGTTTAACGAGGAGGGTTCTCAAGTTTTTAAAGAATTAACAGCGAGAAATGTTGGCAAGATTTTAGCTATCTATATTGATGGAATGCCAATCTCTAGCCCAGTAGTTAATGAAGCAATTGCTGGTGGTAGAGCTCAGATTACCGGAGACTTTACCGTTGAAGAAGCTAAAGAATTAGCCAGAAACTTAAATGCTGGGGCTCTGCCAGTGCCAATTAGTTTAATTTCTCAACAATCAGTTGGACCAACTTTAGGAAAGATATCTTTAGAGCAAAGTTTGAAGGCCGGAGTTATTGGTCTTATTCTAGTGGTATTTTTTTTAATTCTTATATATAGAGTGCCAGGATTATTAGCTTCTCTTTCTTTGGGAGTCTATGTTTTAATAATCTTATCTTTTTTTAAGTTAATTCCAATTACTTTAACCTTGGCCGGAATTGGAGGATTTATTCTTTCTATTGGTATGGCTGTTGATGCTAATGTTTTGATTTTTTCCAGAATGAGAGAAGAACTTAAAAAAGAACAAAGCTTTGCTGTAAGTTTAGAGGAGGGATTTCAAAGAAGCTGGTCTTCCATTAGAGATGGAAACATCACTACTTTAATCGTCGCTTTAATTTTATTTTTTTTAGGAACTAGTTTTATTAAAGGATTTGCTTTTACCTTAAGTATTGGTATTTTAATTAGTATGTTTTCTTCAATTTTTGTTACTAGAAACCTATTAAGATTATTTGTTAATACTAAATTAGAAAAAATTAAGTGGTTATGGCATTAAGTATTGTAAAACATCGTAGAATATATTTCTTTTTGACTGCTATTATAATAGTAGCCTGTATTGTTGCTTTAGCTATCTATGGCCTAAAAGCAGGAATAGATTTTACTGGCGGGACAATAATGGAGATAGAATACATCAAAGAAAGACCTCCTATTGAAGAAATAAGAAACCAGTTAGAAGAATTTAATCTTAATGTAGTTATTCAACCAACTGGTCAAAAAGGATATATTTTTAGAATGCCACACATTGATGAGTCTGTTCATCAAGATATTTTAGACAAGCTTTCTGGATCACAAGAGACGCAAACAGATCAAGGATTAATATTAGAAACAGCCGAAGCTCAAATAGAAGAAACCAGGTTTGATTCTATTGGTCCGGTTATTGGAGATGAACTGAAAAGAAAAACTAACATTGTTGTTTCGGTAGCCTTAATTTCAATGATTATCTATATTGCCCTTGCTTTTAGAAAAGTTCAAAGACCGCTAAAATCTTGGCAATACGGCATTGCTAGCGTCCTAGCCTTATTTCATGATATTTTAATACCTTTAGGTGTTTTTGCTATTTTGGGCGCTTTTTATGATGTAGAGATATCTATCCCAATTATTACTGCTTTATTAGCAGTTCTTGGTTATTCTATTAATAATACCGTGGTGGTTTTTGACAGAATTAGAGAAAATCTTATTAAAAGAAGTGAAGAATTTGAGAATACCGTAGATATTAGTTTAAAACAAACTCTATCTAGACAAATAAATACCTCTTTGACTACCTTGTTTGTAGCCGGAGCCATTTTCTTTTTTGGAGGAGCTACTCTCCAATACTTTGCCTTAGCTTTGCTGATTGGAATTATTGCCGGAACTTATTCTTCAATATTTTTAGCCGGTCCAATACTTGTAAGTTGGTACAAGTTTAGAAACAAATAGATCTTTAACAGTTAGTCAGGCTTTACATTTTTTTAGATGTATGTTAAGATAAGATAAACTAAACTTGTTATACCATGAATTACAAAAAAATTTGTTCAGATTTATTAAAAGACTTACCCTCAAGAAGCAGAGATGTGATTGAGAGGCGTTTTGGTTTGAAGACCGGTAAAAGAGAAACTCTAGAAGCAATTGGTGCTGATTATGATATTACCAGAGAAAGAGTTCGTCAAATTGAAAACGAAGCTTTTTCTTTTATTAAGCCCAAACTAGAAAAGAATAAAGATATTATTAAAGATTTTAAAAAAGTTTTTGCTAGCTTTGGAGGAGTTAAAAGAGAGGAAAATCTTTTAAACAGTTTTGGTAAGAATAAAAACTGTGTTTTGTTCTTATTAACTAATTTAGACGATTTTAAAAAAATGCCGGAAAGCGATGAATTTTATACTAGCTGGTATTTAAATAAAGAGTCCCTGGATAGGGCCAAAAAAACAGTCAAAGATGTTGTTTCTAAACTTAAAAAGGCAGAAAAAACTTTAGCTTTAAATGATAAATATTTAGACATCTCTAAAAAAGTAGAAAAGGGACCTAATGGCAAGTATGGCTTAGATAATTGGATTGAAATCAATCCTAGAGGGATTAAAGACAAAGCTTATTTAGTCTTAAAAAATGAAAATCAACCAGTTCATTTTACTGAAGTGGCTGGTAAAATAGAAAAGCTTCCTTTTGGTTTAAATAAAGTTCATACCGCTACTGTCCACAACGAATTAATCAAAGATAATCGTTTTGTTTTAGTAGGCAGAGGACTTTATGCTTTAAAAGAATGGGGGTATCAATCAGGTGTGGTTAGAGATGTTATTGCTCAAACCATCAAAGAAGCTAAAAAGCCATTGTCTAAAGAAGAAATTTTAGCCAAGGTTTCTAAACAGCGCTTTGTTAAAGAAAATACTATTGCTCTAAACTTACAAAATAGAAATTGCTTCTTGCGTAATTCTCAAGGAAAGTATACAATAAAAGAAGCATAAGCTTTTTATTATTGTATATAATGCCTGATCTATTTGAAATATTAATAACTTCACTCCAAAGGGCATGGAGTATCATTAAAGATTGGTGGTGGCTACCAGTGCCTTTTATTTTACTAAAACCACTGCTCTTTTTATTCAAGTGGCATCGCATGGAAATTTTCCTAAAAGAAAACCCTCGAATTCTTTTAGAGATTAAAATTCCACGAGAAGTTATTAAGCCAATTAGAGCCATGGAGGTGGTTTTAGATGGTCTTTGGCAAATACTATATGATGAAGCAGGAACTCCTTATGAAAGATGGATTGAAGCAAAATATAGCTTAGCTTATTCTTTTGAAATTGTTTCTAGCGAAGGAGATCCTCATTTTTACATCCATATTCCTAAAGCTAATAGAGACGCTATAGAGGCGGTGGTTTATGCTCAATATCCTAGCGCCGAAATTTCAAGAGCTGAAGATTATACTAAAAAAATTCCAGCTGATATTCCTAATGATGAGTGGGATTTTTGGGGGACCGATTATAAGCTTTTAAGGCCCAGTCCTTATCCAATAAGGACCTATCTGGAGTTTGAAACCGAAAGAGAAGTTTTAGAAGAAAAAAGAATTGATCCAATAGCCACTTTATTAGAATCAATGGCTAAGATTGGCAAGGGAGAACATTTGTGGATTCAGATTTCAGCCACTCCGGTAACCGATGGTGAAGTTCCTTGGGTTTCAGAAGGAGAAGAGATTAAAAATGAATTAGTCAAAAGAACTAGTAAAAAGCCACCGAGCAAGTCCATGATCATGGAAATGGCTGATTTTTGGGTAACTGGAAAAGTTCCTGGGGAAAAAAAAGAAGAAGAAAAAGAACTTTTACCACCAGAAATGAAGCTTACCCCCGGCGAAAGAGATATAGTAGCCGCCATTGAAAAGAAAGCCGCTAAAAAAGGGTTTAATTGCAACATTAGATTTATTTATTTAGGCAAAAAGGGATATTTCTTTAAGCCGAAACTAAGATTAGCTCTTTCTTATTTTTCTAACTTTGGGACTCAAAACCTTAATTTGTTAGTTCCTTACGGACAACCATATATTACTAAAATTCCTAAAAAAATAATCCCTATTTTTAATATCGGTAGAGATAGAAGAGTCTATTTAAGAAAAAGAAAAATGTTTAGAAACTACATTAACAGAGATCACGCTAGAGCTCCCCTAAAGAGAAAATTTCCTTCTAGTTTTATTTTAAACACTGAAGAATTAGCAAGTATTTATCACTTTCCTGGCCGAACTTCTGCCCCAGCTCCTTTTGTTCAAAGAATTGATACTAAAAAAGGAGAAGCTCCTCCAGGTCTTCCTATAGAATAATGAATAAAGAAATTAATTTTTTTGGCGAAACTAATTTCCGGAACATCCAAAAGAAATTTGGAATTAAACTAGATGATCGAAGGCGACATATGTATGTCATTGGAAAAACCGGAATGGGTAAAACAGCCATGTTAAGAAATATGGCTGTTCAAGATATTCAAAATGGTAATGGAGTTGGTTTTGTTGATCCTCATGGAGAAGCGGCTGAAGAGCTTTTGGGTTTTGTTCCTTCTCATCGAATAAATGATGTTGTCTATATTAACCCAGCGGATTTAAATTTTCCAATCGCTTTTAATGTGATGGAGAATGTTGGCTTAGAACATCGTCACTTAGTGGCTGGGGGACTAATGGGGGCTTTTAAAAAGATTTGGCCAGATGTTTGGTCAGCCAGAATGGAATATATTTTAAATAATACTATTTTGGCTTTATTGGAATATCCAGGATCTACCTTGTTAGGAATAAATAGAATGCTTTCTGATCCAGAATACCGTAAAAAGGTTATTACTAAAGTTACTGATCCGGTAGTTAGGTCTTTTTGGATTAATGAATTTGCCAGATATGCTCAAAGATACGAAACTGAAGCAACCGCTGCTATCCAAAATAAAATTGGCCAGTTTATTTCCGCTCCTTTGATCAGAAATATTATTGGTCAGGTTAAGTCTACTATTAATATGCGAGAGATTATGGACAGTCAAAAAATCTTAATAATGGATTTATCTAAAGGAAGAATAGGGGAGGATAATTCTGCTTTACTAGGAGCTTTGCTAATTACCAAGCTACAGTTAGCCGCTATGAGTAGAGTTGATATTCCCGAAGCTCAAAGAAAAGACTTTTTCTTATACGTAGATGAATTTCAAAACTTTGCTACTGAGTCTTTTGCCAATATTTTATCTGAAGCTAGAAAATATCGCTTAGCTTTAATTTTAGCTCATCAATATATAGCTCAAATGGAAGAAGAGGTCCGTGATGCTGTTTTTGGTAATGTTGGAACTTTGGTTAGTTTTAGGGTTGGAGCAGAAGATGCTGAATTTTTGGAAAAAGAATTTGCTCCAGAATTTTATGCCACTGATATTGTTAATTTAGCTAAGTATCATATTTATTTAAAATTAATGATTGATGGTGTTGCTGGTCGTCCTTTTTCGGCTAAAACGATTGTTCCTTTTGAGCCAGAAAAAATTTCCAATAAAGAGAAGATTATTAAGGTTTCTCGAGAAAAACATGCTACTCCCAGAGAAAAAGTAGAAGAGGATATTATAAAATGGGCTGAGATTAGTGAAAGCGCTTTGCCAGAAGCTAAAAAAGAACAAAAACTTTATGATGCTAAGTGTGACAATTGTGGCAAAGAGACTAAAGTCGTCTTTGAACCTGATGGTAAGCGGCCAGTTTATTGTAAAAACTGCTTTAAAAAGGTTAAAAAAGACAAAGAGTCTGACCCAGACAAAGAATCGGCCCTATCTTTAAAAGAAGCTATGAAAGAAGAAACTATTCCTTTTGGTGGAAAAAAGAAGGAAAGAAAAAAGGTAGATCTTTCAGATTTAAGAAAAACATTAAATAAAGAAATAAAAGATGATTAAGACAATTAGGGATTTTAATTTCAAAAACAAAAGAGTGTTGTTAAGAGTTGATTTTAACGTTCCTATGAGCGATAGGAAGATTGAAGATGATTTTAGAATAAAACAAACCATTCCCACTATTGAATATCTTTTAAAAAAAAGGGCTATTGTTATTCTAGCCAGTCATCGATCCGATGGAAAAAGCTTAACTCCGATTTGGGATTTATTTAAAGACTATCCTAATTTAGAGTTTTTGGAAAATTTAAGATTTAACAAAGGAGAAGAAGCTAATAATCAAGCTTTTGCTAAAAAATTAAGCTCTTTAGCTGATATTTATATTAATGATGCTTTTGGGGTTTGTCACAGAAAACACGCTTCAATTGTTAGCATTCCTAAATATCTACCATCAGCAATGGGCCTATTATTGGAAAAAGAAATTAAAAACCTCTCTAAGATAATAGATAATCCCAAAAGGCCATTAGTTACTATTATTGGAGGAGCTAAGGTCAAAAGTAAAGCTAAGGTTATTGATGATTTTTTAAAATTAGCCGATAATGTTCTGATTGGTGGAAAATTAGGATTGGAAATTAAGAAAAAATCTGTTAAACTTCATTTACCAAACGATTATTTGGATAATTACGATATTGGGCCAAAAACAATAAAAGAATACAAAAAGATTATTGGCGGAGCTAAAACAGTCGTTTGGGCTGGACCAATGGGATGGTTTGAAAAAGAAAAATACATTAAAGGAACTAAAGAAATTGCTCAAGCAATTACTAGTTCAAAATCATTTAGCGTTGTTGGTGGGGGAGATACTCTAAATGCCTTAAAAAAACTTAAATTAAGAGATAAATTTAGTCATGTATCAACAGGAGGTGGAGCAATGTTAGCTTTTTTAGCCGGAGAAAAGCTTCCTGGGATAGAAGCATTATATGGAAATAAAAAATCTTAAAAAGACAGCTGAAAGAATAAAAAGGGCTGTTAAAAATAGAGAAAGAATAATTATCTATGGAGACGCAGATATGGACGGGGTTTGTTCAGTTATTATTCTAAAAGATTCTATCAAAAGTTTAGGTGGGAAGGTAGATGAGGTTTACTTTTTAGATAGAGAAAATGAAGGTTATGGAATAAATATTACTGCTCTAGAGAAATTAAAAGATTTAGCTCCAGCTCTTTTTATTTCTATGGATTGCGGGATAGGCAATATTAAAGAAATAGATATAGCTAAAAAAATAGGGTTTGAAGTAATAGTTATTGACCATCATATTGTTCCAGAAGAATTGCCCAAGGCGGATATTATTGTTGATCCAAAGCAAAAGGGGGATAGATACCCTTTTAAAGAATTTGCTACAGCTGGAATTGCTTACCGGCTTTCTTTATTATTGTTAGGAGACAAAATGACCGAAAGCTTAAGAAGAGATATTTTAGAATTAGCTGCTATGGCAACTATTGCTGATATGATGCCCAAAACCGATGACAATGAAGAAATTATTATTGAAGGATTAAGTTCTCTCAAGGATAGCTGGCGTCCGGGAATTCAAGCTCTTCTTTCTTTAGAAAATATTCAATCATCTTCTTTAATAGATCAGGTTATTAAAATGAACTCTTTATTAAATATTAGAGATGTTAAAAGTGGCAATCCAGCTGCCTTTCAAGTTTTAACAATTTCAGATATAGACGAAGCTGGAAGATTAGCCGAAAAATTATTAGAACAATCAGCTGAGAAAAAGAGGAAAATAAAAGAGGTTGTTGAAGAAATTGAAAGAAGAATTTCTTTAAAAAAAGAAAAGGTTATTTTTGAAGGCGATAGTCGTTGGGAGTTAATTCTTTTAGGCGTTGCCTCTTCCATTCTTACTAAAAGATATAATAAACCAGTTTTTCTTTATCGAAAAGATAAAGAAGATAGCCAAGGAAGTGTTAGGGCTCCTAAAGAAGGATATAATGTAGTTGAGGCGATGGATACCTGTAAAAGCTTTTTAGTAACTTATGGTGGTCATCCTCCAGCCGCTGGTTTTAGAGTTAAAAACGAAGATTTAAAAAAATTTAAAGAATGTTTAATTGACTACTATGAATAAGATAACTATATACACTGATGGCGGTTCTCGTGGCAATCCTGGCTCAGCAGGGATTGGAGTTGTTTTCACTAATCAAAAAGGCCAAACTATTAAAGAATATGCTGAATATCTAGGAGATAAGTTAACTAATAATGAAGCAGAGTATAACGCTGTTATTTTTGCTTTAAAGAAATTTAAGTCCCTCTTTGGTAAAGAGGTAGCTAAAAGATCTGAAGTAGAGGTAAGAAGCGATTCTGAGCTGTTAGTTAAACAATTAAATGGAGAATACAAGATAGTTAATGAAAATATCCAACCTTTATTTTTACAAATCTGGAATTTAAAAATAGACTTTTTGAAAGTTAAATTCAAGCAAATTCCTCGGGAGAAAAACAAAGATGCTGATCGCTTAGCTAATGAAGCCATGGATAGCAAAGCTAAAAACCAAACTCTTATTTAAATTTTTTTGTAAACAAAAAGGAGGCTGTCGCCTAAGTCATAGCGCCCTCCTTTTTGTTGTCTCAGCAAGAGTAAGCCGAATTCTGTTTTTATGTGATCATCTATCTAAGCGA
Organism: uncultured Candidatus Saccharibacteria bacterium; assembly: GCA_964394985.1. Classification (GTDB taxonomy): domain Bacteria; phylum Patescibacteriota; class Minisyncoccia; order Minisyncoccales; family GWA2-38-27; genus JAHJSY01. Next base: position 8,534 of record CAYMZK010000001.1, on the reverse strand, counting down.
ACCACTTTTTCCAAAAATCTGAGTCGTATCCCGGATTTTTGGTTTGTTCTTGCACCCAAGCAAGGATTTTGCCGTTTCACTCTCCTAATGGAGACTCGTCTCTGTTCGCACCTCTCTCCGATAAATATCGAAGGGCAGATTTGTTAAATACTGCTACTGTTTAGACTCAGCTAAGCCGAGAATGAGTGTTCGGACTTTCCTTCCCGAAATTAATCGGAATGATCACTCATCTTGCTAAGACAAGTTGGATTATAGCAAAGACAAAATATTTGTCAACACCTTAAAGATGTAGTAGAATAGATTCATGGAAAGAGAATTAATTAAAACTCATTTTATAACTCCAGAAGATGATTTAGGAAGAGTAATTTTGGGAGTTAGTAAAGATGTTTTAGCTAAAAAAAGATGATTTTAGATAATTTAAAAGATAATCCAGCTGGGCAGGGGAGTCAAATGACACCAATAATTATTCTAAAAAATGTATAGAGTTTTAAATTCAAAAACAAAAACAATTACTTCAGCAGCTGGAATTTTAGCTATTGCTTCTTTGGTTAGTGGAATTTTGGGATTATTTAGAGATCGATTATTAGCCGGAACCTTTGGAGTAGGTAGCGAATTAGATGTTTATTATACTGCTTTTAGGATTCCGGATTTTATTTCTACTGTTTTGGTAATGGGGGCTATTTCAGCCGCTATTATTCCTATTTTTAGTGAATACTTAAGTCGTTCTCACAAAGAAGCTTGGAAGTTTTTTTCTAATCTAGTTAATTTATTTCTTCTTTGTTTGATATTAATATCTTTAGGATTAATCTTTTTTGTTCCAGAAATTATTTCAGTTATTGCTCCAGGGTTTAAGGGCGCTCAAAAGGACTCCACGGTACTGTTAACCAGAATAATGTTTTTGAGTCCTATATTATTAGGGATTAGTAATATAGTTTCAGGGATTTTAAGGGTTTTTAAAAGGTTTTTAATTACCTCTTTGGCGCCAATTACTTATAATCTAGGAATAATTTTTGGAATACTATTCTTTGTTCCTTATTTAGGATTAAGCGGATTAGCTTGGGGGGTAGTTTTTGGCGCCTTTCTTCATTTGTTAATCCAAATTCCTATTTTAATCTCTTTAGGATTTAAGTTAAAATTTTCTTTTGACTTTAAAGAGCCAGGGTTTTTAAAAGTTTTTAAATTAACTATTCCTAGAGCAATCGGCCTAGCCGCCGGGCAAATAAACTTGATTGTGATAACAGCTATTGGTTCTACTTTGAGCGTTGGTAGCATTGCTGTTTTTAGTCTAGCAAATAATCTTCAGAAATTACCCATTACTTTAATCGCGGTTAGTTTCTCAACGGCTGCTTTCCCTTTTTTGGCTGTTTATTTCTCTAAACAAGAAAAAGACAAACTTCTTCAGCAATTCTATAGCGTGTTTAAGAAAATCTTCTTCTTTGTTCTTCCTATTAGTGCCCTAATCTTTCTTTTAAGAGTTCAAATTATTAGAGTTGTTTTAGGAACAGGAAGATTCAGTTGGGTTGATACTCAATTAACAGCTGCTTGTTTAGGAATTTTTGCTTTTGGTGTTTTTGCTTATTCACTTTCTATGCTTATTTCAAAAACTTTTTATGCTTTCCAAAATACTAGAATTCCGGCAACTATCACTTTAGTTTCTATCGCTATCAACATCTTTCTTTCCTATTTCTTTGTTTGGTTGTTGAGCTTTGAGAATCTCTTTAAAACCTTGTTTACTGGTATCTTAGACCTTCAGAATCTAACTCAAGTTTTAGTTATTGGTCTTCCTTTAGCTTTAACGGTTTCAGGAATAATCCAATTACTGCTTTTATTAATCTTTTTAGAAAAAAGGTTTGAAGGCTTTATATTAAAAGAATTACTAGAACCAACCTTGAAAATTTTAGCTTCTACGGTATTATTGTTATTAGTAAGTTATTTTATTCGTCAGCTTATTGCCGGCCTGGTAGATATGCAAACTTTTTTGGGAATTCTTCTTCAATTGTTACTAAGTTCTTTTGCCGGAGTATTAGTCTATTATCTAGCTATCAAAAAATTTGATATGCTTTCAATTATTAAAGATAATGAAAATTCGTAATTTTGTTATTATTTCACACGTAGATCATGGAAAGTCCACTTTAGCGGATCGATTTTTAGATTTTACCAAAAGTGTTTCTTCTAGAAAAATGCAACCTCAATACCTAGATAGCATGGAGCTAGAAAGAGAAAAGGGGATAACTATTAAAATGCAACCGGTAAGAATGAAGTATAAAGATTATGTTTTAAATTTAATAGATACTCCCGGTCATGTAGACTTCTCTTATGAGGTTTCAAGAAGTTTAGCTGCTGTTGAAGGAGCCATTCTTTTAGTTGATGCCGGTCAAGGCATTCAAGCTCAGACTTTGGCTAACTTGGAATTAGCTAAAGAGCAAGGGTTAGTAATTATTCCAGTGATAAATAAAATAGACTTACCCCAAGTTAATTTAGATGAGGCAGTTTTAGAATTGTCCGAATTATTAGATACTAATCCTGATGAGATTATCAAAATATCCGCTAAAAATGGAACTAATATTGAAGAGGTTTTAGAGGCCGTGGTTAATAAAATACCAGAGCCAGACATTAAAAGAAAAGAAACTAAAGCTCTAATTTTTGATTCTATTTATGATCCGTATAAAGGAGTGGTAGCTTATGTTAGAATAGTTGACGGAGAAATAAAAAAAACAGATAAAATTAAATTAATAGTAGGGAAGATTAGTTCAGAGATCAAAGAATTAGGTTATTTCCGGCCAGAGATGGATTCTCAGCAAGTTCTTAGCGCTGGAGAAATGGGTTACATTGCTACTGGAATTAAAGAGCCAGGGAAAGTTAGAGTAGGTGACACCATCGCTCTAAAAGAAGTTGATCCTTTGCCCGGGTACAAAGAAGCAAAGCCAATGATTTATGCCAGTCTGTACCCAGAAAATCCAGATGATTTTGATCTTTTAAAAGAAGCCCTGGCTAAATTAAAGCTTAATGATCCGGCTTTAGTTTTTGAATTAGAAACTAAAGAATCTTTGGGTCGTGGTTTTCGTTGCGGATTTTTAGGAACCTTACACGCAGAGATTATTTCTGAAAGAATTCAAAGAGAATATCAAATAGGATTAATTATTTCTTCTCCTTCAGTAGTTTATAAAGTAAACGATCAACTAATTTATTCGGCTAGTGATTGGCCGGATCAAATTAATAATTCTCAAGAGCCATGGGTAGAACTGGAAGTCATTACTCCTTCAAGATATATGGGAGGGATTATGGATCTCTTAAAGGACTTGAGAGGAATGTATATCAAAACCAACCATATCAGCTCTGACAGATCAGTTTTAGTTTACGAAGTTCCTTTAAGAGAAATTATTGTTAATCTTTATGATCAAATCAAAGGGACTAGTCAAGGTTATGCTTCAATGAACTATAAGTTTATTGGGTTTCGTCCAGCCGAGCTATTAAAAATGGATATTTTAGTCGCTGGAGAAAAAGAACCAGCTTTCTCTAAAGTTGTTCCTAAAGAAAGGGTTTTGGTAGAAGGGCGCGCTCTGGTTAAAAAATTAAAAGAAACTCTTCCACAACAACAATTTTCTGTTGCCTTGCAAGCAGTAATTGGTGGTAAAATTATTGCTAGAGAAACTCTAAAAGCTAGAAGAAAAGATGTTACTGGCTATCTTTATGGCGGTGATTATTCTAGAAAAAGAAAGCTTTTAGAAAAACAAAAGAAAGGAAAGAAATTATTAAAAGAAAAGGGGAAAGTCAGAATTCCCCCTAAGGTCTTTTTAGAAGTTTTTAAATCTTAATATAGTAGTGGGGCTAGGGTTAATGAAAGCATGCTTAAAACTACTAAAGATATTAAGATAATCCAAACTATTTTTAGTCCCTTTTTCATATACTAATATCATAGCAAAAAACATGGCAAAGAAAAAGAGTAAAAAATTTAAAAGTTATTTCTCTTTAATAATCATTCTTTTGGTTTTGGTTCTTTTTATTATTTTCTTTATTTCTACCAACTATAAGATTAATAAAAGGAGAGGTGAATTAAAAGACCGAATTGTTTCTTTGCAAGAAGAAATAAATCAGCTAGAGAAAAAAAACCAAGAAATAAAAGAAAAGAAAGAAGAAATTGAAAGCCAAGATTATGTTGAAATGGTTGCTAGAGAAAAACTAGAAATGAAAAAACCAGGAGAAGAAGTTGTTGTTGTTCAAAAGAAAGAAGATAATCAAAAAGGGGAAGAAAGCCAAGAAGAAAAAAGTTGGTGGGACAAAATTAAAAGTATTTGGACGCGGGATTAGTATAGTGGTATTATATTTGCTTCCCAAGCAAAAGACGCGAGTTCAATTCTCGTATCCCGCTCATATTTTGCCTATGTAGCTCAATGGCAGAGCAACCCCTTCGTAAGGGGTAGGTTGTTGGTTCAAGTCCGACCATAGGCTCTTTTTTATTGACAAAGACTTTTTAAAAAGAGTATAATTAAAATATGAATGGAGACTTTTCAGAATTAATTGAATATTTAGACGATAAATTTCAAAACACTGTTACTAAACAGGATCTTGCTAATATGTCTGTAAAACTAGCTACGCTGGAAGAGTTTGATAATTTTAAGCAAGAAGTAAAAGAAGAATTTTCTGAAATCAAGGGTTCAATTAACGCACTAACTAATTCAATAGATAAACTGGTCAAGACAATCGATGATTTAATGGTAGAGTATGTGTCATTTAAAAACCAGATTGATCGTCATGAAAAATGGTTTCATGAAATAGCAGAAAAATTAAATATTAAATTAAACTATTGAAGATTAAAAAACATAAATTACTTTATGTTTTTTGATTTCTTTTAATTTTATGGTAAACTTAAGATATTAAAACCGTTAAATATGGATTCAGAAGAAATAAAAATTGAAGATCTAGAAAAGAGAGTTCAGTATTTAATGGACCGTCTTTGACATTGAAGAAAAGAAAAAGAAAATCAAAGAATTAGAAGCAGAAAACGATTGGCAGTTAGGTCAAGAAATATCAGATTTAACTAAAGAAGTAGAGATAATCGAAGATATTAAAGGAGGGTTAGAAGTCTTAAAAGAGTTACCAGATCAAGAAGAAATAGAAAAACTCTTAAAATTGATTGAAAAAGAAGAAACTAAAACTTATCTTTCTGGGAAGTATGATAAAAATAATGCTATAATAGATCTATACGCAGGAGCCGGTGGAGTAGATGCTCAAGATTGGGCAACGATGCTATTAAGGATGTTTCAAAAGTATTGTATAAATAAAGGATTTAAAGTAAAGATTATTGATCAGTCTTTTGGTGAAGGGGGAGGGCCAGACGGAAGAATCGGGACTAAATCAGCGACACTAGAGGTTAAGGGAAGGTATGCTTATGGTATTTTAAAAAAAGAATCGGGAGTTCATAGATTGGTTCGCCAGTCTCCTTTCTCCGCTAAAAATTTAAGACACACTTCATTTGCCCTAATAGAGGTCTTACCAGAAATTAAGAAAGGAGAGGGAGTAGAAATTAAAGACGAAGGCTTAAGAGTAGAAACCTTTAGGTCTTCTGGGCCGGGAGGACAAAATGTTAATAAAAGAGAAACAGCGGTTAGAATAATTCATTTACCTACTGGCATTACTGTTAGCTCACAATCTGAAAGACAACAGGGGTTGAATAAACAGAAGGCCTTAGAAATTCTTTATTCTAAGCTTTATCAATTAAAAGAAGCTAAAAGCAAAGACGAACTAGAGAGAATTAAAGGAGGAAATACCAGCGCTAGCTGGGGGAATCAAATTAGAAATTATGTTTTACATCCGTACAAATTAATAAAAGACACCAGAACCGGAGTAGAAACTCCTAACGTAGAACGAGTTTTAGATGGAGAGCTAGATCAATTTATTGAAGCTGAAATTAAACATGATATCAATAAATAATGTTAGTAAAATATATAAGAATAGTAGCGCCTTAGAAGACGTTACTTTTGAGATTGGCTCAAAAGAATTTGTTTCTATCGTTGGAAAGTCCGGAGCCGGTAAAAGCACCTTGCTTAAACTAATTTTAGCCGAAGAATCTCCTAGTAAAGGAGAAATCTTTTTTGATGGACAAAATGTTCATCAAATGAAAAGATCTCTTTTGCCTCAATTAAGAAGAAAGATTGGGGTAGCTTTCCAAGACTATAAGCTTTTTAACTCTAAAACTGCTTTTGAAAATATTGCTTATGTTATGGAGATAATGGGAGCTGATCAAGAAGAAATAGAAAGAGATGTTTTTCAAATATTGGGATTAGTTGGACTAGAAGGAAAAGAGAATAATTTTCCTAACGAACTTTCTGGAGGAGAAAAACAAAGAGTAGCCATCGCCCGAGCTCTAATTCATCGTCCCAGCGTTATTTTAGCCGATGAACCGACTGGCAACTTAGATCCATATAATACGCATGGAATTATTGAGCTATTAACAAAGATATATAAAATGGGAACGACGATTGTCTTGGCTACTCATGATAAAAATATTATTAACAAGTTAGGTAAAAGAGTAATAACCCTAGAGCAAGGAAGGGTTATTCGTGATCAAAAAAAAGGTAAATTTATACTATGAGTCATTCAATAAAAAGAATTATTAAAATAGGCTGGAAAGAGTTTAAAAGAAACAAGGGATTAAGTATCGCCACCTTACTAATTATGACTATGGTGACATCCTTAATTACTATTCTTTTTTTATTAAATTCTGTTTCTCAAAAAATGGTTTCAGACATTGAGAATAAAGTAGATATCTCTGTCTATTTCGCCGATCAGGCTAGCGAAGAAGAAATTGATACTGCTAAGTCTGAGATTGCCAAAATATCTGAGGTAAAAGAAGTGGAATATATTTCTAAAAACCAAGCCCTAGAGTCTTTTATTGAAGATCATCGAAACGATCCTTTATTAGTAGAGTCTTTAACCGAATTGGGGTATAATCCCTTTTTATCTTCTTTAAATATTAAAGCTTGGGAAGCCTCACAATATGAACAAGTTACCAACTTACTAGAAAGTGGTTCTTTCCAGGAAATAATAGATAAAGTAGATTATCATCAAAGAAAAGAAGTGATTGATAAGATATTTGGTTTGACTAATAGCATTAATACTGCCGGATTGTTTTTAACTATTATCTTAGCAGTAATGGCTGTTTTAATTGCTTTTAATACAACCAGAATAGCAATTTATAACTCAAAGGAAGAAGTTTCGGTAATGAGACTAGTTGGAGCCTCTAATAACTTTGTCAGGGGTCCTTTTCTTATCCAAGGAGCTATTATTGGTGTAATTTCAGCTATTTTAACTTTTATCTTAACCATCTTTATTTCTTTTCTTTTTGATTCTCAAATCAAAAGCTTTACTTCAAGTATTAGCATCTTTAATATTTTTGTTAGTAATATTTGGATAATTCTCTTAATTCAACTTGCAGTTGGAGTAGGATTGGGTATAATATCTAGTTATATAGCAATCCGTAAGTATTTAAAGGCATAGATTGCCGGATCGTTCAATGGTAGGACGCTTGATTCTGGCTCAAGTAATCTAGGTTCGAGTCCTAGTCCGGCAGCCAATTAGTAAAGTTTGCGTTTCCCGCCTCGCTCGGGGCGGAGCTTACCCCGCATACAGCTTGCTGTTGTGCGGGGCCCCTCGCTCCCGCCAATTCGGCGGGCAGGTCGGCAAATGAATTTTCAAGCAATTTCCAAGGGTTTTTGTATTCTACAAAAACCTCCCGCTCCAAAAGGAGCGGGTTCGAGCCAATCCTTTTGAGGAAATTTTTCTTTTCAGAAAAATTTCCTTGCAAGGCGGCAATTTTGGCTTGATTAGCAGTTAAAATGAAGTTTCGGCAAAGTTCGAGCCAGCGATTGCCCTTTCGCTCAAAATCCTTCAATTTTTCGGAAATCTCAATTTTTTGATTGAGAATTTTTTGTTTTTTGGCGGCGTATTCTTCGGTGGAAATCGTGCCCGATAATTGAAGGTCTAAAAGTTTATCCAAAGTTTTCTCATGTTCTGCAATTTGCGTTCGGAGATTTTGAGCGAAAGTCATTTCGGCTTGGACATTTCCCTCTTTTTCTTTGTCCAGTTCCGAAATCATCTTTTTGGTCCAAGCCGAAGGCAAAGAAACTTTTTGAATTATGTTTGAAATCTGCTCGGCCAAAAGTTCCTCGCGAGTATATTTTTGCGAGCAGTTATTTTTCTTTTTGGTGCATCGGTAATAATTGTGTCCTTTGTGGGTTTCGGAAGTTATGGAACAACCGCACTCCCCGCATTTCAAAAGCGAGCGGAAAGCGTATTCTATTTGGCCTCGCTTGGTTTTGTGGGCTTTTTGCGCCATCACTTCTTGGCATTTATCAAAAAGTTTCTTTGCAATCGCTGGTTTATGGCTTCCTTGGTGCAGTTCAGCGTTGAAATAGAAAGCTCCGTAGTAAAACGGATTTTTCAAAAACATCTGGATATTGGAAATTGTAAAAATTTTGCCGTTTCGGCTAATCAAGCCCAAAGAAGTCATTTTATTTCTTAAATCTTTCAGAGAA